>NZ_CP059833.1:0-670148 GCF_014117265.1 Corynebacterium hindlerae | reverse complement strand
GACATTGCTGCACAGCTCGGCTCCGACGTTCCGTTCACCCTGCTCGGCGGCACAATGCTAGGGACGGGCCGTGGGGAGAACCTGGTGCCGGTGCTCTCACGGGGTAGCTACCATTGGGCGCTTGCCTTCAATAGCGCTGGCTTATCGACGCCGAAGGTGTTTCACACCCTGGACGCCATGCGGGATGCGAAACCCGACATGCCCCGCGCTACTGGCAGTAATGAGTTGGCCGCGGCACTGCTCACGGGCGACCCAAAGCAGGTAGCACCCCACCTGGCTAACGATCTGCAGGCGCCGGCGCTGTCACTCATGCCTGCGCTACGCAAAACTATTCACTCAGGTGAACAGGCCGGAGCTCTGCGCGGAATCGTGTCAGGCTCTGGGCCCACTGTGGCTTTCTTGTGCGAGTCAGCGGAACACGCCGCCGAAGTAGCGGACTATGTGCTGGATGCTGGGGTGGCCACCGCGACCACAGTGGCCCAGGGGCCCGCTGCCGGCGCACACGTGGACTAGAATGACCTCTTACCATGGCAAACCTGATCAATCTTGAAAATGTCACCAAGTCCTTCGGACTGAAAACCCTCCTCGATGGCGTCTCGCTCGGGATCCAGACCGGGGACCGCATCGGCGTTGTGGGCCTCAACGGTGGCGGCAAAACGACACTGCTAGAAGTCCTCACCGGGATTGAACCGCCGGATGAGGGGCGCGTGTCGCACAATTCGCAACTGAGGATGGCCGTCGTTACGCAGCGTGCAGAGCTCGACCCGGCAGCGACGGTAGGGCAGGTGGTCCTGCAGCCCCTCGGTCTGCAGACCTTCGAGTGGGCGTCGAACCCGAAGGTGCGTGAGGTGCTGGGTGGCCTGGGGATTGCTGACCTGGGGCTCGATACGCCGGTAGGGGAGCTCTCGGGTGGGGAGCGCCGTCGCACGAATCTGGCGGCTGCGCTGGTGCAGGATCTTGACCTGATCGTGCTCGACGAGCCCACCAACCACCTCGACGTGGAAGGCGTCCAATGGCTCGCCTCCTACTTGCTCAAGACCAAGATGGCCATCGTGGTGGTTACCCACGACCGCTGGTTCCTTGACACTGTCGCCACTCGCACGTGGGAAGTCCACGACGGCGTTGTCGACACCTACGAAGGTGGCTACAACGATTGGACCTTCGCCCGCGCCGAACGCGCTCGTCAAGCCGACGCCATCGAGCAGCGTCGCCAAAACCTGGCCCGCAAGGAACTGGCGTGGCTGCGCCGCGGCGCACCCGCCCGCACCTCCAAACCGCGCTACCGCATCGAAGCAGCCGAAGCTCTCATCGCAGACGTGCCGGCCCCACGTGACAGCGTTGAGCTGATGGCCTTTTCCAAGAAACGCCAGGGCAAGGTCGTCATCGAGCTAGAGGACGCTACAGTATCCACCCTGGACGGCCGCGTGCTGGTGGAAGACCTTACGTGGCGACTCGCGCCGGGCGAACGCATCGGCCTCGTCGGCGTCAACGGGTCCGGCAAAACCACCCTGCTGCGCACGCTGGCGGGCGAGCACCCGCTCACCACCGGACGTCGCATTGAGGGCAAGACCGTCGCACTGGGGTGGCTACGTCAGGAACTCGATGACTTGGATCCATCCCTGCGGCTGCTCGACGCCGTCGAGCAGGTAGCGACGTACGTGCAATTCGGCAAGAAGGAACTGTCTGCCTCCCAGCTGGCAGAACGACTCGGGTTCTCCGCGAAGCGCCAGCGCACCCCAGTGGGAGACCTCTCCGGTGGCGAGCGCCGCCGCCTGCAGCTCACCCGCGTGCTTATGGCTGAGCCGAATGTGCTGCTGCTGGACGAGCCCACCAATGACCTGGACATCGATACGCTGCAAGAGCTGGAGTCCCTGCTGGACTCCTGGCCCGGCACCCTGGTGGTCATTTCTCACGATCGTTACCTGATCGAGCGTATTTGTGATTCCACCTGGGCGTTGTTTGGCGACGGGAAACTCACCAACCTGCCCGGTGGCATCGAAGAGTACCTATCGCGCCGATCCGCCCTGGCAGCATCCCAAGGCGGGGTGATTGACCTGGGGGAGAAGACTGATACGGTTCGCGAAGAACCCAAGGTAGACGCGGCGACGCACCGGCGCATCGTCAAAGAGATGAACACCCTGGAACGCAAGATGGATAAACTTCGTGCGTCCGTAGCCACCGTAAATGACAAGATGGCAGCAGCTGCGGAAGCCGTGGATACCGAAGCTCTGACCAACCTCAACACTGAGTTCACAGAGTTGAACTCCCAGCTGGAGGAGCTGGAAATGCAGTGGATGGAGCTCGGCGAAGAGCTGGAATAGCCGGCTAAGGCTCCAAGTTGTCCACCGCGTATTGGGCCTCCTCGGGCGTGAATTGCTCACCGTACTCGGAGACCAGCTGGTCATAGATCGCGTCCGGTGACATGGCCATCCTGTCTTGATAGGACTTCGCTTTCTCCAACGCGTTGCTGTAGTAGTCGGCCTGTAGGTTCTCTATCGCATACTGGGCGGCTTCCGGTGAGAACTTTTCACCGTACTGGCTGGTGAGCTGGTCATAGATTCCCTGCTTGGACATGTGCATCATCGTTGAATAGGTTTCGGCTTTGCGCAGCGCGGATTTTTGTTCCTTGGTGACCTGTGGCATGTCCGATGCCTCAAGCAGTAGTGGCGCTGGCTGAGACGCGACCGAATGTGAAGCAGGCGCCGTGCTCGAAAAGTCATTGGTACTGCTCATCAGCGCGGAGCAAGAACCAACAAAAATGACGACTCCAGCCACGATTGCTCCCCAGGTGAGGCAGCCGGCCTTCTTGCGAACCGGTTGCTGCTGAGGGGATGGGTAAGTCATGGAAAGCTCCTTAGAAATCTGTGCAGTGGAACTGCTAATGCTGTGAATAAAGTGAACGTTAGCTGGGCTGCCGGACATAACTGCGGGAAAAGAGAACACCTGTTCCAATTTGCTGAAGTTGCAGCCGGATTACACTGGGGAGCCATGGGTGGTTTTTTCAAACCTGGACGCCTCAACTCCTGGGGTTTGATCCTCGGTGGCATCATGTTCGCCGTGGCTGCGACCCCATCGCTGCTGCCACGAAGCTGGCTGTTCCAAGCAGTGGCCAGCGGTTTTTCAGCTGCATCGGGCTACGGGCTCGGGGTGTTTTTGCGCTGGAACTGGCGGAACTGGGGTAGGGAAGTAGCTGCGGTGTTCGGCCATAAATTCCTCAAAGCATTCGCCCTAGAGGAGGAATGGGCGGCATTCAAAGAATGGGCAGCTCTTTCTGAAAAAGCTAGGGTTCGGTTGGAACTGGTCCTGCTCGCCCTAGTTTTGGTGTGGGCGAGCTACATCTCTGTGTCAGCGATTCGCTGGCAACGTGAACTACACGAATATATGGGCATGCCCCAGCAGTTGGGGTGGAAAGCCCTCGGAATCGTTCCCATTGGGTTAGGACTGTGGGCGCTCGTCTTGCTCATTGTCCACGCGTTGTTGCAGTTGGGGCGCTTTGTAGCCCGTATCGCCCCGGACCACTGGACCGCAGCTGCCCATTCCATCATTGCCGGTTTCGTTGCCCTGAGTCTCGGGCTGTGGCTGGTGGACTCGGTGATTCCCGGGACCGTCATTCGGGTGTTTGAGTCGGGAGCTGCGGTGACGAATGCTTCTCCTGACCCTGATGCACAACGCCCAAGTGACCCGTTGAAGTCCGGCTCCGAATATTCCTTCAATAGGTGGGATGACCTGGGCGCGCAGGGCTCTCGCTTTGTCACGATGGGGCCCAGCAAGGCCGACATTGAGCGGGTGACCGGTCAGCCTGCCAAGGAACCAATTCGGATGTATGCGGGGTTGCGCGGAGCTGAGGATCCCTCGGAGCAGACAACCCGGCTGCTTGCTGACCTGCGCCGGACCCACGCGCACGAACGGAAAGCCGTTTTGATCGCGGGGACCACGGGTACCGGCTGGGTAAATCCGACGGCCGCGCAATCCTTCGAGCTGCTGTATGGCGGAGATACCGCTGTAGTGGCCATGCAATATTCAAACCTGCCATCCCCGGTGCAGTTCATTTCCTCCAAAACTCAAGTCCATGAATCCGGCAAGGCGCTGGTCTCTGCGATTGTTGCTTGGCGCGATAGCCTGCCAGCAGAGCAGCGCCCCGAGCTGTACCTCTTCGGTGAATCGCTGGGAACCACCCAAGGGGAGGGAGCTTTCGACGGGGTGCGCGATATCACCCGCCAGCTCGATGGCGTGTTGTGGGTAGGGCCGCCGAACTCGAATGAGCTGTGGGCGTCGATAAGCCTGCGCCGCGACCCCGGCACCCGCGAAGTCGCGCCGGAGTATGGCGGCGGTACCACGGTGCGGTTTGCGGAAAACTCGCAGCAGATTGGGCGCATGCTTCACGACGCCGCCCCCTGGAATCGCCCGCGTATCCTCTATATCCAGCACGCCACGGATCCGATCGTCTGGTGGTCGCCAAATCTGCTGTTTGAGCAGCCCGACTGGTTGCGGGAATCGCCGGGGATTGGCCGGCACCCTAGCATGAGCTGGCAGCCAGTGGTGACGTTCTGGCAGGTGACCTTGGACATGGCGAACTCGGTGAGCGTGCCCACCTACTACGGCCACAACTACGGTTCGGAAGTGCTCGATGGGCTCGCTGCTATCACGGGATATGAGGGTGACCTGGAGCCCCTGCGCGAGGCGTTGGTAGTTTACTAGGCTGGTTCCCATGATTCTCATCAACGTCAAATACAAAGTCCGCCCCGAGTTCGTCGACACGTTCCGTGAGGAAGTCGCCGCCTTCACCAACGCAACCCGCGCTGAGGACGGCTGCCTGTTCTTCGAGTGGTACAAATCCACTGACGAGCCAGACGTGTTCATCCTCGTCGAAGGCTTCAAGGATGATGCCGCCGAGGCGCACGTTTCTTCTGAGCACTTCAAGCAGGCGTGCGTCGATATGCCGAAGCTGCTGGTGGAAACCCCAACCATCATCAACACCCTCATCCCAGGCAAGACTGAATGGGACGAGATGGCGGAATTCAAAGTAGAAGGATAATTAAGGGTTAAAGCAACTGGGGAAGTAGGCTGATAGATATGGGAAAGAACAAACTACCAAAGCTATCCAAAGAAGCCTACGAAGCCGAGCTCAAGCGGCTCCAGGCTGAACTCGTCGATATGCAGCAATGGGTCGTCGAGACCGGCGCCCGCGTGGTCATCATCATGGAAGGCCGCGACGCCGCAGGTAAGGGGTCCGCTATCAAGCGCATCACCCAGTACCTGAACCCGCGCACCTGCCGCATCGAAGCGCTGCCGGCACCGAACTCCCGTGAACAGGGCCAGTGGTACTTCCAGCGCTATGTGGAAAAGCTGCCAACCAAGGGCGAAATCGTTATCTTCGACCGCTCCTGGTACAACCGCGGTGGCGTCGAACGCGTCATGGGATTCTGCACCTCCCAGGAATACCGTCGCTTCCTCCACCAAGCGCCGATCTTCGAGCGTCTCCTGGTGGAAGACGGCATCCTACTGCGCAAGTACTGGTTCTCCGTCTCCGATGAAGAGCAGGTCAAGCGCTTCAAGTCCCGCCGCAATGATCCGCTGCGTCGCTGGAAGCTTTCCCCCATGGACCTGCAGTCCATCACCAAGTGGGAGGAATACTCCCGCGCCAAGGACGAGATGTTCATTCACACCGACATCCCGTCCGCGCCGTGGTACACCGTGGAATCCGAAGACAAAAAGCGCTCCCGCATCAACGTCATCAGCCACCTGCTCTCGACCATCCCTTACGAGAAGATCGAGCGCCCGATGCCGGAGATCCCAGAGCGCCCAGCGTCCGTCAATGACTACGTGCGCCCGCCACGTTCCGATTTCCGCTACGTCCCCGATGTCGCTGAAAAACTGGAAGTAAAGAAAGTGGCTAAGAAGGACAAGAAGAAGTCCAAATAAGTCCTGATAGAGCGCGGAAGGCGGAGGGGTACGCCTTCCGCGCTTTTTCATACCTGCGAGTGCTGATAGCCATTTGTTTTCCGGATCCTAATCCCTACGCCTTGGCCAGCTATTCTCCTCGGTTTTTGCGTCAGGAAGGGGAAGGGATTTGCCACGCACAACAAATCCCTATCGGGTAGTCGCTGGTTCGCAGCCAGCAAGTTGAAGCAGCAATAAACACGTTGATTTCCGATACTCGAACCACGAAAATCTGGCACACTCGTGGGTATGACTACACCTGAAGTTTTGACTGAAACCCGCGCCTCAACCGGCGTCTTGACCCTTAATCGTCCGAAGGCCTTGAATGCGCTGGATCCAGAGATGGTCCGCATTATCACTGAGCAGCTGGAGGAGTGGCGCGATGACCCGGAGGTGCATCGCGTCATCATCACTTCGAACTCGGAGAAAGGGTTCTGCGCGGGCGGCGACATCAAAGTGGTGCGGGAAAAGGCGGTGGAAGGCAATCACGAATTCGGGGATCAGTTCCTGCAGGCTGAGTACACCATGAACGCGATGATCGCGAACTTTCCTAAGCCGTATGTCGCGATTATCGATGGTGTGGTGATGGGCGGTGGTTTGGGAGTGAGTGCTCACGGCAGCCACCGCGTGATTTCTGAGAAGGCGTTCGCTGCGATGCCGGAAGTGGCCATTGGCTTTGTCCCTGACGTGGGAGTTTCGTGGATGAGCACCCATGTGGAGAGCCAGGAGGGGCGTCCGCTGCCGGAGGTCGCGAAGTTTGCCGGTGTGACCGGCTACCGCCTTACAGCCGCGGACATGCTGTACACGGGTCTGGCGACGCATTATGTGCCGCACGAGGACATGCAGCAGTTCACTGAAATGCTGATCGCGGAGTCGCTGGACGAGGCACTAGAAAAGTATGCCGCTGATCTGGAAGAGGAGTCCTTCCTCAAGGCCAATCTCGCGGTGATCGAAGAGTGCTTTGGCCACGATACGTGGGCTGACATTGAAGAAGCTTTGGGTAAGGCGGATAAGGAGTTCGTGGACCTGGTATGGGATCTGCTGAGTGCAGGTAACCCGGCCTCTATGGTCGCTACCGTGGAGCTGTACACCGCGAACGAAGAAGCAGACTCAGTAGAAAAGGGCCTGCACAATGAGTATGCGATCGGTTCCGTGCTGCGCCGCCAGCCAAACTTTGTGGAAGGTGTGCGTGCTGTGCTCGTGGATAAAGATCGGAATCCGACGTTCGTTCCGGATAAACCGAGCGATGTGGATCCGATCCAGTTCCGTTCGGTGCTGAGCTAGCCATGGGAGCTAGCTACAGCAGCTAGCTCCTGGCGGCGTCGTAGAACTGTTGTGCTCGTTCCGCAGATAGCGGGGCGGGCACGTTTTGTGCGAGGACGGCAGCGCGCACCTCTGGGGTGAGCGGTGGCAGTTGCAGCTCGGGGTGGCTCAGCAGCGTCACCGCGTAGGTGTCGGCTGTGATGGGGATGAAGGCGTGGGTCCAGCTGCGCAAGATGGGCTTGACCACGATGTCCAGGTTCCACTGCTGTGCGCACTTCACGGGGAGGGTGGGGGTGCACAGGGCAGGGAGGAGCTGGTGCTGCCCAAACTCGAGGAGTTGCTGCCCTGCATGAGCGTGTGGGGTGCGGACGAGGTGGGGGTCTGCCCAGCTCCAGGTCCATTGGTCGTCGGTGACGGTGGCGACAACGGTTGCGTTAGCGGACAGCGGCCCGCGGGTGGTGGTCAGATGAGCACACCCGGTGGCTAGGTCGAGGTACGTGCCGGGGTGGGGGACAAGGGCGTCGTAAAGCAGCTGGTGCTCGGCGGAGAGGTGCCAGGCGTCGGCGCGGATGTCGTCGAGAAGCATGTTGCCGGGCAGGTCGTAGAGGGCGCCGTCACGCAGGATAGCTTCGGTGGGGTTGGTGGCGAGGTAGGCGTCGACGGGGCGGCCGCTCAGCCCAGCTGCGGTGAGCAGTGGTGTCTCTGGGCCGTGGGGCGGCAGGGTGAGCCATACGGCGAGGATGGCGGTGTCGCCGCCTGGCATGGTGGCGCGCAGGATCGGCATGCCGCCGTGGAGCGTGCGGGCAGCACCGATAAAGTCAGGGTGTTCTTCGCCGACGCTGCCCCACAGCTCAGGCAGGTTGAACCGCTCGGCGGCTTCCTGCATGCTTAACGACGCCCACTGCCACCCATCCTCAGTCACATTCGCGACGCGGGTAGCAGGGAATGTGAGGTCCGGGCCGTGCTGACGCCCGAAACGCACCTCAGCATCGTGGTCGGAGGTATGGGACACCTCGGTGGCGACCACTGGGCCGATGAGCTGCGGAATCAGGGAATCGACCCAGCGTTGCCGTACGAGTCCGTCGGCAGCGACCTCGGAAACGGTGGTGGGGGCGTGAAAATTCATGATTTGCTTTCTGGTAGCTGGAAACCGTGGCGGAGCACCCTCATGCAGTTGGTCACACACTCTTCCGGGGTGCGCCCAATTGTGTCATTGGCACTGCCATGGAAGAAGCGGACGAGGCTACCCGCCAGTGCTTGGGCGGTGACAATGACCACCCACTCGATTGTGTTTGTGGTTAGCTCCGGGTGCAACCTGTGGTAGCTGCTGACGACGCTCGCACTCAGCCGGTTGAGGTCAATTCCAGTGGGGGAGAAGTTTGGTCCGGTGAGGGCGATGATTCCTCGCAAGCTCTGGGACCTTTGCGCATCCTGGTGGAGTACCTGCAGCGTGACCTGCTCAATAGTGGCGAGGAGGTCAGCGCCCGGGGAAGTGGTTACAATGATCTGGCAGAACTCATCGATCGCTTCGGTGCTGAAGAAGTGCAGGGCCTCGTCCCGGGAAGAGAAGTAATTGTGAAAGGTGCGGACCGAAACATGAGCCGTTTGGCAGATTTTCGCAACGGTAGCTGCGGCGATGCCTTCTGAGAGTGCGATCTCTGCGGCAGCGGTGGCTAGGGCTGTTTTGGTGGCAGCTTTCTTTTTCTCGCGATGCGTCAGCACGTGGTGTCCATTCGATTGACTACTTACCCCAAGAAATCTAACACTAACTTCTGTATCATATAATCTGATACAGAAAGGATGTGGGATGGTTTCACTCAATACTGAGAATCCTGCGCCCCTTTACCTGCAGCTTCGCGATTCGATAGTGTGCGAGATCACCGCGGGGCGCCTGAAACGTGGCTCGAAGTTAGGCTCTGTCCGCTCGGTGGCTGCTGATTTTGGGATTAACCCTGCGACAGTTAAACAATCCTACGACCTGCTTCAGGAACAGGGGATCGTCGTAACGCGTGGCCGCCAGGGCACCTTCGTCGCGGTAAACAGCATTGACCTGCTTGTGCAGCAGCTGGGGATTTTGCTCGACCAGGGGTTTAGCGCTGCAGAGATCCGGTCCTGCCTTGCGCAACTAGAACAGGAGCACGCGAGATGACAATTCTGCTGGCTCTGTCGAACGCCCTCGTTTGTTGTTCCGGGATGCTCTATACCCGGCTTGCTCCCCACGGAACTGCCTTCGGATATCGTGTTCCCTTCGACTTCGACCGCGCTCCGGAGTTTCGCCGCTTCAATTTCAGCTGCATCCTGGCTGCACTTTTCGTTTTTGTGCTGACTGTGACGCTTCCTGCTTTCGCCGTGCCCATCGGGCTGGTGGCGATCCCCGTCTTAGGATGGTGCTGGCTGGCTTCTCGACGCCGCATCCAGCCACATCGCATTGAAGGCGAAGTCCTGAGCGGATCGCTCACTGGTGATGGCGACAACATCATCACCGTTCCGCCCGTGAATCTCCTTGGCTACTGGCTTGCCCTGGCGATCATCCTGCTCACAGTCGCCTATGTCGCCACGCGCTGGCCCGACATCCCAGCGACCTTCGCAACGCACTTTGACGGATCCATGCAACCCGATGCGTGGTCCGACAAATCGGTGGGCTCCGTGTTTGCCATGAGCATTCTTAACCTGGTGGTGTGGCTGTTGCTCTTGGGATGCATGGCACCGTTTCTGGTTGTGCCGATCTACGCCCGAACTGACACCAGCCCCGGAGGCATGGCCGCAACGGGGGCAGCGGTTTCGGCTTCGGCCACGGCGTTGGGATGGTTCGAGTTTGCATTAGCTGCGGGTCTGAGCCTGGCGCAGCTGGCGATGGTGATTCCCGACTGGTCAGGGCTCATGGGGGTTGCCGTCACGCTGACGCTGGTGGGGAGTATCGGTGGCACCATCGGCCTCATCGCCTATATCATGCATGCCATGGATAAAGCCCGCGCCCGCTATCCCCGGGAATACAGCAGGTCCTTCCGCTCAGACAGCTATTACAAGGCCGGGATGTTTTATGTGAATAAGGATGACCCGGCACGGATCGTCGATAAGCGCGATGGCGTGGGCGTGTCCTTCAACTTCGCGCACCCGCTCGGCACAATCTACCTCGTCACCGTGCTGCTCGTGAGCTTCGCGCCGCTGCTGCTAGTGTTTTTGTAAAACCTAGGAGGCTTCATGTGGCATGCGGTCAGCTTCGCGCTGATGGACTCGATCAACGTCCTACTCATCGGCGTGATCGTGACGATCGGTGTGCTACTGCCCCCGCGCGCGCCTTATCGACGCATCGCGGCGCTCCTCGTCGGTGGCGATTGGCTGGGCGTGTTCCTGCTGTCAGTGCCGACCCTGGTGGTCTTCGACCGGATCAAAGGAATCCGCGGCGCCCTGGAATCACCGTGGTTTGGTGCCATCCTGATTGCCGTCGGCGTGCTGGGGGCTGTCATGACCTTCCGCGGCGGCGATAACACCGCCCTGGTGAATCGCATCATGCGGCCCCTGCAAACGCCGTCCTGGCGCACCGCTGGGATGGGATTCACCCTCGGCGTCATCCAATCCGCCACCTCAGTCCCCTTCTTCGCAGGTCTTGCCTACCTCAGCGCAGGTGGCTTCAGCCTCGGATTCCGTTACACCGCGTTGGTTCTCTACGCCACCCTGGCGCTGAGCCTGCCCTTTATCACCGCGATCCTCGTGGGCTTCGTTCGTGCCTACCCGAACAGCCCTGCAGGCAGGGGATTTGAGTGGGCGCGGAGCAACACCAAAACGCTTACCCCGATCGCCGGGTATCTCGTGTCGGCGATCCTGGTCGCTATGGGTCTGCTGCATCTTTAGCTGCTGGCGAATTTGTGGTTCTGATTAGCCACAGCGGAGGTGATTTTTGGTCAGATCGAGCCAGAAATTCGGCCTGCCTAATAGCGCAGCACTTTCACTGTCGCTTCGCTGTCTGGGTTGGCGAATTTCTTGGTTACTTCATCGACGCGGATGGTCGCGTTGGGATCGACCTCCGGCGGGTTACCTGCTGGTTTTCCTGGGCACGCGTCGACTTCGGTCGGATTAAAATAGACAACATCCGTGTCGCCGCCTTCGTACTTCACCGCGAGTCCGGAGTGAGTCTCCCAGGCCTGGGAGTTGTTGCGGATCGAGTAGATGTCCTTCTCGCGGAAGCCGAGCTTGGTGAAGGATTCCTGTTCAGCGTATGGGCAGATGACATACGCCTTATCGATCTTCTTCTTGGAAACCTCCGACAGCACGATGTGATCGGACCTCGAGATCGCGGTTTCGAAAGGCGATTGTCGCAGGCTGACATCGACAAACCCTGCTACCACCACTAGTGCGATTGCTGCACTCGCTCCAACGAACCAGGTCGAACGCTTCATTGTGGCACTCCCCGCCGAAAATAGCCCTTTAGGTTAGGAAAAAAAGCATACAGTGATGCTATCAATGAAGCTTCGTGAAAACTAGATACTTTAACTTAGGAGGTCGAATTTCTGGGTCGATCTGGCAGGAAAACACCCCCGTCGTGGCCAAACCGAACCAGAAATTCGACAGCGGTTAATCAGCTACCAATGGCTCCATGGTGAGCTCCGGATGCTCCTTCTCGATGAACGCGAGCTTCCATTTGTCACCGAAGAGGGCGATGAGCTCTCCGTCGGTGCGGGTGAAGATTTCCACGCCTCGCTGACGGCCTAGCTCAGGGGCGGATTCGGCGTCGGTGCGACGCGCGACGGAGTACGGAATTGGGTCGGTTTCGGTTTCGACGTTGTATTCGTTTTCCATGCGGGCCTGCATGACTTCGAACTGCATCGGGCCGACGGCTGCCATGACTGGGTTGGCATCGCCACGGGCGTCGTTGCGCAGGATCTGGACCACGCCTTCGGCGGCGAGCTGGTCGAGAGCCTTACGGAACTGCTTGTACTTGCCCAGCGACTTGGCGCGCAAGGTGCGGAAGTGCTCCGGCGCGAACTGTGGCATCGGTGGGAATTGAACTTTGTTGCCCTCGTAGATGGTGTCGCCAGGGGCAAGCGATCCGGCGTTGACCAGGCCGACGATGTCGCCAGGGTAGGCGGTCTCCACGGTGGAGCGGGTGCGGCCGAACACGGTGAGGGCGTATTTGGTGGAGAAAGAGCGACCCGACTGGGCGTGGGTGACCTGCATGCCGCGGTCGAATTCGCCGGAGACGATGCGCATGAAGGCTAGGGAGTCGCGGTGGTTCTTGTCCATGCCGGCCTGCACCTTGAATACGACGCCGGAGAAGGAGTCGTCGATCTCTCGGGCCGCATCAAAGGTACCGGTCGCTTTTTCGATAGCGACAGGATCGGACTCTCGGCCCCGCGGAGAAGGAGCCAGGGCACACAGCGTGTCCAGGATCTGGTGCACGCCAAAGTTCAGCATCGCGGAGGCAAAGATCGTTGGGGAAGTGGTGCAGGATTCGAAGAGTTCCTGGTCATGGACAGCGCCGTCCATCGTCATCAGTTCGACCTCTTCCACGCAGGTATCCCAGGCATCGCCCTCACGCGTGGCGGCCTCGTCCGGGGTGTAGTGTTCTTCCGGCGCGATGGTCGAACCACCTGCGGTGCGCAGGAAGTGAATGTACTCGTCCACTTCGCCGTCTTCGGTGATCCGCGCGAGGCCACGGAAGTCACCGGCCTCACCTACGGGCCAGTACATCGGGGTGGGTTGCAGCTGGATCTCGTTGACGATCTCATCCACGAGCTCGAGCGGGGAGCGGCCCGGGCGGTCCCACTTGTTGATCACGGTCACAATCGGCAGGCCACGGGATTTACACACCTTGAACAGCTTCAGCGTCTGGGGCTCCAGGCCTTTGGAGGCGTCGACAAGCATGACTGCGGCGTCGACGGCGGTGAGCACGCGGTAAGTGTCCTCGGAAAAGTCCGCGTGACCCGGGGTGTCCACCAGGTTAATCATGTATGGTTCGCCCTCGTGGCCCTCGGGCGCATATTCGAACTGCAGCGCGGAGGAACCGATGGAGATGCCACGCTCTTTTTCCATGTCCATCCAGTCCGAAACGGTGGACTTGCGGCCCGCCTTGCTGTGCACGGCGCCCGCCTCGGAAATGACGTGCGCGTGTAGCGCCAACGCCTCCGTCAGCGTGGACTTACCAGCGTCGGGGTGGGCAATGACGGCGAATGTGCGGCGGCGTGACGCCTCGGTGGCAATGGAGCTCATGACGTATAAGAATAGCTGGCATGACTGTCCTATCCCAACTGTCAGTGCCCATCGTTGCAGCTCCCATGGCTGGGGGACCGTCCACGCCCGCGCTTGTCGACGCCATCGCCGCCGCAGGCGGATTCGGGTTCCTCGCGGCCGGGTACCTCACCCCGGAAAAGCTGCGAGAGAAGATGACTGCTGTGACCTGCGATCGCTATGGGGTAAACCTGTTTTATCCGCAGGCCCCAGTGACGGACCTCAGCCCAGTAGACCGCTACGCCGACGCGCTTGCACAGGTGTTTGCCGAGCATGACGCACAGGTGCCGGACTACGCAGCAGCCGACCCTACCGACGGGTTTGCGGCGAAACTGGACGTGGTGTGCGAACTACGCCCCAGCGTGGTCAGCTGCACTTTTGGACTCTTCACCGTGGCAGAAGTAGAACGGCTCCACGAGCGCGGAATCGAAGTATGGATGACAGTGACAAACCCGCAAGACGCAAGGGAAGCGGTAACCCGAGGCGCCGATGCCCTGATTTTGCAAGGCCCTGAGGCCGGCGGACACCGTTCGACGCTCACAGTAGCTGAAGAACCGGATCAGCGATCGCTGCTTGAGTTGCTCGGGGCAGTGGACGTCGATAAGCCCGTGCTTGCTGCCGGCGGCCTGACCACCGCAACCGCCGTCCGGGCCGCACTTGACGCCGGCGCCGTGGCTGCCGCGTGTGGCACCGCCTTCCTGCTTGCTGACGAAGCAGGCACCGCAAAGCTCCACCGCGAGCAGGTCGCCCGTGGCGGAAAAACCGCCCTCACGCGCGCATTCTCCGGCCGGTGGGCGCGTGGCATCGAAACACAATTCATGCGCGACCACCTCGATGCCCCCGCCATCTACCCCCATGTGAACACTTTAATGAAGCCCGTTCGGAGCGTTACCTCGGACACAAATTACGTCGCTGCATGGGCAGGTACGCAGGTAAAACATGCTTTTATGGGATCCGTAGCGGAAATCGTTTCCGCCCTGACTGAGGGGTTGCCAGACAACCAAAGCAAAACCCGGTAAATTCGAATATGTATGTCAACTAAACCATCACCCGTGGAGGACCACATGTCGGAGCAGACCCCGATTTCTCAAGCTGACTGGAACGAGCGCGTGGAGCTCGCCGAGAAGATGATCCCGCTGATCGGCAAGCTGCGTCGTGAGCACAACGTTGTCGTCTCGATCTTCGGCCGTCTGCTGGTTACCGCGACCGAGATCGACATCATCAAGTCTCACCGCTACGCTCGCCGCATCACCGAGCAGGAACTGCCACTGTCCCAGACCCTGCCAATCCTGGAGCAGCTCGTGGACATGAACCTCGGCACCGCTTCCATCGACCTCGGCGCACTGGCCACCAAGTTCGAAGCAGAAGGTGGTGACCTGCGCGCATTCCTCGAGCGTGAGCTTGCCGACGTCATCGGTAATGCCGACGAAACCCCACAAACCGACGTTGTGCTCTACGGCTTCGGCCGCATCGGTCGCCTGCTCGCCCGCATTTTGCTGGCCCGCCAGGCAATGTACAACGGCCCACGCCTCCGCGCGATCGTCGTCCGCAAGAACGGCGACCAAGACCTGGTCAAGCGCGCCTCCCTGCTGCGCCGCGACTCTGTCCACGGCGCCTTTGAAGGCTCCATCACCGTCGACCACGACAAGAACATCATCTGGGCAAACGGCGCACCGATTCAGGTTATTTACTCCTCCGACCCGGCCACCGTTGACTACACCGAATACGGCATCAACGACGCCATCGTCGTCGACAACACCGGCCGCTGGCGCGACCGCGAAGGCCTCGAGCAGCACCTGAAGTCCAAGGGTGTTGCCAAGGTACTGCTCACCGCACCAGGCAAGGGCGACATTAAAAACATCGTGTACGGCATCAACCAGAAGGACATCACTCCAGAGGATCGCGTCCTGTCTGCCGCATCCTGCACCACCAACGCCATCACCCCAGTGCTTAAGGTGGTCAATGACAAGTGGGGCGTCGAGTTCGGTCACGTGGAAACTGTCCACTCCTTCACCAATGACCAGAACCTGATCGACAACTTCCACAAGGGCGCCCGCCGTGGTCGCGCAGCCACCCTGAACATGGTCCTCACCGAAACCGGTGCAGCCAAGGCCGTATCCAAGGCTCTGCCAGAATTCGAAGGCAAGCTCACCGGTAACGCCATCCGCGTTCCGACCCCAGACGTCTCCATGGCAGTGCTCAACCTGAACATGAAGTCCGATGTCACCGTCGACGAAGTCAACGACTATCTCCGCCAGGTATCCCTGACCTCCGTCCTGCGTCAGCAGATCGACTACATCAAGTCCCCAGAGGTCGTCTCCACCGACTTCGTGGGCTCCACCCACGCCGGCATCGTCGATGGCCTGGCCACCATCGCCAAGGGTAAGCAGCTCGTGCTGTACGTCTGGTACGACAACGAGTTTGGCTACTCCAACCAGGTCATCCGTATCGTCGAAGAAATCGCCGGCGCACGACCAAAGGTTCGCCCACACCGCCTCGAGCTGACTGAGGTTTAATATCGGTTGAATTTCTGGTTCTGTTTGACCAAAACAGGGGTAAGTTTTGGCCAGATGGAGCTGGAAATTCAGCACGTAACTAAGCCCGCCACACGGATCCCCTTCCGTCTGGCGGGCTTTTAGGGTTAGTGTGTCCGGCCGAGCGCTTTGTGTTGTTACTGCACCCCTGGGTCTACGGCCACGGCCCCGAAGCTTTTTGCTAAGACCCGGGAAGCATTTCCCGGGTCTTGGGCCGAAATCAGTGAAATAGCAGGTGTGAAGCTTAAAAAATCACCGACACCCGGGGAATGCTTCCCGGGTTTTGTGGGGTTAAGTAAAAAAGTGTGTGCCTTTACCCGATGTTGCGCTTATTTGCTGTGAATACGATTCTGTGCCGCGGCCAGTCCCTGGGTAACGATCAACTCGGCGCCCTCGGCCGCGTCCGCGCAGATGGCTCCTAGATCAGCGGCCTCTTGCACACTGAATGGTTTGAGCACGTAGGAAGCAGGATCTTGTCGTCCGGGCGGGCGGCCGATACCGATGCGGATGCGGTAGTAATCCTTGGTTCCAAGTGT
The DNA here is from genome assembly GCF_014117265.1 of Corynebacterium hindlerae. Classification (NCBI taxonomy): domain Bacteria; kingdom Bacillati; phylum Actinomycetota; class Actinomycetes; order Mycobacteriales; family Corynebacteriaceae; genus Corynebacterium; species Corynebacterium hindlerae. The sequence continues at coordinate 653,650 of NZ_CP059833.1, read as the reverse complement.
TTGGCTAGTGGACCGCAGGCCGTTGTGTCCGTTTTCGCCACCGCCTTGCTTGAGACGCACCGTGCCGAAGTCCAGGTCTAGCTCGTCGTGGATGACGATGACATGGGTGGGTGGGATTTTAAAGAAGTCGCACAGTGCTCGGATCGGGCCACCGGAGAGGTTCATAAAAGTACGTGGCTTGGCGAGGACCACCTTGGTGTTGGCAATCCGGGTTTCTAAGATGTCCGCGTTTGATTTTTTGTGGACGTTGAATGAGCCCATGTGATCTTCGGCGATCTCATCGATGGCCATGAATCCCACATTGTGCCGGGTGGTTTCGTACCTGGCTCCGGGGTTGCCAAGGCCGACGATGAGGAATGGTTCAGACATGTTCTCTATTGTGGCACATCTGTTGAGGGGTGGGCTGAGGGTGTTTACTCCGACTGTCTGTTCCGAACAGTGGAACAGGGACGTGGATTGTGTTTTGCGGCATTTTAGACTTTCGATACACAAATACCGAGAGTTTAAGGAGCTTGACTTACCATGCCGATTGCTTTGCTGGCCATGTCACACAGCCCGCTTCTTGGGATCAATGAGCTTCCGAAGGATGCTGAGCAGAGTTTGCGCGCTGCGCTGAAATCCGCGAAGGATTTTGCGCGTGATTTTGATCCTGATCTGATTGTGACGTTCGCTCCGGATCATTACAACGGGTTCTTCTATGATTTGATGCCGCCGTACTGCATTGGGTACAAAGCTCGCAGCGTGGGTGATTACAATTCTCAGGAAGGTGAGCTCGATGTTCCTACCGAGCTCGCTGAAGAGATGGCTCAGTTTGTGATCGATAAAGGAATTGATATTGCAATTTCTCGCAAGATGGAAGTCGATCACGGTGCGGTTCAACCTGCGGAAATTGTCTTTGGTGACATTGCTGCCCGCAAGACCGTCCCGGTGTATGTCAACGGATTGGCCCGTCCGTTTGTGCCGATGCAGCGCGTCCGCTTGATGGGAGAGGCGATCGGTGAGTTCCTGAAAGACCGCGATGAGAAGATTCTTCTTATTGCTTCCGGTGGACTGAGCCACGACCCGCCGGTGCCACAGTGGGTGACCGCGAACGAGGAACAGCGGGCATTGCTTCTCGACGGCCGGAACCCAACTCCGGAAGCCCGCAACGCGCGCCAAGAACGCGTGATCAACACGGCTAAGGCGTTCGCTGCCGGTCAGGCTGATATTCAGGATCTGAATCCGGAGTGGGACAAGGAGTTTATGAAGGTCTGCGCGTCAGGTACGCCAGAACTCTTTGACCAGTACCAGGCTGATGAGATGGACAAGCTTGCTGGTCATTCCTCCCACGAGGTCCGCACCTGGGTGGCGGCGTTCTCTGCGTTGGCTGCTGCACATCCTGAGTATGCGGTGGATTACCAGTTCTATGAGCCGATCAAGGAATACATCGCTGGTTTCGGCATTATGACCGCTAGTTAAAGGAAGAAGCTTTTTGATGAACGTAAACTACGAGGCAGTTGCGAAGGAACTCGCTGAGGCGTACACGACCAAGCAGCCAATCACTCCACCTCGAGAGACTCTGCCTGGTTTGGATCTGTCCGGCGCATACCGTATTCAGCAGATTCAGGAGGAAATGCTGGTTGCTGCAGGCGAGAAGATCGCTGGCCGCAAAATTGGGTTGACGTCCCTCGCGATGCAACAGCAGCTGGGGGTCGATTCGCCAGATTTTGGTTTCTTTACCGAGAAGCAGGTATTCCGGTCCGGTGACGTTATCGACGCTTCTCAGTTTATTTCTCCAAAGGTCGAGCCTGAGTTGGGTTTCGTCCTGAACCGTGACCTGCCGGCCACCGCCACTATGGATGAGGTGCGTGAGGCGATCGGGGAGACGTTCCTGGCTGTGGAAATCATTGACTCTCGCGTCCGCGATTGGGACATCAAGCTTGTGGATACCGTTGCTGACAACGCATCCTGCGCTGCGATCGTCTTGGGCAACGTTGCTGAAGAGATTGTTTTTGATGATCTGCCGTCGGTACCAGCAACCATGACCATTGATGGTGAGGTTGCGGGCACGGGCGAAGGTTCCGCTGTAATGGGACACCCGGTTGAGCCTCTCGTGTGGCTCGCCCAGACATTGGGGGAGCAAGGAGTTGGACTGAAGGCCGGCGACATTGTGCTCACCGGAAGCTTCTGTGCCGCAGCACCGGTGATTCCTGGCTCCACCGTTGATGTCGATTTTGGTCGCTACGGCCAACTGAGCGTTTCGTTTAGCTAATTAAAAAAGAATAAGGGGAGAAGATGGCAGAAAAGCTAAAAGCGGCTATCGTCGGGCCAGGAAACATTGGTACTGACCTGCTGATGAAGCTGCAGAAGAATTCCAAGAACGTTGAGCCGATTTACATGATCGGTGTAGATCCTACGTCGGATGGTTTGAAGCGAGCCGAAGATTTGGGTGTCCAGGCGTCGGCAGGCGGCGTGGAATGGATGCTGGAACAGGATGTTAAGCCTGACCTGGTGTTCGAAGCGACCTCCGCGTATGCTCATCAGGCTAATGCGCCCCTCTACCGTGAGGCGGGCATTCGGGCGATCGACCTTACCCCGGCAGCGGTGGGCCCATACTTCTGCCCAGCGGTGAACCTGGATGAGCTGCAGGACGTAGATAACGTCAACATGATTACTTGTGGCGGTCAGGCAACCACCCCGATTGTTGCTGCAGTCTCTCGCGTCATTCCGGTCGAGTACGCCGAGATCGTGGCGTCTATTTCGTCTCGTTCTGCCGGCCCTGGTACGCGTGCCAATATTGACGAGTTCATGCAGACCACTGCGGCAGCGTTGGAACAGGTCGGCGGTGCGAAGAAGGCCAAGGCGATCTTGATCCTGAATCCGGTTGAGCCGCCGATGATGATGCGCAACACCGTGTACTGTGCGTTGCCTCCGGAGGCCGCGGCCCCGGGTGAGCTGCGGGATCAGATTCGCCAATCCATCGAGCACATGGTGGAAACGGTGCAGGCTTACGTTCCTGGGTACCGTCTTACTGCCGAGCCGCAGTTTGATGAGGCTCGCGAAGATTGGCAGGGGTGGGGCCGGGTGACCGTCTTGCTGGAGGTCGCTGGAGCTGCCGATTACCTGCCGGATTATGCCGGAAACCTCGATATCATTACCGCCGCTGCGGTGGCGACCGCCGACCGCATGGTTGATGTGCTGCGTGGGGAAGGAAAGTAACATGACCAAGATTCGTATCAATGACACCACTCTCCGCGATGGTTCCCACGCAGTGCGTCACCAGTACACAGAGGAGCAGGTGCGCGCCGTCGTACGCGCGCTTGACGACGCCGGAATTCAACTCATCGAAGTCACGCACGGCGATGGCCTGGGTGGTTCTTCTTTCAACTACGGTTTCTCCAAGACCAACGAGCTGGATTTGGTGTCCGCAGCCGTGGATGAGGCGAAGCAGGCAAAGATTGCGGTGTTGTTGTTGCCGGGCCTCGGCACTGTGGCCGATCTGAAGGAAGCGCATGCGCGTGGCGCTGGGATGGTCCGTGTGGCGACGCACTGCACGGAAGCAGATGTCTCCATCAAGCACTTCCAGGCTGCCCGTGACCTTGGCATGGAAACCGGTGGTTTCCTCATGTTGTCTCACCGCCTGGATCCTGCCGGCCTAGCTAAGCAGGCCAGGATCATGGTGGACGCTGGCTGCCAGTGCGTGTACGTGGTTGACTCCGCTGGTGCGCTCATCATGGAAGAGGCCAGCGACCGCGTGAAGGCTATCCTGGACGAGATTGGCGACGAAGCTCAGGTTGGTTATCACGGTCACCAGAACCTGTCCTTCGGTGTTGCCAACTCTGTTCTTGCGGTCCGTGCCGGTGCACAGCAGATCGACGGTTCCCTCGCAGGCCTGGGCGCTGGTGCAGGTAACTCTCCGACGGAAGTGCTCGCGACTGCCTTTGACCGCCTGGGGATTGAGACCGGCGTGGATATCCCGAAGATCCTGTCCGCGGCGGAGGACGTTCTTAAGCCTATGGTGCCTCGCCTGCCAGCGATGGACCGCGGTTCGATCGTCCAAGGTCAAATGGGCGTCTACAACTCCTTCCTGCTCCACGCCGAGCGGGCGTCGGAGCGCTACGGCGTACCTACCGCTGATATCTTGCGGGAAGTTGGCCGCCGTGGTTACGTGGGCGGTCAGGAAGACATGATTATTGATGTTGCTGTGGCCCTGAAGAACGCCTAAGCCTTGGCTTGGCCGCTAGCCAGCGTGGATTACGTGCTGGCTAGCGGTTTTTTTCGTTCCTGTTGGCGCTGGAAATTCAGGAGGGACTTGCTTGCGGCGGCACAGGTGCGTCGTAAAGCATTGGCAAAAACGTCGGGTTTAAACTGCGCGGCGTGCCCCGAAATGGACATCGCTGCTACTGCCTGGTTATTTCGGCCGAAAATTGGAGCGGCGATGCAGGACAGGCCGAGTGCGATTTCTTGCCTGTCGTATGCGAAGCCCTCGAGACGAACCTGTTCCAGCTCCTGGCGCAGTTCCTCAGGGTCAGTGATGGTGTAGGGCGTCCATTTCGGAAGACCACGTTGCAGTGCGGACTCGAGTCGGGTCTCGTCCCACGCGAGCAGGGCCTTACCAATTCCCGTGCACACCGCAGGGGCGCGCCCGCCGATGCGGGAAGGGGAGGATACGCGCTGGGCCGAGAACAGCTTGTTCACGTACACCACCTCAGTGCCTTCCAAATACCCCAACTGAACCGTGTGCCTAGTCTGCTCAAACAGTGCAGCCAGGTGAGGAGTGAGTACTTCACTGATCATTTCGGCGGACTCGCTGACCGACTGCTGAGTCAGTTCGAAGCAGAGCGGGCCGAGTCGGTACACATCGTCAGCTCGTTCCACCGCGCCATTGGCCACGAGCATTGCGAGCAGCCGGTGAGCAGTGGATTTGGATAGCTCAGCACGGCGAGCGAGTTCACTCACGCCGACGCCGGACGCGTCATTGGGGCTGAAGCAACGCAGCAAACTGAACGCCTTATCGACGGCGCTGCGGGTGTCTGGCGCAGTAGCCACGGGAGGAACCTCTTTTCATTTTTTCTTACATCGTACTCGGTGGGCGATTCCCAAAAAGTTCGCAAGCGTTGTGACTAACCCCGGGGGTGGCAGTCATTGATTCACTTGGGAAAACCGAGGACCTGGCTAGCTGAGATGTGTTTCATTATCGCCAGCGGGGGTAAGCGCTCATATCAATCGTTCCGCTAGGCGGAACGGCAGTTTTAATTTGACTCACATCGGGAGCAAAGTAATGCCATCACCCAATTGTGAACCGGATTACAAAAAGTCCTGAATGGTCGGTGGATCTCAAATGGGATTCCCCGTAGTAATCAAGGAGGAACTATGTGCACCCCTGACAACCCCATGCCTCGGGCAGGGCTCACCAGGCCGGAAGGCTTGGAGGAGAACCTTGACGTCACCGGCATGGTCAACCCAGAAGGTGGCCTAATCGATCGACGTATCTTCTCTGACGAGAAGGTCTACAACCAGGAAATGCGTCGCATCTTCGCCCGCAGCTGGCTGTTCATCGCGCACGAGGATCAGTTCAAGAAGCCAGGCGACTTCTTCCAGACCTACATGGGCGAAGACCCAGTCATCGCTTCTATGAACAAGAAGCGCGAAATCCGCGTTCTGCTGAACAACTGCCGTCACCGTGGCGCCCGCGTCTGCCGTGCAGACATGGGATCCACCAAAAACTTCACCTGTACCTACCACGGTTGGTCCTACGACCTCGATGGCAACCTCGTCAACGTACCAGCGCAGGAGTCCTACTCGTCCGACTTCAATCTCGCGGACTGGGGCCTGGTGACCGCACCACGTGTCGAAAGCTACAAGGGCCTCATCTTTGCCAACTGGGACAAAGACGCCGAACCGCTGGAAGACGCGCTCGGAGAGATGAAGTGGTACATCGATGCCTTCATGGACCGTGATCCAGAAGGCACCACCGTTGTCGGGGGCGTGACCAAATGGGTTTTGGAAGGCAACTGGAAGCTCGCAGCTGAACAGTTCGCAACCGACTGGTACCACGTCAACATGTCCCATGCATCCGCGCTGATGGTGATGTCTCCAACGGGCAAGGGACCAAAGAAAGAAATCGCGCAGCGTACCGGACGCCAATACACCGACGAACGCGGCAATGGTGCTGGCTTCCCAGTCCACCCGAAGAACCGCTTCGACGCCCAACCAGTACACGAATACTACGACTACGACTTCCTCCGTGAGCGCCTGTCTCCAGAGCAAGTCATGGGACCGCTGACCAACGGTCACGCCACGGTGTTCCCTAACTTCTCCTACCTTCCGGTGAATGGTTCCATCCGCGTCTGGCACCCAAAGGGCCCGAACAAGATGGAAGTGTGGTCCTGGACCGTCCTGGATAAGTCCATGCCCGAGGAAGTACGTCGCGCTCAGCGCCTCTACAACCTCCGCACTTTTGGCCCGTCCGGCATCTTCGAGCAGGACGACGGAGAAAACTGGTCTGAATGCCAGGCCAACGCACACGCGTTCATGGTCGGCAACACCGCGCTCAACTACCAGATGGGTATGGGTACTGAGCAACAGCGCGAAGACTACCCAGGAACCACCTCCGAGCTGTACTCCGATGCAGCAGGTCGTGGCCTCTACCGCAGGTGGCGTGAGCTGATGTCCACGCCAGCATGGCATGAAAACACCGATCAGTAACCGACACCGAACATAGGAGCATACCCATGAGCAATCCCGTCAAAGTAGCCCAGGTCGACGACATCGAGCAGGAGGAAGCAATCGTTGTTTCTCCAGAGACGTCTGGCCACCCAGTAGGCATCGCAGTCTTCCGCACCGATGAAGACGAATACTACGCGCTCGATGACATCTGCACCCACGCAGATGCGTCACTGGCAGACGGCTGGATCGAAGGAAACGAAGTTGAGTGCCCGATGCACTCCGGTCGTTTCTGCCTGAAGACCGGCAAGGTCCTGTGCATGCCAGCATCCGAGGACACCAACACCCACAAGGTTGAGATTCGTGACGATGAAGTGTGGCTCTACCCAGGCACTCCGGCGGAGGCCACCGATGAGTAATGTCACCATCGTAGGTGGCGGTATCGGCGGGTACACCGTGGCTGCGGAACTGCGCAACCGTGGCTTCGAAGGTGCCGTGACCATCATCGATCCACTCGGTTACCCCTACGATCGTCCGCCACTGTCAAAGGAAATCCTGCAGGGCTCCAAGAACGCCGAACAACTTCTGCTCGCTCCGCGTAGCTGGTATGAGGAAAACAAGGTCACCCTGGTCAAGGCAAAGGTGGATCGGATCAAGCCGGAGGAACGCGAGCTCGTTCTCGACGGCGGTGGGACCCACTCTTTTGACAAACTCGTGCTGGCTACCGGTGGGCTACCACGGCCGCTGCCAGCTCCGGGCTTTGATGACCCAGATCTATTCGTGCTTCGTACCACTGAAGATGCGCAGCGTCTGAAGAAGGCCCTGGGCAAAGGCACTCGTTTGGCCATCATCGGCGCTGGTCTGATTGGTGCCGAAGTTGCGTCGAGTGCCCGAGAGTTGGGCGCTGAAGTCACCCTCATCGATCCTGTTCCAGTAGCGCTGGTACCAGCCGTCGGTAAGGAAATTGCCGAGCGTCTGCATGCGCTGCACGCAGCGCACGGCGTTGAGACCGTGGCCGGCTTTACGACGGGCATCCGTCGAGAAGGCGCCACCTTCGTCATCGACATCGATGGCAAAGACACCGTGACTGCAGACGTAGTCCTGGTTGCAGTGGGCATCATCCCAGAAGAAAACCTGGCCAAGTCCGCAGAACTGGAATGCGACGGTGGCGTTCTGGTCGATCATGCTCAGCGCACCACCGCTGACGGGATCTGGGCGGTAGGTGACTGCGCTCGCGTGCGCAATGCCGACGGCACCCTGGAACGACGCCACGAGCACTGGGAGTCCGCAATCTTCGACGCGCAAACCGCTGCCGCTGATATCTGCGGGCAAGAGCTACCAGAGCACGGCGCATCCTGGTTCTGGACAGACCGCTATGGCGTGCACGTGGAAGGCGTCGGCTCAATGACTGCCGAAGGCGAGACCGTGATTCGTCCAGATGAAGAAGGACAACCACAAGTGGTGTTCCGCGTTGCACCGGACAGCACCATCGTTGGTTGCACCGCGTACGACAAGGGAATGGCGGTACGCGCAGCCCGACGCCTGATTGATCGCAAGGTTGTGGTGGACCCCGAGGCGCTTGCTGATCCCGCGGTGAATCTGAAGAAGTTGGCTCGTTAGGCCGCATACCACTGACATACATAAGGGATGATTGAAGATGACTGACTTTCTCCGACGTGAAGACGTCACACTAGGCGATCGGGTCAGCGCTGAGACGTACTACGACCTGCAAAGCTTCTACTTTGAAGAAGCGGATCTGCTCGACGACGGCCGGTACGTTGACTGGCTGGAAAAGTTTGATAAGGACCTGTACTACTGGGCTCCTACCCGCACCAACCGGCTGCGCCGTCAACAGGCACTCAGCATCGCTGGGCCTGAAGAAGCAGCGTTCTATGACGAGACCTATGACTCGTTGGCGTGGCGCATCCGTCGTTTCGACTCCGGCATGGCTTGGGCTGAGGACCCACCGTCCCGCACCCGCCACCTGATCACCAACCTGCAGGCGCACCACGCTACTGACGCCGAAGGCACTGAGGTGATTGAAGCGCGTACCAACTTCCTCGTCTGGCGTACCCGCTTGGAACGCGAGCGCGATATCTTCGCTGGCACCCGCACTGACCTGCTGCGTGTCACCGACGAAGGCTACAAGGTGTTCGATCGACGCATCCTGCTGGACATCAACGTCCTGCCATCTAAGAACATCTCCACGTTCTTCTAAGGCGGTCACCAGATGTCCTTGCAGAACAAAACTGTATTTATCACCGGGGCCGGTTCCGGCCTCGGGGCTGCACTCGCACGTCGGTTCTACGACGCCGGAGCGAATGTAGTCTCGGTTGACATCGACGAAGCACGCGCACAGCAATCCATCAGTGATTTCGACGCTGACCGCGTCCTCGGTGTCGGTGCGGATGTCCGTGACTCAGATGCACTCGCTGCAGCAGTAGCGGCTACGGTGGAAAAGTTTGGCGGAATAGATACCGTCATCCCGAACGCCGGTATCTGGGACTACAACCGTTCCGTCACGCGTCATAACGGCCACGAGCTGGGCCAGATGTTCGACGAGATTTTCTCCATCAACGTCAAGGGATACCTGCTTACCGTCGAGGCGACCTGGCGCGAACTGGTGAAAACACGCGGCTCGATCATTATGACACTGTCAAACGCAGCGTTCTACGCCGCGGGTGGTGGCCCGATTTACACCGCCAGCAAGTTCGCTGACCGTGGCCTCATGTTGGAATTTGCCTATGAACTCGCACCAAAAGTGCGTGTCAACGGGGTTGCCGTTGGTGGTATGAAGACGGACCTGCGGGGCCCAGCCGCCATCGGAATGGAAAACCGCAGCTTCAAGGACACTCTGGAACGTCGCCGTGATGAGGGAAGAAACCCGTACATCCCACTGCACGACATTTCCACAGATCCATCAAGTTTCACCGGACCATATCTGATGCTTGCCGACGACGCAGAAGGCGGCAACATCACCGGCGCCATCATCAACGTCGATGGTGGCATTAGTGCCCGGGGCTTCGCCCAGGCAGCAGGAGGAGATGACCTGTGATTATCACTGGTGTAGAGCATCGTGCTGAAACGATCGACGTCAACCCATGCGCCCAGCTGGTACGCCACGCTACGTACCAGCCGGACCGTGTGGCCATCATCTATGGTGATGAGCAGTTCACCTACGGTGATCTTGAGAAGGTCGTGCGCAAATGGGCTCACTACTTTGAAGAGTCTGGCGTTCGTCAGGGCGATCGCATCGCTTACTTGGGCATGAACTCGAAATCCTTCATTTTCGCCATGCTGGGGGCGTGGCGAGTGGGCGCCACCTTCATGCCATTTAACTTCCGCCTCAGCGCCCCAGAAGTTTCGCAGCTATTGATGCAGGGAACACCGCACAGCGTGGTGGTGGAAGGGCCATACCTGAACCAGGCGAAGCACATCTACGGCATCGAGCGCCACCACGTGATCGTGGTTGACGACGATCCCATAGCAGAACCCGACGGCCGTGTGCCACTGTACTGGAATCAGACCTCCACCATGCCGGAAGCACCAGAACAGGCAGTGCGACCTCGCCCAATGGTGATGACTGACCTGGCATTGCTGCTGTTTACTTCTGGCACCACCGGCCTGCCAAAGGGAGCACAGCTCACTTTCGGCAATCTGTGGTGGAACTCCGTCAACGTGGACACCATGGTGGATTCCCGCCCTGGCGACGTCACCCTGGTGGCGGCCCCATTGTTCCACGTGGGAGCACTGAACTCCTTCGCTATTAAGGCACTGTCTCGGGGAAACACGGTTCTTATCCACCGCGGTTTCGACCCGGCACAGGTACTGAGCGATATTGAAAACCACCAGGTGGGTTCCACATTCATGGTTCCTGCTCAGCTTGAAGCACTCTATGCGCATCCGAATTTTGCTGACGCGAAGCTCGACTCTATGCGCGCCACTATCTGTGCTGGTGCGCCGGTGCCGCCTATCCTCATTCGCCGTTACCTGGAGAAGGGGATTGCTGTACAGCAGGCATGGGGGCTGACGGAGACAGCTCCGTTCGCTACTTATTTGCCGCCAGAGATGACAGAGAAGAAGATCGGCTCCTGTGGCATCCCTATGCCGTACACCGAGATTCGCCTCATGGATCCGGATACCGGTGAGGAAGTGAAGGAAGCAGGCCGGACCGGCGAACTGTGGGTGCGTGGGCCAAACGTAGCGACAGGCTACTGGAACAACCCAGAAGTAACCCAGAAGGCGTACACCGCCGGCTGGTTCCACTCGGGTGACCTTGGCCACCGCGATGAGGATGGCTACTACTACATTGTGGATCGACTCAAGGACCTCATCATTACGGGTGGCGAAAATGTGTACCCAGCTGAGGTGGAGCGCGTCATTGCAGAGCTGGATGGTGTTCGCGGTAACGCCGTCGTGGGACGCCGTGACGACAAGTGGGGTGAAATCGTGGTTGCGGTTATCCAGCCGGACCGTGACGCTGAAGTGAACCTCGAGGATGTGCGTAACCACTGCGAGCGCCACCTGGCTCGCTACAAGCTGCCGAAGCAGCTCTACGTGGTTGAGGAAATTCCACGTAACTCCGCAGGTAAAATCGACAAAATTGCCGTGCGTCAATTCGTGCGTGAGCAAGAGGAGCAGTAATGAACCATATTCTCATTCAAGATTCACCACTGCGCCATACCTACCCGTACGGGAAAGATGACGTGGAACTGGTTTTTGGATCCATCGATGAAATGACCGCAGAAATCCGCGAGATTTTCACCACCAATAAGGCTTGCCGCCGCGTGGTTGTTGCGGTTCCTGAGGGGGACCTCAGCGCCATCGCACAGTGTGAAAAGGCCGGTATGCGCTATGTCTTGGACGTGCAGCTTCGCGACGGCAATGATGTATCACTCATGGTGGCAGAGCCGGATTGGGTAGTTAATCAGCCTAAGAACATGGATGAAATGGAGCTCAAGTGAATTTCAAAGAGCAGTGGGACGATTTCTACTCCCGCGTCGATGACGTAGCTATTACGCTCGGGCTGTACCCGATCTCCGGGTCTAAGGAGGAAGTCCGGGTCGGGATGCCGTTGTCAAAGGAGGTATCCCAACCAGCGGGAATGTTCTCCGCTCCAGCGTTGTTTGGGCTTGCTGATATTTCCGGCACGTGGCTGGCGATGCAGCAGGTGGAACCCGGGGTATTCCCGTTAGCTGTTGCCAGCTCGGTGAACGTCGTCTCGAACAAGAAGGAAGGCGACGCGATCGCAGTGTCCACGATTGTGCGTGCAGGGCGTAGCGTGATCGTCACCGATACCAGCGTGATTTCTTCCGTTGACGAGTCGATTCTAGCTAAGGTGGTCACCACCTATACGGTTCCGGCGCCTAAGAAGTAATTCCGTAAGGTTCACCGTCGCCTATCTCCAGTGTCCTGGGGAGGCGGCGGTTTTGTTGTTTTTGGTTGGTTAAGGGAGCAAAATGTGTGTCCGGTCGGCGTGTTGTCGGTTGTTACTTCACTTCTGGGGGCGTTGATCACGGCCCCTGAAGTTTCTTACTAAAGCCCGGGAAGCGTTCCCCGGGGCTCGGGCCGAAATCAGTGAAATAGCAGGTGTGAAGCCTAAAAGATCACCGAGACCCGGGGAACGCTTCCCGGGTTTTGCGGAGTTAAGCAGCACAAGGGTGCGAACCTGCGGTTCAGACTCCTTCGGGAGATACCTCACGAGCCTGCAGTGTCGGTCATTGCGGTTGAGCTGACAACATAAGCATGGAAGGCCCGGAAGGTTGCTGCGTGTGTGTGATCAGCTTTGGTTTTGGTGGCCGAAGCGTCACCTGGTGGTGCCGTTGTTTTTGCTTTTGTCCCAGGCAGACGGGGCATCGGGGTCGGTTTTTGGTTACCGGAGTTAGGTGACCGCACCTGTTAGTGCAGGTGCGGTATCACTGGCGGTATGGAACAAGATTTGTGGGTTTATCAGGCCTGAAACAATATACAGCACCTGTTTAGATGCCCTGACCTGGCTTTACTGTGGAATTCAGACACACATTTTGTCCCTTAGCCCTTTTTGGGTGCAGCAATCACATTCACCCCATTGTGTTCCAGTCTGTGGAACACCGCTCCCAACTTTGCTGTGAGCGGGGCTACATTTACTTTCAACGATCGGCATAACCGCATTAGGAGGGTAATGTGAGTAAGATTTCAGAATTGATTGATCCAGTAGGCGGCTACGTCTCCGGACGCATTTTCGTTGACGATGACATCTACGCCCAAGAACTCGATCAAGTGTGGCAACGTACCTGGGTCTTCTTAGCCCACGAAACCATGTTGCCCAAGCGAGGAAGCTACATTCAGACCTACATTGGCGAAGACCCAGTGATCGTGGTTCGCCAGAAGTCCGGTGAGGTCAAAGCGTTCCTCAACCAGTGTCGCCACCGGGGCATGCGCATTTGTCGAGCTGACCGAGGAGTGGCGAAGGGCTTCATGTGTTCCTTCCACGGTTGGGCCTACGACCTAGAAGGCAAACTGATCAACATCCCGCATGAGGAGACCGCGTACCCGCAGGGGATCGATAAATCCAAGCTCAGCGCCATTCAGGTTCCTCGGATTGAAAATTACAAGGGATTCATTTTCGGCTCCTGGGACGAGACCATCCCGCCTCTGGAGGAATACCTCGGAAACGCCAAATACTACCTAGATGGTTATGTGGACCGCTACGAGGGTGGCATGGAAGCCATCGCTGTTCACAAGTGGGTTCTTCCCGCAAACTGGAAATTCAATGTTGAACAGCCAACCTCTGACATGCAGCACTCTGAGATTAGCCACGTGTCCGCAGTGGAAGCGCTGTCGTCCGGGTCCGATACCTTCGACCGTAAGAAGGGACGCGAAAAGATCCCGACGGGACGTCAATTCTTCAGCCCGTATGGTCACGGTGGCGCATTCTTCGGCGCCCGAGGCAAGGAAATCCCTAACACGGCCCCTGCGCTGATTGAATGGGAAAACACGGTGCGCGACTCCATTGAGCAACGCCTCGGCGAGTTCCGTGAGGTGCGTGGCCACATGAACGTGTTCCCGAACTTCATGTTGCTGGGCAACTACACCTTCCGCGTGACACACCCACGCGGGCCACACGAGATGGAGATCTGGTCGTGGGCGTTCGTGCCTAAGGATGCTCCGGAGGAAGTTAAGGAAGCAATCCGTGTCGACGTGATGCGTACCTTCTCTCCGGGCGGCATGTTTGAACAGGACGATGCTGAAAACTGGGAGGAGATGCAGCGCATTCTCCGCGGTGCGAAGTCCCGTCAAACGGGTTTCACCTACAACATGCGTGGCGTGCCAGTAGTTCAGGACGACGACGGCTACCCGGGAGGGTCCACTGCACACGTCTATTCCGACAACGCAGCCCTCAATATGTATGGCTTCTACCGAGACCTGATGGAGGGACATTCCTGGGAGGAGCTAAAAGAGATGAGAGGCGGACGCCCGGAGGTGGAGACCGCTGATTTCAGCGCGGTCATGTCGGAGAACACGGAAAAGTAAGGAGAACTGAGGGCATGGACACCACAACGCTGCGAGTTGACGCGGAGACCGAACGCGCAATCACACGCTTCCTTTACGACGAAGCCGAGCTCGTCGACAACATGCGCTGGGATGACTGGCTCACGTGCATGCACCCTGACATCTACTATTGGGCCCCAGTGCGTGAGAATCGCGTCGCCCGTGAGCGCAAAGAAGAGTTCTACCCGAAGGGCACGTCCGTGTACTTCGAGGAAAACCTGGCATTTTTGAAGCAGCGGGTATTCCGGCTGCAAACCCACATGGCATGGGCAGAGGAACCGCCGTCACGCTCACGGCACATGATTTCCAACGTGCGCATCGATGCCCGCGAGGACGGCAATTACAATGTCCGCTCCAATTTTCTGATCTACCGCTCCCGAGGCGAGCGCAGCCAGGACACCATCGCCGGCGAGCGTCGCGATATCATCGTCGCCAACCCGGACGCCCCATTCGGGTTCCAGGTGCTGGAGCGCGAAATCCGCTTCGACATGGCGACGATCCTGGTGAAGAATCTCAGCCTTTTCTACTAACGAACAGGAGTAACGTATGAAGACCACACATCTCAATCGCATTGGCGTCGTGGTGTACGACCTGGACGCCACAGTGAAAGAGTACGAGCGAATCTACGGCATCACCAAGTGGGAGTTCGCAGACAACGCGCCCACTGACGGGGAAACAAACGGACGTCGCAATATCACTACGCCAGGAACGTGGCGCAGTGCCGTCGGGTCCACGGTTCCTCGGGAAGGGGAGGAAGGGCCAGGTGGTGAACCGGCACGGGCCCTCACCTTTGAACTCATCCAGCCAGTGTCTGGCGAATCCCCCTTCATGGAGCACCTGCGCACCAAGCGGGAAGGCATTTGCTTCATTCAGGTCGCTGCGGAAGGCGATGGGATTGAGGAGCATTTTGCGTCGTTAAGCGTGCCTTGTGCCTACCGCTCCACCGTCGGCGGCGAGCAGCGCTCCTTCTACGACACCCGAGAGCGCCTCGGTGGCTTCTATGTGGAAATGGTGACCAAGGTGCAGCAGCCGATCAGCGATCAGGGGGCGCCATCGCCGCTGCCGACGCAGGGCATGTACCACTTCGGAGTCCTCGTACACGATGTATTGGCGACCCTAGATGACTACCGGGCGATTTTCGGAATCCAGCGCTTTGAGATGAAGACGTGGGAAACCGGTTTCGGCAGGTTGGACGCGCCACAATACCGTGGCGAGAAGGTCGACCACGGCTACTTCACGGCTCAGGGCTTTGCC
This sequence comes from Corynebacterium hindlerae, assembly GCF_014117265.1. Classification (NCBI taxonomy): domain Bacteria; kingdom Bacillati; phylum Actinomycetota; class Actinomycetes; order Mycobacteriales; family Corynebacteriaceae; genus Corynebacterium; species Corynebacterium hindlerae. Next base: position 638,221 of record NZ_CP059833.1, on the reverse strand, counting down.
GGCGACTTTGGCTTCGAGATCATCCAGTGCAATCACGGTCCAAGCCACTACAACCGCGAATTCTTTGATATCCGTGGCCCCGGAATCCACCACATTTTCAGCTGGATGACCAAGGATGATGCGCAATGGCAGCGAGTGGTGGATGACATGACTGCCGCGGGACACCCACTGTGCATGGGCTCGACACTGCGTGGCGAAGCAGCGGAATTTGGATATTTCGACCTGTTCGACGCCCTCGGTGGGTACTTGGTGGAAGGCGTGGTGCGTCGTCGCCCAGCCGAGCCGGAATATCAAGCCCCAGACTGGGTCATCGACTTTGAGGAGCAGGCGTGATACGCCTCACCGCCAGGTTTGCACAGCTTGACGACGCCCTCCTGACTGAAATCACTGCTGCTCGCGAAGCGGTAGCGCAGTGTGAGGTTTACCGGAGCCTCGCAGCAGGTGAAGAAGCATACGCGCTGGCCATGCTGTGTGACGACGAGAAAGGCATGGCTGCGCTTCTGGAGCGAAGCGGGCAATTCCCAGCGCTATCCCAAATCTTCACAGATGGAGACGTGGAGATCTACCGTCAGTCTTCATATCAGCTCGCCGACGGGTGCTGGACGCCCACCGATGCGACGACCGAACCTGGGCCCATCATGTGGCCCGCCGCCGGGCCGGTATCCATCGTCATTCAAGGTGCTTACCAGCCCAATGAGCTGATGCGGGAGCTGACGGCGCGAGAAATCGCAGAAACGCGACGTGAACCCGGTTGCATCCACTACGCCTGGTACGAGAATATCGAGCTTCCTGACCACCTCATGCTGCTCGAGTTATGGTCCGATCAGCGGATCTACGATCTCCATTGGCAGGGAAGGATGCGCAGCGTCGAGCTACGTGGTGATTCCGGTCGTCAACCTGCGCCGATGCTTCGGGGAGAACCGTCACGAGAGTTTTACCGTCAGCAAGCCTTTGAACTTCACTACGGAATGTTCCTGCCACGTGAACCCGAGCGTTATGCGGAGACTGTGCGCTGGGGAGCACGCTGACAGTGTTCCGTCAGGTGGAACGCATTCCCCCGTTGTTTCTTTGAAGGGGGAACAATGGCAACAACGATCTGCTAAGTGACAGTGAAGTGAGGAAGAAAAATGGCTCAGATCCCTGATTACCGCACCGATGACTTCTTCGATTTGGAAGACAAATGGCTGGAAACCGCTGAAGGTGAAATCACGCACTACCACGAGCTGGGCGAGGGTGCACCTATCCTGTTCCTCCACGGCTCTGGTACTGGCGTCACCGCTGCTGCCAACTGGTGGCTCAACCTCCCTGAACTAGCAAACTATGGTCGCTGCATTGCGATTGACTCCGTCGGCTACGGCCAGACCGTTGTCGCAGAAGGGACCAAGTACGGTATTAAAGAGTGGGTTCGCCACGCAGTGCGCGTTTTGGACGCGCTGGGCATCGAAAAGACCTGGATCGTTGGCAACTCCCTCGGCGGCTGGCTGGCCTTCCAATTTGCTATTGACTACCCGGATCGCCTGCTGGGCATCGTCTCCATGGGTACCGGTGGCGCAAAGCTCACCGGGGCACTGAAGGGGCACTCAAACCCGAACCTCACCCCGGAAGGCATCCGGGATACCCTGGAGCTGTTCGTTGTCGATCATGACCTGATTTCCGACGAGTTGGTGCAGCTGCGCTACGAATCCGCGCTCAATGACACCGCGTCGGATCGGCTCAAGGAAGTGGTCGCTGCTCGTGACCGCGACCGCAACGAACTGCCTCTCGACTTCGACGTCTTGGCCAAGCTCGACATCCCCGTCTTGCTTATCCACGGCGTACAGGATCGCGTGATCCCAGTGTCTCGTACCTGGGACATCCTCAACGTTGTGCCACACGCTGATGCACACATTTTCTCGCAATGTGGCCACTGGTCTCAGGTGGAGCGAGCAGAAGAATTCAATGAAGTGGTAGGGAAGTGGCTCGAACGCCACATGTAATCGCACAAGAATATGGGGCTGCGCCAGCGGGCGTGGCCCCATTTTTATTGGCCAGGAATCCCAATGTTTTCGCAGGTCAATGGTGGTGTGTTTCGGGGAACGGAACACCACTGCAATTAAAGATGTGTTCTGTCTTACTCTTTAGGAACCGCTGTATGTTAAGTCACATCGCATAGAGAGTAAGGTCCCGATGACTAATACTTTGACTCATAGCCAGGAACCGGTTGCGGAAAGCAAGGATCCGACGTTGCGTCGGAAAGCTCAACTTTCGAGCTTTCTCGGCAGCGCCGTGGAATACTACGACTTCTTGCTGTACGCAGCAGCCGCCGGACTGGTCTTTCCCTCGTTGTTCTTCGGCAACCTCAGCCCAGCAATGGGAACCACGCTATCCTTCATCATTCTCCTCATTGGGTACATCTCCCGACCAATCGGTTCCATGGCATTCGGTCACTTTGGCGATAAATATGGGCGTAAGAACGTCCTAATTGTCACTCTGCTGACCATGGGCATCGTTTCGGTCTGTATCGGCCTCCTGCCCTCAGCAAACCACATTGGTGTCGCAGCACCGATCATTCTGGTGGTGCTACGCACGGTTCAAGGCGTTGCTGTTGGCGGTGAGTGGGCAGGCGCAACGCTTATGGCGATGGAACATTCCAAGCGGGAAAGCAAGGGATTAGGTGCGTCCTTCGCTATCGCTGGTGGCCCTGCCGGTGCGGTGCTGTCCACGCTCACGTTGGCGTTATTCTCAAACATTTCTGGAGATAGCTTTGCAGATCCTAGCTCGTACTTTGTTACTGACTGGGGCTGGCGTGTTCCGTTCCTACTCTCCGCGGGAATTGTAGTGTTCGGCCTGTACCTGCGCTCCCAGGTCAGTGAGTCCCCTGAGTTCGAGCAGGCACGCAAACAAGGCAATGTGCAAACTGGTGTCCCGCTGATGAAGATGCTCAAGGATTCTCCTACCGAGATTGTCTTGGGTTCGTTGGCTGCGATGGCTGGTCTGTTCATGCAGGGACTCCAGGGCACCTTTATGGTTCCTTACATCGTAAAGTCAACTGCGGGGACGGAGAATCCGATTGACCGCGCAGATGGCCTAATGATGGTCACCATCGGCTCCATCATCGCGATTTTTGTGATGCCGGCGATCGCGGCGTTGTCGGACGTGTATGGACGTCGTCGAGTGATGATCGCTGGTGGCATGGTCTCGATCGCAGGGCTGTGGGGTGTCACGAGTCTGATTGAAACCGGCAAGCCACTGCTCATTTGGATCGGAATGATCTTGATGGTGTGCGTAGTTCAGCCAGCACAGTACGGCCCGATCGGTGCATTCCTATCTGAGAAGTTTGATGCAGCTCACCGCTACACCGGCTCCGGAATGACCTTCCAGCTCGGTTCTATCCTCGGTGCAGGTACGGCACCGCTGGTGGCAAATCGCCTGGTCTCTGCAGAATCCGGACTCACTCCAATCGTGATTTATGGTTCTGTCCTCTTCGTCATCAGCTCCTTGGCCATCTACTTCTCCAAGGAAACCGCACATACTGAAACTCATGCGGAGCGCTTCGAAGAGACCTCCGTGTTTAAGGCCTAGGGGCTAACCATGTACGACGTCATCATCATCGGAGCCGGTCCGACGGGGTTGGTGCTTGCCAACTTGCTGGGGAAATTCGGCGTAGCTACCCGAGTGATTGAACAGCGAGATACTCTCATTGACTATCCACGGGGCGTCGGCCTCGATGATGAATCGATGCGTACATTCCAAAGCATCGACGTTGTAGATAGCATTGAACCCTTTGTGGTCCCGAACCACAAGATGAGACTGGTCAACGGACATGGCGATGTCATTATGGCTAACGACCCGAAAGGTACCCCACTCGGGTGGCCACGCAAGCTGGGCTTTTTGCAGCCGCTTATCGACGAGCAGTTGATGAAAAACTTGGACCGCTTTGACAGCGTGAGTCTGACTTTCGGGACAGAACTGGTGGGGATCCGGGAAGAGGAAGATAGCGTAGTCGTCACGAGTCAGCGTGCAGATGGTACGAAAGAAGACTTGGTTGGTCGGTTTGTTGTGGGCTGCGAAGGTGGTCGGTCTTTTACTGGCTCTTCCGGTTTTAGAGTGCGTTGATCTTGTCCTGTAGTTGTCCGGAGTGGATCAGGCACCGCAAGATGTAGTGGTTGAGGTTTCGGAATCCCAGGGCGATCCCCCGTAGGTGCTCGAGCCTGCCGTTGATGGCCTCGACCGGCCCGTTGGACGCCCCGATATCGAAGTAGGCGAGCACATCTTCCCGCCGACGCCACAGGGTTCTCCCGAGTTGAGCCAGCTCCTCCAGACCTTTCGGCAAGCCTTTGCGCAGGGTGGTGATGATCCGTTCCATCAACTTCTTGCCTTCTGATTTCTGCGGGTGCCCGTATGCTGTGATCAGGTCCTGGTAGAACATCCAGGTGACCTCGAGTGCCACGTAGTCATCGTCGGTGGCCCACAGCATGTCCAGGCGTTGTTTCTGCCGCTCGGTGAGGTAGTTCGTCCTGGTCAACAGGGTGCGACGGTACTTATACAGCGGATCATCTTTGCGTCCGCGGCGTCCGGTGGTCTCTCGTTGGAGTCGTTGCCGGCACCCGGTGAGTTTGTCAGCCGCCAGATGCACCACATGGAAAGGGTCCATGACTTTATTTGCCTGTGGTAGTTGCTCTTCGACTGCGGTGGCATAACCGGTGAAGCCGTCCATGGTCACCACCTGCACTTGGCGACGGAAGCCGGGGTCGCGTTCCTGCAGCCACCCGCGCAGCACGTCCGCGGACCGCCCCGGTCGCATGTCCAGTAGTCGGGCGGGCCCGCGGCCGTCGACCAGTGGGGTGAGGTCCACGAGGATGGTCACCAGGTTCGAGGGCTGACCTCGGGTGTGTTTCCAGACGTGCTCATCGACTCCGAGGATGCGCACGCCGTCGAGGTGGTGCGGGTCGTCGTAGACGAGCTGGCGGCAGGCATCGAGTGCGACCTGGTTGACCAGGTCCCAGCCGATACCGAGTACTTTGGCGGTGGCAGACACACTCATCCGGTCAATGGCGAGGCGCTGGAGGATCCAGCGGGTGACTCGGTGGGTGAGCTTGGATCCGTCATCCGCGCAGGCCAGGGATGCCTGGAAGATCTTCCTAGAGCAGAAGGGCTCTGTGCACAGAAAGCGGGGGACGCGGACGTCCAGGCGGGTGGGGAACCCGACGACGGGAAGATCAACGAGCCGGCGCAGGGTGTGATCCCTCAGCTTCCCGGGGTGCCCGCAGTCCGGGCAGGTGTGGTTCACGGCCACCGGGGTGGCGTCGATGATGGTGATGTTTCCGGCGTCGGCGGCTCCGGTGATCGTGAGGCCGATTTCTGCGGTGCGGCAGATGGTGTCGGCGACGAGGTTGCCAGTAGTAGGCTGCACAGTAGGGTCCTGGTTCGGTTGGATGGAAACTTCGCAACTCTCATCTTGTACCGGCCAGGACCCCTATATGTTGTGCCACCCCGAACCCCACCCCATGGTCAGCTACGCACTCTGAAACCGGAAGAGCCCTTTTACTCGCAAATGGATCGGGGCGCAGTTTGACGGGGTGTCTCCCTCCACTCGGTGGGTGGTCATCGATGTGGACAATGATCCGCTCGGTATGCCAAACGTCTATCTGGGGGCTGATCCGAAGCGGCCATATGTGCCCATTGGACTGCCACGCGGTGTGCGCCGATTTGAATTCATGCTCTTCGATGATGAGCCGAGTGAGATCGTTGAAGACGATGATTTTGTCACCAAGCTGCTAGGAGATCATCTTCCCCCCAATACTTCACTGGACGTCATTCGGCGTCGCGTGTTCACCCACCACGGGCGCATCGCTTCGACGTTCCGTAAAGGGCGCGTCCTGATTGCGGGCGACGCAGCCCATCTCATGCCTGTGTGGATGGGGCAGGGGTTCAACTCCGGTGTCCGTGACGCCACCAACCTGGCGTGGAAGCTATCCCTCGTGGTCCGAGGCCTGGCCCGGCAAGAATTGTCGGACACCTACGACCTAGAGCGTCGCGACCATGCGAAGGCAATGATCGATCTTTCGCTCACCCTGGGGAATATCATCAAGCCAACGAACCCCGTGCTGGCTGGCGCCCGAGACGCAGTTTCTTGGGTGGTGAACAAATCCTCGGCGACCCGCGAGTACTTCGCGGACATGAAATTCAAGCCGATGCCACGGTACCAGAGGGGAGTGGTGGCCGACCATCTTTCGCTGACCCCAGGTACTGCCCGTGCGAAACTTTCTGTGAAAGACGCGCTGCTCATCCCCTTCAAGAATGCGCAACCTAAAGAGAGCGCAGTGGGTCGAATGTTCATTCAACCCCAAGTCGCGGCACCAGAACCGCGGCTCCTCGATACCGTGCTAGGAGAGCGTTTCGCTGTGCTCACTTGGGGGATGGATCCCCAGCGATTCCTCCGCGATGCTGACTGTACGTTGCTACAACCGGTTTGCGTGGTGTCCCCTTCCCAATACGACTGGGCAAAAACCCATTGCGCGGAAGGAACAGTGGTGGTCTGCGACATCACGGGAGAGCTCAAAGAATGGTTCGACCAGACTGGTGTGGGATCTGTGATCCTACGCCCAGACAAGTTCGTAGCCGCCGTTGCTCTGAACGCCCAGTTGTCACAAGCCTGGCGCGCTGTGCGTGAGGCCGGATCCTTAACTGGATAGGGATTAGGGTCGCGTGAGGAAAAACTACGCTTATTTAACGCGTTCACCGCAGTGAATGGTTAGGGAAGGCGTAGGGATTAGATCCTCAGAACAAAACCCTATCGGGTAACAAAAACAAAAATACCGGGAAGGTGGTCACCCTCCCGGCATTTACGCTGTGAAGAATTATTCTTCGGTTTCCTCAGCTTCTGGAGCTTCTGGGGCGTCTTCAACAACGCCGGCCTCAGCAGCAGCCTCATCGGCTTCAGCTTCATTGTCTTCTGGGGCAACGAAGTTGATCATGAGCAGCTCTGGCTCGTCGACAAGCTCAGCGCCTGCAGGCAGCTCGATGTCGGCAGCGGTGATCTGCTCGCCCACGGTCTTGCCCTCGATGGAGATGGTGATCTCTTCAGGGATGGACATGACGTCTGCGAGGATGCGGATGGTGTCGGTCTCCTGCATGACCATGGTGCCTGGGCCAGGGGTGCCTTCTGCAACAACTGGAACCTCAACCTCAACGGTCTCGCCCTTCTTGATGGCGAGCAGGTCAGCGTGATCGATCTCCCAGGTCAGAACGTTCTGGTCAACGTGCTTGATCATGGCGAGCTGCTTCTCGCCCTCGATGTTCACGGACACAACAGCGTTCACGCCGTGGTTACGGACGATCTTGGTGAACTCGATGCGGTTCACGTTGATGTGAACTGGCTCGAAGCCGTTAGCGTAGATGACGGTAGGGATCAGGCCGGCCTTGCGTGCACGACGTGCGAAGCCCTTGCCGAATTCCTTACGTGGGGTTGCGTCCAGGGAGATAGCCTGGTTGGACATATTCAGCCTCCTTAAAGTTCATTGTGTGAAGGCCGCATGACAAGCAAAACGCCTGCGGCCAACTCGCGGAATGTGTCGTCGTCGAGTTTTCGCAGGCGTGTTCTCAAAAACTATCGCGTCGATAACGGCCCAGATTAGGTGCCCTCGCCGAGACGGTGATAACTTACCATGTCTGTGAGGTATTTCCAAAGCAGCTGCGGGGTATCAGATCGTGTCGTCGTCTTTTGCGAGAAGGCGTTCTTTGGACGCACAATGAGGATAACCGAAAATTTGTCTAGATAGGCCCTTGCATCGATGACTTCTTCCCATGATTCCTTAGAGAATTTCGGCGTTGCCCCCGTGCGAGATGATGCCGGCACCGATAAGTGGTTCAACCTAATCTTCGGTGGTCTGCTCATCGCTACCGTAGTGAGTCTCTTCCTGTGGGCTACTGGACAAATCGGAGTGGGAAACCACGTTGTACTTCTGATAACTACCATCGCCTTCGGCTGCTTCATGGCCTTCAACATTGGCGGCAATGACGTGGCCAATTCCTTTGGCACCTCCGTGGGGGCCGGCACGCTGACGATGAAACAGGCCTTGCTCATCGCAGCGGTCTTTGAAGTCGGTGGTGCGGTCCTGGCTGGTGGCGATGTGACGGACACGGTGAAGTCCGGCATCGTCAAGTTTGAGGGTGTCAGTCTTCAGCCGATGGATTTCGCCTACATCATGTTGGCTGCGCTGTTGGGGGCAGCGTTGTGGCTCCTGGTAGCAACGAAGCTGGGGTGGCCGGTGTCGACGACGCACTCCATCGTGGGCGGCATCGTGGGGGCCGCGGTGACTCTCGGCTTCGTCTCCGATGCGACGGGCGACATGAGCCCATGGGCGATCGTCCAGTGGGGTGAGATCGGCAATATCGTGATCAGCTGGTTCCTATCACCCGCGCTCGGCGGACTAGTGGCCTACGCGCTGTACTTAACGGTGAAAAAGACGATCCTGGTGTACAACGACAAAGCAAACGCCAAAATTGAACAGATCCGCCAGGAGCGTACTCAGCTTGCAGAACAACAAAAAATCAAGCTCAGTCGTCTCAGTGGTGATGAGCTTATCCGGGTCAATGATGCGATGGCGCGAGATGCGGTGACCACCTCGAACGGCACCTACGCGGTTTCTGACCTGGAGAGTGATTATTTCCGACAGCTGCACCGGATTAACTCCCAGGTAAAGGGGGTCGGTACCCACCGCGCTCTCATCCGCTACGTGCCGCTTCTGGCACTGTTCGGTTCAGTGGTTATTACGTCGATGATGCTGTTCAAGGGGCTGAAAAACATTGGCCTGCACTTGACCACAATGGGGAACCTGAGCATCATCTTGATGGTCGCTGCTGTGGTGTGGATGGCTGTTTACATCTTTGCGCGCACCATGGTGGGCAAGGACTTGGAGCGATCAACCTTCGTCCTGTTTTCTTGGATGCAGGTGTTCACCGCGGCGACGTTCGCGTTCTCCCACGGCTCCAACGACATCGCCAACGCCGTAGGACCGTTCGCTGCGGTCCTGGATGTGCTCAAGCATGATGCGATCCAGGCGAAGGCAGAAGTTCCGATGCCACTGATGATCACCGCGGGTATTTCCCTGGTGGTGGGCCTGTGGTTCATCGGGCGCCATGTGATTCAGACCGTGGGCACCGGGCTGACGCAAATGCACCCGGCGTCGGGCTTCTCTGCGGAGCTCTCGGCTGCCGGCGTGGTGATGGGCGCGTCGCTGTTGGGCCTGCCCGTGTCCTCCACCCACATCCTCATCGGCGCGATTCTGGGTGTCGGCATGGTCAATCGCTCCGCCAACTGGGGCTTGATGCGCCGAATCGCGATGGCATGGGTCATTACTATACCAGTGTCCGCGGTCGTCGGCGCCGTAGGCTTCGTGGTCCTACGTGCGGTATTCGGTGCCTAACAACCGCAGCGTCCGCAGCTGACCCTCGACACTTGGTGCAGCGAGGGTAGTGATGAGTTCGTCTGCATGCACCTCGCCGGCGAACTCACGGAAGTACTGCGCTACCTCGGCAGGCTTACCGACGGCGGTGTATCGCAACATTTGCCGCACCTGTTCGGCGGCAGGTGATGCCAACAACAGCTGCTTATCGGATTCGCTGAACTTACGATTCCTCCCAATCAGGGCTTCTACCCGCAGTCGGAAGGACTCCTCAGCTTCAGCAACGGCCTGGTTGGGGTCGTCGGAGACGATCGCGTTCAGTGCTGCGATGAAGTGTGGCTCAGGATGAGCCTCGGAGGGCTGGTAGTTGTCCCGGTACACATGGGCAGCTTGTTTCAGATGCGTCGGTGCGAAATGCGAGGCAAAGGCATAGGGTAGCCCCAGTTTTGCGGCAAGTTCGGCGCCGAACAATGACGAGCCCAAGATATACAGTGGCACGTTCGTACCGCGGCCCGGATACGCATTCACATCGGTGGTAGACCGGCCTTCTCCGAGCAAGGACTGCAGTTCAGCTACATCAGCGGGAAAATGTTCCGCGGCAGCAGGGGAGCGTCGTAAAGCGCGCAGCGTCACCTGATCCGTGCCCGGCGCACGCCCGAGCCCGAGGTCGATGCGGGGGCCGTGAATGGTGGCTAGGGTGCCGAACTGCTCGGCAATCACCAGTGGGGAGTGGTTGGGGAGCATCACGCCACCGGAACCCAAACGGATCGTGGAAGTGTGGTTCGCAACATGGCCAATCAGGACCGAGGTGGCGGAGGAGGCGATGGTCGGCATGTTGTGGTGCTCGGCGTACCAGACGCGGTGAAAACCGTACTGCTCGGCCTCCTGGGCGATGCGAACCGAGTTAGCGATGGCAGACTGGATGGTCATGCCGGGGCGGACATGGACGAGATCGAGGATGGAAATCATAGAAATGAGAAATCTCCCTATCGAGTTGAGTTACCCCATGGTAAAACACCCAACCCGATAGGGAGATGAAGGCAGCTTTTAGGCTTGGCCTTCGAAAAGGGTAGTCACGGAACCGTTTTCGAAGATTTCCTTGATCGTGCGGGCCAGCAGCGGAGCGATGGACAGCACGGTGAGGTTGTCCCAACCCTCGGTGGACTGAGGCAGGGTATCTGTGGTGATGACTTCCTTCGCACCGCACTGGGACAGACGCTCACGAGCTGGCTCGGAGAACACGCCGTGGGTGCAGGCAATGATCACGTCGGAAGCGCCAGCTTCACGCAGCACGCCGACGGCGCCTGCAATAGTTCCACCGGTATCGATCATGTCATCGAGCAACACACACGTCTTGCCAGCGACGTCACCGACAACGCGGTTCGCTACCACCTGGTTGGCTACCTCGGTGGAACGGGTCTTGTGCACGAATGCGAGCGGGGCATCGCCGAGGGTGTTCGCCCACTTCTCTGCGACCTTCACGCGACCGGCATCAGGGGAGACCACGCAGATGTTTTCCAGCGAGTAGTTTGCCTTGATGTAATCCGTGAGGATAGGCATGGCATGCATGTGGTCGACTGGGCCATCGAAGAAGCCCTGGATCTGGTCAGTGTGCAGGTCCACGGACACGATGCGGTCTGCACCAGCAGCCTTGAGCAGGTCAGCAACCAGGCGAGCGGAAATAGGCTCACGGCCACGGTGCTTCTTATCCTGGCGAGCGTATGGGTAGAACGGCAGGATCGCGGTGATGCGCTTAGCGGAGCCACGCTTGAGCGCATCGATCATGATCAGCTGTTCCATCAGCCACTTGTTCAGCGGCTGAGTGTGGGACTGGATGACGAAGGCATCGGAACCACGTACCGACTCCTCGAAACGAACAAAGATCTCGCCGTTAGCGAAATCGCGCGCGGTCATCGGGGTGAGCTCAACACCCAGTTCTTCAGCCACAGCCTCGCCGAGTTCCGGGTGCGCACGCCCGGAAAACAGCATCAGGTTCTTCTGGCTTTCGGTCCAATGTGCAGTCATAATGACGCAGCTTAGCCTTCCTGCTCGGAGTTTTTGGCGTTTTCGGCATCCCGCAAAGCCGCCTCAGCCGCTTCGGCTGCTGCGGTGCCTGGGCGCTTCCGCTGGACCCAGCCTTCGATATTGCGCTGGCGTCCACCGGAAACGACGAGAGCTCCTGGCGGGACATCGTCCTTAATTACTGTACCCGCTCCGGAGTAGGCACCGTCACCGACGGTCACTGGAGCGATAAACATCGTGTCGGAACCAGTGCGGACATGCGAGCCCACCACGGTCTTGTGCTTGTTCACGCCGTCGTAGTTGACGAACACAGAAGAGGCACCGATGTTGGAATGCTTGCCGATCGTTGCGTCCCCCACATAGGTCAGGTGCGGAACCTTCGACCCTTCGCCGATCTGGGCATTCTTGGTTTCCACAAAGCCACCCAGCTTGCCCTTGGCACCCAACTTCGTGCCAGGGCGCAGGTAGGTAAACGGTCCGACGGTCGCTTCCGGGCCGATCTCGGAGTCGAACGCGTGGGTGCGGACCACGGAGGCACCATCACCCACAGTGACATTCACCAGCGTGGTGTCCGGACCGACTTCCACGCCATCGCCGATGACGGTTGTGCCACGCAGCTGGGTGCCCGGGTGAATAACAACATCCTGTCCGATTTTCACCTGGACATCGATGAAGGTGGACGCGGGATCAATAAGGGTGGCGCCACCACGCATCGCCTTTTCTCGCAGGCGTGCGTTCATTTCTGCATTCATTGCAGCGAGCTGCACGCGGTCGTTCACGCCGGCGATCAGCATGGCGTCGTCAAGCATGTGCCCGCGCACAACCTTACCTTGCCGACGCGCAATGCCCACGACATCGGTGAGGTAGAACTCGCCTTGAGCATTGTTGGTGTCCAACTTAGTGATGGCCTCGCGCAGCAACGCGGCATCGAAGGCGTACACACCGGAATTGATCTCGGTGATCGCGCGGGTGGCCTCGTCAGCGTCCTTCTCCTCCACAATCGCGGTGATACCAGCCTCATCGCGGACGATGCGACCGTAGCCCGTCGGATTGTCGATGTTCGCGGTAAGAACTGTGACAGCAGCGTCAGAGCCATGCTCGGCGATCAAGCCTTGTAGAACGTCGCCACTGAGCATCGGCACGTCGGAGGTGGTGACTACAACCGTCCCGTGAAAATCCTGCGGAAGCGCCTCCAACCCACACGCAACCGCGTGGCCAGTGCCGTTTTGCTCCTCCTGCACTGCCGTCTTCACTTCGGCAACGGGCAGAGCTGCGGTCTCGGCTTCGATAGCTGGGATAACTTGATCACGGCAATGGCCTACAACAGCGATCAAATGCTCAGGCATTAGTTCTGCCGCCGCATGCAGAGCGTGGGAAAGCATGGAACGTCCAGCAACTTCGTGCAGCATCTTCGGCTTAGCGGACTTCATACGAGTACCAGCACCAGCAGCGAGGATGACTACAGCAACAGGGTTGCTCATGGGTCTCCGATCATGTGGATTCGAGGATTTATACCCCAATGAATCTACCGCACAGGAAAAACTGGCGTGGGAATTTACGCCCCGCGCGGGCCGGTACTTACATCATCAAGCCCTCGGGCTGCGACAAAACCAACAACTCCTAGGGCTGATAAAAACAGTAACGCCGCCTGGGGGCCAAGCATCGACAGCCCGCCAGAGACCACACCGGCGAATAACAAGATGACGCCCATTGCCGAGTTAGCAATCGCGACATACCGCGTCCGCTTCTCACCCTTGGCCATATCCACCACATAGGTTTTACGTGCCACCCGCACCGCGGTGTGGATCAGATGCAACATCAAAAACGAGAGCGGAATAAACCACACATTCACCGCTTCACCAGCCCACCGGTCAGCCGCCAGCACACCCAACAACAGCACCGATGCTGAGACAGCACCAAAACGCATGACATCCTTACTTGACCGATCCGACCACACACCAGCGATCCGACCTCCCACGATCGACGCAACACCGCTAGCGAGCAAAAACGCCCCCAAACTGCTTGGAGCCAACATCACCAAAAAAGTAGGAGACAATGCCGACACCAACAACAATGAACGCACAACAACAAACCTGCGAAAGCTACGATCCTCGCGAAGCGTCTCCAATGAATCGCGCAGCCAATTGTTAGGAGCCCGTTCTGGGATTTCAGGAACTGGTTCCTTGATCGACCGAAAAATAACCCCAGCCAGCAGCCACGCACACGCCGACGCCCCAATCAAACTAACCAGCAAAAACATCGGTGGGGTACTGCCCAGCGCCAACAACGCCGCCCCGATTACCACCACCGAAACACCACCGGCCATTGTCGCGGTGCCAGTGACTTTGCCTCGGCTTCCCTTCGAAATCGTGCGACCCTGCACATCCTTAGACGCAATCGAACACAATGCTCGGCCACCGGCCAACACGCCCAGCAGCACCACCGTCAACGTTCCGAGCAACACACCACGGGTGAAAAGCGCAGCGACCGCGATCCCCGCCGCCGCGGTCCCCTGGATAACCGATCCCCAGACCCAAATCATCTTTCGGCGCTCATGACGCACCACCCACGGCGTCAGCGCAGCCTGCGGCAACATTGATCCCGACTCGCGAATCGGCACCAACATCGCTGAGAAAAACGTCGGAGCACCAGCGGTATGCAAAATGTACGGAAGTACCGTTTTCGCCGCCACAACCTGGTCACCAATGCTCTGCAACCCATTGGCACCAACAAACCTGCGGGCATTAAAGCACTCATTATCCATGAAATGGATGGTAACGCGGTTTTGATTGCGAAATTGGGCTGAGGGACCAGATTGGGCGCGCGACCATGAGTCTTCGGCAGATCGGGCCAATGCTTTCTTAAAGCTGCGGGGGTGACGAACAGGGTTGTTGCAGATCCAGCCCGTCGTACCGTGATGATGGGCACCCTAAAAGCCGGAACCGCGTATGCGCGTGTGCCGGAGCCTGGTGCGTGTGCGTTTTGCCTCATGTTGGGTTCCCGAGGTGCTGTGTATGATCATGAGACCGTGTTCGGTGAAGTTGGGCGCTATCACGACAACTGTCGTTGCTTAGCTATCGAGGTCACCGGTAGAGCTCCATTGCCTCAGATCAATCAGGATTTGATGGCTCAAGTCAAGGTGTTCGACCGTGAGTTGGGCAGGCCTGCAGATGTGAAGGACTGGCGCCAGTGGGTCGATGCGTCGAGGCAACAGGCCGGGCAGGACACGATGTGGCCACGGTTGAAATACGTGCGGTTGCCTCGTTACAAGGGCGATGGCTTATCGACGGTGTTTCCCGGTGAGAAGCTGCCTCCTCTGGATAATATGCCGGGCCATGTGCTGCACGGGTGGCGGGACAAGCCAAAGAAGGATGGAAGCGGCTGGCCTCACGACGAGAGTCTCGCGGATGGGCATCGATGGGATACGCAGCGGTCAGGCGCATCAACGTTTCCACGTGAATGGACAGACCAAAAGGTTGTTAACGCGGTTCGAGACACAATCGAAAAACCGGATACTGTACTCAGCAAAGAATATTCTCGAAGCGTGTGGAAAGAAATTGATGGAGTCGTAGTCTATGCCAAATGGGCGGTTCTACCTGGTGGTAGGCTGATATTCGTAGAAAGCTACCCAGTAGACCAATTGAATCGGAGGTGAAACTTGGACGAGTCTGAGCTTGCATACCGTGAAACGTTCAATCGTCTCAGAGCATTGTTTCCTTCTAATGCTGATTTGACTGCAGCACAGCGCAGTGCCGAAGAAGGAGAGTGGGACGGGGCTTTCTTTGAGCTGATTGAGTCAGCATTACAGTGGGAAGTCTTCGGCGCCGATTTCACTACTACTTTGACCGGCGGCTTTACCTCTCCATTAATTGAAGAGTTTTTAGATACTCTTAACCGCGCTGCCTAGCCGGTAGGTCGCCGAGTTCAAGTCCCGACAGCGCACGATCAAGACCCCATGTCCCCTGGTTGGGACGTGGGGTTTTGTCATGCCCACATCAAAAAATCCCAGGAGGAAACAACAGTGGACACCAACGAGTCAACAACGAACGATCACGTCGCTGAGAATACTTCGGAACAGGACGACGGAGTCAACGACAAGCAGCACACCCCAGAACAGCAAGACACGTTCGATCGTGAGTACGTCGAGAAGCTCCGCCGTGAGAACGCGAAGTACCGCACGAAGGTCAAGGAACTGGAACCTCAAGCAGCCAAGCTTAAGGAGATCGAGGACGCTTCGAAAACTGAGCTAGACAAAGCGCTTGAACGAATCAAGACGCTCGAAACAGAAGCGTCGGCGGCCCAGTCGAAGGCCCTCCGCGCAGATGTAGCGCAGTCGAAGGGGGTGCCGGTGTCGCTTCTGCCTGACGCAGGATCCAAGGAAGACCTTGAAGCAGCTGCTGATCAGCTGCTGGCATGGGCAAACAAAACCCCTGCGTTGCCGAAAGTCACTGGGGTGGGCAAGGACACCTCGGGGATGTCCCGAGACGAACTAGCCCGCTCGATTCTAGGAGTTGGCTCGAACTAATGATCAATTTCCGGTAGTGAAAGGAATAACTGATGACCACCTACAACGAAAAGTCCCTCCTCGGTGGCGATGGCGGGACTAATCTTTTACCCCGATCGGTCTCGAACGAAATCTGGAAGCAAGCAACCGCACAAGACGTTTCAGTTCCACCGAACTAGATCTATCTCCCGGCCCGTGTTCAAGGGCTGTTAAAGGCGTCACATTATCAAGTGCACGGGTGAAAGTGGCCCCTAGTTGTTCGGGAAATCCGGATAGCTGGGGGCCGGTTTTTATTTTCTGAGCTGCAGCGTTCGAGTGGTTTTGTGACTATTTTTTGACTATTTTTCCTACCGGAAGAGGCAGGAAACGGCAGGTCACGGCAGGATGGTCAAGGTATGGAAAACCCGCTGAATTGACATAAAAAGCCAGTTCAGCGGGTGTTTTTGTACAGCTTCCCCACCAGGACTCGAACCTAGAATGACGGTACCAAAAACCGGAGTGTTGCCAATTACACCATGGGGAACCACAGCCAAAGCTGCGTTACAGATTTTACATCATGTGGTGGGAAAACAAATAATGGGGTGTGACCTGCCCTGATGTTAAGGTTTATTGCATGGCTTCGAAGCGGATGACGGGTAAACAGCGTCGTGAGCAGCTTATCGATATTGGTCGTGCGGTGTTCGCGGAAAAGGGGTTTGGTGCGTCTAGTGTGGAGGAAATCGCTGCTAGGGCGGGGGTTTCTAAGCCTGTGGTGTATGAGCATTTTGGTGGCAAAGAGGGGTTGTACGCGGTGGTTGTAGACCGTGAGATGCAGGCTCTTGAATCTACGATCACGGATGCGCTTGGTCCTGCGAAGGCGAGACAGCGGATTGAGAATGCGACGTTGGCGTTGCTGACGTTCATTGAGGAGCGTACTGACGGTTTCCAGATCCTGGTGCGTGACATGACGCCGGGGGAGAACCGCACCTATTCGACATTGCTGAATGACACTGTCGCGGAGGTGTCGCATATTTTGGCGCATGCGTTTGAGAAGACGGGGAATGATCCCGAGATGGCGGTGCTGTATGGGCAGGCGCTGGTGGGGATGATTTCTGGTACGGCGCAGTGGTGGCTGGATGTGCGGGAGCCGTCGAAGGAAGTGGTGGCGGCCCATATTGTTAATCTGTGCTGGAATGGTTTGGCACGGTTAGAAAAAGACCCGACGATTAATCTAGGAGAACAGTGAGCTCGACCACCGCCCCGATGCTGGCAGGACTGCTGAAAGTTGCCGGTCAGGATCCTAAGCTGAAAGGGCTCCTCGCTAATGTTGGCCAGTCGTGTCTCCACCTCACCGCGATTGACCAGGCCCGACCTTGGGTGCTGGGGGCTTTGGCACAGCGCGCGCCGGTGCTTGCTGTGGTGGCAACGGGTCGGGAGGCGGAGGACCTCACTGCCGAGCTGAAGGCCATGCTTGGCGACGCCGTTGCTTGGTTTCCCAGCTGGGAGACACTTCCTCATGAACGGATGAGTCCGGGACTGGATACCGTCGGTAAGCGTGCAGAAGTGCTGCACAACCTGGACAAGTTGAAGATTGTAGTCACTGCTGCGCGGGGCTACTGTCAGCCGATTCTGGAAACGGCGAATGGGCGAGCGGCACTGACGATTGAGCAGGGTAACGAATACGACTTCGATGAGCTCACCCGTGAGCTGGTGTTTCGCGCGTACAACCATGTGGACATGGTGGCGCGCAAGGGTGACTTCGCTACCCGCGGCGGGATCATTGACGTTTTTCCAACCACCGCGGAACAGCCCGTTCGTTTGGAATTCTGGGGCGACGAGGTCACCGACATCCGCCCCTTCGCCGTGGCGGATCAGCGTGCGATCCCTGAGCTGGAACTGCAGCAGGTTGACCTGTATCCGGCGCGGGAATTGCTGATTGACGACGGCGTCGCAAAGCGTGCTGGCGAGCTCGCCACACAGCACACCGGCAACGCCGCCCTGGTGGAGCTTTTAACGAAAATCAGTGAAAAGCAGCCTGCCGACGGCATGGAGGCGTTGATACCCGCGCTCGTCGATACTCCGCTGCGCACCCTGCCGGAGCTGATGCCGCAGGGCACCCATGTGGTGCTGATGAATCCTGAGAAAATCCGCACCCGCGTTACTGACTTGCAGGCAACCGATGCAGAGTTTCTGGCTGCCGGGTGGGAGGCCGCCGCGATGGGTGCCGATGGGCCGCTTGCCGCCGCCACCTTGGACCTGGAGGCGAGTTCCTACCGCAGCTTCGATTCGCTCCTCACTGGCGATATCGTGTGGACTTTCGCGCCCCCGGGCATGATGTTCGCCCCCGAGGAAGAGACACTGCCACTGGACTTTGATCCTGCACCGGCGCCCCGTGGCGACCTCAAAGAGGTCGATACCCTCATGGCGATGCTGCTCGCGCACACCAACTCCGGTGGCCGGGCAGCCTTCGTTGCCCCAGCTCAGGGCGCTATCAAGCGCATGATCGAGCGCTTTAAAGAAAAAGGGATCGCTGCGCGGGTGGCCACGCCCGGCTGGCAGCCCTCCCCGGGCGAAGTGACTCTCTACCAAGCCCTCGCACACAGCGGCTTGGTATTCCCGGGTCCGCAGCTGGTGGTGGTGTCCGAAACTGACCTGACTGGTAACCGGGTCGGGGACATTGCCGGCGCTAAACGACGCCCAGCCCGCAAACGCCACCGCGTCGACCCGCTCGCTCTTAAACCTGGGGATCTCGTGGTGCACGAAACGCACGGCATCGGCCGCTTCCTCAAAATGACTGAGCGGGAAATGGCCGGCTCCCGCAGGGAATACCTGGTGCTGGAGTATGCCGCTTCCCGACGCGGCGGCCCCGCAGACCAGTTGTACGTCCCAATGGATGCGCTGGATATGCTCAGCCGCTATGTCGGTGGGGAGAAGCCGACTCTATCGAAGATGGGCGGGTCGGACTGGAAGAACACCAAGAAGAAGGCCCGTGCCGCCGTCCGCGAAATTGCTGGTGAACTGGTGGAACTGTACGCCAAGCGCCAATCCGCGCCGGGGCACCCGTTTGCTCCTGACTCCCCGTGGCAACACGAGATGGAAGATAACTTCCCGTTCGTGGAGACGGAGGACCAAATGCTCGCCATCGATGCCGTGAAGGCGGACATGGAGAAGCCTGTCCCGATGGACCGTGTCATCGTCGGAGACGTGGGATACGGCAAGACGGAAGTGGCGGTGCGTGCCGCGTTCAAAGCGGTGCAGGACGGCAAACAAGTGGCGGTGCTGGTGCCGACGACCCTGCTCGCCCAGCAGCACCTGGCCACGTTCGAGCAGCGTATGGACGGTTTCCCGGTAACAATCCGCGGGCTGTCTCGTTTTACCCCCGGCCTCGAGTCGAAGGAAACGATTCGCGGTCTTGCCTCTGGGGATGTTGACATTGTTATCGGCACGCACCGCCTGTTGCAGACCGGTGTGCACTGGAAGAACCTTGGACTGGTCATCGTGGACGAAGAGCAACGCTTCGGTGTCGAACACAAGGAGCACATCAAGGCGCTGCGCACCGCCGTGGACGTGCTCACTATGTCCGCTACGCCGATCCCGCGCACCCTGGAGATGTCCATGGCGGGCATTCGCGAGATGTCGACTATCCTTACCCCGCCCGAGGACCGGCACCCGGTGCTGACATATGTCGGCGCGCAGGAGGAGAAGCAGGTTGCGGCCGCGATTAGGCGCGAGCTGCTTCGCGACGGCCAAGTGTTCTACGTCCACAACAAGGTCTCATCTATTGAGAAGAAAGCCCGGGAAATCCGCGACCTGGTTCCCGAGGCCCGCGTGGTTGTCGCGCATGGTCAGATGTCAGAAGAACTCCTGGAACAGACCGTGCAAGGGTTCTGGGATCGCGAATACGACGTCCTCGTCTGCACCACCATCGTGGAAACCGGCCTAGACATCGCCAACGCCAACACCTTGATCGTGGAAAACGCCCACCACATGGGGCTGTCTCAGTTGCACCAGCTCCGCGGCCGTGTTGGGCGTTCCCGCGAACGGGGCTACGCCTACTTCCTATACCCCAAAGGCGCCACACTCACGGAAACCTCGTACGACCGTCTCGCCACCATTGCACAGAACAACGACCTGGGTGCCGGCATGGCCGTCGCCATGAAAGACCTGGAAATGCGTGGCGCCGGCAACGTCCTCGGCGCCGAACAATCCGGGCACATCGCCGGAGTTGGTTTTGACCTTTACGTTCGCCTCGTGGGGGAGGCCGTGGAAGCATTCCGCGCCATGGCCGACGGCAAGGTGCTCGACGCCACCGACAAAGAACCGCGCGAAATCCGCGTCGACCTGCCCGTGGACGCCCATATCCCAGAAAGCTACATCAACTCCGAACGTCTACGCCTAGAGGTTTACCGCAAACTCGCCGCATCCACTTCCGAGTCTGACCTAGTTCTTGCCGTGGAAGAGATGGAAGACCGCTACGGCCCGATCCCAGTGGAAGTATCACGGCTGCTCTCCGTCGCACGCCTCCGACACCTGATGCGCAAGGCCGGACTAACCGACATCGCCGTCCAAGGCACCCGCATCAAAGTCCACCCAGCGGAACTGCCCGATTCCAAACAAATCCGACTCAAGCGCCTCTACCCAGGCGCAACCTACCGCGCAGCAGCGAAAGCAATCCAAATCTCATTCCCAAAGGCCGGCCGCAACATCTCCTCACCAGACCTCCGCGACGTCGAACTCCTGCAATGGATGGCCAACTTCATCTCCAAAATGTTCGACGTACCCGCCATCGACATCACAGGCGGGAAAGCGAAAACCGAGCGGGTGATCTCCATCAGATAGGGCCGTGTCGGATTTGGTAATGCAAAGTGACTTTTTCGTGCCGGTTTCGTCAGTTTGCGTTACCAGATTCGACATCGGGTTCTCTGTTACCAAATCCGGCAAGGGATCTCTAAAGGCTCAACGCCCCGGTTGATAGCCCGTACACTGCGAATCCTGCGCCGATGATGACGGCGGCGACGATGACCCATTCGAAGGTGTTGAACCATTTTTCGCCGGTTTTTACGCGCTGCCAGATGTACGGTACAAGGCCGGGGAGGACGAGCAGAGTGCCGAAGAGCAGGTAGGTGATGTCTGCGGCGTAGAACAGCCAGAGCGAGTAGATGAAGGCGATGACGGCGATCATCAGGTGGCGTCGGTTTTCGCGGCCGGTGACGGAGGGCCCGGAGTCGTCGAAGCGGGTTCCGGCGTGCGGGTGGGTGATCCCTTTTCCTCGGGTGGTGAGCAGCAGTAGATAGAGGGAGGAGAAGACGTACGGCAGCATGTACATCATCGTGGCCAGCTGCACCATGGAGGTGTAGGTGGTTTCGTTGAGGAAGAAGATGATGACGCAGATTTGGATCACTGTGGTGGAGATGAGCTGCGCGCTAAATGGTGCACCTGCCTTGTTGAATTTTCCGAAGCGGGCGGGCAGGAGGCCGTCGATGGCCATCAGCGAGATGGGTTCTGCGCAGAGCATCTGCCAGGACACGTAGGCGCCGAGCACGGAGACGCAGAGTCCGAGGGAAACTAGCAGGCCTCCCCACGGGCCGACGGCTGCTTCGAGCACCGCTGCCAGGGAGTTGTCACCGAGTGCTGCGAGTTGCTGTTGGGTGAGCACGCCGTAGGAGAGGGTGGTGACGGATACGAGGAGCGCGAGCACGGCGATGAAGCCGATCATGGTGGCGCGGCCCACGTCTTTGCGGGTGCGGGCCTGCTTGGAGTACACGGATGCGCCTTCCACGCCGATGAAGGCCCAAACGGTGAACAGCATCATGCCTTTGACCTGGTCGAGGAGGGAGCCGGTTTCGCCGTGGCTGCCCCACATGTCGAAGGTGAATTTATCCCAGCTAAACCCGACGAAGGCGACCAGGATGAGGAAGGCGAAGATGGGCAACAGCTTTGCGACGGTCGTTACCACATTCATCGCTGCCGCCTGCCGGATTCCTCGGGTGAGCATGAAGAAAATCACCCAGGTCAGGACGGAAACAGCGATCGCGCTGGCGAGCTGGTTTTCTGGGTCGAACAGTGGGATGTAGTGTCCGAGGGTAGAGAAGAACAGGGTGGCGTAGCCCACCTGTGCGATCACGGATCCGAGCCAGTATCCCCAGGCAGAGGCGAATCCGACGAAGTCTCCGAGTCCGGCACGGACGTAGGAGTACACACCCGAGTCGAGGTTTGGCTTGCGGATTGCAAGGGCGTGGAAAACGAATGCGATGGAGAGCATGCCGACGCCGGCAATGCCCCAACCTATGAGCATCGCCCCCGGTCCGGCCACAGATGCAGCCTGCTGGGGGAGTGCGAAAATACCGGCGCCGACGGTGGAACCGATGATGAGAGACACCAGGGTCCACATGCGGACGGTGTGCTTCGTTTCTACAGTGTTATTCACTGATACTTGTGCTTTCAGGGTGTTGGTCACTGGCTTAGCCTAGTCAAGAGAGATGAAGAATATCTACTTGTAATTAAGCAGATGTTTTTTGGAAATGGGCACTTTTATTCTTGAACACTGTTCGAAGGCTAGGCTATTTGCAGATCGAGAGGAGAAAAGTCGTGGATAATCGCAGTTTTGCCCAGTTTCCTGGAGAGGGCGATACCCCGGTTCGGGTGGACTCGCTGCGCAATGCGCAGTGGCTCATGGCCCAAGCTCTGCGGGTCGGAGAGTGGGAGCGCTCCATGACTCACGAAACACTCTTGCCCTATTTACGCGAGGAAGCAGCCGAGTTTGCGGACGCGGTGGCAAAGTGGTCACGGACTCAGGACGGCGCTACAGAAACCGAGCTTTTGAACGAGCTGTCCGATCTTCTGCTGCAAGTCTTGTTTCACGCCGAGCTCGCTCGTCGACGCGGCAGCTTCGATCTTGACGATGTGGCAGCCGCATTCGTATCCAAGATGCACAGTCGCGCCCCTTACCTTTTCGACGGCGGCGACGACGTGATCACCATAGCTGAGCAGGAACGTTTCTGGGAGGAAGGTAAGCGTCGGGAAAAGGGAATCGGGCAGCGGTGAGCGTCGGCAAGCCTGCGCTGTAAGATCGGCAGCTATGGGTTCTGTAGCGAAAAAGGCGTTCGGGTGCGGCGTGATAGTCGTGCTTGCTGTTGTGCTCGTGATCTCCATGGTCGGCTGGGTGCTATCCGCATTGCATACCCCTAACCCGCTCCGCCCACGCATTGCCGTGCCTGACGACGTGCCTCCCGCCGGCGCCGTAGAGGTACCCCATATCGACGTCAACGCTCCGGGAAGAACCTCCGAAAAACTCGCATTTTGGGCCGAACCCCTCTCCAAACAAATTGATGTCTCACCAGCGGCGATCCAGGCTTATGGCAACGCTGAACTGATCGCTCAGCAGAGCTGGCCCGACTGTCACCTGCGCTGGAACACCCTCGCTGGCATCGCCCAGGTAGAAACTCGCCACGGCACCTACACCGGCAAACTCTTCGAGGGAGCTTCCATCGGACCAGATGGCGTGGTTAGCCCACCAATCTTCGGCATCAAGCTCGACGGATCTCCCGGCTTCGCCAACATTCCCGACACAGACGGCGGGCTTATTGACGGCGATACCGAGCATGACCGAGCTGTCGGCCCGTTCCAATTCATTCCAGAATCATGGAAACGCTACGGTCGCGACGCTAATGGCGACGGATTCAACGACCCGCACCAAATCGACGACGCAGCCCTGTCCGCGGCGAACTTGCTATGCACCAACGGCGGTGACCTATCCACGCCAGAAGGCTGGGCGAAAGCCGTCTACGCCTACAACCAATCCGACAAATACCTAGCTGATGTCCGCGACGCAGCAGCAGCGTACGCCGTCAATCAACCAGCGTATTAAGCCCATTCCTCCGCTTAGGGGGAATCAACGTGGCCGAGCCCGAAAATTCGTGCCACAATTGACGGTAAGTGTGACAAGCTCGCGCTAAGAAACACATTCCTTCATCAATTAGGAGGCCAACAGTGGCTGAGATCATGCACGTTTTCGCTCGTGAAATCATGGATTCCCGTGGCAACCCAACCGTCGAAGCAGGCGTCGTCCTTGATGACATGTCTAGCGGCGAAGCTGGCGTTCCATCTGGCGCATCCACCGGTGCACACGAGGCTCACGAACTGCGTGATGGTGGGGACCGCTACCAGGGCAAGGGTGTCCTGAAGGCTGTTGAAGCTGTCAACGAAGAAATCGCAGACGAGCTCGCTGGTTTCGAAGCCGACGATCAGCGCGCCATCGACCAGGCAATGATCGACCTGGACGGCACCCCAAACAAGTCCCGCCTCGGCGCAAACGCCATCCTCGGCGTTTCCATGGCAGTGGCCAAGGCAGCTGCGGAATCCGCCGGCCTGCCACTGTTCCGCTACATCGGTGGGCCAAACGCTCACGTCCTGCCGGTTCCAATGATGAACATCCTCAACGGTGGCGCACACGCTGACTCCGGCGTCGACGTCCAGGAGTTCATGATCGCCCCAGTCGGCGCCGAGACCTTCGCTGAGGCACTGCGCATGGGCGCTGAGGTGTACCACACCCTCAAGTCCGTCATCAAGAGCAAGGGCCTGTCCACCGGCCTTGGTGACGAGGGTGGCTTCGCGCCTTCCGTCGAGTCCACCAAGGCTGCTCTGGACCTGATCGTTGAGGCGATCGAGAAGGCTGGCTACAAGCTGGGCGACGATGTCGCACTGGCTCTCGACGTAGCATCCTCCGAGTTCTTCAAGGACGGCAAGTACCACTTCGAAGGTGGCGAGCACACCGCTGAAGAGATGGCTAAGGTCTACGAGGAGCTCATCTCCGAGTACCCAATCGTCTCCATCGAGGACCCACTGCAAGAAGACGACTGGGAGGGCTACGTCACCCTCACCGAGACCATCGGTGACAAGGTGCAGATCGTGGGCGACGACTTCTTCGTCACCAACCCAGAGCGCCTGGCCAAGGGCATCGAAATGAAGGCCGCCAACGCGCTGCTGGTGAAGGTCAACCAGATCGGTACCCTGACCGAAACCTTCGACGCTGTCGAGCTGGCACACCGTAACGGCTACCGCACCATGATGTCCCACCGCTCCGGCGAGACTGAGGACACCACCATCGCGGACCTCGCAGTTGCCCTCAACTGTGGCCAGATCAAGACCGGTGCACCAGCACGTTCCGAGCGCGTTGCCAAGTACAACCAGCTCCTGCGCATCGAGCAGCTCCTGGGTGATGCTGCTGTCTACGCAGGTCGCTCCGCATTCCCTCGCTTCAAGTAAGAACTAGAAGCACCCACAAACCCGGCCCCTGGCGGCCGGGTTTTGGTTTGTTTTGAGACAGCGGAGATTTAGCGTACCGATGGGGTTTTTCAGGCGCGGATCATCCCATCCGTACGCTCGATTTCGCTTCTCATCTGGGCTATTCACGGCGCGCCAGGTGTCAGGCTAAAGATGAGAGAAGTAAAGTGGGCAACACAATGGCTTTGACATCGAAACGCTCCAGCAAACGCATCCCTGTGCAACATCGCAGGTCAGATGTGAAAAATCAGGCTGTGAAAAAGAAGCGTGGTCGGTTTAAAGTGGGAACGCTAGAACTGATGGTCGTGGCCTTTGTCTTGATCGTTTTCCTTGTCACCATCACTGTGCCACTTCGCAACTATTTCGAGCAGCGCAATGAAATTCGGGCGGTGAACGCGGCGATTGCCCAGAAACAGCGCCACAAGGAAGAGCTGTTGGGTGAGCTGGAACGCTACAAGAGTAAGGCGTACCTGGATGAGCAAGCCAGGAATCGTCTTGGGGTTATTGCCCCTGGTGAAGTGGCTTTTCGTATCATGGATCCGTCGATGACCAAAGACGATGCGCTTACTTCTACAGATCACAAAACCCCAGAAAAGGTTAGCCCGTGGTATGACACGTTGTGGGGATCGGTTGCGGTTCCTCCGCAGTCTGCCCCCGATGATTCGATAGAACCTACTACGGAGTTGAAGCTGCCGATTGAACCTCCGGAGCCACCTGTTCCGCCACAAGAGCCCCTGCCATGACACAATGTGTGCATGACTGTTTCTGAAGTTGAACTTGCAGCGGTTGCTGAGCAGCTGGGCCGGGAGCCCCGCGGTGTTCTTGAGATTTCTTACACCACACCAGATGGCGTCCCGGGCGTGGTGAAAACTGCACCTCGCCTTGACGACGGCACCCCGTTCCCAACCCTCTACTACCTGACGGAGCCACGCCTTACCGCGGAAGCCTCGCGCCTGGAAGTAGCGCACGTGATGAAGTGGATGCAGGCGCGGCTGGCTGAGAGTGAGGAGCTGCAGGAAGACTACCGGAAAGCTCATGAACACTTTCTTGCTGAGCGAAACGCTATCGAGGATCTGGGCACCGATTTCTCTGGCGGCGGTATGCCAGACCGGGTCAAGTGCCTTCATGTGCTCATGGCGTACGCGCTGGCAGAAGGGCCAGGACGGGTTCGGTTTGGGACGGAAGCGGTTGCGCTCGCTGCCGAGCACGCCCAGCTACGTGGAACGGCGATCCCCGCCAACTGGCCAACCCTCGAGGACCTGGGGATCTCCCTGGACCTGTTCGATTTTACGCACGCTGAGGTCAAATAAATGACGCGCATTGCGGCCGTGGACTGCGGCACTAACTCTATCCGACTGCTGATCTCGGACTTCGACGGAAAAACCTTTACGGACGTCTACCGGGGCATGAAAATTGTGCGCCTCGGCCAGGGCGTTGACGCGACCGGAAAAATCGCTGAGGACTCGATCGTTCGGGCGCGGATCGCGCTCAGCGAGTTTGTGGAGATCATGAAACACGAGCAGGTTACGGCCCTGCGTATGGTCGCCACCTCTGCCACCCGGGACGCCGAGAACCGCCAAGAATTCCTTGACATGACCGCTGAGCTTCTAGGACAGGTTATTCCCGGCAGCATCGCTGAAGAGATCAGTGGGGAAGAGGAAGCGAGGCTGTCGTTTCAGGGGGCCGTCGCGGATCTCGGTCCAGAAGCGAGGACGGTATGCGTCGTTGACTTGGGAGGAGGAAGCACGGAATTTGTCGTCGGTAAGCGCGATGGCACAATCCTCGGCGCACACTCCGCGCAGATGGGCTGCGTCCGCCTCACCGAACGCATCATGACCTCCGACCCCGCCACCGACGAGGAAGTGGTGCAGGCCCGGGACTACGTGGCAAGGCAGCTTGCCGACGTCCCCACTCACGTTCCCATTGCCCAAGCTGACACCTTCGTCGGCGTCGCAGGCACCTTCACCACCATCTCAGCCCTGGCGCAAGGCCTGGAAGAATACGATCCTGCCCTCATCCATGGCTCTAAACTGCGCTTCGACGCGTCCCGCGTGCTGACCTCCTCACTAATCGGCAACACCTCCGCCGAACGCGCAGCGCACCCAGTGATGCACCCTGGCCGCGCTGACGTTATCGGCAGTGGTTCAGTGGTCGTGGAAGGGATCATGGACATGATCGAGGCCGCAACCCCGGTACGGACCCTCATCATCTCCGAAAAAGACATCCTCGACGGCATCGTCGCAGGGTTAGTGTGACCCTGTTTTCATGATGGTTCTCTCGTGCACTACGCTAATTGAGTAGCCCCGGGTAACCGGGAGGTGCACAGCAAGCCCCTATAGCCCAATTGGCAGAGGCAGTGGACTTAAAATCCATTCAGTGTCGGTTCGAGTCCGACTGGGGGCACCAGTTATGCCATGAGGGGGCGCCCGAACATTGGTGGTGGGCGAAAGCCTGGGTGAGCTGGGGGAATATCGCCACGAAGCAGTAAGCCAGGTTGGGGGAGAGCCAGGTAGATGTCCTGGGAAGTGGGGGACAGCTTAGTCATTGCAGCTCTGACGAACGGGACGCGCCCACTAGCGATAATGGCAAGAATCTCGGGGAGATACTGATGCGCGCGGTAGGCGGACAAGTAACCGATGCATTGACCGCGGAACCTGACGCTGACCGCGTGTGAATCCTCCGGATGGTCAGGTTCTGGGATCAGAGCTACCCAGAACTGATCGGACTGGATCAGGCTCACGGTTTCAGCGCAAAACTCGTCACCGACGATGATTACTTCAAAGCGGTCTGACTGATTGACCTGATAGATATGCATGGTGTCCTCGAAAACGGAAAAGCTGTCTTAACTTCAGCGTACCCAGTGGCTAAATTTCCCGTGGCGATGGGAACTTTTCATGCAAGGTGTGCGTTGAACATTTCGAGTGCTCCAACAACACGGGGCAACGAAGCTAGAAAAGATGTGAAAGGGCTGGGAGAGTGCGTAGCAGTAATCCAGTTTTTAGTTCCCTGACCAAGACCAAGAACTCAGCTGGCCGTGGGTACGCTCAGGCTGGGTATGATCAGGCTGGCTTTGGCCAGCCCGGCTATGGTGCACCGTACGGTGGATACGGCGCCCCAGCTACTGCTGAACGAGCAATGACGGTTGACGATGTGGTCTCCAAGACCGGCATTGTCCTCGGCATCATTATGGGCCTTGGCGCATTGGTGTATGCCGCTAGCTTGCTGGTCAACCCAGCTATCGGCGGTTTGGCATTGATCGTCGGCGCGATCGGTGGTCTGATCACCGTTCTCATCGCCACCTTTGGCAAGAAGTATGGTTCCGCGCCGGTCACGATCGTTTATGCGGTGTTTGAGGGCCTGTTCGTCGGTGGTGTCTCCTTTGCTTTCGCGGGATTTAATAGTGGCATCATCGGCCAGGCTGTGATCGCCACCATTGGTGTGTTCGTCGGTATGCTCTGGGTCTACAAGGCCGGCGTTATCCGGGTGACCCCGAAGTTCACCCGTTTCATCACTGCCGCGATCGTTGGCGTGCTGTTCCTTGCCGTGGGCAACCTGATCAGCGCTCTCGTGTTCGGCTTCAACCCGCTGCGTGGTGACGGCCCCATGGCCATCGGATTTTCCATCGTCTGCATCATCCTGGCATCCCTGAGCTTCCTCCAGGACTTCGACTCCGCCGACCAGCTCGTCCGCGCTGGTGCACCAGCGAAGATGGCGTGGGGCGTGGCCCTCGGCCTGGCAGTTACCCTGGTGTGGCTGTACACCGAAATCCTCCGCCTGCTCAGCATCCTGCGCGACTAGCACCCTGCAGCTTCACGACGCCCTTCCCCATCGGGAGGGCGTCTTTTGGGTTCGCGATAGCGATGAGGTTCGTGAAACAAAAACCTACGCCTTCCGTTGCTGATGAACAGCAGGTTTAGCGCGGGAAAGCGAAGGGATTTCTCGGAACGAACAAATCGCTATCAATTAGGGCAATACTGGCTGCCCTGCCACCGTCAGATCAGTGAAGACGCCTTCGATGGGGGAGGATAGCTCCACGGAGACGTTTGGGGTCGTGGTGAAGGCGTCGATAAGCGTGCCCGTCCCAACTGCGCGGCTTTCAGACCAATACTCCCAGGAAATGTCTTCTAACCGGGGGATACTGTTTACACAATCTAAGGACAGGGAAGAGGGCTGCTTAGAGGGGATGCCGAAACAGTCGATGTAACCGGGGATGACGTTCCGGGAAATCGCGCCACTTGGCGTATTGACCTTAATTGCGGAATCCTGCTGCAAAGCAGGTGTACAAGCAGAAAGCGCCACCGCGGAACAAACCGCGATGGCACTGAGAAAACGCTTCACCCTAGCTGTCGGCCTTAACTTCGCGGAGTCGGGCAGCCTTTTCGGAATTGTAAGGCTCAGCGGAAACCAGCGTGACGGAAATGGTAGCGCCGTTCGGAGCCTGGTACTCGCGGGTCTCGCCCTCATGGGCCCCCAGAATGGTGGCGCCAAGCGGAGACTGCTCGGAGTAGGTCTCTAAGTCAGGGTTCTCAGAGGCAGCGGCGCGAGTACCGATCAGGAAGGTTTCCTTTTCGTTCTGGTCGCCGTTGTAGTAAACGTGCACAACCGAACCGACGTGGGCGACGCCTTCTTCGATGCCTGCGCGCTCGGTGGTGGAATTTGCCAGGATCTCGGAGATCTGCTTAATGCGGGCTTCTTCCTGGTCCTGCATTTCGCGGGCTGCGTCGTAGCCAGCGTTTTCCTTAAGGTCGCCTTCCTCACGACGCTCGTTAATTTCAGCGGCAACCACTGGGCGGTGAGCGATCAGTGCATTGAGCTCTTCCTCAAGCTTCGCCTTCGTCTCCGGAGTGATGTACTGCTTGTTTTCAGCCATAGTGAGATAGCCCTTTCCAGTGGCTTAACAGATATTAGTGCCCGAATTCTAGCACAGCGGACTATTGCGCCAGGTGAGCAGGTAGCTTATCGGAGCAGCCGTACACTTTGGCGGCCACTGGGATGTCGCGAGATGGAATATCCACCTGCATACGCTGCGTTTTTTCGCCGCCAGGGCTGATAATGAACTCGCGACGACCGACCTCGGCCTTGTCGTAATTCATCGAGGTAACAATGCAGTAGGAAGGCACAGACACGTCATCACGGGAGACATCCACGTTGACGCGTAGGGTTTTGTCATCCACTTGCTCGAAGCCAGCGGTGGTCGCGGACACTGTCACCGCGTTGATCTTCTGGAAATACTGGAACACCACCACGCCAAGGGCAATAACGAACAGGACTGCGCCGATGGCGATGATAGGGCCGACAACCCCACGCTTTTCAGTTTCTTTAGGGCCGTAGGACGCGGTAGGAGTAGCAGATGAAGTCACATCACTAGACTACCCGGGCAGCTGCACCCTTTTCGAATCTAGGGGACTACGATTAAACGAGGACAAGACCACAAACCAACTGAGGAAGATCAAACATGAGTGGACTGAGGCTGCTGGCAATTCACGCTCACCCCGATGACGAGGCAAGCAAAGGCGCTGCCACGATGGCGCGCTATGTAGCTGAGGGGCACGACGTCATGGTGCTCACTTGCACCGGCGGGGAGCGGGGCAGCATCTTGAATCCCGCGATGGAAAAACCAGGAGTCCTGGAAAACCTGTCAGTGGTGCGGAAAGAAGAGATGGCCGCCGCCATGCGAGCTTTAGGCACCCAGCACCGCTGGCTCGGTTATGTTGATTCTGGTCTGCCTGAAGGAGACCCGTTGCCACCGCTGCCGGAAGGTAGCTTCGCGCTGGCGAATACGGATCACGTCACTAAAGACGTGGTGAGCGTCATTCGGGAGTTCAAACCTCACGTCATCATTACTTACGATGAAAACGGCGGATATCCTCACCCCGATCACCTGAAGGTACACGAGGTGTCGATGGCTGCGTGGGAGAAAGCGGGCGATCCCTCGTTCCATCCAGAGGTGGGGGAGCCGTGGGAGCCGCTGAAGCTTTACTACACCCACGGTTTCATCCGTCAGCGCATGCTAATGTTCCATGATTTGCTGATATTAGAGGGCAAGCCGAGTCCCTACGGCAAGTTTTTGGAAAGGCTGAAAGCCCACCAGGGAGATATAATGCTGCGCGTGACGACGCAGGTCCGTTGCGAGGAGTACTTCGAGCAACGGGATCAGGCACTGCTCGCCCACGCCACCCAGATTGATCCTGCCGGCACATTTTTTGGCACTCCGATCGAGGTGCAGCGTAAGCTGTGGCCGACGGAAGAATTTGAATTGGCGCAGACGCGAGTCAAAACCTCAATTCCAGAAGATGACCTGTTCGCAGGCATTGTTTAAGGAGTAATCACTGTGGACCTTCTCATTATGGCGCAGCAGCAGACCACCCCGCTTGGGCCGGAGTTCGGCAAAGCGTCCCCTATTGGCCTGCTCATCATCGTGTTGCTGCTGGTAGCGGTCATTTACCTGGGTTGGGCATTCGCGCGACGGCAACGACGCCTGGTGCGTCGACAGGCCTTCGCGGAGGCTCGGGGCCTGGATGTCTTTGACGAAAGCAAGATTGACGAGGCTATGGCAGCGGAAGGTCTCTTGGGCAACGATAAGAAGCATCTCCTCTAACCCCCAAATTTGGGATACTCCTCCCAAAGTGTGGTACGGTGCTAACCATGTTCATGTGGCGATTTTATTTTGACAAGGCTTGCGGAGGTTTCCCGCACGACCTGTGATGTCGTGATCGCTATGTGAACCCAAGGAAATCACCGTAAGCCTGAAGCAGTCCCGCTTTTTATGACGAAAAGCGCCGGGGCTGCTTTTTTGTTACCTAAGTTAGTTACGAAAGGCCCACCCATGAGTGCACCAGTATCTTTGACCAACGCGGCATCGACCAGCAACAGGCGTGTTGTTGCGTTCCATGACCTGCCCACGCCCGCGCAGCTGCTTGACTTATTGCCGCTGGCTCCGGAAATAGCGACGAAAGTGGAGCACGATAGGCAGGAAATCGCTGACATTTTCTCCGGGGAGGACGATCGACTGGTCGTCGTCGTCGGCCCGTGCTCTGTGCATGACCCGAAGGCCGCGCTCGATTACGCCTGCCGCTTGGCACCGCTCGCTGAGCGCCTTAACGACGACCTGAAGGTTGTGATGCGGGTGTACTTCGAAAAGCCCCGCACCACCGTCGGCTGGAAGGGCCTCATCAATGACCCACACCTCGATGGCTCTTTCGATATTGCCCATGGCTTGGAAGTTGCCCGCAACGTCCTGCTGGAGGTGCTGGCCACTGGGCTGCCCGTCGGTTGCGAATTCCTCGAGCCCAATAGCCCGCAGTACTACGCTGACGCTGTCGCCTGGGGCGCGATCGGCGCACGCACCACCGAATCCCAGGTGCACCGCCAGTTGGCTTCGGGCCTGTCCATGCCGATCGGATTCAAAAACGGCACGGACGGCAGCGTGCAAGTAGCCGTCGATGCAGTCGAGGCAGCATCCCACCCGCACTTCTTCTTCGGCACCTCCGATGATGGCCAGCCTGCCGTCGTCGAAACTGCGGGCAACGAAAACTGCCACATTATTCTCCGCGGTGGCAGCAGCGGGCCAAACTACAGCGCCGAGCACATTGCCGACGCCCTGACCCGCAATCAGGGGGCACGGCTCATGATCGATGCCTCCCACGCCAACTCCAACAAGGACGATGCCCGCCAGCTCGAGGTCATCCAAGAAATTGCAGCGCAGATCGCGTCTGGCAACGACGCCATCTCCGGCATCATGATTGAATCGTTCCTCGTGGCCGGTGCACAGAAGCTAGATCCGGAAAAGCTGCGCCGTAATGGTGGCGAAGGTCTGGTCTACGGGCAGTCCGTGACTGACAAATGTATCGGTATTGATGACACGATCGATGTATTGGCCGTGTTGGCCGCTGCGGTTCGTGCCCGACGCACAGGGCAATAGCTACACTAGGACGTGTGAAGATACTGCCAAGTTTGCTGTACCCGATGTACGAGTACCACCTACGTCGGGAGCTGCGCGGGCGTAAACAACCCCGCCACGTGGCCATTATGTGCGACGGTAACCGTCGCTGGGCTCGTGAAGCGGGGTTCACCGATGTCAGTCACGGGCATCGCGTCGGTGCTAAGAAAATTGGCGAAATGGTGGGGTGGTGCCGGGACACCGAGGTCGAACTGGTGACGGTGTACCTGTTATCAACCGAAAACCTGGGGCGCGAAAGCAGCGAACTGCAATTGCTGTTTGACATCATCAGCGATGTGGTCGAAGAGCTTGCCACCCCCGAACTCGATTGCCGAGTTCGGCTCGTGGGGCACCTTGACTTGCTGCCAGAGCAGGTAGCGCAGCGCCTTCGAGCAGCCGCCGAAGGAACAGAGAACAACAGTGGTGTGGCAGTTAATGTGGCAGTCGGGTACGGCGGGCGCCAAGAGATTGTCGACGCGGTCCAAGAATTCATTCGGGAACAGATCGCCCAGGGCGTAGCGCCGGAAGACATTGCCGAGCAAGTGTGCGTCGATTCCATCTCCCAGCACCTGTACACCTCGGGGCAACCAGACCCAGATCTTGTGATCCGTACCTCGGGCGAGCAGCGCCTATCCGGATTCCTCCTGTGGCAGGCCGCCTACTCCGAAATCTGGTTTACGGACACCTACTGGCCGGCTTTTAGGCGCATCGACTTTCTGCGCGCGCTGCGCGACTACTCCTCCAGAACCCGCCGATTCGGCAAATGACAGGAAAAGAAAGGCCATCATGTCCCTGATTGTCGCCTACAATTCCCACTACGGTTCCACGCAGCAGTACGCCGAGGAATTCGCCCGGCGGCATGGCGTCGTGGCGGAACCACTATCGGATGTGACCCCAGGGGAGATCATGGTGGTGTTCTCGCCAAACTACGCCGGGACCTGCGAGGGCGTGAAATGGTTGCAGCACCAGGACCTTTCGGGAGCTAAGGTTGCTCTCGCTGTGGTGGGCATGACTCTCACCGAAGAAGTACGCACCAAAGACCCAATGGCGGACGCCCTGGGGGAGAAAGCCACGCAAGTAACGCGGTTCTACCTGCCCGGCCGCCTGGCGTACTCATCACTCACCCGTGTGCACAAAGCAGCAATGTGGGGATTACACAAAATGCTCCAAGCAAAGAAACACCGCTCCCCAAACGAGGAAGCGATGCTGCAGGACTACAATACCGACGTTGACCGAGTGGACTTCAGCGAACTCGATGCCATCGACCAGTGGCTTGAAGGCTAAATTTTCCGCATCCGCACCCGTTCCACCTCGTGGTGGGCGTCCTTGAAGAGCTGCAACGAGGCGCGAACCCGAGTCGGCAGAATATTCTCCACCAAGTTCGGCAAGTTCACAGATTGCCAAATCTCCCTGGCTTCGGCGCTCGCGATGTCGTCGTCAAGCTGCGCGTAGTGCGAGAAGTGCGCGCCGGGCTTGCTAAACGACGTCTTCCGCAGCGCCAAGAACCTATCGATATACCACTGCTCAATATGCTCGGTGCGGGCATGGACATACACGCTAAAATCAAACAAATCCGACACCATCAGGGTGGGTCCAGTCTGCAACACGTTGAGGCCCTCGAGGATCAGAATGTCGGGTTTGTCTACCACGATGTACTCGTCAGGGACACGGTCGTACAAGGTGTGCGAATACACCGGCGCCTTGACCTCGCGCTTTCCTGACTTGACGTCGGTGACAAAGCGCATCAACGCGCGCTGGTCGTAGCTTTCTGGGAACCCTTTGCGGTTCATGATGCGGCGGCGGTTCAGCTCATCACTGGGGAACAAAAACCCATCCGTGGTGACCAGATCGACCGTCGGGCTGGATTCCCAACGCTGGAGGAGCACCTGCAGCAGGCGCGCGGTCGTCGACTTTCCCACTGCCACCGAACCAGCAATGCCAATAATGAACGGAACGTTTTCCGCCGGAGACTTAAGGAAGGTTTCGGTGGCCGCCATCAACCCCTTACGGGCTTTAACCTGCAAATAGATAAGGCGCGACAGGGGAAGATATACCTCTTCCACTTCCTTCAGATCGACGCTTTCACCCAAACCGCGCAGCTTCACTACTTCCTCCGCGGTGAGGACCTGGGGCATATTGTTTCTCAAGTTGCGCCACTCTGTGCGATCGAACTCAAGATATGGGCTGTTATCCATCGTGCCCTGCGACCTAACCATGTGTTCCATTGTGCACCCAGCGCCCGCAAGCTGTGAAATCTGACACGCTCAATGTAGGGTGGCGAGCTAAGTCATTTTCGGCCTTACACATTGTGACGTAAACTTGTGCCATCCGATGAACGACCCCGTGTGAAAGGTTATCCGGCGTAGCTATGACCGAAGTTTCAGACAATGTAATGACCCAGCCACTCGATCAGCTCGACCCAGAGGTAGCGGCAGCCATCGCCGCTGAACTCGGCCGTCAGCGTGGCACCCTGGAAATGATTGCCTCCGAGAACTTCGTGCCACGAGCAGTACTGCAGGCACAAGGCTCCGTGCTCACCAACAAGTACGCAGAAGGCTACCCAGGTCGCCGCTACTACGGTGGCTGCGAGCACGTTGACGTTATCGAAGACCTCGCACGTGACCGCGCGAAGGAAGTGTTCGGCGCAGAGTTCGTCAACGTCCAACCACACGCAGGCGCCCAGGCGAACGCCGCGGTGCTCATGTCGCTGGCTAACCCAGGCGACAAGATCATGGGTCTTTCCCTGGCACACGGTGGACACCTCACCCATGGAATGAAGCTCAACTTCTCCGGCAAGCTTTACGAAGTTGCAGCCTACGGCGTTGAAGACGACACCATGCGGATCGATATGGACCGCGTCCGTGAGACGGCGCTTGCAGAGAAACCACAGGTCATCATCGCCGGCTGGTCCGCATACCCACGCCACCTGGACTTTGCTGCCTTCCGCTCCATCGCTGACGAAGTTGGTGCGAAATTGTGGGTAGATATGGCCCACTTCGCTGGCCTCGTTGCTGCTGGTCTCCACCCATCTCCAGTGCCACACTCGCACGTCGTTTCTACCACTGTGCACAAGACGCTGGGTGGTCCACGCTCCGGCATGATCCTGGCCAAGGAGGAGTTCGCTAAGAAGATCAACTCGTCCGTATTCCCAGGCCAGCAAGGCGGTCCTTTGATGCACGCGATTGCAGCGAAGGCGACCGCGATGAAGATCGCCGGTTCTGAAATGTTTAAGGAACGTCAGCAGCGAACCCTGGAGGGAGCTGCGATCCTCGCGGAGCGTCTGATGGCCGAGGACTGCAAGGCTGCAGGCGTGTCCGTTCTTACCGGTGGCACCGACGTGCACCTGGTACTCGCTGATCTGCGTAACTCTCAGATGGACGGGCAACAAGCAGAGGACCTCCTGCATGAGGTCGGCATCACCGTCAACCGCAATGCCGTGCCAAACGACCCACGCCCACCGATGGTCACTTCTGGCCTGCGTATTGGCACCCCAGCACTGGCAACCCGTGGCTTTGACACGGCTGCTTTCACTGAGGTGGCAGACATCATCGGTACGGCGCTGGCTGCCGGCCAGTCTGCGGATGTCGCTGCGCTGCGCGCCCGGGTAGACAAGCTTGCGGCAGATTACCCACTGTACGAAGGCCTTGAAGAGTGGAAGCTCGCCTAGCCGGTTAACTGACTTCGCAGGTCTTTGGCAAAATAGAAGCTCCCCGTTAGTTGGACTGTTCAACTGGCGGGGAGCTCTTTCATTGGGGCTGTTGTTGAAGGGGGGGTGGTGGTGGAAAACCCGGGAAGCATTTCCCGGATCTCGGGCGAAAAACAGCAAAATAGCACAAATGCAGCACGAAAAAGTGCCCATACCCGGGAAACGCTTCCCGGGAATGTCGCAATGCGAACTCCTGGGTGGTGCGTTCCCTACTCCGCGGAGCGCTGCTCGGCCAGCGAGGTGCGCGCTGCCCGGAGCCATTCTGGCTGGTCGGCGAGTAGGGCCTTGATCTCAGCAGTGGTAAGTGGCTTATCCATGCCATTCTTTTTCAGCGCGGTAATGGTGATTCCGAGCTTGCGGGCGACTTCTGGGCGTGGATGAGGGCCGTTGCGGCGCAATTCGGCAAGCCATTCCGGGGGATTGCTTTGTAACTCGACATATTCTTCGTGAGTCAGCGCGTTGTTTTGGAACTCCTCAGGGGTGGCCGGGAGGAAAATTCCAAGTTTCTTGGCAGCTGTTGCGGGTTTCATTGCACGGGAGGACGGGGCACGGTTCATCTCATTCACATGAGTCACGGTAGCATTTAGCGCATGATTAACGCACAGCCACTGGCTATTGCCTTTGTCAAGGGCACTGCGCCAGGTAAGTGGTTTGACCGCTTCAACGAGCGCACCGATTACCCTGACTTAATCACGATCGAGTCAGATGACGCTTTTGCTGCGCTTATCGACGGCCGTGCCACCCTCGCCCTCATCCGCCTCCCGGAACCCCGGCTCACCGATGACTTTCATAAAGTGGACCTTTATGAGGAAACCCCGGGAATTACTGTGCCGAAAGACAGCGAGCTCACGCTGCTGGAGCGGATTTCGCGGGCTGACATCTCGGATGAAATTGTCAACTATGAGCCAGGGGATCAGGTTGATATTCAGGCTGTACGCGATGCGGTGCAGGTGGTGGCTGCCAATGTGGGAGTGGTCATTGCGCCACGTCCCCTGCTGCGCAGTATAAGTTCAAAACAGACGGAACATCGTGAGTTTAGTGATGGCACCCCGACCCAGGTTTCGCTGGTGTGGCGCAAGGCCGATGACTGCGACATGGTTCAGGACTTCGTGGGGATCACGAAAGGGCGAAAGGCGACGTCGTCACGGCAAAGCCAGCAGGCTGGCAAACCGAAACGGAAACCGATGGCGAAAAAGCGACCTGTGAGACGGCGTCGATAAGCAAGTGGCGGTTGATGCGAACGTTTACCGAGGATTCATCTCACAACCATGTAAGTTACACCTTGGCTCGTTAGCCTGAGGGGGACTGGTCAGGAGGGAAACTGGCCGGCCACCGCCTTCCGGTCGCTGGTACCGGCATCACACCGGCAGGGGTGCCATCATCGCATGTCACAGCCCGCTCGGGTACCCGGCGGGAGGTGAAGGGAGCCCTCACAGTTATGCGGAACAACGTTGCCGTATCCGCCATCGATCCAGCCCTCGATGGACACCAGCCCACACCCACCCGGACGTACGTGATTGATACGTCTGTTTTGCTGTCCGACCCGTGGGCATTAAGAAAATTTGCCGAACACCACATCGTCCTGCCACTGGTTGTAGTCAGCGAATTGGAAGGCAAACGGTTCCACCCGGAACTTGGGTGGTTTGCGCGGGAAGCACTGCGTTACCTCGAGGACCTGCGCCAGACGTATGGTCGCCTGGATAAACCAGTGCCGGTTAACACTGATGGCGGTACCGTCCAGATCGAGCTGAATCATTCTGATATGACAGTGCTCCCCGTCGCTTTTCAGGACTCCATTAGCGATCACCGCATTCTGGCCTGCGCTCTGAACTTTCAACGGGAAGGCCGGGAGACCGTCCTAGTCACGAAAGATATTCCGTTACGGGTGAAGGCCGGGTCAGTGGGACTGCCGGCGGACGAATACCATGCGCAAGACGTGGTGCTGACCGGGTACACCGGTATGGAACAGCTCGAGATTGATTCCACCAGCATCGATGAGTTGTATCGCGATGGAGAAGTGGACCTGTCAGGTGAACTCACTCGTCGGGGAGTGGCTATCGAAGATCTCCCAGTGCACTGCGGGCTCACGCTCACGTCGCCATCCCAGTCAGCTCTGGCACGCGTGCGGGCCGACGGCGTGGTTTCCTTGGTGCGGGGGGATCGCAATGCCTTTGGAGTGCAAGGACGATCTGCTGAGCAACGCATCGCGCTAGAGCTCCTGTTGGATCCAGAAGTCGGTATTGTTTCCATCGGCGGGCGCGCCGGGACTGGCAAATCAGCCCTGGCCCTGTGTGCAGGCCTGGAGGCAGTATTGGAACGTGGTGAACACAAACGGATCGTAGTGTTCCGTCCGCTTTACGCCGTGGGCGGGCAAGACCTAGATTATTTGCCAGGCTCGGAATCTGAAAAGATGAATCCCTGGGCGCAAGCGGTATATGACACCTTGGAGGGCTTGGTCAGTGACAATGTCATGGAGGAAGTCATGGCACGCGAGCTCATCGAGGTGTTGCCTCTCACGCACATTCGTGGTCGTTCGTTGCACGACTCCTTTGTGATCGTGGACGAAGCGCAGTCCCTGGAACGCAACGTGTTGCTTACTGTGTTGTCGCGCTTGGGGAAGAATTCCCGGGTTGTCCTTACCCATGATGTTGCGCAGCGTGACAATCTCAGGGTAGGGCGTCACGATGGCGTGCAGGCGGTCATTGAAAAGCTAAAGGGAAATGACCTGTTTGCGCATGTTACTCTGCAACGCTCCGAGCGTTCCCGAATAGCAGAGTTGGTAACCAGTCTGCTGGAAACTCAATAGCTGGGATTTGAAGCTCAGGGGTTGTCGGGGTGGGTCAGGGTTTTCCCTGACCCTGGATTAGGCCCCTGCTCTAACGGTACTTGCAGCCATTAATTGAAGTTTTGTACGTTTGAAGCGAAAACCTCACAAGATCCCACAGGAAGCTACACAAAGCATGAAAATTCAGAAACGCACGGCTGCAATTACTGCAGCATCACTCCTCGGTATTGCAGCAATTGGTGGTGGCTCCTACGCGTTTC
Organism: Corynebacterium hindlerae; assembly: GCF_014117265.1. Taxonomy (NCBI): domain Bacteria; kingdom Bacillati; phylum Actinomycetota; class Actinomycetes; order Mycobacteriales; family Corynebacteriaceae; genus Corynebacterium; species Corynebacterium hindlerae. The sequence continues at coordinate 598,358 of NZ_CP059833.1, read as the reverse complement.
TGAGTCCTAAGGAACGCACGCCTGTCATCATGGCATCCGACGTGCGTGAGATCCAAGAACAAGACGTCGTGGAAAAAGTGCATGCGGAAGGTGGGTTGGAAGCAACTCGCACCACTTCCATTACCTCCACGCTCACTGGTCCCGTGAAAGACTTGCAGGTCAAGCTGGGCGATCGGGTGGCGGATGACCAGCTTCTAGCAGTGATGGACACTACTGCTATCGAGCGACAGCTTGAGGCAGAGCGAGCAAATCGCGCTTCGCAGGACACCGCGAACAACAACCAACTTCTGACGGCACAGCAGCAGTACCAGCAGCTGCACGAAAAATATGACCACGGACTGAACCCGGAGATGAATGCGGCTGCTGCCGCTGAAAGGCAAGCTGCGTCCGCACTGGAAACTGCGCAACGGGCATTTGAAAACAAAAAGAAAGACACCAAAGCGGGCACGGATCCGACCGTCACCGAACAACAAAAGGCGTTGACAGCTGCTCGCGATGAGCAACGAGATGCGGCCCTTAACTTGCTGCGTGTCAATGCCGGCACCATCTTCAACGTCATCACCACGGAAGCCGGTAGCCCGGACATGATGGCTGATTCAGTACAAACCCAGGATCGCTTGAACCGTGCTGACCGTGACTTGGCTGTGAAGGAAAAGGACTACCAGCAAACCCTGGTAGCAATCGACCGTGAACTTGCTACGCTCGCAGCTCAGGTCCGTGACGCTAGCGCTGCACACCGTGAAGCAGTGGTAGGTGTGGAAAGCGCTCGGTTGGCAGCACTGCACCAGATTGATGCGCAGCGTGCAGCCGTGGAACAAGCGCAGGCTGCCGTCAACAGCGGAAGCCTGGCATCGGAAGTGACGCAGCGTCATCTGACCATCGATGTGGCCAAGGCGGAAGTGCATAGCCCTCATGGCGGGATTATCACTGAGCTGAACGCAAAGGTTGGTGCCCCTTCCGAAGGGGTCCTTATGACCGTTGCTGATGACTCCGCGCTCAAAATCACCACGCTGGTGAAGGAATCGGAAATCGGAAAGGTTAAGCCCGGCGACGAGGTCACGTTCACCACGGCGGTGACGAAAGACAAAAAGTTCACCGGCAACGTGATCAATGTTGCCTCTGCGGCAAAGACCAATCCGGATGGCGCCTCCAAGAAGGTGGAATTCCCGGTTGAGATCGCCGTGAAGGGTAACACGGAAGGACTGCGCATCGGGTCCACCTCCAAGTTGGAGATTGTGGTTAATAAGCAAAAGGGAGCGCTGTCTGTGCCTCGCGAGGCAGTGCTGAAAGACGGAGACAATCACGCGGTTATCGCGTTGATCGAGGACAATGGCAAGTACATCGTCAAGAAGATTCCAGTGCAGGTGAAAGCGCAAACTGACTTTGATGCTGCTATCGCCTCCCCTGAGCTGAGCCCGGGCACCAAGATCGCTTCGGACCCTAGCAAGTACATCGAGGACGTCGACAAGCGCGTGCGAGTGGAGCACTAACATGACAGCTCTTATCGAGCTCGCTGGAATTACACGAACCTTTAACCAAGGCCAGCCGAGCGAATTGACCGTGCTCAAAGGGATAGATATGACGATTGATCGAGGTGAGTTTGTCTCGGTCATCGGTGCCTCAGGTTCCGGCAAGTCAACCCTGATGAATATCATGGGGCTCCTTGACCGCCCCACGCAGGGAACGTACCTGCTCGACGGCGTGGACGTCCTCGATAGCTCAGACGATGAACTTGCTTCCTACCGCAGTACCCGAATCGGATTCGTGTTTCAGAACTTCAATCTGATTGCTCGCATCGACGCCATCCGCAATGTAGAGATGCCGATGATGTACGCCGGAGTTCCCGCGAAGGAACGCAAAGAGCGGGCCATCGAACTGTTGAACCTGGTGGGGATGGGGGAGCGCTTGCACCACCAGCCCAACGAACTATCAGGCGGCCAGAAGCAGCGCGTGGCTATTGCACGCGCCCTGGCCAACAAACCAGACCTCATCCTTGCCGACGAGCCCACCGGCGCCCTGGACACCGAGACTGGACGAATGGTCATGGACTTGTTCCACCGACTCAACAATGAACAAGGCGCCACAATCGCGTTGATTACCCACAACCCGGAGCTCGCGGCTGAAACAACTCGCGTTGTCACCATGCGAGACGGACTCATCACGGAAGGAGGCTTGTGATGCGACTGAGAGAAGCGCTTGAGCTCGCACTGGGCAGTATGAAGACCGGAAAAATGAGGTCGATGCTGACCCTGCTCGGTATCATCATCGGCATTATGTCCGTGATTACCATTCTGACGCTTGGACATGCCCTAAAAACCCAAACTCTCGGCAGTCTCGATTCGCTGGGCCTCAATAACCTGCAGGTTCAAGTACAAAACCGCAAAGCGGCTGAAGACTCGCAAAGTGACTATTTCTTCGGCGGTGCAGAAGTAAAGGATGCAGATGCACTCATCACTGCTTCGCAGGTGTCGGGGGTCAAAGAACGCTTCGGGGACAAAATTACCGGAGTGAGCTACAGTGGCTACGCCGGTGGGCTCGGGGATGTGGAAACCTCCATGGACACCTTGGCTCCGCCTACTGTGAAAGCTGCCGTGAGCCCTGTGAATGAGGACTACCTGCGACTTTCTGGCATCCAGATCACCTCGGGGCGAGGGCTCACTGAGCAAGACGTGACCGAGGGGCGACACGTTGCGATCATTTCCCCGAAGCTGCTCTCTGACCTTTTTAAAGATGACGTTGACCGAGCACTTGGATCTGAAGTTCGGTTCCGGAACGACGCCGGAACCGCGTCCTTCATTGTGATCGGTGTCTCCGGAGAACAAAAGGGTGGCCTTTTGGTGGGTAGTTCAAAGCAGGCGACGGTGTACGTACCTTACCCGATCCAACAGCTTTTCCCTCGGGACGATGGCGTGCCGTCAGTTGAGAACGCCTACTCCGAAGTAAGTTTCCGGGTTGCGCAAGGCGTGGACAAGGAAGCCGTGAGGGACGAGCTGCAGACCTACTTTGATCGTGCCTACCAAGGCAACAATCAATACATGGCTAAGGTTGTCGACAACAAAAAGGACATGGAATCGATCAACCAAGTTCTCAACAGCATCAGCCTTGCGGTTGCGGCGATTGGCGGAATTTCCCTCCTAGTCGGCGGTATTGGCGTCATGAACGTCATGCTCATCACCGTGACCGAGCGAACCCGAGAAATCGGTGTTCGCAAGGCGCTCGGGGCACGTCGCCGTGATATCAAGGTCCAATTCATCATTGAGGCGATGATTGTCTGCCTCATCGGTGGCCTCATCGGCGTCGTTCTTGGTGCGGTATTCGGCATGATCGGCGCCACCATGCTCGGTCAGTTCGTGTTCCCGCCACCAGCAGCCGTGATCATTTCCTTGCTATTCTGCATGGGAATCGGCTTGTTCTTCGGGTACTACCCAGCGGCCAAAGCCGCCAAGATGAACCCCATCGAAGCCCTGCGGTACGAATAGCCTTACACCGTTTCCCTCAGTTTCTCCTCGCGCACGAACACCACGATCAGTGCTGCCACCACAGCCAGTGGCATGAGGAGGAAGAATACCGGGGTCAGGGCATCGTTGTAGGCAACCTGGATGGCGACCTTCAGGGCGTCGGGAAGCTGCGTCACGGCGGCGGGGGTGAGGCGCTGGTTCTCGGTGCCCGTCGCAAACGCCTCGGCGAATGGAGCGCCGGCCGGCCCCATGCTCTGCAAAGCAGTAGGGATAGCCGTGTGCAGGGAATCGCTGAGCTTACCGGTGAAGATACCGCCGACGAGTGCAGCCCCAAGGGAACCACCGATCTGCCGGAAGAAGTTCGTCGCACCTGTTGCCGTACCGACCTGGGAAATCGGGAAGGAATTCTGCACGATCAGCACCAGGATCTGCATAGCGCAGCCAAGCCCCACACCGAAAACGAAGAAATAACCGCCCACGGTGACCAGGGGCGAGTCTGCGTGCAACGTGGAAAGCAGATACAGGCCGAGCGCCACAATCAGCAACCCGATGATGGGGTAATTCTTGTACTTCCCCGTGCGGGAGACCCAGTTGCCCACCGCGATGGAGGTGCCCGTGAGGCCAACCATCATCGGAATCATCATCAGACCAGCATTGGTTGGGGTGAGTTCATGCACCATTTGCAGGTAAGTCGGTAGGTAGCCAAGCGCCCCGAACATGAACACACCAATGCCCAGACCCGAGAGGGTGGTGAGGACGAAGTTGCGGTTCCGGAACAGCTGAATCGGCACGATCGGCTCGGCTACCTTCAGCTCGACGAGAACAAACAAGGCGCCAAAAACGACGGTTCCCGCGATCAGTCCCAGGATGAGCGGTGATCCCCACTCGTACTCGTTTCCGCCCCAGGTGACAAACAAAATGAGGCAAGTGGTGGCGATCATCATCACCAGCGAGCCGAGGAAATCAAACCGGCCCGAGGGGTGGCGTTTAGGCAACCGAAGGTAGAAAATCGCTCCGAGCAGTGCGAACAGGCCCAGTGGGATGTTGAGCCAGAGGCCCCAGCGCCACCCCGGCCCATCAGTGAACCAACCTCCGAGGACGGGGCCGAGTACGGAGGAAAGCCCAAAAACGCTGCCCATAACGCCCATATACTTACCGCGATCACGCGCACTGACGATCTCTGCGGTGATGGCCTGGGACAGGATCATGAGGCCACCACCAGCGACACCCTGGAGGGCGCGGGCCAAGATAAGAACGCTCATCGAGGTAGCGAGGCCACCAATGAGGGAGCCGACCATGAACAACACCACAACAAAGAGGTAGAGCCCTTTTCGTCCGATTTGGTCGCCTAACTTACCGAAAATCGGCAGCGCAATCGTCTGCCCCAGCAAAAACGCCGTGATCACCCAAGACATATGGTTGACGCCGCCGAGGTCACCAATGATGGTGGGCAGTGCGGTGGCGAAAATCATCTGGCCGAGGGAACTCATGAGCATGGCTGTCATGAGAGCGCCCATGATGAACTTGATGCGGGGTGCTTCAGTCATGGTGTGCTCCTTTCGAGCGTGCTAGTTGGCGGAAATTGTCTAGCGCGGCATGGCACTGGCGGTGGAGGTCGACGAGCTGAGCGGATGGTTCAGCCATCCATTCTTTGGTCCCAATGTGGAGGGCGGCGTGGACGATGCCGACGATGGTGCGGGCCTCTGCAACAGGCGTGAGATGCGGGAGGCGGCGGGCGTCGTCGTAGCGCTCGAGATAGCTGGCTGCGGTCCGCACGAGGCTGTCATGGATCAGGCCGAAGGCGGCCAACCTGTTGACTGACAGTTCGGGAGTGGTACGCAATATTGCTTTACGACGCCGTAGTAGCTCACCCGGCGACACGGAATTTGTTACCTGCGTGGTGAACATTCGATAGCTGACATCAAGCAGCGCGCGGGTGAGGTCCTCATGGCGTTGTGAGATAAACTCTTCCGACTCGGCATCGGTGAGTGGGACGGGGTAGCTGCCGAGCACAGCGGCTTCTTTGGAGTCGACATAGTTGAAGAAGGTGCGACGAGAGATGTTCGCCGCTGCGCAGATATCTTCGATGGTGACGTCGTGGTATCCGCGTGCGGATACCAGGGAAGTTGCGTGCTCTTCGATTGCGGCGAGGGTTGCTCGGCGCTTTTGTTCTCGAAGATTAGTTGTCATAGCTACAAATCTAGACGCTTAGTTGCACTGAGTAAAGATTTGCATTCGGTGAACTTAACGTGTGTGTCTCGATCTAGTGACGCGGGCCACGCTATGTGGCACGTTGAAACCGAACGGACTCGCCCGGAGCGATTTGACCGGAGTAATCAGAAGAACGTCGGGTCAACACCCCAATCACTGGGTAACCCCCGGTTACTGGATGGTCAGGCCCAAAAATAACGGGCATTCCATTCGGAGGAACCTGGATGGAGCCACGTACCATGCCCTCGCTGGACAATTCTCTGGAGACGGCGCGGGTCAATGGCGTGCTGCCTTCCAACCGGATACCAATCCGATTGGACTGCGGGCTCACCTGGTAGGTCTGGCTGAAAAAATCGGTGATCGAATCTTCGGTGAACCAATCAGCGCGTGGCCCCAGGATCACGGATAAGGTCTGTACTTCTTCCAACGGCCACAGGGTGGGGAGCTGGCGCAGCGTCGGCCACCACGCCGCTTCCGCGATGAGTGAATCTGCCAACAGAACGTCGCCTGCCTTCACCGGTGCAGGACCGAGTCCGGACATGATATCCGTGGCGCGGGAACCAAGGACGGATTCGGCAGCAAAGCCTCCGCGAATGGCAAGATAGCCGCGCATGCCCGACTCCGCAGTGCCGATGTCGAGCCGTTCCCCGGCCTCTAGATCAATGATGGTGTTGGAGTAGCTCTGCCGAACCCGGCCGTCCACGCCAGAAATAACAATGGGGCAGCGCACCCCGCAAACAATAAATTGAGTGGCCTGCAGCGCTTCCAACACAAGGCCACCGACTAAACACTCAAGCACCGTGGCTCGTGGGTCGTTGCCCATAGCGTGGTTGGCGCGGGCGGCACTCATTCGATCAAAACTGCCCGAAGGGCATACTCCTGTGCCCGCAAGTCCATGCCTGCCCACATCTTGAAACACTGTATGGGCGCCCGGATTAATCACTTTGAACACGGGGTGACCTCCACGAATTTGACCGTATCGCCAGGGCAAATTGCTGCAGGCCTGTCCTTCCTGTGGGGATCCCACATAACATTGTCCGTCGTGCCAATCAACTGCCAGCCACCAGGGGACGCTTGGGGATAAACACCGGAAAACTCACCGGCCAGCCCCACTGCGCCAGCAGGGATCGACGCACGAGGCGACTCAAGACGTGGCACCGTAGGCCAGACAGCATCGGGTACGAGGTACATGAAACCAGGGGAAAAGCCGCCGAATGCGGCTGTCCAATGCGTCTCTGTGTGGCGGCGCACCAGCTCTTCCGGGGACCAGCCCAAAGTCTCAGCTAGCGAATGCAGGTCTGCGCCGTCGTAACGCACTGGCACGGTCACGTCTTGGCTGCTGCGAGCTGTTGCTGCGGGGGCTGCTGTGAGGTCGCATTCCAGCAGCATGCGCTTCATGTCCGTCGGGAGCAGCCGTGAGGTATCGAGCATGATCAGCAGTGTCTGCGAGGCTGGGACCAAGTCCACAACCCCAGGCGTGCGCCACGATGCCACGATGTCGTGCAAGCGTAGGACAGTGCGCAACAGGCTGAGCCCGGTAGCCTCGGCGTCGTCTTCGGTGACATCGACGATCAGGGCCTGATCGCCACACGGTTTAATCAGCATGGCCAACCTCAATGCCTTCGGCAGCCAGCGCCGCCCGGATTTCCTTGATCAGGAGCAGCGCCGTGGGATTATCCCCATGGACGCACAGAGATTCTGCCGCCACGAGGATCCTCGAGCCATCGATGGCGGTGATGGGTTCCCCCAGAGCCAGGTTGACGGCCTGGCTCGCGGCAGCTTGGGCGTCGTGAAGGACGGCGCCGGGCGTCGAGCGCGGGACCAACGTTCCGCCCGCAGTGTAAGCTCGGTCCGCAAACGCCTCTGCGATGACCCCAAGCCCAGCCTCCTGCGCCCAGCGGAGGACACTGGACCCAGCCAGCCCCATCAGCTTCAGCGTGGGATCTGCGTCCTTAATGCCCTGAATAACTGCGCTGGCCTGCACGCTGTCATGAGCGATGCGGTTATATAACGCGCCATGAGGTTTCACATACGTCACCGCAGTGCCTTGCGCCCGCGCGATCGCTTGGAGCGCTCCGATTTGGTACGTCGTCTCTGCGGCGAGCAGCCCAGGATCGTACTCCATCTCGCGTCGGCCGAACCCCGCGAGGTCACGGTAACCCACATGCGCCCCCACACGCACGCCCTTATCGACGGCCATTGCCACCGTTTGCGCCATCACCAACGGATCCCCGGCGTGGAAGCCGGTAGCAACATTGGCGCTCGATACCAGGTCAAGAACTTGAGCATCACCGCCAATGGTGTAAGCACCGAAACTTTCTCCCAGATCGCTATTGAGATCAAACACTGTTAACGCTCCTCAATCCGCTAAAACAACAGGGCAAAGGCCTTGTCGGCAGACACCCAAGCCAAATACCACGCGATAGCCAATCCGGCGAGCCCCACCACGATGAGCCACGTGGGGTAGCGGTACCCGTGGAGTAGATCCTGCTTGCGAAACAACGCCACAAACAACACCACGCTGAAGCCGACAGGGAGGACCAACCCGTTGAAAGCGCCCGCGAAGACCATGAGGGTGGCCGGGGCGGTGCCCAGAATGACAAAAGCTGTGCAGCTGAGCAAGATGAACACGATGGTGATGATGTTTTGTGTGCGGCGACTGTCGGCCCCACCTTTAACGAGGAACGTGGCAGATGTGTAGCTTGCGCCGATAATGGACGATAGTGCCGCAGCCCAAAGCACGACACCGAAGAACCGCAGCCCGAGTTCCCCGGCAGCGATCTCAAATGCCTGACCGGCAGGGTTGTTCTTCGTATCCAGCACCGCGCCACCAGCAACTACCCCTAACACCGCGAGGAACAGCAGCACGCGCATCACGCCGGTAAGCAAGATGCCGGTGATAGACGACTTGGCCACATCATGCACATGTTCCACCCCAGAATTGCCGGAATCCAGCATGCGGTGCGCTCCTGCAAAAGTGATGTACCCTCCCACCGTGCCGCCAACCAGGGTCGTGATGGTGAGCATGCTGACCTCTTCCGGAAGCACCGAATTCTTCAGAGCTTGGCCCACCGGGGGATGGGAAACAATCGCGACGTATAGCGTCAGTGCCATCATGACGAGCCCGAGGAGGACCAACAGTTTGTCCAGCCCCGCGCCGAGCCGTTTGACCAGGAAGATCGTGATGGCCAAGACCGCGGTGATGGTGCCACCGATCTTTGGGTTAGCCCCAAACATGGCGTTGGTGCCCAGACCAGCGCCAGCAATATTGCCGATATTAAAGACCAAGCCACCAATGGCGATGCACGCAGCGAGCACCCACCCCAAACCGGGCACTACCCGGTTACCCAGCTCTTGGGCGCGCAAACCACTGACGCCGATAACGCGCCACACATTCATCTGCACCGCAACGTCGATAATGATCGACACCAGGATGGCAAAGGCGAAAGCCGCCCCGTGCTGAGCGGTAAAAACCGCGGTCTGGGTGAGGAAACCCGGGCCGATGGCACTCGTGGCCATGAGGAAGATGGCGCCCAGGATGGCGCTTCGGGTGGTGGCACTCGCGGCCGATTGTGCTAAAGATGGGCTCATCACTACCGATCCCCTTCCTCTTGTTGAACAAATTGGCGCCATTATAGCTCGAGTGTGGCGTAGGGCACAATAAGAAACGGGGGCGAACAATTTAATGCAACACGTGTGACGAACGTCGCAAAATTGTTTAACATAGAGCCATGAAAGCGACCCCGATCCAGCTGGCGCAGCGTATCACCGACAAGATTCTCTCTGGCGAGTTCTCTCCGGGTGGAAAAATCCTGGAGATCCCACTCGCCACCGAGCTTGGCGTGTCGCGCAACACACTTCGGGAAGCGTTCCGCCTCCTTGCGCGCGACGGCCTCATCGAACAAATCCCTCACCGGGGCGTATTCGTCAGGTCTCTTAGTGCCCGCGATATCGTTGAGCTCTTCGCCTATCGACGCTTCATCGAACTCGGTGCCTTGCAGTATTTCGGTCTCGATGTGTCCCGCACTGAAGCGGCACTTCGCGGCATGAACCAAGCCATCACTGCGGCGGAACAAGCAGCTCGCGCCGGGCACTGGGCGCAGGTTGGCACCCATAACAACAGCTTTCACCACCACCTGGTCTCGCTCGCGGGCATTCCTCGGCTTAATGACAACCTCACCTTGGTCATGGCGCATGCCCGCCTAGCATTCTTGGCAGCTGCCAGCGTTGAAGAAATGCACCGTCCCTTCATCGAGCGTAATCGGGAGATCCTTTCTGCCCTCGTGAAAGGAAACGTGGACAAGGCAACCACGGTGCTGACGCGCTACCTCAAAGAATCAGAGGCGAAGATCCTGGCTGAAATGACCTTTGGGGTCACAGCAGACCACAAAAAATAACAATGCCGGATACGCACTGAGCGCATCCGACATTAGTTGTGTGGGACTTAGAAGTTATCGCGGTCCGTGTTTGCCATTGCGAGGACGTCCAGACGCTTGTCCAGTTCTTCCTCGGTCAGCTTCTCGCCGTCAACGAAACCGAGATCGATCACGGTCTGGCGGATGGTCTTGCCTTCCTTGAGCGCAGTCTTGGCGACCTTCGCAGCAGCCTCGTAGCCGATCGCAGAGTTCAGCGGGGTAACGATGGATGGGGAAGACTCAGCCAGGGTGCGCATGCGCTCCACATTTGGCTCGATGCCGTCGACGAGGCGCTCTGCGAACACACGAGAGGTGTTAGCCAGCAGGCGTGCAGACTCGAGGACGTTACGTGCCATCAGCGGAATGAAAACGTTCAGCTCGAACGCGCCCTGGGAACCACCGAAGACCACAGCGGCGTCGTTACCAACAACCTGAGCTGCGACCTGGGTTGCGGTCTCACAGAGAACTGGGTTGACCTTACCCGGCATGATGGAGGAACCAGGCTGCAGGTCTGGGAGGTGAATCTCGCCCAGGCCGGTCAGCGGGCCGGAACCCATCCAGCGGATGTCGTTAGCGATCTTGTTCAGGGATACCGCGATGGTACGCATCGCGCCGGAGAACTCGACGAGCGCATCGCGGTTAGCCTGTGCCTCGAAGTGGTTCTTGGCCTCACGCAGCTCTTGCACACCCGTGAGCTTCTTCAGCTCTTCGGTGACCAGCGCACCGAAGTCAGCAGGGGTGTTCAGGCCGGTGCCCACTGCGGTGCCACCAATTGGCAGCTCGCCCAGACGCTGGAGGGTGGCCTCAACGCGCTCGATGCCAGCCTCGATCTGACGTGCGTAACCAGCGAACTCCTGGCCCAAGGTCACAGGAACGGCATCCATCAGGTGGGTGCGGCCGGACTTAACGACGTCCTTCCATTCCTTCGCCTTGTTCAGCAGGGAAGCGTGCAGCACCTTCAGGCCTGGGATCAGGTCATTGACGGCAGCTTCGGTGGCAGCCACGTGGGTGGCGGTAGGGAAGGTGTCGTTGGAAGACTGGCCCATGTTGACGTGGTCGTTCGGGTGGATCTCCACGCCGTTTGCCTTCGCGATCGAAGCGATGACCTCGTTGGTGTTCATGTTGGAGGAGGTGCCGGAACCGGTCTGGAAGACATCGATCGGGAACTCAGCGTTGTGCTTACCCTCTGCGATTTCCTTACCAGCGGCGATGATGGCATCCGCGAACTCATCAGACAGCAGGCCCTTGTCCTTGTTTACCTGCGCACAAGCGGCCTTCAGCAGACCCATAGCGCGGATCTGCTGTGCCTCCAGGCCACGGCCGGAGATTGGGAAGTTCTCCACTGCGCGCTGGGTCTGGGCGCGCCACAGAGCGTTGACAGGGACCTTGACCTCGCCCATGGTGTCGTGTTCGATGCGGAATTCCTGCTCAGTCATATATTTCACCTTTTGTCGATGGATATAACACATGGATATAACATCTGGCCGGACACGTGCGTATCCAAGCCACTTCCTCTAGTATGACTCAAAACCTCAGCCGGTGTGGACGAGTGGGGCATTAATTTGCAATTATGACCGGGGTCTCAGTTTTTGGAGTGGAAATGGCCTCGGCTAACAGGGGTAACGGGTGGCAACAAACCTGATGCGCCGATGAAGCGTCGCAGGATTGGGGAACCCTACGGGACTGCGGAACAATCTGGGGTTAAGGGGCAAATTGTGTTACGTAACCCTGCAAAACCCGGGAAGCGTTCCCCGGGTTTCGGTGATTTTTAAGGCTGCACACCTGCTATTTCACTATATTTGGCCCGAGATCCGGGGAATGCTTCCCGGGTTTTAGTAAGAAACTTCAGGGGCCGTGATCAGCGCCCCCAGGGGTGAAGTAACAACACAAAAACGCCCGACCGGACGCACATTTTGTCCCTTAACCCCAGATAGTCAAAGAAACTTAAAAGCCCGTCATCGAAGTGACGGGTTTAAGCAAGAGCTCGGCTTAGCGAGTGTAATCCACCACGGAGTATTCCTGCAGCTTCTGGAGCTGGTGGACGGATTCGATGAAGCGAATCGTGCCGGACTTGGAACGCATGACCAAAGAACGGGTGGTTGCGCCGTTAGCGCGGTAGGACACGCCACGCAGCATGTCGCCGTTGGTCACACCGGTAGCGACGAAGTAGCAGTTGTCGGAAGAGACGAGGTCATTGGTGAACAGGACTCGATTAAGGTCATGTCCAGCAGCGATAGCCTTTTCTCGCTCTGCGTCGTCCTTCGGTGCCAGCATGCCTTGGATCTCGCCACCCATGCACTTCATGGCGCAGGCGGTGATGATGCCCTCTGGGGTGCCGCCGGTGCCCATCATGATGTCCACAGAGTTAGAGTTCTGGGCGGCGGCGACGGCACCAGCCACGTCACCGTCAGAAATCAGGCGGACTTTCGCGCCAGCTTCGCGGATTTCCTTGATGAGGTCGACGTGACGGGGACGGTCGAGAACCACCACGGTGACATCGGACTTTGCAATGCCCTTTGCCTTAGCCACAACCTCGATGTTGTGCAGCGCAGGAGCGGTGATATCAATCTTGCCGGCGGCCTCCGGGCCAACGGCAATCTTCTTCATGTAAAAGACTGCCGATGGGTCGTACATCGTGCCACGCTCAGCAGCGGCCAGAACGGAGATAGCGTTTGGGCGACCTTCTGCCATCAGCGTGGTGCCGTCCACAGGGTCAACAGCGATGTCCACCTCAGCGCCGAAGCCGGTACCGACTTCTTCGCCATTGAACAACATTGGGGCCTCGTCCTTTTCGCCCTCACCAATGACGACGACACCCTTCATATTCACCGAGTTAATCAGCTGGCGCATAGCGTCGACAGCCGCGCCATCGCCCTCGTTTTTCATACCGCGACCGACCCAGCGGCCAGAGGCCAATGCTGCAGCCTCCGTGACACGGACGAGCTCCATTGCTAGGTTACGATCTGGGATTTCCGGGTTATTCATACTGACAAGGCCTCCACGTGGCTTATTTGGATGTAGATGCAGTCTTTTGCTAAACACCAGTGCTGCTAGATGTCATAACAAACGGCTATGTGTCTATTCTTCCAAAGTTTTCGGTGTCTGTGTTTGGTTTCCACCACCTTATGAGGGGAGTCGTGCATCACGTTAGGTGGGTGGACACAGTTCACCATCGTGGTTGTCGATCTGCCATACTGTTTTCCGTGGCTGATCAGAAACCTCGTATTTTTCAAGATTCTCGCGACATCGTGGTGTCGTTGCTGGTGGTTGTCGGATTGATGGTGCCGATGGTGGCCTTCACCGGGATGTGTAGCTTCGACCGTGGGACGCCGGAAAACGGCCCGGTTCAGAAGGTGGATGCCACGCAGATTTTCAGTATGGAAGCACGCGCGATGAATTTTCCGTTGCGCCTGCCGGAGACTCCGGAGGGGTGGACTACGAACTCCGCACGTCGCACCACGGTGAACAAGCAACCGGCGACCGTGGTCGGTTGGGTTACCCAGGAGGGGGCTTATCTGCAGCTCATGCAGACTGACCAGCCGCTGGACAAGGCGGTGCAGGACGTAGACGAGCACGGACGTACGGAGCAGCAGGCGCAGCTTATCGACGGCCAGGAGTTCCGAATCTATACCTCCCAGGAAAAGAACGTGCGTGACGTTTGGGCTGCTGACCTAGGCGATGTCCGGCTCATTTTTTCGGGAACAGCAGGCCCCGCTGAATTCGAGACTATCGCCCGGAATACCCTGCAAGCAGAGCCACTGCCTGGCAAAGGCAGCAACTAGTTTTCTACGTTCCCAAGCGCCGCTTCAACGCGTCGTGATGCGCCCGCGAGATGTTCCTCGCAGCGCTTGGCTAGCGCCTCGCCACGTTCCCAGTACTTGAGAGACTCATCTAGCCCCATCTGTCCGAGTTCAAGAATCTTGACCGTCTCAATGAGTTCATCACGAGCAGCTTCATAGCTCAGCGATTCCACGGGCGGAAAAGCGTTGTTACCTGCGGCACCAGAGCCAATAACGTCAGTATTCATGCGAGTTTTCTCCTAATTTGATTTCTGTGCAGACATTGCAGCGGCGACGATGGCACCATCACCGACCCGGATCCGGAGTTGGCTGCCCGGGGGAGACTGCTCCACCGTGGTGACGACCTCGGCTGGGGACCCATCACGCGGCACCACCTGCACTACGGCATAGCCTCGTGCCAAGGTAGCCGCTGGGCCGAGCGTGCTGATCTGGGCACGCAGTGCGGCAGTTTCGTTTTTGGCGGACTTGAGCGCCGTGGTGATTTCTCGTCGCAGATACTTCACAGCCCGCGCGATTTCTTCTGCTCGCACTTCAATAAGGGAGTGCGGGTTGGCCAGCACCGGGCGGCTGCGAATATTCGCTAAACCTCGCGACTCTCGCTCTACCCAGCCACGGAGCGCGGCGCGACTTCGAGACCTCAGCTCGGCAACGAGTTGGCGCTCAGCGGCCACGTCAGGAACCACTTTCTTCGCAGCATCCGTTGGGGTTGCCGCGCGCAGATCTGCCACGTTATCGAGCACCGGGTTATCCGGCTCGTGTCCAATAGCGGATACCACCGGAGTGGTTGCCTGAGCGACTGCCCGCTGCAGTGCTTCCTCGGAAAACGGAAGCAGGTCCTCCACGGAACCGCCACCTCGGGCAATAATGATCACATCCACAGCAGGGTTGGCATCCAGCTTCTCCAACGCTTCAATGATCTCCGGAACTGCACTGGCCCCTTGCACCGCCGTGTTTATGACCTCAAACTGCACCTCGGGCCAACGAGATTGCGATACCGCCAGCACATCGCGTTCCGCGGCAGAACCACGGCCAGTGATGAGGCCCACCCGATTCGGGAGGAAGGGGAGCGGCTTCTTGCGATCGGCGTCGAAAAGCCCCTCGCTCGCGAGCTGCTGCCGCAACCGTTCGATACGCGCGAGCAGCTCGCCGACGCCCACTGCGCGGATATCCGTCACCCACAGGGAAAACGAACCGCGCCCAGCATAAAACGCGGGCTTGCCATAGACCACCACACGGTCGCCATCCTTCAGCGGACTAGGGAAGCCCTGGATCAAGCTGGTGGGGCAGGTCAGCTGCACGCTCGCCTCAGCCTCCGGATCCCGAAGCGTTAAATAGGAAAGCTTCCACGTCGGCTTCACATTAACCTGGGTGAGCTGACCCTCCACCCAAATATGGCCCAGCTTCTCAATCCACGCCTTCACCTTGGCGTTTACTTCCCGCACCGGCCACGGGCTATCCGGCGTCGTTGCCGCGCTCATTATCCCCCTCAAACGTTATGCGAAACATACACAATTAAGTGCAATTCTAGGCCTTTTCTGCCATAGCTGGGTACGCTAGGCAGCATGACGCAAACCTTGACCAAAAAAGTGTTGCTGGCGGCTCCTCGCGGCTACTGCGCGGGAGTGGACCGCGCAGTAGAAACAGTGGAGCGTGCGCTGGATAAATACGGCGCACCGGTATACGTCCGCAAAGAAATTGTGCACAACCGCTATGTTGTGGATACCTTGGCCGAGCGAGGCGCGGTTTTCGTCGATGAGACCACCGAAGTACCAGAGGGTGCGCACTTGGTATTTTCTGCTCACGGCGTAAGCCCTGCGGTCCACGAAGAGGCCCGTCAGCTCAACCTGAATACCCTCGACGCGACCTGCCCACTAGTGACCAAGGTGCACAACGAGGTCAAGCGATTTGCGCGCGACGGCTTCCAAATCCTGCTCATTGGGCATGAAGGGCACGAGGAAGTAGAAGGCACCGCGGGAGAAGCTCCTGACGTTGTTCACCTAGTCGACGGGGTGGAAGGCGTGGACAAGCTTTCCTTCGGAGAAGACGAAAAACTGGTGTGGCTGTCCCAGACCACGCTTTCCGTGGATGAAACTATGGAGATCGTCACCAAGCTGAAGGAAAAATTCCCGAACCTCATCGATCCGCCTAGCGACGACATTTGCTACGCCACCCAAAACCGCCAAGTTGCGGTGAAAGCCATCGCTCCGAAGTGTGAGCTCGTCATCGTGGTGGGTTCCCAGAACTCTTCCAACTCCAAGCGACTGGTGGAAGTCGCCCTGCAAAATGGTGCGCAAGCCTCCTACCTGGTCGACTATGCCTCGCAAATTGAAGAGCAGTGGCTGGACGGGGTCACCACCGTCGGCATTACGTCCGGCGCTTCCGTCCCCGAAATCCTGGTGCGTGACGTACTGGAGCACCTGGAGAAGTTCGGTTTCCACGATAGGGAAGAAGTAGTCACCGCTGCCGAGAAAATCGTTTTCTCGCTGCCACGTGATCTGCGGCCAGCTAATCGCGAGAAGCGCTAGCTAGCTGTAGAGGTCGTCACTGAGCGACCGATGCGCCGGCTTCTGCTCGGGGCGAGAGCCTCGTCGCGGGGCCGGCCGTTCTGTTTTCGGCACACCTGAGGCCGCTGGATTATTGCGTCGCGTTGGACGGTCAGTGCGGGCCGTTTCCGTAAGTGGTGCCCGGCGTAGTGGGCGACGGCGCTCTGAGCGCTTGTCGACGTCCTTGATCAGATCGGAGAACGGGATTCGCTCCTCAGGGGCCAACTCGCTGCGCCGCGGGCGACTAGCCACCCGGCGGACACGCGTGGTGGTCTCCCGATTATGGCGTTCGCTGCGTGCAGCGATCCTCCGCTGTCGCTGCAGCTGCGCCATCCTGGCTTGGTATTTCTTCTTTGCTGTATGAAGCCGCCACAGTGCCATGAGCACTGTTACGGCGGTGATGGCCAGGAGCGCCGGGAACTGTTCAGCGAGAGGATAAATCGATGACAGCAGCATCGTCTTGGAGAACTGATCTGAATCACCGGCCAGGTCACTACGCGCGATAAGCCAGGAAGTGAGGGGAGTGATGATTCCGAACAACAGAGGCTGAGAAGCCACGTTGAGGTACAGCGCGCTGTGCTTCACAAATGCCGTAGTGCCGATGGCACCCACTCCAAAGCAAGCCAAATGTATCCAGGAGATTTCTCCCGCGCTCAAACTGAGCAGTAGTCCGGTGAGCAGGCATGCGATCGAGAGAGACAGCGCCGTCCATAGCGACAACCCACGGGACGCTGACGACTGGGCGGAGCGGCGAACGCGTGGCGTAGCTGTGGAAAGGTGAGACACGGGAGTTAAGTCTACCGACTCGCACTGTCAAATAGCGAAAACAACGCGGGCTGCTCCTAGCGAAAACGTCACTTTTTACTCTTGCGTTTGACGTGGTTCACGCGCTCGCATGTCTACAAAGGGCAGGGTGGGAGGCTGCCCCCCGCTGTTCGGCAACGCATCGAGTTCGTGAAGCTTACGTGCGGTGACGAAAACGCGACTGTCAAGAGATGCCACGGTTTGGTTGAAAACTTCGACGGATTTGTTTAGGGAAGTGCCGAGCTTATGGAGATGTTCTGCCGATGTGCCCAACCGTCGGTAGAGTTCACTGCCTAGTTTCTGGATTTCCGCAGCAGTATCACTCAGTGCGCTGTGTTGCCACCCCAACCCGACGGTTCTGAGCAACGCGACCAAGGTGGTGGGGGTGGCAAGCACAACGTTTCGTGAAAAGGCATACTCCAGTAGCTCGTTGTCGATCGAGAGTGCAGCGTCTAGGAAAGGATCGGCGGGGACGAACAACACGATGAACTCAGGGGTGGGTTGAAAATGGCGCACGTAGTTTTTCCCCGACAGCTGCGTAATATGCGTCCGGAGGTGATTGGCATGCCTGCGTAGGTGGGCCTGGTGCTCTTCGGGATCTGTGGTGTCCAGCGCGTCTAGGTAGGCGAGGAAAGGGACCTTCGCATCGACCACAATGTTGCGGCCATCTGACATCCGGATCACCACATCGGGGCGAACGGCGTTGTCGGCAGTGCTGACCTGGGTGTCGAAGTCGCAATGCTTAACCATCCCGGAAAGCTCCACCACCCGTTCCAGTTGCATCTCGCCCCACCGTCCCCTGACTTGTGGGGCGCGCAATGCAGTGACCAGTTTATCGGTTCGGTCCGAAAGCATCAGGGACGTTCGGTTCATGGCCTGAACCTGCGCAGACAGCTGGGCAAAAGTTTCCGCACGCTCAATCTCCATGTCGCGAACCTGGCCACTCAGCGTTCCCATGGCCTTCTCTAACGGCGTAAGTGATTTGGAAATGCTGTCTATGTTGCCGTCCCGGACGAGTGCAGACAGGAGCTGCTGGTCGCGCTCCGATGGTCGTGAGCTGCGCAGAGCCCAGCCTAAAACTATGCCGATCCCGAGGCCAAGAAGGAGAAAGATGAACAGCGCCATGGTGGAAGTCATGTGTTCACCATGGCACACCGCCCGGACACGGAACTATTTTCGCCCTATTTTGGGGAACATACGTGCGATAGATGTCGTTATTTTTCCAGCTCGCCCTAAGATTGTGGATTCCTCCTCCGATTCTGCCCCCGCAGGCTTGTTCGGCTCTGCGGCTTGCCGTGGCACGAGCATGCGCGGCAACCCGCCATCGCGGAACAACCGGCCAAACTCCGCGCTCCACTTCACCTGCATAGCGTGATCTTGGGTGGCAAATTCAATTTCGGAAGTGGTCTTTTCCCCAGCGCGCAGCGCAATAATGTCATTCAAGTAGCGGAAGAAAACCGCGATCATGGCAGCCACAGGAACCGCCAAGAACGCGCCGATGATGCCGAATAAACTGCCACCGAGCGTGACTGACACCAGGACGATCACGGGATGGAGGTTCATCGCTTTGGACTGCAGCATCGGAGACAAGATGTTGCCCTCCAGCTGCTGGACAGCAACGACTAGTACCAGCACAATGACCGCCTTGGTCAGCCCCAAGGACACCAGCGCAATGAGCACGGCCAAGGCGCCAGCCACGAAAGCGCCCACGATAGGGATAAAGCCGGCGAAGAAGGTCAGGGTTGCCAGAGCCAGGGCCATAGGAACCCCGATGATGAGCAGCCCGGCTCCGATGCAGATGGCGTCGACAAGCGAGACAATGGCTTGAGCGCGAATGAAGCCGGACAAGGTCTGCCACATGCGTGACAGTAACTCTGTGAGGTGCAGGCCAGCGCGCTCGCCGGAGATGTTGCGCAGCCAGGGCAGGAACTTATCGCCGTCTTTCAAGAAGAAGAAGGTAAGCACTAGGACCACGCCGAGCGTGACGAGCACGACTGACATAGTGCCGAGGCCGGAAAACACCTCGGTAGCAATCTGGCCGGAGCGTTGTTGCAGCCAGGTGACGGCGCTGTTGAACAGATCGTTCAGGTCGTCGTATTCCAAATTGAACGGCGGTCCTTGAAGCGTGAGCTGGGCGCGTAGCAACAACTCATAGGTCTGCAGGTACAGCGTCTGGGATTGCCGACCGATACTTGGGGCCATCGCCGCGATAACCGCGCCGAAGATGGCGAGGGTGGCCAGTATCGTCGTTAACGCCGCCACGCCTGCTGGGAGGCCGATTTGGCGCAACCTTCGCGTCGGGGGCCAGAGGACGGAACAGACGATGATGGCGAAAGTGACCGGTAGAAGACCCTGCCACACCTGCTTGCCAATGAACCACGTCACGTATGTGGCTGCTGCGATGATGAGCAGTCGCAGGCACCAACTAGCGAATTCCTTGAGTCCCTCAGCGATGATCAGCGAGCGATCGATGTGATCGCTAGAGGAGAGTTCGTCAAAAGTCCAGGAGGTGTCCTCAACGGGTGGCAAACCTGAATCATCGTGGTGCTCATCCGGGCTCACGTGACTCTCCTTTAGCTAAGTCGTAGCACTTCTCACTCGAAACTCTAGCGGATTATGGTCGGCAGGTAGCCGGGGCGCACGTGAAGGCTTGCTAGGATGAGTAGCCGTGAGCCTTACTCTTGGAATCGTCGGTTTGCCCAACGTCGGCAAGTCCACTCTTTTTAATGCCCTTACTCGTAACGATGTGCTGGCAGCGAACTACCCATTCGCCACCATCGAGCCGAATGTTGGCCTAGTCGAGCTTCCGGATCATCGCCTGACCCGGCTTGCTGAGATTTTCGGATCGGAACGAATCCTTCCAGCAACCGTTTCCTTCGTAGATATTGCCGGCATCGTCAAGGGTGCGTCCGAGGGAGAAGGCATGGGTAATGCTTTCCTGGCGAACATTCGTGAAGCTGATGCGATTTGCCAGGTTGTGCGGGCATTTTCCGACGACAACGTTATTCACGTGGACGGTCGCGTCGATCCTTCCACCGATATTTCCGTCATTAATACAGAGCTTATTCTCGCGGACTTGCAGACGATTGAGAAGGCGTTGCCACGCCTGGAGAAGGAAGCGAAGAAGGACAAGTCGCTGGCCGACAATGTCGCTGCTGCGAAGACCGCGCAGGAGATTCTGGAAGACGACCGCACCCTGTTCGCTGCAGCCAAGAACGGCGAGATTGACCTCACTCTTGTCCGCGATCTACACTTGATGACCGCGAAGCCGTTCCTTTACGTGTTCAACTCTGATGAGGAAGTCCTCACGGATGAAGCGCGTAAGGACGAACTGCGTGCCCTCGTTGCGCCAGCGGAAGCCGTGTTCCTGGACGCGAAAACCGAAACGGACTTGCTGGAACTAGACGAGGAAGAAGCGCTGGAGCTGCTGGAATCCGTTGGGCAGACCGAGCCGGGCCTGGCTACTTTAGCCAAAGCTGGATTTGCCACCCTTGGGCTGCAAACCTACCTGACCGCGGGGCCGAAGGAATCCCGTGCGTGGACCATCAAACAAGGTTCCCACGCGCCACAGGCTGCTGGTGTTATCCACACGGACTTTGAAAAGAAGTTCATCAAGGCTGAGATCGTTTCCTTCGATGACTTGGACGCGTGTGGCTCGCTCGCCGAAGCGAAAGCGCAGGGCAAGATGCGCATGGAAGGCAAAGACTACGTCATGCAGGATGGCGATGTCTGCGACTTCAAGATCGGTGGCTAACAGCCCAAAGCTCACCGAGTTGCGGTAGTCCGCCGCAGGATTCCCGAAGGTTGCTCCCGCACTGGAATTTCCAGTGAGGAGAAACCGTCGGTGTCAGGGAAGTCTGCTGTGGCTTATCGACGAACTGGACCATCAATCCCAATTGGTTTATCGGTCTCGGTGAATTGGGAGCAGTTATTAGCCACGTACTAGCAGACGATCTGAGGATCCACTGCTAGTTGGCCTGTACTGTGATTTTTCCGGTAAACAGGTCCTGACCCGCTGGTGGAACCATCGGTGCCCGTGGTCAGGCTGTCCAAGTGTCCGCTTAAGGTTTGGTTGCAAAAGTTTCCAGGGCTAGGTGAGTTCAATCGCTGATGCGACTGAGGTTTCGATGCATGAGAAATGCGGGTTAGGTAGCAGAAAGTGTGTCTGTTGTCCGCGATAGGTCCTGGTCAAGGTATGCAAATGCATGTTTTATATTGCTTGAGGTCTTATAAACGCACAATCCTTGTTCAATACCGCGAGTGATACCGCACCTGTGCTAACAGGTGCGGTTACCTAACTCCGGTGACCAAAAACCGACCCCGATGCCCCGTCTGCCTGGGACAAAAGCAAAAACAACGGCGCCACTAGGTGGCGCTTCGGCCACCAAAACCAAAGCTGATCACACACACGCAGCAACCTTCCGGGCCTTCCATGCTTATGTTGTCAGCTCAACCGCAATGACCGATACTGCAGGCTCGTGAGGTATCTCCCGAAGGAGTCTGAACCGCAGGTTCGCACCCTTGTGCTGCTTAACTCCGCAAAACCCGGGAAGCGTTCCCCGGGTCTCGGTGATCTTTTAGGCTTCACACCTGCTATTTCACTAATTTCGGCCCGAGATCCGGGGAATGCTTCCCGGGTTTTAGTAAGAAACTTCAGGGGCCGTGATCAGAGCCCCCAGAAGTGAAGCAGCAATGCCGACCGGACACACATTTTGCTACTTAACCCAGAAACGCGACGCCCAAAAGACGTCGCGGACTGGGAAACAGCTGGGTGGTTAGCCGAAATACTCGGCGCTAATGAAGTTGTTTTCGAAATCGAATTCCAGTAGGCGGACCTTGTCCACGCCCTTTGGTTTCCAGCCTTTGATCTTGGTGCGAACTTCATCCAGACGTTCTGCCGGAACGTCCTTTGGTACGTCATTGACCTTGTAGTTGGTGATCGAAGTAAGTTCGCCAGTGGTTTTATCGAAGTGTAAAGTGCCTGACGTGCGATCGGTCTTCGGATTGGTGAGGTCTGGCTCGAGCAGAGCTTCCAGCGCGCCCCGTAGCTTGGCATCCATTTTCTCCGTAGTTGGCGTCGGCTGTGGAGTGGACGCTCGGGACGTGGGTTCTTTGGAAGATGATGTCTTCGGCGTGGAGGTTCTAGTGGGGGTACTCTTTGTCGTGCTTGGCTGGTTGGTGGGGGATGGGGCGGCAGCGGCGGTGGTTTCCTCGGTCTTCTTTTCCTTGCCGGGGATGGGCAGACTGTCCAGTGGGTTGCATCCGGCTAGTAGTAGCATGGCGGCAGAGCTGACCACCAATGCGGCGAAGGTGCGCTTCATAAAATGTCCTTGAAATGTTAGGTAAAACGGATTGAAGGAATGCTAGCCGCTGATCACAACTTCGGCTCGCTGAGAGCGAACCCATCTATCTGGAGTCTGTTGCACAACCGTTATCGTTTAAAGGTGGAATTTACTCTGGGTATTTCATGTTCGTCTGCAGGCGCCCGCCGCTAAAGTTGAAAGAAATAGCAGTGAACTTCTGGTCAGCAGGCATCTGACTCAGTGGCACGAGCAGCTTGTTTGCTCGATTGATAGTTTCTAAGGTCGTTTGAACTGGAATATCGTTCCGGACGAGATTGTTGACCGCAGACACGCGCAGGTGACCGTCGAAAGTGATGTGTCCGTGAATCACGTCAATTTCTGGCCCCTCAACAACATCGCGGAGTATTTCAATGATCGCTGGGTTTACGCAATCGTTTATAACGAACATCGGGTCGAGGGGTGGATTTTCCGGTGCAGCTGGGGATCTCGCTGGGGTTTGATCAGCAGTGGTCTGGGCCTTTTCCAAACCGAGGGACTTTTTGATGGAAGAGGAGAAATTCAAGAGGGTGAAGATACCTGGAAGAGCTTCCCGCTGCAGGTTAAGCGATAAATCAACTGTTTTTATATTGTTGAACGTGTTGAATGATGTTTCCTGCGAGAGGGTGTGTCTCTAGAAAACGAGACTTTAGTAAGCCATGACGGCAGCCAGCTGATTATCGTGGCTACCCATATCAAAAATGAAGTTGCGTATCATTATTGCTCTCTGCCTTCATGTGAAGGCATTATGGCAACTCAGCTCCTCATCGCGTTTGCGCTCACCCTAGCCGCGGGCTTATCGACGGCCATCGGTGGACTCGTCGTGCTCAAAAAGAAGCAGCTTTCCGATCGCTTTCTGGCCACGTCCCTCGGTTTCTCGGCTGGCGTGATGCTGTGGGTATCCTTCGCGGAGATTGTGCCAAAAGCGACGCAGAATTTGTCTGAGGCTTTTGGTGACAGGGGAGAGGCTGCTGCAGTGGCAGCGTTTTTCGGCGGTGTCCTGCTCATTGCCCTGATTGACCGCCTTGTGCCGGATGTTGTTAACCCCCCTGAGCAGCATGAAGCCGGTGGGGTGGATGTGCGGAAGCTCGGGAATATGGGCATTATGACTGCCGCCGCTATTGCCCTTCACAACATCCCGGAGGGTATCGCTGTGGCGATCCAGATGTGGCAGGCGACGGGTTCCCGCAAACGCGCATTTACTTGGGCGGCGCTTACAGGATTGGCAGAGCCCATCGGCGCGCTGGTGGGATTCCTGCTGCTCTTGCCGCTGCTCGGACCGATGACGCTAGGGATTGCTTTTGGTGCCGTGGCGGGAATCATGGTGTTCATCTCAATAGATGAACTGCTCCCCACTGCCGTTGCGACGGGGCGCCACCACGCTGCTATTTATGGGTTGATCGTCGGGATGGCGATCATGGCCATCAGCCTGCTGCTCTTTGCCTAGGGGGCAATTAGTGGGATCGCTTGAGTGGGGTGACATGGACAATCCCGGCGATGATACCGCCCCACACCGCGCCCAGGATCAACGAGAAAAAGGTGTTAACGCACCAAGCGAGGAAGCCTGCGGGAACCATGGTTTCCAGGTGGTGGACGAAGCCATAAAGCGGTGTCCATCCCAGCTCTGCGAGGCCAACAAGCACAATGTGCCCACCGACCCACAGCATGGCAAAGGTGCCGATCACAGCGATAGCGGTGAGGAGTTTGGGCATGGCGTCGACAAGCGCGCGGCCCATTTTCTGCGAGCCGGCATCCTCCCGCGCTGCCATCCGCAGGCCGATATCGTCCATCTTCACCAGCAGCCCCACCGCCCCATATACCAGGAGGGTGATGCCGATGGCGACCAAGACGAGTACGGCGGTGCGCATAGGGAAGCTGAGATCAGTGACGGCATTGAGGGAAATCACCATGATTTCTGCGGACAAAATGAGGTCGGTGGTGATGGCGCTGCGCACCAACTTGTTTTCATCCTGCGGCTCTGTTTGTACAGAAGCGGCATGCGAGTGATCTCCGGAGAACTTCTCGATGACCTTTTCCATGCCTTCAAAGCACAGGAAGGAGCCACCAAGCATCAAAATCGGGGTCAGCGCCCACGGCGCCCACACGCTCAGCGCGAGCGCTACCGGCAGGATGAACACCAACTTGTTCACCAGAGAACCCTTGGCGATCCGCCAAATGATCGGAATTTCCCGGGCGGGTGTCACCCCACTCACATACTGCGGAGTGACAGCGGCGTCGTCAACAACCACGCCAGCGGCCTTCGCGCTGGTCTTCGCAGCATTGACCGCGACATCATCGACGTTGGCGGCGGCAACTTTAGCAATCGCAGCGACATCATCAAGCAAAGCAGCGAGTCCGCCAGCCATCACACGTCCCTTTCATCGGCAACAAAACCAAACGCACATCTTACCCTGGCTGGCAGCGATTCGTGCGGTTAACCAGGAGGAAACAATGAGCCTACCACCCGATAATTAGGGTTAGGTTACCCAAACCTACTACACTGTGTGCATGACTGGAGAAGTACACGCAACGACGACAGCACGGGTAGCAACCGCACGCCCAGCACGCTACGCCAAGCAATTAGTGTCGCACTTCAGTGCAACCAATGAAGGCCACTGGAGCAGCGACGACGGTTGCGGAAACATCACGTTCATCGGTGAAGGGGCAGAGGCCGACAATCCCAAGAAGGCTTTCGACGGTCGCATTCAGGTCAGTCTCGTTGCCGCCGAATCCACCCTCCTTATCCACATTGAGGCCCCGGAACGGTTGATCCCCCGCTTCGAGAAGGTAGTGGGATCGCACCTGGTGCGATTCGGCGCGAAAGACGAGCTGGTCGTGACATGGCGTCGCAGTGACGGGGAACCCGGGAGCGAACAATACGCTGCTTCCCAAGACTGATAGAGTAATTTTCGCATAAAAGTGAACTACACGGGTGCCTGAGCGCAATCGCGCGACGAAGGCTGAGATACACGAAACGTGTGAACCGTAGCACCTGATCCGGGTAATGCCGGCGAGAGGGAGGAAAGACGTGGCTAAGTGGCGCGTTGTTGATATTTTGGTGGCCGTTGTACTGGGCGTGGCCTGCGGCCTCATTTTCTTCGTATGGAACTCAGCAGGATATGCCTGGTACGAGGCGATGAATGCGCTGACTCCGGGATTTGGTGGCGTTGCGGTAGGTATTTGGTTGCTGGGCGGTGTGCTCGGCGGACTGATCATTCGCAAGGCTGGTGCCGCGGTTTTTGTTGAGGTTCTGGCCGCCATCGTCTCGGCATTGCTGGGCAACCAGTGGGGAATTGAGACACTCTGGTCAGGACTCGCGCAGGGCTTGGGAGCTGAGCTGGTGTTCCTGATCTTCGCGTACCGACACTTCAATATTGTTAACTCGATTTCCGCTGGTATCGGTGCTGCGTGGGGTGCGTTCGTCATTGAGCTGTTGGTGTTCGGCAACCTAGCTAAGGGCGCGACGTTCAACTTGATCTACCTGATTTCCCTCACTATTTCCGGTGCGATCCTCGCCGGTGTGGTCGGGTTTATTCTGATGCGAGCTTTGGCGGCTACTGGCGCCCTTGATCGCTTTGCGGCAGGACGCGAACAGCGAAAACTGGTTTAACGTCGCTATGCGTGGCGCAGGTGTGATGGCGCGTGGCTTTGGGTGGCGTCACGCTAGCCGGAAAAAGCCCGCGCTGCACGATATAAGTTTTGAGATCGCGCCGGGGGAGCGCGTGCTGCTTATGGGTGAGTCGGGCGCGGGGAAGTCGACGTTGCTGACCGCGATCGCCGGGGTGTTGGGCGGGGACGACGAGGGTGATTTTTATGGCTCTTTGACCGTCGATGGCCTGGATGTTCGGGATCCGGCGGCTCGTGGTCTGGTGGGGATGGTGCTCCAGGACCCGGATTCGCAGGTGATCGCCTCCCGCGTGGGGGATGATGTGGCGTTTGGCTGCGAGAATCTCGGTGTCAGCCGCGAGGAGATCTGGCGGCGAGTACCGAAAGCACTTCAGCTGGTTGGTTTGGATCTGCCCTTGGACCACCCGACCGCACAGTTATCCGGCGGGCAGAAGCAGCGTCTGGCGTTGGCCGGTGTGATCGCGATGGGGGCTCGGCTCATCGTTCTGGATGAACCGACGGCGAATCTGGACCCCGAGGGAGTTCGGGACGTGCAGCGGGCCATCGCGGATGTGGTTACGGAGACTGGTGCCACACTGATTGTGGTGGAGCATCAAGTTTCGACGTGGCTGGATGTGGCAACGCGGGGGTTGGTGATCAGCAAGGAAGGCACGCTGCTTTACGACGCCCCACTGCCCGAACTCTTTGACCGCCACGGCACCGAGTTGGCCGAGGCGGGTATGTGGGTGCCGGAAAGGTACCTGGCAGAGCCCCTGACTGGATCGCTGGTGCCCCCTGGCTCTCCCGCGCTACGCACTCAAGACCTCGTGGTGGGATGGTCCACCCCGGTTGGCGCACCCCATTCTGTGGTTTTACCGGAAGGAGCATCGACGGTGATCACCGGTGCAAATGGGGCCGGGAAGAGCACCCTGGCTTTGACGATGGCTGGTTTGCTGCCACCGCTGTCGGGAGAAGTGACGGTGACCGGTTTTAACGGCCTGCCGCATAAGTGGAGTTCGGCGACGCTCGCGCAGCGGATTGGGTTTGTATTCCAGGACCCAGAACACCAATTTCTGACCAGCTCGGTGGAGCAGGAGATGCTGCTTGCTGCCCGGGCGCGCGGTGCTGGGCGTAGGTGGCCCTGGTCCTCGCTGCCTCCTGCGCCCCAAGACGCTAAAGATAAAGCCGGTGAGCTGCTGGAGCGGTTAGGGCTGGCGCATTTGGCTGCCGCGAATCCGTTTACGCTCTCGGGTGGCCAGAAACGTCGGCTTTCTGTCGCGACGGCGTTGGTGAGCACTCCGCGGGTGCTCATATTGGATGAACCGACTTTTGGTCAGGACCGGCGGACCTTCTTGCAGCTGGTGCAGTTGCTTCGCGAACTGACAGCTAGCGGAACTGCTGTCGCCGCGATTACCCACGATGACTTATACATTCGGCTGCTCGGCGATCATAGGATCGAGGTGTGCAAGTGAACGTCCTGGCAAACACTAATCCCGTGACTCGGCTGGGGGCGTTGCTGCTGTTCACCACACCGTTGTTGCTGAGCGTGGACTGGGTGTCGGCCACGGTGGCGCTGGCCCTCATCTTGGTCTATGCGCCCCTGTGCGGCATGAGCTGGTGGGTGTTGCTTAAGCGCGCTGTGCCTATTTTCGTTGCCACTCCGATCGCGGGGCTATCGATGGCGCTGTACGGTCGCCCGGAGGGCCACGAGTATTTTTCCTTCGCGTTCGCCCATGTCACGGACAATTCCTTGCAGTTGGCTGTTGCGATCATGCTCCGCATTCTCGCGGTCGCCCTGCCGGTGATCGTGTTGACTCGCGGGATCGATCCAACGGAACTCGGTGACGGTCTGGCGCAGGTATGGAAACTTCCGGAACGCTTTGTGATCGGCAGCGTGGCAGGGGTTCGGCTCATGACTCTCTTCCAGCGTGACTGGGCGGCATTGGCACGGGCGCGTCGCGCGAGGGGAGTGGCTGACGTGGGACGTATCCGGGGCGCTCTGGGAATGGCTTTTTCTCTGCTGGTGCTCGCGATTCGGCGTGGCACCAAGCTGGCCACGGCGATGGAAGCACGCGGTTTCGGTGGGGAAACGCCACGGTCGCATGCGCGCGTATCGACGCTCTCGTTCATCGATTGGGTGGTGCTTGCAGTGGCCTTATGCTGCGGAATCTTATCGATCGTGGTGGCTGTGTATGTAGGCGAGTTCCGTTTCCTGGGGGCTTAAATGGTAGCGCCTACTATTTTGGTCGATGGTCGCTCGGGATCGGGAAAGACGACGTATGCCACTGAACTGGGCTGCAAACTGGGCTGGCGTGTCGTGCACATGGATGACTTCTATCCGGGCTGGTGGGGCCTTGCTGCGGGGGCGCAGATGGTGGCGCGCGATGTGCTGCGTTTGGATCAGCCAGGTTTTCGACGCTGGAATTGGGAGCTTTCAGAGCCCGGCCAGTGGGTGTCGTTAGATCCCGGGGAGCCGTTGATCGTGGAAGGCGTCGGGGCGGTTACTGCGGCTTCGGTAGCTGCGGCTCGGCTGCGTGGCCCTGCCCTTAGCGTACGGATCGATTGCGCTGCGCACATACGCAAGCGTCGGGCGCTGTCTCGTGATCCAGATTTCGCGGAGTGGTGGGACATGTGGGCGGTGCAAGAGGAGGAGTTCCTTTCGCAATCAGTCCCAGTAGACCTCACCCTTATAGTTGATTGTTGAACAGGTGACTGGCCAGCGGGGGTGAATATTATGCGGCCGTCATTGTTGATTTGTCATGGTGTTTTGCCGGTGAAAGTCTGGATTTCTACTGGCAAAGGTTGGAAAGTCCTAGGTGCACCCTGAAGCTAAGAAAAGAATTAATTCAACTAAAGTGCATTTAACGAGGTTGCATATGCAGAGCGCAGTGTGGCAAAGTTCAGGGAAGAAGTTGTGTTGCATGAGTTAATTCTGTAAACAGGTATGAACTGCGTCACTCTAGGCGTGGGTAGCTGATTTAGTAGACCCGCTCATGCAATCAGCTCGGTCTGGCTCTTGAACCCGGGAGCCATGTCACCATGGAGGAAAGTTCATGATTTTGAAGAAGTCCCTGGCTGCAGTGTCTGCGGCAGCCCTCGCATTTGGCCTGGCAGCATGTGGCTCCAGCGACTCTGGCTCTGGTGCCGGTGGCGGCCTCGTGCTTACCAACGGCTCTGAACCACAGAACCCGCTGATTCCTGCCAATACCACCGAAACCGGTGGCGGTCGCGTCATCGATATGATCTTCGCAGGTCTGGTGTACTATGACACCGACGGCAAGGTTCACAACGAGCTGGCCGAGAAGATTGAAAAGATCGACGACACTAACTACAAAATCACCTTGAAGGCAGACCAGAAGTTCTCTGACGGTTCTACGGTTAAGGCCGAGAACTTTGTCAAGGCGTGGAACTACGCCATGGAGAACTCACTGCAGAGCGCTTACTTCTTCGAACCCATCAAGGGTTTTGAAGAGGGCAAGAAGGAAATGGAAGGCCTGAAGGTTGTCGACGACAAGACCTTCACCGTCGAACTCGCTGAACCAACCTCCGACTTCGAGCTGCGCCTCGGGTACTCCGCATTCTTCCCACTGCCTGACTCCGCTTATGATGACATGGAGAAACAGGGCGAGATGCCAGTCTCCAACGGCCCATACAAGCTGGAGAGCTGGGAGCACAACAGCTCCATCACCATTGTTCCTAACGAGAACTACGCTGGCGAGCGCAAGGCTAAGAACGACGGCGTGAAGTTCACCTTCTACCCGAAGCAGGATGCCGCTTACGCCGACCTGCTCTCCGGCAACCTTGATGTTCTGGATGCAGTTCCAGACTCCGCCTTCTCCCAGTTCGAGACCGAGCTCGACGGCCGTGGCGTAAATCAGGCTGCAGCTATTTTCCAGTCTTTCACCATCCCAGAGAAGCTTGAGCACTTCTCCGGTGAGGAAGGCAAGCTGCGTCGTCAGGCGATCTCCCTTGCTATCAACCGCGAAGAGATCACCGACAAGATCTTCGAAGGCACCCGCACTCCTGCCACGGACTTCACCTCCCCAGTGATCGATGGCCACTCCGACACCCTCAAGGGCGCGTCAGTGCTGAAGTACGACCCAGCGAAGGCAAAGGAGCTCTGGGCCAAGGCTGACGAGATCTCTCCATGGACCGGCAAGTTCGCCATTGCCTACAACGCTGACGGCGGCCACCAGGCATGGGCAGACGCCACTGCGAACTCCATCAAGAACACCCTGGGCATTGATGCCGAAGGTGCACCTTACCCAGACTTCAAGTCCCTGCGTGACGAAGTGACCAACCGTACCATCGCCACCGCGTTCCGTACCGGCTGGCAGGCAGACTACCCAGGTCTGAACAACTTCCTGACCCCGCTGTACGCTACTGGCGCCTCCTCCAACGATGGTGACTACTCCAACCC
This sequence comes from Corynebacterium hindlerae, assembly GCF_014117265.1. NCBI lineage: Bacteria > Bacillati > Actinomycetota > Actinomycetes > Mycobacteriales > Corynebacteriaceae > Corynebacterium > Corynebacterium hindlerae. Next base: position 567,762 of record NZ_CP059833.1, on the reverse strand, counting down.
TGAGGTGGATAAGCTGCTGAGGGAAGCTGCTGCAGCGGCGTCTGTTGAGGAAGCAAACGAGAAGTACAACCAGATTCAGGAGATCCTGTTTACTGACCTGCCTTCCATCCCACTGTGGTACTCCAACGTCACCGGGGGTTACGGTGAGAACGTTGACAACGTGAAGTTCAACTGGAAGTCCGTTCCGGAATACCAGAACATCACCAAGAAGTAATATTTCGCCTCAGTGTACCCACTAACTTGAGCCCCGAGTGATGCTCCGCAGCAGAACTGGGGGCTCGTGGTATTTTTAGTGAAGTGTTGAAATATAGTGATTAGCTTCGCTTAATCTTGCGAACTTGCCCCCTTTACCCAAGGAAACCTTATGTTGCGTTATGTCGGGCGACGTTTGCTCCAGATGATCCCGGTCTTCTTCGGAGCAACATTGCTTATTTACGCCCTCGTCTTTTTGATGCCTGGTGACCCAGTTCAGGCCCTCGGCGGCGATCGTGGTCTTTCCGAGGCAGCTGCTGCCAAAATCCGCGCGGATTACAACCTCGATAAACCGTTCCTCGTTCAATATCTGCTCTACATCAAGGGCATTTTCATGCTGGACTTCGGCACCACATTCTCCGGACGTCCTGTCGCAGAAGCAATGGCAAATGCCTTCCCAGTCACCATCAAACTTGCTGTGATGGCCCTGATCTTTGAAGCCGTGTTAGGCATAGGTTTCGGTGTGATCGCAGGTATGCGTCGCGGAGGCTTTTTCGACTCCACCGTGTTGGTGCTGTCCCTGCTGGTTATTGCAGTGCCATCCTTCGTCATTGGCTTCGTATTCCAGTTCGTCGTGGGCGTGAAGCTCAAATGGCTACCGACCACCGTGGGATCGCGGGAGGATGTCGTTTCACTACTGATGCCCGCGATCGTTTTGGGCGCCGTGTCTTTCGCCTATGTGCTACGCCTGACGCGCCAATCGGTGTCCGAGAACCTCAACGCAGATTACGTGCGCACCGCTCGTGCAAAAGGCCTGAAGAGCAGTGATGTGACTCGTCGTCACGTGCTGCGTAACTCATTAATCCCCGTCGCCACCTTCCTGGGCGCTGACCTGGGTGCTTTGATGGGCGGCGCGATTATCACCGAAGGCATCTTCGGCATCAATGGCGTTGGTGGCACGATCTACCAGGCCATTGTGAAAGGCGAGCCTGCCACCGTGGTGTCCTTCACCACCGTGCTGGTGATTGTCTACATTTTCGCCAACCTTGTCGTTGACCTGATCTACGCCATTTTGGACCCGAGGATTCGCTATGTCTAACACCGACAACACCTTTTTCGCGGCCCGACCTGGCCAAGAACACTTCATCGCTGAAACTGACGAAACCGGCCTCGGCGCGGTCGACGCCGTCGCGGACGAATCCGCACCTTCTTCTGTCTGGGGCGAAGCGTGGCGCCAGCTCCGCCGCCGGCCACTGTTTTGGGTATCCGCAGCATTGATCTTCATCGCGGTTGCGCTAGCTCTGGTGCCACAGCTGTTCACCACGACCGACCCTGGCATGTGCGAGCTCAGCAAATCCCTTAATGGCCCTGAATCCGGCCACCCCTTCGGCTTTGATCGCCAGGGCTGCGATATCTACTCCCGCATGATTTACGGCGCCCGGGCGTCGGTAAGCGTGGGCGTGTTGACCACCTTGCTGGTGGTGCTGATCGGCACCGTCATCGGCGCACTCGCCGGCTACTTTGGCGGGTTCCTGGACACGCTGCTGTCCCGTGTCACCGATATCTTCTACGCGATCCCGCTGGTGCTCGCTGCGATCGTGGTCATGCAGATGTTCAAGGAACACCGCACGATCTTCACCGTGGTGGCCGTTCTGGCCCTGTTTGGCTGGACCAATATCGCACGTATCACCCGTGGCGCTGTGATGAGCGTGAAGAACGAAGAGTTCGTTACCGCCGCCCGAGCGGTGGGGGCGTCGCGCTGGAAGATCCTGACCAGCCACGTGCTACCGAATGCTGCCGCGCCGATCATCGTGTACGCCACCGTGGCGCTCGGCACCTTCATCGTGGCTGAGGCCACGCTGTCCTTCCTGGGCATTGGTCTGCCACCGAGCATCGTCTCTTGGGGTGGCGATATTTCCAAGGCGCAGTCCTCGCTGCGTACCCAGCCCATGGTGCTGTTCTGGCCCGCGATGGGTCTGGCACTGACCGTACTGAGCTTCATCATGATGGGCGATGTCGTCCGCGATGCGCTCGATCCGAAGAACCGCAAGAAGTAGGGTGACATGACTGACCGAAACACTGATGCTCCGTTGTTGGAGCTGAAGGACCTCCAGATCTCCTTCACCTCTTCCACCGGTACCGTCGACGCCGTGCGTGGCGTTAACCTGACGATTTATCCCGGCCAGTCCGTGGCTATCGTGGGCGAATCCGGTTCCGGTAAATCCACCACCGCTATGTCCATCATCGGGCTGCTCCCCGGAACAGGGCGAGTAACCGGCGGACAGATCCTCTTCGAAGGTAAAGACCTCGCTGGGCTGTCCAGCAAGCAGATGGAAACCCACCGCGGCTCCGACATCGGCCTGGTGCCCCAGGACCCAATGTCCAACCTGAACCCAGTGTGGAAGATCGGCACCCAGATCAAGGAATCCCTGAAGGCCAACAACGTGGTCCCGGGGTCTGAGATGGAGGGGCGTGTCACCGAGCTGCTCGAGGAGGCCGGGCTTCCCGACGCCGAGCGTCGTTCTAAGCAGTACCCACACGAATTCTCGGGTGGTATGCGCCAGCGCGCCCTGATCGCAATCGGCATGGCAGCGCGCCCGAAGCTGCTGATCGCAGACGAGCCGACCTCCGCGTTGGACGTCACTGTGCAAAAGCGCATCCTGGATCACCTGGAAGGGCTCACCAAGGAGCTGGGTACCGCGGTGCTGTTCATTACGCACGACCTCGGCCTTGCTGCTGAGCGCGCGGAACACCTCGTGGTGATGCACCGCGGGCGCGTCGTAGAGTCTGGCCCGTCGCTGCAGATTCTGCGAAACCCCCAGCACCCCTACACCAAGCGGTTGGTGAAGGCGGCACCGTCGCTGGCGTCTGCCCGCATTCGTTCTGCCCAGGAACACGGCATCGAGTCGGAGGAACTGCTTGCCCCGCACGTAGCCACCGATGAGGTGGTGATCCGGGTGGAGAACCTGACCAAGGAATTCGATGTCCGAGGTGCGAAGGGGGACAAGAAGAAGTTCAAGGCCGTCGATGACGTCACCTTCGATCTGCGCAAAGGCACCACGCTGGCGCTGGTGGGTGAATCCGGCTCCGGCAAGTCCACGGTGGCCAACATGGTGTTGAACCTGCTGCCGGTAACTTCCGGAAAAGTGCTGTACAAAGGCACTGACCTCACCTCGCTGAACTCTAAGGAGCTCTTTGATATGCGGCGCAAGCTGCAGGTGGTGTTCCAAAACCCGTACGGCTCCCTGGACCCGATGTATTCGATCTTCCGCTGCATCGAGGAGCCACTGGCCGTTCACGGCGTTGGGTCGCGTAAGGAGCGGGAAAAGCGCGTCGCGGAGCTGCTGGACATGGTGGCGATGCCGCGGTCCACGATGCGTCGCTACCCGAACGAGCTATCCGGTGGCCAACGCCAGCGCATCGCGGTTGCGCGTGCCCTCGCGCTGAACCCTGAGGTGATTATCCTCGATGAGGCCGTGTCGGCGCTAGACGTGCTGGTGCAGAACCAGATCCTGAAGCTCCTGTCCAGTCTCCAGGAAGAACTGGGACTTAGCTACCTGTTCATCACCCACGACCTCGCGGTGGTCCGCCAGACCGCCGATGACGTGGCCGTGATGAAGCAGGGCAAGCTGGTCGAACTCGGCACTGCCGATGAGATTTTCGCTAATCCGCAAGAGGACTACACCCGCAACCTCATTGACTCCGTGCCCGGTCTCGGCATCGAGTTGGGGACGTCTGTGTAACCTCACACGCGTAACGCCCGGGCCTTGTGAAGGTCCGGGCTTTTTGCGCGCTCGTTCCAGCGCACAGGGGTTACAAAATTTCCTGGATCACTTCGGTCGGTCGGGCGATGCGGACGCCTTTCGGGGTGGCGACGATGGGGCGTTCGATGAGTTTAGGGTGTGCGACCATGGCGTCGATAAGCTCGGCGGGCGGGGTGGTGGGGCTGAGGCCCAATTCTTTGTATTCGGCTTCGCGGGTGCGGATTGCGTCGTGGGGGCTGAGGCCGGCGCGGTCCAGCAGTTCGCTGAGTTCAGCGGCGGTGAGCGGCGTTTTGAGGTATTCGACCACGTTACAGTCGAGCCCACGTTCGGCGAGGTAGGCCAGCGCGGAGCGGGATTTAGAGCAGCGGGTGTTGTGGTAAACGGTGATATCCATGTGGCCAGTTTAGCCAGCAGGCATCAGATCCACGGTGGAGGCCCAAGTGAGGTTCATGCCCTTTGCGGCGAGCCAGGCCATGGCGTCGTCACCATTGCGGGTGATGCCGTCGACCGCAACGAGGGTGGTTTCAATGGCCTTTTCTGCTTCTTCGGCGGTGATAATTCCGGCGGAAGTAGCGGCGGCCAGTTCATCGATGTCCACCACTTCGACCGGGGTACCAGTGGTGGAAACGAGGTCGATGTAGAAGTCGCGGGTGGTCCACACGCCCTCTGCAGTGTCGATAGCGGCGACGTCGAAGTAGAAGTCCTGCGGTCGTTCGTGGCCGGGGCGGAAGTGGAACTTGCTCACGCGCAGGCTTAACGACGGCAAGAGCCAGCTTTCCAGGTAGCCAAACTGGGGATGGTCTGCACCCCGGGCCATATAAAGCCCAAAATCTGTTTCAGTGTAGACATCGACCTGCCGGAGGAAACCCTTGGGATCCGTGTTCACGGAGGCGGACACATCAAAGGTTTCTTTCTTCACGGGGTGCAGGTCAGTCATGTCGATATCCTTTTTGGGTTAGCTCACGAAGAAAGAAGTAGCGGTCGGGGCGAAGTTGCAGGAGTTAGTGGTGTTGCCTTGTTCGTCTGCGAGAGCGACGGATCCGTCGAGCCAGGCGATGATGTGGCCGTGGCCGGTGTCGGCAACCCCTGATACGGTGGCAGGTCCCTGCGGGTTGATGCCGGTGTTTTCCAGCTTGGTAGCGCCGAATTTAAGGGTATTAACGTTGAGCCAGTGCACAAACATGCCAGGTTGCTCTTTGGCCGCGGGGCTCGTGCCTAGTGCGGTGAAGAGGAATGCGGTTTGACCTGGTGCGGCACCGGGCAGCGGGAGCTCTGCTGGACCTGGCACAGCGATCGCCGTACCGGTTGACGCAAGTTCTCCGCCGATGCAGTTGGCGGACACGGTAGGCCAGACGAACTGGTTGAACACCGGTGCTCCTTCAGGGAGAGCGACACCGCCTTTTCCGTCACCCCGGTAGAAAGCCACGATCGCAAGAATGATGTTGCGAGTGTCTTCCGGAACCCACTTTTGGGAGGCGAAGCCTTCCATTTGCTGCAGAATATGGGGAGCTGGTCGGCCGAGGTGGTCGATGGGGGAGGCAGACAGTTCTGCAGCGTGTGTTGGGATGGCCATGCCGACGCTCAGGAGTCCAGTGAGCACGGCTGGTGCCAATCTCCGGGTCAGTGCACGCACGTAAAACAGTCTCGCTTTCCTGGGTGTTGAAGAAATTTGGGGACGCGACCACATCCGTCGCAACAGTCACAACAAGAACAATAGCAACGAAAGTCTTGTTTTGTCACACGAATTGGGTGCATTCCTTGGTTCGTCTATGTACTACGTCGCCTGACGGAGCAATTTCGTTACCCACACGCACCCGAAAAATGAAAAGGTGCGCACAAGGGGTAGAGGGGAGTACGCTAGATACCCGTCATAAGTGCCCCTACATCAGGTGAGGGGTGCTTCCCATGATTTCAGGAGATTTTCCCTAGTGACCCACACTGAGTTTCGTAACGTAGCCATCGTCGCGCACGTTGACCACGGCAAGACCACCCTTGTTAATGCACTGCTTGAGCAGTCCGGCGTGTTCGGTGACCACGGCGAAGTTACGGACCGCGTCATGGACTCCGGTGACCTGGAGCGTGAAAAGGGCATCACCATCCTGGCTAAGAACACCGCTATCCGTCGCGCCGGCGCCGGCAAAGACGGCCAGGACCTCATCATCAACGTGATCGACACCCCGGGCCACGCCGACTTCGGTGGCGAGGTTGAGCGCGCACTGTCCATGGTCGACGGTGTGGTGCTGCTTGTCGACGCCTCCGAAGGACCACTGCCACAGACCCGCTTCGTGCTGGGCAAGGCCCTCGCAGCCAAGATGCCAGTGATCATCTGTGTGAACAAGACCGACCGCCCAGACGCCCGCATTGATGAGGTTGTGGAAGAATCCCAGGACCTCCTCCTTGAGCTCGCTTCCACCCTCGAGGATGAAGAAGCCGCTTTGGCAGCTGAGCAACTCCTGGACCTGCCAGTGCTGTTCGCATCTGGTCGCGAAGGCAAGTGCTCCACCGAAAACCCAGGCAATGGCAACGCCCCAGAGGCTGAGAACATGGATGCCCTGGTTGACGTCATCTACAACGTACTGCCGGAGCCATCCGCAGAGATCGACGCGCCGCTGCAGGCCCACGTCACCAACCTGGACTCCTCGTCCTTCCTCGGCCGCATCGGCCTGGTCCGCATCTTCAAGGGCAAGCTGAAGAAGGGTCAGCAGGTCGCCTGGATCCACTACGACTCCGAAGGAAACCAGCACACCAAGACCGCAAAGATCGCTGAGCTGCTGCGCACCGTCGGCGTGACCCGTGTTCCGGCAGAGGAAGTCATCGCCGGTGACATCGCCGCCATCTCTGGCATCGACGAGATCATGATTGGCGATACCCTCGCCGATGTTGAAAACCCGGTTGCACTGCCACGCATCACCGTGGACGAGCCAGCTATCTCCATGACCATTGGCGTAAACACCTCTCCGATGGCCGGTAGGGGAGGTGGCGATAAGCTCACAGCTCGCGTCGTCAAGGCGCGCCTTGACCAGGAGCTCATCGGTAACGTTTCCCTGCGCGTTCTGCCGACCGACCGCCCAGACGCGTGGGAGGTACAAGGCCGTGGCGAAATGGCACTGTCCATTCTGGTGGAGACCATGCGCCGCGAAGGCTTCGAACTGACCGTGGGCAAGCCACAGGTCGTGCCAAAGATCATCGACGGCAAGACCTACGAGCCATACGAGCACATGGTGATCGACACTCCAGCAGAGCACCAGGGCGCCATCACCCAGCTCATGGCAGCGCGCAAGGGACAGATGCTGTCCATGGACAACACCGGCTCCGACTGGGTCCGCATGGAATACAAGGTTCCAGCCCGTGGCCTCATCGGATTCCGTACTGTCTTCATGACCGAAACCCGCGGCACCGGCATCGCCAACCACTATTCCGAGGGCTACGAGCCATGGGCCGGCGAAATCAAGGACCGCGCCACCGGCTCCCTCGTTGCCGACCGCTCCGGTCAGATCACCGCCTACGCACTCCAGCAGCTCGCGGACCGCGGCCAATTCTTTGTCGAGCCAGGTACCGAAGCCTATGAAGGCATGGTGGTAGGCGCCAACAACCGTGATGAAGACATGGACATCAACATCACGCGCGAAAAGAAGCTCACCAACATGCGCTCCGCCACCGCGGATGCCACCGTCACCCTGGCCAAGGCACGCACCCTCTCACTGGAAGAGGCAATGGAATTCTGTGGCGCCGACGAATGCGTGGAGGTCACCCCGAACATCATCCGCGTCCGCAAGGTAATTCTGAACGCCACCGAGCGTGCCCGCGCCCGCTCCCGCGCGAAGCAAATGAACAAGTAAGCTGTTTTTCTGCTCACCCCGCGCCCCGGTTCTCTTTGGGACGCGGGGTGTTGTGTTTTGCTGGCCAAGCAATGTGTGGCTAGTTCATGGTGCCCTTTGGGGATCCCGATGTTGTGCTAGCGCTCGGGTGTGCGGAGCTGAACTTTGGCGGTGCAGCGGCACTACATCGGCGTAGGGCCGGTTGGTGGAGATTGGTTGGTAGAGAGTTCGAGAGGAAGACGGGGCAAAAGGGGGTCGAGGTTGATTTCTACTCGAACTCTCTACCAACCCTTCTCGACCAACTGTTTTTGATATCGCTCACCTGTGGGGAAAGCGTGTCGGCTGCCGGACATTGTCCCTGGTAGATGGGAAACTGACGGCTTACCTGCTCTGACCTGGTTTCACCACGGAATCTGGTCGCAGATTTTGCTCCGTAAAAGGTTTGCCCAGGTCGTGGCCCTGAGTATGGTGGGGTAGCAGCCGGGCCCCGCACGGAATTTCCATCTGATGTAAGGGCGCAGCGAGTAATGTGCCCCACGTTAGGAACAGCGCGGGCTATTCCACCTGGGGTTCGTGATAGTAAATGACCTACCGTGGGGCAGGTTAAGGCTTCATGGCCCCAGATACCTAAAAAAACTCCCTGTTGAGCATTCAAAAGGGAGTTTTAAAATTTGCTAGCTTTCTTCCAGCTCGTGCCCGATGAGGACTTCGTCGGTGGCGTGTTCGGATGGGCCGAGGACGCCGACCTGGTCGTCAGGAGCGCGACGTAGGGCTGCGATGGAGGCGGCCAGGCCACCCCAGATGATGACGATGAACAGAACCATCATCATGATTGCGGATCCACTCATGGCGTTATCCTTTACTGTTCGGCAGCGAAGCCTGCGTGGCGTTCGCGGTCTGGGTTGAACTTACGTGGGCGGTGGTAAGGGCGCTCTGGGTCGGGTTCGACACCGAAGTCGGACCCTGGCGGGCCGTCAATGCGACTGATACCACGCCATGGGATGACGGACATCATGAAGGCGAAGGCCGCAATCAGTGCGAGAACACCCCAACCGAAAAGAATCAACTGGGAGGAAGAATAGCCTTCGTATGGTTCCTTGATCAGGTTGATCAGTTCCTGGACCAGGGTGAATCCGAGGACGATGGTGCTGACGTTCACCACGCAAATGCGCCAGATGGTGCGGACCCGGAAGGAGGAGACAGCGTTGAGGTGCAGACCGAATTCATCGATACGGCGCAGGATCCAGTCGATCACGATCACGGAGATCAGCGCGATGCCGACGATGCCGATGTTGTTGGTGAACTTGTCCATGATGTCCAGCGTGGACAGGGCAGAAGTGGTGGAGAACAGTCCCAGGGAGATCAGCGCCATGAACACGCCGATACCGACGGCTGCGGTCTTGCGGGGCAGGTTCAGCTTGTCCTTGAAAGCGGATACCACCACTTCCAGGAGGGAGAACAAGGAGGTGAAACCGGCGATGGTGAGACTGCCGAAGAACAGGGTGCCGAACACCGGCCCTAAAGGCATTTCGTTGATGATGGTGGGGAAAGCGATAAATGCCAGGCCAATACCACTCTTAGCGACCTCACTCACCTCTACGCCCTGTTGGGTTGCCATGAAGCCCAGCGCCGCGAACACACCGATACCCGCCAAAACCTCGAAGGAGGAGTTTGCGAAGCCGGTAACCAAACCGGTACCAGTCAAGTTGGTGCGTGGTTTGAGGTACGAGGAATACGTGAGCATGATGCCGAAGCACACCGACAGGGAGAAGAAAATCTGGCCGTACGCTGCGATCCACACCGTCGGGTCGCTCAGAGCGGACCAGTCCGGCGTGAAGAAGGCGTTCAGGCCCTTTGCTGCACCTGGGAGGAACAGAGCCTGGATCACCACGATAATGAACAACACAGTGAGCAGCGGCATGAAGATCTTTGCCGTCTTGCCAATACCTTCGTCCACGCCCGCAGCCAGGACGATAATGGCAACGACCCACACCAGGGCCAGGGCAATTGCGATCTGCGGCACGATGTGGGTGGACACGGTGGCGCTGGTATCGGCTTGTAGGAACGTTTCCCCAAAGTAGTCCCCAGGATTATCGCCCCAGGCCTTGTTGAAGGATTTCACCGTGTAAAGCCCAGCCCAGCTGATGATGGCGGCGTAGTAGATGGTGATGAAGAAGGAAATGCCCACCTGGATCCAGCCGACTGGTTCGGCCCAGCCCTTGATGCGTCGGAAAGCCAGTGGGGCGGAGCCACGGTAACGGTGGCCGATAGCGAAGTCGAGGAAGAGCAGCGGGATGCCTGCTGTCAGCAATGCGACAAGATAAGGAACGAGGAATGCGCCACCTCCGTTGTCGTAAGCAACATATGGGAATCGCCAAATGTTACCTAGGCCAACTGCGGAAGAGATAGCAGCGAGGATGAAGACGAACCGGGTAGAAAATACCTCACGGCGTTCGGAATTTGGAGTAGCCAATGGTCGGCCTTTCAGTCATCAACGTAAAAGGTCGCGCTCTCGCACTTCCTTGGTGGTGAAGTACGATCGCCCGTTGGAGTGGCTCAAAAGGGTGATTTGAACCACACTATTGCTGTAAGTGTGCACATCGTATCACTAGGTGAGATGGCCTGTCAGCAACTTCGGAGATTGTTGGCATATCTATTGTAGATTCTGGGAAAAACCTGACTACGCTGGGGGCGTGTTTTCCCTAAAGCGGCGTTCCATCATTGGTACTGGAGTGATGTTTGCCAGCAACGGCGCACTGTTTGCGAGCCTGTTGCCCTGGTATCCAACCCTGATGCGCAGTTGGGGGTTAACCGAAGCCACCTTCGGACTGATCGTGGCCTGTTTCCCGCTTGGCTCGATCCTCTCCGCTGCGGTCCCTGCGCCGATTGTGAAGCGGTTCGGTCCCCGGGCAACCGTGGTTGCAGGCACTGTCGCGATGGCAGCGATTCTCACCGCAGGTGGTGGTGTGAGCTCGGGGTGGGCGCTCGCGGGGCTACTTTTGGTCCTTGGATTCTTGGACCCCATCGTGGATGTGGCACAAAATGTGACGGCCGTGCGGGTGCAGGACGCGGTCGGTTTCTCCATCATGTCCAGTGTCCATGCGGCATGGAGCCTGGGGGCGGCGTCGGGTGGTGCGTTAGCAGCAATGGCCGTCGGTAAGCTGCCCCTGGCACTGCACCTGGGGCTCGCTGCGACTGCGGTGACCGCCGTGGCACTGCTGGGGACGATGCTCGTAGGCCCCGTTCCCGCTCCCGAAGAGGACACTGATCAGCAGCAATCCACTTCGACTAAGCGGGCAATCCTGCTGGTCATCCCCATCGTGGCGATCGCAATCGGTGGGGCCGTGGTGGAAGAGGTGGCGAGCAACTGGGCGGCGCTCGCGGCCCATCAGCTTGCTGGGGTGCCGCTGTCCGCGACGGGCATTGCGCTATCCCTGATGCTCACTGCGCAATGCGTCGGCAGGTTCGCGGGAGACCCAATGATCAACCGGTGGGGCAGAGTAGCGGTGGCACGCGTAGGGGGCGTCCTCATCGCGGTAGGCGGCATCATCGCTATCAGTAGCACCGCGCCCCTGCCACTATTCATTGGTTTTGTTCTCGCTGGTTTTGGCTGCGCCACCATCGTCCCCAGCGCGTTCGTGGCCGCTGCGAGGATCCCGGGGATTTCGGAAGGGGCGGGGCTCACGATGGTGTCCTGGCTGATGCGGATCGGTTTCTTGACGGCGAGCCCGGTGATTGGGGCGGTGGCGTCGGCAAGCTCGCTGCGGGTCGCGCTCGGAATTGTCGTGCTGGGCGGGGTCACCATTATGGCGCTCAGCCCACAACTCGCAGGCAGTGGTAAAGATAGATAGGTGATGATTCGACGTAGCGCAGCCCTGGCCCTTGCGATGATGCTGGCCGGGTGTTCCGCGCAGCCAGGCCCCGCCCCGGTGCAACCCGAGGATGAGACCAAGGGCAGCGTCACCGTGGTGCCCGAAGTACCGGTGGAAAAGAAGAACCGCAACGAAATCATCGTTGGGATTGACCCCATCCACAATGGGCTGAACCCGCACCTTGTTTCCGACGATTCTGCCTTCGTGCAGTCCCTGGCCCGGCTGGTGCTGCCCAGCGCATTTAACGACGGCGCCATGAACCGCGACCTTCTAGAGAGCGCGCGGGAAATCCCTGCCATCGGTGGCGCAGCACAAACCGTCGAATACCGCATCGCTCCGGAGTCCCAATGGTCCGACGGCTCCCCCATCACCGGTGCAGACTTCCAGTATCTGTGGCACAACCTGGCACACCAACCCGGTGTCATCAACCGGGCCGGCTACCAGCAGATTAAGGAAATCACCACCGCGGAAGGCGGGAAATTGGTGACGGTTTCTTTCAGCAATAAGGTCGAGGACTGGCAAAGCCTGTTCACCAACTTGCTGCCGAGCCACCTGTTTTCCGTCGGCACTGAATCTTTCGATCGGGTTCTCGCCACCACCGTTCCCGCTTCGGCCGGGCGGTACATGGTTCGTAGCGTGGATCGACGCCGGGGAGTGATCGAGCTGGCACGAAATGACAGGTTTTGGGGCGAACGCCCAGCCGACGTGGAACTGCTTACCTTCCGGGAAATCGGTTCGGTGTCCAATATCATTGAAATGATGCGCAATAAGCAGCTCAGCTTCGCACACATCACCCCAGCTGAAACCACGATGGACGCGCTCACCTTAGCCGGAGGAGTGCAGACCAGGGTGGTAGATCGGGATTCTTACCTCACGGCAACCTTCAACTCGGTGGCTCTGCCTGATGCGGCGGATCGAAAGGCCGTGGCGTCCCTACTGGATGTGCCACTGCTCGCTCGTCTCGCTGCTGGCCGTTCCGCCGATCTCGGTGTGGCAGAAGGACAGCCGAAACCAGCCGGTGACCCGGAGAAACTTCGGGAGCTAGGGCGCCCGATTCGTATCGCGGTGGACCCAGCGGACGAAACCGCCCGATCTGCAGCCTCTGCTATTGCCGACATGCTTCGCTCCCATTCCATCCCCGCGGACTTGGTGCAAAGCGACATGGCTGACATCACCGCAAAGAAGGTTCCTGCTGGTGAGGTAGACGTCGTAGTCTCGTGGCAGCGGAAGAAAACCGATGTGGCCACTGTAGCGAGCACCTACCTCTGCCCAGGGCCGGATGCGATCGCACGAGCAACGCTCACCGGCTGGTGTGATGCCGGGACCGACGCCGAACTGCTCGCAGGCTTGGCCGGGCAACGATCCAAGGAAGATATCCTCCAGCTCGCCGGTCAGCTGAATGAGGAGCAGCTCCTCGAGGTGCCCATCCTGGTGGATCGCAGGGTAGACATTCTGGGGTCCGGAATTGTGGGGCCTGCCCCGCGACTGGAAGAATGGCCCACGATGCCGGCGGCGTCCGTTATCGCGACCGCGCACGAGTGGAAAGACGACAAACAATGATCCGTGACCTGGTAGGGCTGCGCGTTGTAGCAGTACATGCGCACCCCGACGATGAAGCCATTTGGACTGGTGGGGCGCTCGCCGAGCTGAGCCAGCGCGGCGCCGATGTCACTGTGGTGACCTGCACCTTGGGTGAACAAGGTGAGGTCATCGGCGAACCCTTTGCCCAGTTGGTAGCAGATCAGGCAGATCAGCTGGGCGGTTTCCGCGTTGCCGAGCTAGCCGCCTCCCTCGCTGCGCTCGGGGTGCGCGGATACTTCCTCGGTGGCGCTGCACGATGGCGCGATTCCGGCATGATTGGGGACCCAGCCAACGACGACCCCCGCGCGTTCCTCCGTTCCGGCGAGCAATCGCAGCAGCAGCTCACCGCGCTTTTCGACGCCCTTCGCCCCCACCTCGTGCTCACCTACGGGCCCGATGGTGGCTACGGCCACCCGGACCACATTCGCACCCACGAGATCACCCACGGGGCGGCCGCGCAATGCCAGGAGCCACCGCAGCGGATCATGTGGGCCGTGACCAGCCGGGAGCCGTTGACTGCGGGGCTGGCGGACATCGCCTCCATCCCACCAGGCTGGCGGCGGGCTGTGGACGGTGAGCTTGCGTGCGTCGATAAGCATGACGTTGAGCTGCAGCTTTCCGACGCCACCTACGCGGCCAAGGCGTCGGCAATGCGGGCCCACCCCACGCAGCTGTGGCTTGCCGACGGCACCGTCTCCCCAGTCAACCCTGTCGCAGCGCACGCCACGTTAGCGTCAACGGATCGGGCAGGCCTGGTCTTTGCACTCAGCAACCTCATCGCCCAACCACTGTTGCGCACTGAGCACTACCAGTTAGGGCTTGGCACAGAGATCACCGATCGGTCCGATATGACAGCGGGGCTCACGTGGTAGAACAACAAGGTTTCACCTACACCGACCACTCCATGGGGGAGAAGATTCTCGGGCTGTTCTGGCTCAGTCTCGGTGCGCTACTCAGCGTAGTACTGGAAGTGGTGTACCTCGGCACCTGGATCACCCTGCCCGACGGCAGCGCAGTGGCGTTCCCGTACCCGATTCTTATAGCCTTCTTGTTTAACGGAGTGCTCACCAAGACCGCCCGGCTCTGGACATCCAACATGGGGGGATACCTCGTTCCCCTGACCGTGTGGATCCTCGGTTTTCTTGCCCTGACTTTCTGGGTGAGCATTTCTGGGGATACTCTAGTGGGGGCGAATCCTCGGAGCCTCGGGCTGCTCGCAGCCGGACTCGCCGGGGGCTTGTGGCCACTCATGCGACCCCAAGTGGCACAATAGAGCACATTGATTACCTCCCCACACTGGGTGGGGACCATCGTCGAAAGAATGTAGAACCCGATGACTTACACCATTGCGCAACCTTGCGTCGACGTCATGGACAAAGCATGCGTCGAAGAATGCCCAGTTGACTGCATCTACGAAGGCAAGCGCTCCCTGTACATCCACCCCGATGAGTGCGTTGACTGCGGTGCCTGCGAACCAGTGTGCCCAGTGGAAGCAATCTTCTACGAGGATGACGTGCCAGACGAGTGGATTGACTACAACGACGCCAACGCCGCCTTCTTCGACGAACTCGGCTCTCCAGGCGGCGCCGCCAAGCTCGGCCCACAAGACTTCGACGCTGAGCTCGTTGCTAAGCTCCCACCGCAGGTCAACGACTAATGTCAACCCGCCCGCGTGATGTCCTAGGCCGCCGACTGCCCGAGTTCCCTTGGGATACGCTTTCCGCCGCCCGTGAGCGCGCGTCCCAGCACCCCGAGGGCCTCATCGACCTGTCCATCGGCACCCCGATCGATGACGTCGCGCCGGGTATCCAATTGGCCCTCGTCGGTGCCGCCGCTTACCCCGGATACCCGCCCACCGAGGGGATTGCTGGGTTGCGGGAAGAAATCGTCTCTTGGCTGGACCGTCGCTACGGTGTGTCTGGGCTCAGCCCGGATCATGTCCAGCCGGTGGTGGGAACAAAGGAAGCTGTGGCCCTCACCCCGCTGATGCTGAGTATTGGCGCTGGCCACACTGTGGTCATTCCCGAGGTGGCGTACCCAACCTATGAGGTGGCCGCCCTCACCGCGGGTGCCGAGGTCGTGCGGGCAGATTCCCTGACGAAGCTGGGGCCGATGACGCCGTCGCTCATCTACCTCAACACGCCTGCCAACCCGACCGGTAAAGTGCTCGGACTCGAACACCTGAAAAAAGTAGTGTCCTGGGCCCAGGAACGTGGCGTGATCGTAGTATCCGACGAGTGCTACATCGGTCTCGGCTGGGATGATGGCAACCCGCCGGTATCGATCTTGGATCCGCGCGTTAACGAGGGGAACCTCACTGGGCTTCTCGCGTTGCATTCGCTGTCGAAGTCCTCGAACCTCGCGTCCTACCGCTTCGGTTTCTTCGCGGGGGACCCCGCACTCATCGCTGAGCTGCGCCTCGCCCGCAAGCACCTGGGCCTGATGGTGCCGCACGCTGTTCAGCACGCTGCGCTCGCTGCGCTGCGTGACGACGAGCAAGAAGCCCTCCAAAAGCTGCGCTACGCCAAGCGTCGCGCGAAGCTGATGCGCGCGCTTATCGACGCCGGCTGCACCATCACCGATTCCGAAGCCGGACTCTACCTGTGGGCAACCCGCGGCGAACCAGGGCGAGACACCGTCGCATGGCTCGCCGAATACGGCATTTTGGTGGCGCCGGGCGAATTCTACGGCCCCAAGGGAAACGATTACGTGCGCGTTGCACTGACCGGCTCAGACGAAGCCATTGACGCCGCCTGCGCACGCCTTGGCTAAGGCCCCCATCCCGGCGCGAGACGGGATTTCACCGCTGCGCGTAGTGTTGCGCTCAGTGGTGCCCTCCGATCGCACCTACTACGCTGGTGCTTCCGGGGACAGCGGGTTTGCATTCGGATCCGTGCTGGAACCGGGTACAGTGCTGCCAAAACCGACCCCTGCCTGGTATCACGAAGAAGTCCCGCCCGAGGATCCCATTCCGTTCCAGGAAATTCCGGTGTTTCAGGGGTGTGGGCTTATGGTCGTCGATAAGCCCGCGTTTGTGCCAAGCACCCCCAACGGCCGTCTCGTGCGGGAAACTGTGCAAACCCGACAGCGCGTAGCCACCGGAAATGATGACATCGTGGCCGTGCATCGCCTCGACCGCCTCACGTGCGGGCTGCTGGCGCTGTCCACATCTGCTGAAACCCGCGGGTTCTACCAACAGCAATTCGCTCATCGACATGCCAAGAAACGCCATCGGGCGGTGGTATCCGGCCACCTGCCCTTGGGGACAGAATGGCAGACCTTCGAACTGCCAATGCTGAAAGTGAAAGGGGAGCGGCAAGTGCGCGTGGACACCCGTGGGAAAAAGACCGTGACGAGGGCGCGGCTGTTACAGGACCACCTGGTGGAACTTGAACCACTGACCGGACATACCCATCAACTGCGGGTGCTGTGCTCGCATCTAGGGGCACCGATCGACGGGGACGATACCTATCCGATAGACAAAAGGCTGCAACTTGATAACTTTTCAGACACGCTCAAACTCTGCGCCACCCACCTTGAACTGGACTTATGGGGCGGTGTGGGGCGCGGGGTGTGGACTTCGCCACGTCTTGTCGAATCGGGTTTCTGGGCAAGCACCGAGTAAGATTGTGCAGATTAGCCCTGTCAACATATTAGAAGAGTTACGTTGTGCTTAGTGAACGTCTGAGGACGAATACTCGTCAGTTCATCAAATTCGGCATCGTCGGCGGCTCAGGAGTACCCGTCAACCTACTGGTGGCGTACCTCGCCCTGAAAATCTCCGTATTCTCTGGCGGGCCGGACTACCACGAAGCCGTGCTCGGGATCCCCGGCACCCCCTTCAATATCCGTGGCTTCCACGTATTTCAAGCCATCGCCTTCCTCGTAGCCAACATGTGGAACTACCAGCTCAACCGCACATGGACATTCGGCGGACTGGAAAAACGCAGCTGGCTACGCGGGTTCTTCCCCTTCCTCACCACAGGGCTGCTCGCCCTGCTCGTGCAAATGGCAGTCTCCACACTCATGCTCAACCCAACGTCACCACTGGCACTCCCAGACTTCCTCGATGACTCCTCAGGGCTGAAAAACCGGTTCTACTGGGCACAAGCGATCTCCATCCTGGTGGCCATGCCGGTGAACTTCATCATCAACAAGCTATGGGCGTTCCGGACAAAGAAACCGACGCATGTAGTCATCGAAGCCGATCCTAGATAGGAGTGCGTGCCGGATTTGGTGATGCAAAATGACTTTTTCGGAGGATTTTCGTCAGTTTGCGTTACCAAATCCGGCATCGTTAGTCCTCTAACTCGCTTTCCAAGCGCCGCTGATCGCGCTTTCGCAGCCATCCTGTGTACAGCGGGGTGATGAGCATTACGGCCACAAATCCAGCAATTGCGCCGGTGACCGTGCCGTTGGCGTAGAAGGGGGTGCCAGCGTTGTTTGAGATGAGCGAGGCAAGCCACACCACGATAACGGCCACTATGAAGGCCCATTCCCAGCTCCAGAGGTGCCTAAAGTTGCTGAGTTTAGGATGTGGGACTGTTCGGCTGAGCCACTTAGTGCTGGTGAAGGTGCCAATTGAGATGGGGATTAACGCGAGGAATGAGAGGTAGGCCTGTCGGCCGTCGAGAAGCCAGGCGAGCAGTGGTGCCATGGCCAGGCTGAGGTAGTTGGTCCAGTACATGCCCGCCGTGGCGGATTTGTGCAATTGGGCGCGCTCAAATTCGTCTGTGTAGAAGCTTTCGGCGCGGGCGATAATGTGGTCATTGATTGTCATTTTTAGCTCCTTTCCTGTTCGCGTCCAAAGACGCGTTCAACTGTTTCACCAAGTACGTGGCAGATATCAAGAGCTAGGTGTACGGAAGGGGAGTAGTTGCCCCCCTCGATATTGGCGATTGTTTGTCTGGATACTCCCACCTGTTTCGCAAGTTCCGCTTGTGATAGCTCGTTCCAACGGCGGAGTTTGCGAACCATGTTGGAGTTAAGTTCTTCTCCCATAATGGCTCCTTTCGTTTTCCAAGTGTAAAGAAAACTAGACATTATGGCAAGGGGGTAGGCGTAAAAAATCCACCCCAGAGAGGGAGGAGAGCAGGGTTGGGCTGCGGAAATAGAGCGTACCGATGGGACTTCTAAGCGCTGAAAAATCCCATACGTACGCTCGATTTCGCACCCTAACTATTTACGGGCCCACGGTGACGCGCCCTGCACCTTGGCATTGACGACCGATGCGATAAAGAGGCCGGTGAACATGATTGCGGCAGAGGTTAGCTGGACGCGGGCAGTGGCGTCGCTAAGCATCAGCGCAGCAAGTGCGGCCAGCGCAAGTAGCGTGACCCACGTCAGCCACGGGTATGCCCACATGCGCACCTTCAAATCGAAGCGCCGTTCAAGCTCAGGGCGCAGTCGCAGCTGGGACACAGCGATAAAAGCCCACACGATGAGCAATGACGCGCCCGCAGAGTTCAGCATGAACCCGAGCAACCAGCCCGTATCGATGTAATTCAGCACCACCATCACGACGCTCAGCACAATAGACAAAATGATGGCAGGAAGCGGGACATTGGCGCCAGAAGTGCGCGCAAAAAGCTCCGGAGCCTCGCCCCGCTTCGCCAGCGAGTACAGCATGCGTGAGCTGGCGAAAATCTGGGCGTTAAACGCGGACAGCAACGCCAGGACGATCACCACTTCCATCACCATCGCGATCCCAGGGATGCCCGCCAGCTCCAGCACCTGCGTGAACGGGCTTTCCGCCGCGCCTTCCGCCGCGCCTAACGACGACCATGGCAGCAAAAACGTAATGACCAGCACAGATCCGAGATAAAACACCGAGATTCGGGTAATAGTCGTTTTCACGGCATTGACGAGCGAGTGCTCGGGGTCCTCGGACTCGGCAGCTGCAATAGCGACGACCTCAATACCGCCAAACGCAAACGCTACCGCCAGGATTGCCGTGGCGACGCCGCCGATGCCGTTGGGAAGAAAACCATCTGCCAAAAAGACCTGCGTGCCCACCATTTCGTTGCCGGGAATGATGTGAAGGATCAAGCCAAGGCCAATCGCTAAGAACACCACCAGCACGGCCACCTTAATAAAAGCGAACCAGAACTCGAACTCGCCGAAGGCGCGCACCCGCAGCAGATTGATGACCGCAAAAAACACCACAAACACAGCAGCCGGGATCCAAGGCTCCACCCCGAACCAGGAACCAACCAGGGCGGAGGCGCCGGTTAACTCCGCGCCGAGCACAGCAATGGTGGCGAGCCAATAAATCCACCCTTGTACGAATCCAGCCCAGCGCCCGATTCCCATCTCCGCATATTCGGAAAAGCTACCGGAAGCTGGCACAACCGAACCGATTTCACCGAGCATGCGCATGACCAGCACAGCGAGCGAACCAGCGAACATGTAAGCAAGTAGCACGGCCGGACCGGCAGCCTTAATCCCTACGCCCGAGCCAAGGAACAATCCTGCACCAATGGTGGAGCCAAGGCCCATCATGGTGAGGTGCCGGACTTTCAGCCCGTTGCCTAGGGATGGCGCAGAAGAGTGCATAGTTCGCTAACTTTCATGATCGCGGGGACGTGAGGTGATGTGACACCACATGTGCAGTGTAAAGGGTGAGCTTCGGGCACGAAAAGGCGGGTCCAACATGTAAAAAAACTGTTGGACCCGCGAAGTGGGGAGAAGAACTAAATTTTGTTCTTGTTGCGCGTGGTGAAGCTCAATGCCACCAGCACCAAGGTCACGATGGTGACGGAGGTGATTTGGCCACGTGCGGACTCATCAAACAACATCAACACGGTCAGGCCGATCAGTGCGATGACAGTCAGCCATGGCAGGGCTGGGAAACCCCACATCCGTACGCTGAGCTCGCCGTTGGCTTCCATCTCGCGGTGCAACCGCAGGTGGCTAAAGCAAATCATGAGCCAGATGACGATCAAGCAGCCGCCAACAGCATTGAGAAGGAACGTGAGCAGACCAGCTGGGTTCCAGTACTGTAGGCCAACAGACGCGAAGGCAAAGACCATGGAGAGCAACACGGCGTTGTTAGGAACCTTTGCGGCGTTGAGCTTGGCGAAGAACGCCGGAGCATCCTTCTTCTCTGCCAAGGCGTACACCAGGCGGGAGGTGGCGTAGATCTGAGCATTGAATGCCGAGAGCAGCGCCAGGACGATGACGGCTTCCATGATCTGAGCGATACCAGGAATGCCAGCCTGCCCCAGGATGATAGTGAATGGGGACTCCGCAGCGGTCTTTGCGCCGCCGATTTCGTCGTACGGTAGCAGGAAGCAAATCGCGAGCACAGAGCCGAGGTAGAACAGGGAGATACGCCAGATCACGGAACGCACCGCGGTGCCGATTGCTGCAGAAGGGTTTTCGGATTCCGCAGCGGCAATGGTGACAATTTCGATACCGCCGAACGCGAAGGCAACTGCCAGCAGGCCCGCGGCAACACCGGTGATGCCGTTCGGCATGAAGCCGCTGTCACCAATAAAGTTCTTGGTTCCCACAAACTCGGTGCCTGGGAGGAGCCCGAAAATCATCAAGACCGAGATCGCCAGGAACACGATAATGACGGCGACCTTGATAAAAGCGAACCAGAACTCAAACTCGCCGAAGCCACGCACCTGCATGAGGTTCACGACGGCGAAACCCACCACGCAGACCAGGGCGGGAATCCACGGGTCAACGCCGAACCAGCTACTCATGATGGCGGCAGCTCCGGTCATTTCGGCGCCCATCACCATCACAAGCATGAACCAGTACAGCCAGCCGAGGGTAAAGCCAGCCCAGTGGCCGAAGGCCATTTCGGCGTAGGTGGAAAAGGATCCGGATGCTGGGCGTGCCGCGGCCATTTCACCGAGCATCTGCATCACGAAGATAACGATGATGCCTGCTGCAATGTATGCAAGCAAGACTGCAGGGCCGGCAAGTTGAATGCCCACGCCGGTGCCCAAAAACAGGCCGGCGCCAATCGCCGAGCCGAGGCCCATCATTGTGAGATGGCGGGTCTTTAGCCCGTGACCCAAGTCAGTTTTAGTGCGTTCCGCAATTGTCATGTCTTAACTATTCCGTGCGTGCATAACATTCACCAACTTGAGTATTAAAAACCCGCGAAAAACGAGACAAACTGTCCCATTTTCCCCAAATTTAGGGGTGATGGGGCGCGCAGAAATGAAAACCAGGGTAATGGAGCAGCTAAGGAGTTATTTGGCGAGCCACCGGTTCTGGGTGGTGCGCTTCCCTGAGGATCATCCAATTATCCTGGCCAGCGATGCTGCTGGCCGGAGCGATGGAATCAGTGTCTGGGAAGTATAGGCTGGTAACCGGTTCGATGATCAGGTTCGTGCCGATATGACAGTTATTGCCCAGGTCAACACCGATTACGCCACTAGCCACCCCGAACGTGCAGCCCTTACCTACCCGGAGAGGGTGGCGTTTGCCATCCTTATCCTTCAAGCCCATCAACACTGCGCTCAGCTCGATGGTGCAGTCCTCGTCAATAACGACCGACGACGACACACGGCCCTCGATGCGCGCGGGCCCCAGCGAACCCGCGTTAAAAGAGACGAAACCTTCGCGCAGTACCGAGGTGCCCGGCGCGAGGTAAGCGCCCAGCCGGACCCGCTCAGCTTCCGCGATACGGATCCCAGAAGGAACAACATAATCGACCATGCGAGGAAGCCTGTCCACGGCGTAAACGTGAATCAAGCCACGGGACCGCAGCGCGCGACGGACGTATTCAAAGTTCGTGGGAAGGCAGGGGCCCTTGTTGGTCCACACCACAGTAGCCAAAATCCGCAGGGAGCCTTCCATGTTCATCTTTCCGGGTTCCACCAGTCGGTGGGAGAGCAGATGAAGGCGAAGGTATACGTCGTGGGCGTCCACTGGAGGCTTCGTTAGGTCCGCGATCCGCGTCCGAACAGCTACCTGCTCCACCATGCGATCTTCATCTATTCCCACCAGAGACAGCATCTTTGGTGTGAGATCCTGAGCTCCGAGGCGAACGGTGTCCGATTCTGGCACATTATTTTTCGGCCAACGCTTCAGCTGGGGTGCCGGGTACCAGGTATCAAGAACCGTACCGTCGGCTGCGATGTTTGCAATTCCGTCTGCCAATGCGCCCACAATCGTCATATGTCCAGTCTAAAGGGTATTGCGCAAAAGCATGTATCGAGAGCGATGAATGGTGGTTCGGCAAGCAAAGGATGCTGAAAACCACTAGCGTCGAATACTGACAAAGTGAACAACGATGCACTGAAAGAGGTTCATAGTGGCGCCCAGCAAGACCCCGAACGAGGATAAGAAGCGTATGCTGCGCGGCCCGGTGTTGTTGCGGCATGCTGGGCCTCAGGAAAGTACTACGGACCAGCGGCTGCTGGACCAGCAGCACAATATTGACTGGCTGCACACCGATCCTTGGCGAGTGCTGCGTATTCAAAGCGAGTTCGTGAGCGGTTTCGGTGCGTTGGCTGAGATGCCACTGGCTGTGACTGTGTTCGGTTCGGCCCGCATTAAGGAAGATCACCCGTACTACGAGCAGGGGCAGCGCCTGGGTGAGGAGTTGGTCAAGGCTGGCTACGCAGTCATCACCGGTGGTGGACCAGGATTGATGGAGGCTCCGAACCGTGGTGCTTCGGAAGCGGACGGGCTATCGGTGGGCCTGGGCATTGAGCTTCCGCATGAGCAGGCTCTTAACGCCTGGGTGGATTTGGGCTTAAACTTTCGGTACTTCTTCGTCCGTAAGACGATGTTCCTGAAGTACTCGCAGGCGTTCGTGTGCTTGCCGGGCGGTTTTGGCACGCTCGACGAGCTGTTTGAAGCGCTGTGCATGGTGCAGACCGGCAAGATCACTAACTATCCCATCGTGCTGATCGGCACCGAGTTCTGGGGCGGACTAGTGGAATGGATCAAGGATCGCCTGATCGGTGAAGGAATGATCAGCGACAAGGACACGGATTTGTTTGTGGTGACGGATTCCGTGGAGGAAGCCATCGAGTTCATCGTCGATGAGCATGAGCACTTGCGACAGGGAGAGCCAGCCGTGGGTGGGCAGGCCTCCGAGGCCTCAGAGGTCGCTGCAGGGATGAGCAACGCTTAGATGAAGCCTCATGTGAGATCCGGGTTCGCTGATCCCGCACGCCCGGAGTTAGCGGTGGTCATGGCGATCGTGAATAGAACCCCCGATTCCTTTTACGACAAGGGTGCGACGTTTGCCGTCGATAAGGCAGTGCAAGCGGCGGTGGCGGCGGCTGAGCAGGGCGCGCGCATCATTGACATCGGCGGGGTGAAGGCGGGGCCAGGGCCGCTTGTCGACGCCGCAGCGGAAATCGATCGAGTTGTCCCCTTGATCGCAGAGCTGCATCAGCGCTGCCCAGGGGTAGCGATCTCCGTGGATACTTGGCGCAGTGAGGTTGCGGACTGCGCCATCGCCGCGGGCGCCACACTAGTCAATGACACGTGGGCTGGGCACGACCCAGAACTGGTAGCAGTAGCGGGGCAACACCGAGTGGGGTACGTCTGTTCGCACACCGGTGGCGCGATCCCACGCACCCGCCCGTACCGCGTGCATTACGACGACGTGGTGGCCGACGTGATTGCGGAAACCACCCGCCAGGCCGAACGTGCCGTGGCCTGTGGCGTGCCCGAAAACCTGGTGTTTATCGATCCCACCCACGATTTTGGCAAGAACACGTTCCATGGCCTGGAGCTACTGCGGCGCATCGACGAGATCGTAGCTACTGGGTGGCCTGTGTTGATGGCGCTGTCGAACAAGGACTTTGTGGGTGAGACTGTGGGACGGGACGTGAGCGAGCGGGTCCCCGGGACTCTCGCGGCTACCGCCTGGTCAGCGGCCCGTGGCGTGGCGGCGTTCCGGGCACATCAAGTAAAGGAAACCATTGACGTGATTCATATGACTGGCGCCATCGCTGGGATTGTGCCCCCGAAGCGCACCATCCGAGGTCTGGTGTGAACGAACTTCTGGCGCGCACGAGCGTGGTCATTCCAGCGCTGAATGAAGAAGCGACAGTGGGGGAGGTGGTGGCTTCCGTTCGTGCCGACGATCCCTGTGAGGTACTCGTGATCGACTCCGATTCCACCGACCGCACCGCACACGTAGCAGCGCAGGCGGGGGCTACGGTGTTGAATTGGCGCGACATCCTGCCTCAGATCCCACCGGTTCCGGGAAAAGGAGAGGCGCTTTGGCGAGGCGTGGCGGCGGCGCGTGGCGAGTTCATCGCATTTGTGGACGCTGACTTGATCCAGCCACGTGCCCACCTGGTGCGTGACCTGGTACAGCCCTTCGCCAACCCCGAAATCCAGCTGGTGAAAGCCCGTTACGAGCGCGGGTTTCATGGCGCCCGAACTGGCGGCGGCCGGGTCACCGAACTGGCCGCCAAGCCCTTGCTCCGGCAGCTGTTTCCGGAATTGGCTGGCATTGCCCAACCCCTATCTGGGGAATATGCGATTAGGCGGGACATCGCCAGGCAGCTGCCGTTCACCGCAGGTTATGGCGTGGAGGTGGGGATCCTACTGGACGTCGCGCAGCTGCGCGGGGTAGCGGCAATAGCTCAGGTTGATTTGGGAGCCCGGCACCACCGGAATCGGCCCCTTGCTGAGTTGGCGCCCATGGCGGACGTGGTGGTGGCCACGGTGCTGTCACGGGTGCCCGGTCTGCGTGAGGAAGTGCTCACACCTGCTCAGTGCCCCGAGCAGCGCCCACCCCTTGCTACGCTATGACGAATAGCTGTTGTCGGACTGTGAAAGGTCGCCGTCGTGCTCGTGTGGATGTCGTACTTGGTGGGCTTGGCTGTTGTGGTCGCCGTGCTCACGGTGGTGTTCGGTAAGGCCTTTGGTCGGGGAGAAATCATGCCACCGTTGGTGGACAACCTTGACCTGCAAGAACTCAACAGAGAGGCCGTGGCCCAGCAGCAATATGATGTGGTGCGCTTCGATACTGTCCTGCGCGGGTACCGCCAGGACCAGGTTGACGCCGTATTGGAGCAGCTCATTACCCAACTAGATGAGGCACGGGCCGAGCTTGCCACAGCGACTAAAAAACCAGGGATTGTGCCATAGTTTTAAATTCCGTGAGTGATAATAGGGCAGGGACCTGGTGTTTTTAATTTCACCTAACTCACGGCAGTGTGTTTTGAACTAGGATGGTCAGTTAAGGACACACGCTTTTAAAGAATAGGAGCTGACTCATCGTGGCAGCCATGAAGCCAAGGACAGGCAACGGTCCGATGGAAGCGGTCGAAGAAGGCCGGAAGATCGTAATGCGTATTCCAACTGACGGTGGCGGCCGCCTGGTGGTCGAACTTAACAAGGAAGAGGCAGCCGAGCTTGGTGCGTTGCTCGTAGAGGCTTCCAGCTAACTTTTCCCTGTCGTGACACCACGCCTGTTTTCGTGGTGTCTTTTTTATTCCCATGCTTTAACGAAAGGTGCGCAGATGCTGCGTGACATCATCGACATTCTTGCCGACCCGACCGACGGCACCGACCTGCAGCTTACCGACGACGATCGCCGCGTCATTTCGACCAGCGGCCATAGCTTTGATGTTGCCCGCCAAGGGTACGTGTCGTTGATCGCGGGCGAAGGCCTGAAACATACCGGTGATGATGCAGCGATGGTTCAGTCGCGGGAAACGTTCCTGTCTCGGGGGCACTTTGCCCCCTTCGTGGAAGCTGTCTCCGAGCATATCCACCAGGTGCTTGACGACGCAGGAGTATCGGATGACCACCACCCGGTGATCGTCGAAATTGGTGCCGGTACCGGCTACTACCTAGCGCATGCCCTGGATGATGTGGCGGATTCGCGTGGCGTCGGCATCGACGTTTCCGTACCTGCAGCAAAGCACCTGGCTAAGTGTCACCCACGCGTGGGGGCCGTGGTTGCTGATGCGTGGCAGCGCCTGCCGATCCGGGACAACTCAGTTGATGTCATTACTGTTATTTTCGCGCCGCGCAATCCGCAGGAGTTTGCCCGGATCCTCCGCGAAAACGGCGAGGTGATCGTGCTGACCGCTCATCCCGGCCACCTGGATGAGCTGCGCGAGCCACTGGGGATCATTGGCGTGGAAGAAGGAAAAATTGACCACTTGCTGGAGAAGTCCCAGGGGTTCCTGACCCGGGTGGGGGAGGACACCCTCATTGAATTCCCCATGGAGCTGGACCGTGACTCCATTGCGGCGCAGATCGGCATGAGCCCTTCTGCGCGACACATTGAAAAGGAGGAACTGGCCCGCAGGATCGCGAAGCTGCCGGACAAGATGACTGTGACGGCCAAAGCGCAGATCACCCGCCTGCGCCGGGCCTAGGGACAGACGAGTTAGTTGTCCTCGCCGGGGAAGGCTGGCTCAATGCCGTGAATCTTCGGTGCTTCGAGCGGGAAGATCGCGGTTTCCTGCTCGATGACCGCTTCGCCCACGACTGTCACCTGGAAATCGACGATGCGGGACTGCGCGTAGAGGCGACTTGCCATGGTCATCGCACCGCCGTCGGCGTACACCTCCACGGCTGAACCGTCCACGATGATGGTTAGCGCATCGGTGTCCGCGGCGATCAGTGGACCTTCTGCGATGTGATCCCCGGTGTGGTGGGGATTCATTGACCGGTCAAAAGTAAGCAGGTCTCCCTGATGCGCAATGACCGCGGCGGTGCGGCCTTGGTCGTCGATAAGCGCGACGCGTACCTCAGCATTGGTGGCGGAGGTATCGATGAGTCCGGTGTACATGCAGGCGCGATCGGAGCTGCGAATGGCAGTCGGTAGGCCTGGGGCGGGGGTTTGATAAATCAGTCCGTCCTGCAGGGTGGCTACGCGTGGCAGGGTGAGGCAGTTGGCCCAGCCCTCTTCGGTGAGGCTGAGGTGTTGGCTCGGGTCGTCGTAGCGCCCGATTCCGTTCATTAGCCCGAAAAGGTGCGCGGAGGTGTAGTCGGGGGTTTCAGGGATGTCCGGCAAGGCAATGTTGGTATTGCGTGGCCGGGTGAAATCGTGGCCGAAATCCAGGCGCGTGAACGGGGTTTTTACCTGGAAGGTTGTGCCCTTGAGTCGGCCAATGAGGTAGCCGGAAATGTCAATGCCTTCGTGCTCGATAGTGACGAGGAGAGCGTCGTACACCGTGCCGTCGACTTCGTCCTGCAAGCGGATGATACGTGGGCTGACTAGTCGCTCTACCGCCTCCAGGCCGGAGGTACCGTCGAAGGTCAGTGGTCCCCGCAAATTCCAGTCCCGGCGGTCGTAAGAATCCAGCACAACCAACTGAGGATGATCTTGATGACCCGTCACAGCGAGCATCAGCCATCCCTTCAAGGGCTCTCCGGACACCTCATCGAAGTCCCACCGCGGGACAACGCACGGGGAGCGGAAATCATTGAACTCACCCTGGTTGCCAACGACCTGCCCCACGCGACGCACGTGCTTATCGACGGCCAAAGCGTCATCCGAGATGTCTTCCAGGGTATCGTCGATATCCTCAATGACCGCTGCGTGAATGGAGGTTCCCGTTGGGGTGATCGAGGTGAAGTACAGCTCCACCGCGCCACTGCGGGTACCGATGACAGCTCCCGCGCGCAGCTGCACTTCCCCCTCTTCCGGTGCGAGGGCGTCATCGCAGATGTCCCAATCGAACGGCAACCGGTCCGCAAACTGGTGCGCCCACCGTGCCGGAGCATCCAATTGTGGTTGGTACTGGTGGAACATGTGCCAATGGTCACCGCTGCGGAGCACACCAGCAGGGGCGTTCAAAATGCCCTGCTCAGCGGTGATGTGCAGTTCTGGACGGTGGGTGTAGTAAGTCATTGGCTTTCCTTCGATTGCCGGGGGAGGGATTGCACGTGAAGCAGCTAGATTGTGTGACGCCACTTGCTAGACACAACCAGCGTACCGATTTCTCCGTCGGAGGGGCGGGTAGCGACAAGTGGCGACAGCATAAACCGGCCGGATTGAAAGGATCCGACCGGAAATGGAGGCGCGATGCGTCTTACATCAGTGACTTGTACACATCCACGGTCTGCTGGGCGATGGTGGCCCAAGAGAAATCATTGACAGCGCGGTCACGACCGGCCTGGCCCATCTTCTGGGCGTTGTCGCGATCAACAACCATCTTGTTCACAGCCTCTGCGATGCCGCGCTCGAAACCATCCGGGTCAGACTCGTCGTAGTGGACCAGCGTGCCGGTGGTGCCATCGACCACAACCTCCGGAATACCTCCAACATCGGAAGCCACCACAGCAGTGCCACACGCCATAGCCTCCAGGTTCACGATGCCGAGCGGTTCGTAAATGGAAGGGCAGACGAAAGTATCAGCGGCGGTGAGGATCTCCTGGATCTTGTCCTTCGGCAGGAACTCTTGAACCCAGAAAATGCCGTCGCGCTGTGCTTGGAGTTCTTCGACCAACGCCTTCGTTTCTGCAGCAATCTCCGGGGTATCCGGTGCGCCGGCGCAGAGAACAAGCTGGACACCGTCGTCGAAAAGCTTAGCGGCCTTCACCAGGTGCCCCACGCCCTTCTGCCTGGTGATACGGCCGACGAATGCGACAATCGGACGTTCAGGGTCCACACCCAGCTCCTTGAGAACAGACTGTGGGTTCTCTTCGAACGTCGGGCGAGGCTGCCACAACTGCGTATCAATGCCGTTGAGCACGATTCGGACCTTGTCGGGCTCGATACGAGGGTAGGCGTCGAGGATCGCGTCCTTCATGCGGGCCGACACCGCGATCACTGCGTCGGCGTACTCCATCGCATTCTTCTCCGACCACGAGGACACCTCGTAGCCACCGCCGAGCTGCTCACGCTTCCACGGGCGATGTGGCTCCAACGAGTGCGCAGTGGCAATATGCGGGATGTCGTACAAACGTGCAGCCAAGTGGCCACCAAGCCCCGCGTACCAGGTGTGGGAGTGAACAACGTCCACATTGCTTGCAGCATTAGCCATCCGCAGGCCAGTAGACAAGGTCTGAATGGATGCGTTGGCATCCTTAAGTTCCGGGTCAACGCCGTGAACGAAAACGTTCGCCTCATCACGGGGAGCCCCCATGCAATGCACATCCACCTCGGTGATCTCACGCATGTAGCGGGTGAGCTCAGCAATATGTACACCCGCACCGCCGTAAATCTCCGGTGGGTATTCCTTGGTCATCATTCCAACTCGCATACTTTCGAATGTAGCCATTTGCCCGGTTACCCGCAGCGTGTGAGATTTGGGGACTCCAAATGGGGGCGATAACCCCACATTAGGCCGAATGAATAATTAAATATGAAATCATTTTCCCTGCTCAGGGGGTTTTGTGGGGAAAAACTTCTCTGTGCCACTGCAGAAGGTGGTGAATGTAGATACGTTGGAATATGTGAGAACTCAACCCCATGTATTAGCAATCGTTCTCGCTGGTGGCGAGGGCAAACGTCTGTTTCCGTTGACTGCGGACCGAGCAAAGCCGGCAGTACCATTCGGTGGCACCTACCGACTCATCGATTTCGTGCTGTCCAACCTGGTCAACGCAGGATTTATGCAAATCTGCGTCCTGACCCAGTACAAGTCGCATTCCCTTGACCGGCACATCTCCCAATCCTGGCAGCTGTCCGGACTTACCGGCCAATACATCACCCCAGTACCTGCACAGCAGCGCCTGGGCAAGCGCTGGTACACCGGCTCGGCCGACGCTATCCTGCAGTCGCTGAACCTTATCTACGACGAAAACCCGGATTACGTCATTGTGTTCGGTGCCGATCACGTCTACCGCATGGATCCGCGTCAGATGCTCGATGACCACATCAAGTCTGGCAAGTCCGTCACCGTCGCCGGTATTCGCGTGCCACGGGAAGAAGCAACGGCCTTCGGCTGCATTCAGTCCGACGAAGACGGCAACATCACCGAATTCCTGGAAAAGCCTGCTGACCCACCCGGCACCCCGGATGACCCAACCATGACGTACGCGTCCATGGGTAACTACATCTTCACCACGGATGCCCTCATCGCGGCGCTCACCGCCGACGAAGACAACGAGGACTCCGACCACGACATGGGTGGCGACATCATCCCGTACTTCGTGGACAAGGGCGAAGCGAACGTTTACGACTTCTCCGCCAACGCCGTCCCAGGCTCCTCTGACCGCGACAAGGGCTACTGGCGTGACGTAGGTACCATCGACGCCTTCTACGAGGCGCACATGGACCTCATCTCCGTGCACCCGGTGTTCAACCTGTACAACCGCAAGTGGCCTATCCACTGCACGGAAGACGGTAACTTCCCACCAGCGAAGTTCGTCCAAGGCGGCATCGCACAGTCCTCCATGGTTGCCTCCGGCTGTATTATTTCCGGCGGCACGGTGCGCAATTCGGTGCTGTCGAACAACGTCATCGTGGAGGAAGGCGCCACCGTGGAAGGTGCCGTTCTCATGCCAGGCGTGCGCGTGGGCAAGGGAGCTGTGGTTCGCCACGCCATCCTGGACAAGAACGTCGTAGTTTCCGAAGGCGAATTCATCGGCGTTGACCTTGAGCGTGATGCTTCCCGCTTCACTATCTCCGCTGGCGGAGTGGTTTGTGTCGGAAAGAACCAGCGCGTCTAGAATTCTCACACTTACGCAGCGCCACCCCATTCTTTGCAGTGGGGTGGCGCTGTTTTTAGGGTTAAGTAACACAATGTGTGCCCGGGCGCACATTGTGTTACTTAACCTTGCAAAACCCGGGAAGTGTTCCCCGGGTTTCAGTGAACTTTTAAGGCTTCACGCCTGCTATTTCACTGTTTTTGGCCCGAGATCCGGGGAATGTTTCCCGGGTTTTAGCAAGAAACTTCAGGGGCCGTGGTCAGAGCCCCCAGGGGTGAAGTAACAACACAAAAATGCCCGCCCGGGCACACATTTTGTCCCTAAACCCAAAAAATGTATTCGACCGACGTGTGGTTGTCGGGACACCATTGTTTCGATCGGTTCTGGTTCCGTTGTGGTGCTGGTACGTGGTTCGGGGAGCGTTTTAAAGGGACGAACTTTCCAGGTGGAATAGGACGCACCATCGGATGTGGATCGGTTAGTAGAGAATTTGAAAAGGAAAAGGCGCCACAACAGGGGCGAGGCTGGCTTTGCTCGAACTTTTTACCAAATGTTTTAGCTGGCGCTCGCCCTGAGAAGTGGGGAGCAAAAGCTGTGTTGCCGGCCAGTAACCGTGACGTGGCTACTAGCTAACATGGCTAGCGCTTGGTAACGATAGTCAGCCCAGCGCCCAGCGGGAGACGAGTAACCAGGGTGCCTGGCATCTCTCGTAGGTAAGCGTCAGTCTCCCGCGCTGCGACGGTGTCACGATCGGTGCGGGTGGCGTCGGCAAGCGTGCCGTCGAGCAAGGAATCCGCGAGCACCAGGACGCCACCTGAAGCGAGGAGTGGCCAGGCAGCGTCAACGAAGGCGCGCTGATCGACGGGCGCTACATCTCCGTACACGAATTGGTAGGAGTCGTTGGCTAGCCTGCCCATCACTTCGAGTGGTCGTGAGGGGAGGAAACGGAAGCTGGAGGACTTGTAGCCGGCTTCCTGGAAGCACGACTTTGCGTGGCGCTGATGCTCCGATTCGGGGTCGATGCAGGTCAGGTGACCGCTGTCGCCTAGTCCTTTCAAGAGGTACAAACCGATGACGCTGGCAGCTGGGGTGACCGCGATGGCTCCGGACGCAGCAGGGGTTGCGGCTCCTGCTGCAAGGGTGGCTAGCAAAGAGCCAGTGATTGCATCGGGAACCCGAAGTCCAAACTCCTCAGCGTGTTGGAGGGCAGTTTCCAATGCTGGGGTGGATTCGGTGGTGTCGAAGATGTAGGTTCGGAGGGCTTCCATCGCAGTTTCAGTCACGATGCTCAGTGTAGGTCGACGTGACCTGGTCGTGCGTGATTTTCGGGGCGTGTAACCACAAGTTGTGACAGTAGTAAATGGAAGTGGTGGAAGGGGAGATGTTGCGAAGCCGTGACCGTTCCTTCAGAGGTTTCTCAACTGAAACGGAACAAATTTTCACCTCAGGCGGTTATACATAATGACAGACGCGCCACCGTGAACCCACAAATTGGTGTTATGACAGAAAGATCAGGCACAATACTTCTATGAGCTCATTCGATTCCCCGGAGCTGCCCGGCGCAGCGCACACCGAGGAACCCGCACAGTTGACGGGCACCGCAGCGTTCGATGCTGGACACGCGGACATGCCAACATGGGCGGAACTGGTTGCGGAACACGCAGACAGCGTTTATCGCCTCGCGTTCCGGCTTTCCGGTAACCAACATGACGCGGAAGACCTCACTCAAGAAACCTTCATGCGCGTCTTCCGCTCGCTGAAGAGCTACCAGCCGGGCACGTTCGAGGGCTGGCTGCACCGCATCACCACCAACCTGTTTTTGGATATGGTCCGGCACCGCAGCAAAATCCGGATGGAGGCCTTGCCGGAGGACTACGAACGGGTGCCAGGCACCGACCTCACTCCGGAGCAGGCATACTCCGTTTCTAACCTGGATCCAGTTCTGCAGGCAGCGCTGGACCAGCTGAGTCCCGAGTTCCGCGTGGCGGTTGTGCTGTGTGACATGCTGGGGCTTTCTTACGACGAGATAGCCGATACCCTCGGCGTGAAGCTGGGAACTGTCCGCTCGCGGATCCACCGAGGGCGTTCGCAAATCCGAGCGTACCTCGAGCACGCGGCGATCACTGACGAAAATGCACAGCTGCTGTTGCCTGCGCACGTCTAGTATTGACACTAAGCGCAACAATCAGTTCTGTCAGGCGAGGAAGGAGGCGTTTTTCCTATGATTTCTCGCGCCTCACGGCCTCACAGGCGGTCCGGTAACAGCGCTGACAAAGCCTCGGAAAAAGCAGCTGAGAAGCCACGCGAGTTCGCATCCGTCGAGCACTTGAGCCCCGAGGCCGTAGCTGGGTTTGTTGACAATGAACTCAGCCCGGTGGCGATGAATCGGGCCCGGATTCACCTCGTGCACTGCCCGGAGTGCCGGGCCGAGGTGATGCAGCAGCGACGGGCGGCGCAGCGCCTCCGGGAAGTTGCTGATGAGGACATTTCAGTGCCCTCCACACTGATGGCGAAACTGACGTTGATCGCGCAAAGCTGCCCCGACGGTCCGGACGCAAAGGACATTGTGAACCCTAAGGGGGCGACGATCCTAGATCGCGTGGAGTTTTTCTACCGCGCGGTGCGTCGCAACCAACGCGGTTAGCAGCATGACACGACTTTTGGGTGAAAGCAGACTAAGGTTATAACAGTGTTTACCGATGTTGGCTGGGGCGAAATTTTCGTCATTTTTGTGATTGGTTTGATCGTGATCGGGCCGGAACGGCTCCCCAAGGTCATTCAGGATCTGCGCGCCGCGCTGTTGGCCGCCCGCACCGCAATCAATAATGCCAAGCAGGGGCTCAATGAAGAATTCGGCCCCGAATTTGATGACTTCCGTAAGCCAGTCCAAGAACTTGCCACGCTCACCCGGATGGGGCCACGCGCAGCACTGACTAAAACACTTCTCGAAGGCGACGATTCTTTCTTCGACTCCTTCGACCCAAAGAAAGTCATGGGAGAGGACACCGCCGGCAAAACTGAGCGAGCCCGGGCAGCGCTCTACAACACTGATCCCACACAGCAGACCACCCCGGAAACCACAAAAATTCAGCGCCCGGACCAGGGCGAAGACCCTAAAGCCGGCGGGTTCTCCTGGGCGGATATCACCTAAGCTTGCTCCATAATGTCCTTCGCTGCAGCCCGAGCGTAAGGACTTACCCCGAGGATCGTGTCTGCAGCTGGCCCAACCCAATCGCCGTAACCCACCACATGCATTCCCGGTGCGCCGACCACAGCGGTCCCGTTAAGCTCTAAGCGATAACCCCTTAGGTGGCGGAGAGCCGGCCGAAAACCCGTGCACCAAATAACCGCGTCTAGTTCGGTTTCGTGCCTATCGGCCCACACCGCGCTTGACGACGTCAGCCGCGCAAACATCTCCGTTGCCTGCAGCTTGCCCTGGTCCCGGGCTTCCTTCACGGCGGGCACCATGACGATATCCCCGAGGTCGGAAATCTTCGGTGACTCTTCCTCCACTGAGGAAATGTATCGGGAAGCGATGCTAAATAACTTTGCGCCGTCGTAGTCATCGGGGAGAAAACGAGGTGGCCGCAATGTACACCAGGTGACGTGAGCCTGGCCAAGGAGATCCGCCGCGATTTGGGCGCCGGAATTTCCCCCACCCACAACCGCAACCCGTTGATCTCGGAATTCCGTTGCTGTGCGGTAATTGCGGGAGTGGAGCTGCTTGCCGAGAAATAGTCGCTGACCTGGCACGCTGGGGACAAACGGCCGAGAGGCATTGCCGGTGGCATTGACGACGAAATTAGATTGAATCGATGTTCCAGTAGAGAGCTGGGTGGTGAAGGGGCCGGATCCGCTGGTTCGCAGCGCAGTTACTGGTCTGCGAATGTCGAAGCCGTAGCGTAGCTCGTAAGCAGTGAAATAGGCCACGATCTGCTCCGGTGACGGATAAGAATCCGGCGGAAGATCGAGTCGCCAGCCCGGGAGCGAGGAGATCCGAGCAGGGGAGAATAGCCGCAACGACTCCCAGGTGCGGTTCCAGGAGCCACCGGGAAAGTGTGTGGCATCGACGAGGACGGTGTGCAGCCCAGATCGGCGGAGGTAATAGGCCGTGGCAAGTCCAGCCTGCCCAGCGCCAATAATCAGGACATCACACCGTTCCATATCTACTTCGGAGTGACGCCCAACCCGAGTGTCTTACCTGCAATCGACTCGCGACGCTTGTGCAGCGCATCTGCGATCTTGTTGATCGCCAGGGCCGTGGGGGACTCAGGGGCGGCGATGACCACCGGGGTTCCTTCATCGCCACCGGTGCGCAG
This sequence comes from Corynebacterium hindlerae, assembly GCF_014117265.1. Classification (NCBI taxonomy): domain Bacteria; kingdom Bacillati; phylum Actinomycetota; class Actinomycetes; order Mycobacteriales; family Corynebacteriaceae; genus Corynebacterium; species Corynebacterium hindlerae. Next base: position 532,666 of record NZ_CP059833.1, on the reverse strand, counting down.
CGCGGGATCCAGGGGAACCTCGCCCAGCAGCGGTACCGTGGTGCCCGTGAGCGTAGATAGCCGCTCAGCCACCCGGGAGCCACCGCCTTCACCGAATACCGACATGGTGGAGCCATCCGGCAGCACCATCGCGCCCATGTTTTCAATCACACCGGCCACCCGCTGGTGCGTTTGCAACGACGCCGTACCAGCCCGCTCTGCCACTTCTGCGGCGGCCGCCTGTGGCGTGGTGACCACGAGCAATTCAGCGTTGGGCAGCAGCTGGCCGACGGCAATGGCAACGTCACCAGTTCCCGGAGGTAGATCCAGCAGCAAGATGTCCAGGTCTCCCCAGAACACGTCAGCCAAGAACTGCTGGATAGCGCGCTGCAGCATCGGACCACGCCACATCACTGGGGCGTTGCCCTCGGTGAAATGTGCAATCGAAATCATCTTCACGCCGTGCGCTTGCACCGGCATGATCATGTCATCAACCGCAGTCGGGCGTTCGTCGGTGCCGAACAGTCCGGGGATCGAGTGACCATAAATGTCAGCATCGACAATGCCGACCTTTAGCCCACGCTGGGCCAACGCCACGGCAAGATTAGCCGTCATGGAGCTTTTGCCTACGCCGCCTTTACCGGAGGCCACCGCGAATACTCGGGTGGTGGAGGACGGCTGGGCAAAAGGAATCTCCGGGGTATCAGCATGGCCGCGTAATGATGTGCGCAGCTCACGGCGCTGTTCGTCGCTCATCACGTCAGTGGTGACGGTAACAGCTCCGACGCCCGGAATCTCCTTGATAGCGGCCTCGGCGCCAGCTACGATCGTGTTCTTCATCGGGCAACCAGCGATGGTGAGGTAGATCTCTGTGCGAACATCCGCACCATCGACCTCAACCGACTTCACCATGCCCAATTCTGTAATTGGCTTACCAATTTCAGGATCGTCCACGCGGGCCAGCGCGGCACGAACATCGGATTCAGAAATCTTGTGGTTCACGGTTAGCTATCCTACCGCGATTCGTCATCGTCCTTATCCGCCAGGTCGCCGTGGCGAGGCTCGGAAAACTCCGAACCTGTGTACTCCGAACCCTCGTGTTCCCGGGCGATGCGGGCAGCTGACTCGTCGTCAAGCTTTGCCTCAATACGCTCGAGGAGGGCGTGCACGTCTTCGAGCTCGCGGCGCAGGTAGTCGCGGGTGACATTGTCACCGAGTGCCAAACGCACGCTTGCCAGCTCCCGCGCCAGGAACTCCGTATCCGCCTTCGTTTCCTCCGCGCGTCGGCGATCCTCGGCCAGCACCAAGCGGTCCCGGTCCTCCTGACGGTTCTGTGCCAACAAAATCAGTGGCGCAGCGTAGGCAGCCTGCGTGGAAAAGGCGAGGTTGAGCAGGATGAACGGGTACGGATCCCAGCTCCACCACCAGCCACCAACATTCAGGCCAATCCAAATAACAACAAAAACCGTCTGCCAAAACAGGTATTCACCCGTGCCGAAGAACCGGGCGACCTTCTCCGCGAAGGCGCCCACCGCGTCCGCATCGACACGGAACCGGCTCTTGCGAGCAGCGATGGACGGAGTATCCAGGTAGGAACGCTTATCAGTCATGGGCACCTCCTACAGGGCTCTTAGGGCTTTCAGGTCGCAGTCCGGTCTCACGCCAATCTTCGGGGAGCATGTGGTCCAGCAGGTCATCCACTGCAACCGCGCCGAGCAGGTGCTTGTCATCGTCCAGCACCGGGCCACACACCAGGTTGTACATAGCAAAGAACCGGGCTGCGGTCTCTTGGCTGTCATCTGCGTAGAGCGGCGGTAAATCCGGGTCAAGGATACCGCCGATCAGCGAGCTCGGGGGCTCACGCAGCAACTTTTGCAAGTGCACGCACCCCAAATATTTGCCCGTTGGGGTGGCTGTGGGCGGGCGAACCACAAAAATTAACGAACTCAAACTGGTGGGCAGCTCTGGATTTCGGGCCATCGCCAGCGCCTCCGCCACCGTGGTTTGCGGGGTGAGGATCAGCGGCTCGGGGGTCATGAGCGCGCCGACGGTGTCGGGGGAGAAGGTCATCAACCGTCGAACCGGCGCCGACTCCTCCGGATCCATCAGCTCGAGCAGGACGTCGGCTTTGGCGTCGGGAAGCTCTCCGAGCAGATCGGCGGCGTCGTCGGGGTCCATCTCCTCCAGCACGTCAGCGGCGCGTTCGATGTCGAGCGACTCAATGATTTCTGCCTGGTGATCGTCCGGCATTTCCTGGATGATGTCAGCCAGGCGTTCGTCGTCGAGTTCCTCAGCCACCTGATGGCGCTGCAACATGGACATTTCATGCATGACCGTAGCGATGTCGGCGGGGCGCATGTCATCGAATGAGGCGATGATCTCAGCTGTGGCGTCGGCATCACCAAAACCGCCGGCCGTCACGCCGAGGACGTGCGACCACGGCACCACATGCAGATCTGTGCGCCGCCCAAACTTCGGGCGCTCGCCAAACACCGCGAGTCGGGAGATCACCCAGTCGCGGGTGCGGGTACGCTCCAATTCCACGTCAGCGATCTCCACCGGGCGGCCGTGTAGGTGCTCCAGCTCTGGATCGTTGACCTGAATCTTCGCGCCGATCAGGTCGTGCATCACCGTGGACTCGCCAGCGCGCGGTTTGAACTGGCGCATCGACACGGAGCCAGAAACCAGCGTGATGTCACTGGGGTCAATGTTGGCCACGCGGAGCATCGGCACGAAAATACGCCGCTTGTTGGTTAGCTCCACCACCAACCCGAGCGCGCGGGACAACAGTGACGTAGGTCTGAGGCTCACCACGACATCGCGGACACGACCAATAGGTTCCGCGTCGGGACCACGGACAATCATGCCGTTGAGACGACCGGCGTACACGCGAGTTGAGGTGCTCATAGGGTGCCATTGTACTAGTGCAGCAATCCTGCTGTATTCGGAGTGGGCGGGAACTAAACCGATGTGTGAGTCGTTGCGGATACAGAGGCTTTTTTAGAAAGTAGGTTCACATGGAATCGCAGCCGCGCCCGTTGCCCCAGCAAGATCCGCGCCCGTTGCCGTCAGGCTGGCCGGTTGGAAGTTTTCAGACGTATGTCGAAGCACAAGCGGCCGTGGACATGCTCTCGGACACGGGAGATTTTCCTGTCAGTGAACTGACCATTGTCGGTGTGAACTTGATGGAGGTCGAGCGTGTGATCGGTCGGCTGTCCTGGGGGCGCGTCCTGGCCGGTGGCGCCGCATCCGGCGCGTGGATGGGCGTGTTCTTCGGCCTGCTCATTGGCCTGTTTAGTGAAAACTGGATCAGCCCGCTGCTCGTCGGCATCGTCATGGGGCTGGTTTTCGGGACGGTGTCCTCGGCCGTGTCTTACGCGAGCACGCAGGGGCGCCGTGATTTTTCCTCCAAGACCCAAATTGTGGCCGGGCGTTACGACGTCCTGTGCGACCCACACCATGCCCGCGCGGCCCGCGACATCATCGCCCGCGCGAACTTAGGAGGCAAGGTTTCTGGTGGGGCCTAAAGCCACTTGTTCTTTTTGAACAACAGCCACATCGCGACTACTGACAAGGCCATCACGCCCAGCACCACGTAGTATCCATACTCCGTGTTCAACTCTGGCATGTTTTGGAAGTTCATGCCGTAAATACCAGCGATCATCGTCGGCACCGCCGCCATGCCGACCAAGGCGGACAGGCGACGCATATCAGCGTTCTGCTGCATCGAAATCTTTGCGACACCAGCATTGATCAGCGAGGTGAGCCGCTCATCGTGGGAGGCGATCTGATCCATCGCTGAAATCTCGTGGTCCAACACGTCAATGAAGTATTTGCTGATCTGGTCCGAAAGCAGGCCGTGCTGGTTAGCTGTCAGGGTGCGTAGCGCCGGGGCGAGCGGGTCGATGGCGTGGCGCATTTCCAGAATCTCGCGTTTGAGGCGGTAAATCTGTTCAATGTCGAAGCTGGAGTCGGGGGAGAATACCTCGTTTTCCAGGTCGTCGACGTCGATGGAGAGCAGTCGGGCAATTCGGATGTAGTCGTCGACCAGGACGTCGGAAATGAGCCACGCGACAGCGGAAGGACCAAGCGCACATTGCTCCGGGTCGCCTTCCAGGCGCTTTTTCAGCCCCGTGATCGTCGATTTTTCGCCGTGGCGAATGGTGATGATGAAGTCACGGCCCACAATCATCTGCACTTCGCCGGTCTCGATGATTTCCCGGGCATCACTAACGATCGCGTCGTCGGTGTACTTGACGTTGCGGATAACGAAGAAGAACTGGTCGCCGTAGCGCTCCAACTTCGGACGCTGACGTGCGGAGACGACGTCCTCCACGATCAACTCGTGCACGTCGTATGCCTGTGAAATGAGCATCATCTGACGCTCGTCGGGCTCATACAGACCCAGCCACACGTACCCCTCACCAGTGCGGCGGACCTCTTCCAACGCTTCCCGGTAGTTGTAGGCGCCGCGCACAGGCCGACCGTCGCGGTAAATGACGCACCGCTCAATGGCCCGCTCGACGGGCACCCGGATCTTCGATCCCAGCGCGACCGTGGGGGAGGGGACAGGCACCTGAGCCTTAGGCCGCTTGGGCAGTGGAAAATTACCAGCCACGAGTTTCCCCTCCTAGATGTGATAACGCACTGAAAATAACAGCACAGACAATACAACCCTAAAGGTAGTTCGTCCAAGTGGGGCGGTCTACACTGATGGTGTTTCATTCATCGCGAGGAGAAGGTGGTTTCCGCAAGGTGCGTCGTATCTCAAACGTCCGCAAGCTGTACGCGCTGCTGTGCGTTGCTGTCCTTTCGACGTCCTGCGCCCCAGAACCCCGTGGCAAGCTTCGCGAATCCGAAGCCAACGCGATCACCGTCTCCATCAACGACAACTGGTACCAGCAAGAAGTGCTGGGGGAGATGGTCACGGGTGCCTTTGTGCGCAGTGGCCGGGAGGCGTATCTAGAGGCTGAAAGCAACAGTAAAGAAAAACCGCGGATTTCCCGGGTACAGTCCGGAGAGGCTGACGTGGTGATCGGCTGCACCGGAGAGTTCCTGCACTATCTCAACCCGCAGCTTGCTCAGGAAATGTCAGAAAAATATGTAGCGGCAAAGAAGGCAGGCCTCGACCCCAACGATGGCACCTGGCGCGACAAGGTCTACCAGGCGATGGTCGGCTCCCTCCCGAATGCCCTCATGGCCACCGATCCTTCCAACGCCAAGGGCTGCGACAACTACGATGGGCCGGAACTGCCCCAAAACCTGGTCCCAGTGTTTCGTGAGGTCGCGCTGACCCGCCAGGACCGGATCACCCTCAACACAGTCAGCGGTGGTATCACCACGGACGACCTGGAGCGCCTATATTCCGGTGACCACAGCCCGGCTGCCACCCGGGAACGCGTGGACGAACTGCTCAGCACGCTCACGTTTTAGGTAAGATTCCAATGGCTCAGCGCTGGGTGCTTCATATTGATATGGATGCGTTTTTCGCCTCCGTGGAGCAGCTCACCCGGCCGACGCTGCGGGGCCGTCCCGTGCTGGTCGGCGGGATCGACGGCCGCGGAGTTGTGGCCGGTGCCTCCTACGAAGCCCGCGCTTTCGGGGCAAAAAGCGCGATGCCCATGTATCAGGCCCGGGCGCTGGTGGGATTTTCTGCGGTGACGGTGCGCCCACGGCACCAGGTCTATTCCGTCGTGTCGCGCCGGGTTTTTGACATCATCGCCCACGAAGCCGGGGTGGTGGAGCAACTGTCCATCGATGAAGGGTTTTTAGAACCTGCAGCACTGGTGGGGGCCGACAGTGAGCAGGTGCACGAGTGGGCGCAGCAGTTGCGCGACACAATTAAACGTGAGGTCGGGCTGCCGGCGTCGATAGGCGCAGGCTCAGGGAAGCAATTCGCAAAGATTGGCTCCGGCCTGGCAAAACCCGATGGTGTGTTTGTGGTTCCGCGGGACCAAGAGCGCCACCTGTTGGGAGCGCTTCCTGTCCGAAAGCTGTGGGGGGTTGGCCCTGTTGCGGAAGCGAAGCTCGCCGCGGTGGGGGTGGCCACCATCGGCCAGTTCGCGGAGCTGCCGCAACGCGAGGTGGAAATCACGCTGGGAAAGAACGTGGGGGTGGCATTGTGGCAGCTCGCTCGCGGATACGATGACCGGCCCGTCGTCCCGCGCGCTGAGGCGAAACAAGTAAGCGCTGAACACACCTACCCGCGCGATTTGACCAGCACCGCTCAGGTCGACGAGGCGATCGAAAAGTCGGCGCGGGCCGCACACCGCAGGCTGCTTAACGACGGCCGTGCCGCCCGAACCATCACCGTGAAAACGAAACTCGCGAGCTTCGACACCGAGTCACGATCCATGACGCTTCCTTATGCCACCGACGAGTTCGCTACCTTGCACGCCAGCGCCCGTAAGCTCACCCGATACCCCGAAGAGGTCGGGCCGATCCGGCTCATCGGGGTGTCTTACTCCGGCCTCGAAACGGAACGCCAAGATGTGATGTTTCCGGAGCTGGACCAGAACATCGTTATCGACACCACCAGCGACTATGAGGTCGGAGTGCGGGCCACGACCACACCCGTCGTAGCCACTCCGGCGCAGGAAGTGACCTGGTACAGCACCCAGGATGTGTTCCACCCAGAATATGGGCACGGGTGGGTGCAAGGTTCCGGGCATGGGGTGGTGTCAGTGCGATTTGAAACCCGCACCACCGAACGAGGCGTCACCCGCAGCTTCGCCGTCGATGACCCCGATCTCGTGCCCGCCGACGCGCTTGACAGCCTGGACTGGGGAGACTGGCTCACTACATTATCGTCGCAAGATGACGCCCCGTAGCGATGGAGATCGCCAGCAAAATACGCGCCTGTGGGGAGCGGAAATAGGTTGTAGACAGGGCTCCCTTGGCTGCGAGAGATGCGCCACCGCCGACGCCGCCATAGCTCGGGAGGACATCGCCTCGTGGAACACGAGACGATAGGGCAACGGGGATTCCGGCCTCCAGGACGTCGATAAGCCCGTGCGCAAACTCCGTGCTGACATTGCCGGACCCCATCGCCTCGACCACGATGCCGTCCACCTTCTTGTCCTTCAGGAAGTCCAAGACATCGCGGCCCGCACCCGGGTATGCCGTCACGATACGCACGTCAATGTCCGCGAGTGGAGCGACCGGCACCGGGTCAGGGCGGGTCGGTTCCTCAGGGCCGTTCGTGGCGAAGGCGAGCTCATCCGTGGTGTTCCACTTCGTCGCGCCGCGGGCGGGGAGAACCGCATGTCCGAAGACAATCAAGCAACCGATATCGCGGGCAGAGGCGTCGCTGGCAATGACGATCGACTCGAAAAGATTATTCGGGCCATCGGCCTCCGGGTGATCAAAAGGCTTCTGAGAACCCGTAAACACCACCGGGCGCGGATCCTTATGAAACGTATCCACTGCGACGGCCGTCTCCTCCATGGAATCTGTGCCGTGAGTCACCACAACGCCATCCACCGTCGGATCCTCTAGCGCAGCATGCACCGCGGCCACCACCTCATCGATATCCGCCAGCGTCATTGACGAGGAATCCAGTCGGGTTAGCTCTCGTACCTCAATCTGCATCGTGCCAGGAGCAAACCGCCCAGCAACCGGACGCACCAACTCCTCACCCGACACCGTAGGGAGCAACACGCCATTCTTATCCGTGGTGCACGCAATGGTTCCGCCAGTAGTAATAACGACAACACGAGATTCAGTCATGTAATAAGAATGACACAGCGAACCGACAGGCGTACACAAGCCCACGAACTTCAAGCACCAATGAGGTACATGTTATTATCGTCGACGCATTAGCAGTGAGACAGATCGTCCTACTGACAATCAACTTGACGAGGAGATGTCGTTGAAGTTTTCCACCACCATCGCCGCCGCGACGATGCTCACCGCAGCACTCGGCCTGACCGCCTGCTCTGGCGACGATCAACCGGCCAACACAAACGCGCCTGCGACCACTAAGGCAGCCCCAGCACAAGGCGCCGCAGCTCAGCAGCCAACTGCAGCCGACCTCAACGCTATCCTGGCCAAGGCCACGGACCCAGGGACACCGCTGGAAGAAAAAACCCAAACCGTGCAAAACGGTGAATCTGCCCCAGAACTTTTCGACACCATGGCAGCCTCCAAGGCAGAATCTGGCGCAGACTTCCAGGTAGTTGACCCAATTCTTCCTGGCTACACCCCAGATTCCGTTCTCGCGACCGTGAACTTCACCATCCCAGAACGCGAGCCACAAACCGCTGATAACGTCGAATTCATCTACGAAGGCGGCACCTGGAAGCTCTCCCAGTCCTGGGCATGCACGCTGATCAAGAACACCGTCCAGCCGGAGCAGGTTCCGGCTATGTGTGCAGCGCAGGGTTAAGGCCCCAGGGCGAAACCCCAAAAAATCGAGCGTACGGTTGGTATTTTTCAGGCGTGAAAAATCCCATCGGTACGCTGGATTTTGCCCAACTCCTTCTCTCGCGGCACTTGATGTGACATCTAACTCTTTTTAGTTTGACGTCTATCGAAGTGGCTTAGAATTGGTTCCATGATTGCAAATGAAGGAACCGCTGACCGCGCACTTCGCGCCGTCATCGCACTTGTTGCAGCTGTTTGCGCCACAGTCTTCACCCAGGGCGTCACCCAGATTGTTCTTTGGGGGGTGGCAGCCATCATGGCAATCACCGCAGTTGCAGGTTTTTGCCCGCTGTACCGCATCATCGGTATCGATACCTGCAAGGTGAAGAGGTAGCTAGTCCGTAGCTGGGGCGACCAGGTGATAAACCCGGGAAGCATTTCCCGGGTTTAGGGACATTGGGAAGCCGCAGACGTGATACTTTCCCTGAGATCCGGGAAATGCTTCCCGGGTTTCCCAAGAGGGAACACTATGAACCTTCCGAAAAATGCAGTCGTTTTTCCTGCCAGCGCGACCGCAGCCAGCGGTCATGGGTGGCGATGAGGCACACTCCTGGGTAATCGGAGAGCGCGGCTTCCAGATCCTCCGCGAGGGTCAACGCAATGTGGTTGGTGGGCTCGTCCAGGATGAGGATTTCTGGCGGGTCTGCGAGCACCATGCCGATGGCCACACGTCGCTGTTGCCCCAACGACAATTGGCGAAGTGGAGTGTTCATGTGATCTTCCCCGAGCAAACCCAGGGCCACGAGATCCGGGCATAGTGATGCGGGGGTCGCTGCCATGGCGGGCCATTCGATGTCTTGGGGGAGATAGCCGATCCGGGCGTCGTCGTGAACGATGCGCTCGCCGTCGAAAGTGGGCAAACATCCGGCGACCAACTGCAGGAAGGTGGATTTTCCAGTTCCGTTTGGACCTTCCACGAGCAGTGACTGTCCGGCGAACAGCTCCACTGTCGTTGAAGCCAGGCGTCCCGGCACGCTCACGTTCCGTACACTCAACAATGGCTCGCTCGTTTCCATAGCGGAAGCAGCCTGCGTGAACTCAAAAGAGAGCCTGGGTGGTGGCGCCGGGATGGCGAAGCGATCCAACTCCTCCAATCGCGACCGCGCTGATTTGATGCGGTTGCCCACGGTTTTCGCAGCGCGGTCGGCGTAGAATTTCGCAGCCTTCCGAGTCTCGGACTTAGCCTCTGTCGAATGGAAAATGTCCCCTTCTGTCAGGCCAAGTTTGTTCGATAACTCCTCGCGCGTACGCTCTTGGGCGGCGTAATCGTGCTCCCAGCGTCGTCGAGCAGCAGTGCGCCAGGAGAGGTATTCGCTGAACGAACCGGTAAACAGCGCGGCCTGGCGGGTATCCTCCCCATAGCCACCCTCGGCGCCCAACGCGGGGTCGAGGTCAATGATGTCAGTCGCGCAATGATCGAGGAACCACCGGTCGTGGCTGGCGGCGATCACCGGCCCCGAAAAGGCGGTGAGCTCGGAGATCAGGAAATCAACTCCCGCATCGTCCAGGTGGTTGGTGGGCTCATCCAGCAACAAGCCATCCGACGGTCGGATCAGGAGCGCAGCCAGCGCGAAACGACGCCGCTGCCCGCCCGACATCTCGCCGATAGCAGTACCCAGGTCTACCGTCCCGAGCCCCAATCCGTCCAGCACCTGCGCAATGCGCGCATCCAGTGACCATAGTTGCGCTTGCTCGGCGCGGGCTAAGGCAAGGTCAAACTCATCGGCCACATCGCGGGTGGCCATCTCGGCGCTCAAGTCTTCGATATCCCGCTCGAGTTGGCGGACTTCGTCGACGGCGGCGTCGATAAGCAAGCGGGCGGGCGCGTGGTGGGGGAGTGACGTTTCCTGCTCAATAAATCCCACCCGCTCCGGGACCACGATCGTGCCTGCGTCGGGGTGCACGCCGGTGAGCAGCGACAGGAGAGTTGATTTACCGGCGCCGTTCTCGCCGATCAGGCCCGCGACTCGGCCGGGCGTGACGGTAAAGGAGACATCAGTCAGAACGCGGCGCTGCGGGTAAGAAAAGCTGACTCGATCGAAAGAGAAAAGTGAAGGCATGGTTGTTCCTAACAACGTCGAAGCGGGAATAAGGGCGCTGGTTGTATTAGGAAATTGCCATGCCTACAGATTGTAGCCTATGAAAACTTCGCACCGGAATTGAAGTCTTGGAAAACGCGGGTGGTTTTGCCATCTTCGCCGTACATCACGCGGGTATTCAAGGTGACTTCGCCGGCGGTAGGCAGAGGTTTGGAAAGATCAACGCGCAGCTTACCGACGCCACGAGACCGTGAACTTACCACTTTTAGTTCCGCGTTGTCGCCTAGCTCTGACACTGGAAGCGCACCGACCGCTGGGCGTTCAGCAGCAGTAAGGCTGAGCTCTGCTACACCGTCGCGCAGCGAATCCAAGGTGTACGTAGTCGTACGCAGCATTGTTGAATCGCCGGTGACGCGATTGTCCACGGTCCACGTCGCGCCCGGAGCAATGGGTTCGGTGGGAAAGACGATCGGCTGTGCCAGGAGCTTCATCAAGTAGAGCTCAGCCAGCGATCTCCCCTGGTCGGTCGCCCCGGAAGGGGCGGCGAGTCGCACCGTATCCACTTGGCCGGAGGGCTTGGCTACCCAGCCGAGCTCAAAACCCTGTAAAGAAGCCACGTCGTTGGCGTAGGAGGGGTTTGAGTGCTCGGATTGTCCGAGCTTGAGCGTGATATCACGCGGGGACTGCTCGGATACCGTGGCGTCGAGCGACGTTGTGAAGGTGTCTGTGGTCAGGGTGTCAGGAGGGTCCTTCGGCAAGGTGTCGTCCTCTCCCGTACCCTGGTCAAAACCATCGGTGAAAGTGACGGTTACCTGCTGGGACGCTCCGGCATCCTGGTAGTTGATCACCGTCTGGGTGCTTTCTCCGGCGCTCACCAAGGTCACCTTGGGGGCGTCGATGTTCAGTGAGACTGCCTGCTCGTTAGTCTCCGGGGTAGGTTCTGCACCGCCGCTGCAAGCAGTGAGCATGATAGCTGCGACAGTGAGTGCGAGGATCCGTTTCATACCTGTTTAAGGTACTAGGTTTGTGCTGGCGAGACGTCACAGTGGTGGGGTGAATAGAAAAACTGTTGCGGAATAAGGAAAGATAGAGCGCGTGAGTGCACAAGGTAGGAGTTATGTTTCTCTGATGATGCAGATCGCCGTCGCCGCGGCGGTGGTGGACCAAGCATCCAAAAAATTAATGGTGACATGGCTGGAACCGGGGGTTCCGCAGCCTGTGATCGGCGACTGGTTCCGCTTCTACCTCCTGTTCAACCCAGGCGCCGCCTTCTCGATGGGCACCAGCTCCACCTGGCTGTTCACCACCATCCAGCTTGCTTTTGTGCTTGGCATTGCGTGGTACTCGCGTAAGGTCGACGAAAAATGGCAGGCGGTAGGCCTGGCTTTGATTGCCGGTGGCGCCTTGGGAAACCTCATCGACCGGTTGTTCCGCGAGCCCGGCTTCTATTTCGGGCACGTGGTGGATTTTATTTCCGTCGGTAGCTTTGCTGTCTTTAATATCGCCGATTCCTGCATCACCATCGGCGTGCTGTGTTTTGTTCTCGGTGTGATGCGTCAGGAGCGGGCTCATGCGTGAAACAAGGCAACTTCCTGTCCCTGAGGGGCTGGCGGGCATGCGTGTCGACGCCGCTCTCGCCAAACTCCTCGGCATTTCCCGCACCGTCGCCGCTGAACTGGCCACGGCCGGCGACGTGCTTGTCGACGGCCATCCCGTCGGAAAATCAGACCGGCTGACCGTGGATGCGTGGCTCGATGTCACTCTCCCCGAGCCAGAGCAGCCATTGGTGCCCAAAGAGGAGCTGGTTCCGGGGATGAATATTCTCTACTCGGATGACGACATTATTGCCGTCGATAAGCCAGTGGGCGTGGCAGCACACCCGACGGTCGGATGGGAGGGCCCCACGGTGGTCGGCGGGCTCGCCGCAGCAGGTTTCCGCATTTCCACCTCTGGCCCGCCGGAACGCAAAGGTATCGTGCAGCGCCTGGACGTGGGAACCTCGGGTGTCATGGTGGTAGCCGCCTCGGAGCGGGCGTACACAGTGCTGAAACGGGCGTTCCGTGACCGCACGGTAGACAAGACCTACCACGCGCTGGTGCAGGGCCATCCCGACCCACTGACAGGCACCATTGAAGCCCCGATCGGTAGGCATCCTTCCGCCGGCTGGCGTTTCGCCGTGACCACTGACGGCAAACCGTCGGTTACGCACTATGAGACGCTGGAGGCGTTCCGGGAAGCTACATTGCTGGACGTTCACTTGGAAACCGGGCGTACCCACCAGATTCGTGTGCATTTTTCTTCGCTGCACCACCCGTGCTGCGGCGACCCGATGTACGGTTCGGACCCGAAGCTCAATAAGCGGTTGGGGCTCACGCGACAGTGGCTGCACGCCGTGTCCCTGGGGTTCCATCACCCGGCTGACGGGCGCTACATGGTGGTGGAGTCTCCGTACCCAGCTGATTTACAACACGCTTTGGATGTGTTGCGGGCATGATTCGTCGCGGAGTCGCGGCGGTCTCCTGCATGATCATCGCCGGGGCATTGGTGTGGGCACAATTCACAGATCATTCCACCCCGCCGCGAAACAATAATGGTGATGTCGTCGGGATGGAGACCGGGGAAACCTTCCCGGAGTACCACTCGCGCGCTCAGGCGACCGTTGACAGCGCCACGGGGGATTGCTTTGCACTGGTCACCCTCGAACGCCCTGGTGACCTGGCTCCCCTCGATGCCATCTCAGTGCAGCGGCTCAGCGCCGCGGTGTACCGCGATAAACCGGCAGTGCCAGTGCCGGAGCCGATTGGTGGCGCGACGCGCAGTTCAGTGCTGCCCGCGCCAGAAAGCGTGGTCGCGGTGGTGGTGTACTCCGCAGCAGAGCAGCTGCGCGACGTAGCGAAGGCGCCAGGTATCGCGGTGGTAGAAGCATTGCCTGACGACGCCGCGTGGGGCCAATTCGGGATCCGGCCGGTGGCGGTCGAGTAAAACCGCTAGATCGTTTTGGCTTTTCGTTGAAGCCAAATATCGGTGAGGAACACCGCCACGGATACCCAAATGATGCAGAAGCCGATCAGGCGCATCATCGCGAGGTCTTCGTGCATCACAAACACCGCCCAGAGCATCTGCATCGTCGGGGTCATGTACTGCATCATGCCGATCGTCGACAGCGGGATCAGCTGCGCAGCCTTGGAAAATAGCAGCAGTGGGGTGGCGGTGATGATGCCGGAGGAAATCAGCAGGAGCATGTGGCTCGTTCCGTGCCCACCGAAAGTGGAAGTTCCCGTGATCACCAAGTATGCCAGGTAGCCAGCGGCGAAAGGGAAGAGGACGATGGTCTCCGCTGTCAGAGACGCCTCGGGGGAGAGCTGGATGCGCTTTTTGATGAGGCCATAGATGCCAAACGAGAACGCCAGCGTAAGTCCCAGTACTGGTGGCTGGCCGGACAAGGTGGCCAGTAGCAGCACTGCCAATGCGGCGATGGCCACGCTGATCTTTTGCAGCGGTCGCAGCCGCTCGCCCAGCACCAGCATGCCCAGCAGCACGTTGACCAGCGGGTTGATGAAATACCCCAGGGCTGCTTCGGCAACATGCCCAGAATTGACGGCGATAACGTAGGCGAGCCAGTTCACCGCGATGAACGCCGAGGCGAGCAGCACCTGGAACCACGTAGCGCGATCCGCGCGACGCAGCTCCCGGATAGTGCCACGGAAGACGATGAGGACGAGCATGAACGCGGCCGTCCACACCACGCGGTGCGCCAGAATCTCAACCGGCTCGGCTGGTTTGAGTAGCGGGAAAAAGGCGGCAAAACCGCCCCACATGAGATAAGCCAGCAACGCGTAGACCATGGGGAAGTATCTTAGCGTGCTGGCTGTGAGTGGGGGCAGTTAGCTGGCGATGCGGTAGCCGTCGTCGAGGAGGGCGTCCTCGATGTCGTGACCGAAGCCAATTTCTGCATGCATGTTCTGGCTGGTGGTAGTGAACTGGTACTCAGTGAAGAGGTTGGCGTTGCTTTCCAATGGAGTGACGAAGCTAAGCATGAGTGGTCCTTGCAATGTTTCTAACCTAGTTCGGTCGTTGCATGCTGCTCCCGGGGACCGAACTTCAAACCCTACAGCCCATCTTAATAAAACGTTCAACAATTAACTATGCTTGTTTGGCAAGGTGAGACGTGTTTTTCGCTACCCTGAACCGGGATCGTGACCGGGGTAACGGAAGGGTTTTTCCTCCGGCTGTTATCTGCACCCCATTTTCAGTACACTCTCCAGCTATGGGCAATTCTTCGTTTGTACACCTGCATAATCACACCGAATATTCCATGCTCGATGGAATGGCGAAGATTGACATGCTGGCCGACGAAGTGATCCGCCAAGGTATGCCCGCAGTCGGCATCACGGACCACGGCAACATGTATGGCTCCGATGCGTTCTACCGCAAGATGACCGAAGTGGGCATCAAACCAATCATCGGCATTGAGGCCTACTTGGCCCCGGAATCCCGCTTCAACAAGCAACGCGTGCGCTGGGGCGAGCCACACCAAAAGTCCGATGACGTCTCCGCCTCCGGTGCCTACTTGCACCAAACGATGCTCGCGGAAAACGTAGAGGGCTTGCGTAACCTGTTCTATCTGTCCTCCATGGCCTCCTATGAAGGTCAGCTGGGCAAGTGGCCTCGCATGGACGCCGAGATCATTGCGGAGCGGGCCTCCGGCATCATCGCCACCACCGGCTGCCCCTCCGGTGACGTACAGACCCGCCTCCGCCTAGGCCAGTTCAATGAGGCGCTCGAAGCGGCCGCGATGTGGCAGGACATCTACGGCAAGGACAACTACTTCCTAGAACTCATGGACCACGGGCTGGACATTGAACACCGGGTCCGCAACGAGCTCCTGGAAATCGGCCGTAAGCTGGACTTGCCACCACTGGTGACCAACGACTGTCACTACGTCCTCGAATCCCAGGCGCAGGCTCACGAAGCAATGCTCTGCGTGCAAACGGGCAAGACGCTTCACGATGAAGACCGATTCAAGTTCGATGGAACCGGATACTTCATCAAGACCGCGGCGGAAATGCGCGCAACCTGGGATCACATGGTTCCCGGCGCCTGTGACAACACACTACTGATCGCCGAGCGCGTTGAAGATTACAGCGAGGTGTGGGCCGAACATCCACACGATCGCATGCCCATCGCAGACGTGCCAGAGGGGGAAACCCCCACCTCGTGGCTGTACAAAGAAGTGATGCGAGGCCTGCAGGACAGGTTCCCAGGAAAGGATGTCCCGCAGGTATACATCGACCGTGCGAAGTACGAGATCGACGTCATTGACATGAAGGGGTACCCTTCGTACTTCCTCATCGTGGCGGAGCTGATCAAGCACGCACGCTCCATCGGTATTCGCGTGGGGCCGGGCCGTGGATCGGCTGCCGGTGCGCTGGTGGCTTACGCCCTCACCATCACCAACATTGACCCGATCGAACACGACCTGCTGTTCGAGCGCTTCCTCAACCCAGAGCGCCCCTCCGCACCCGATATCGATATTGACTTCGACGATCGTCGGCGTGGCGAAATGATCCGCTATGCGGCGGAACGCTGGGGCGAGGACAAGATTGCCCAGGTGATCACCTTCGGCACCGTGAAAACCAAGCAGGCGTTGAAAGACTCCGCACGCGTCCAGTTTGGTCAAGCCGGCTACCAAATCGCCGACCGCATCACCAAGGCGCTGCCGCCGGCTATCATGGCGAAGGACATCCCGCTGTCCGGCATCATGGATCCGGAGCACCCGCGCTATGGCGAAGCTGGTGAGGTGCGTAACCTCATCGAAACTGATCCTGACGTGCGGAAAATCTATGACACCGCGCGGGGGCTGGAGGGCGTCGTCAGGCAGGCGGGTGTGCATGCCTGTGCCGTCATTATGGCGTCCGTGCCACTGCTCGACTGCATCCCGATGTGGAAACGCCAGCAGGACGGTGCGCTGATCACCGGCTGGCCATACCCCGCCTGTGAGGCCATCGGCCTGCTGAAAATGGACTTCCTGGGGCTGCGTAACCTCACCGTCATTGGCGACGCCCTGGAAAACATCAAACGAAACCGCGGCATTGACCTTGACTTGGAAGGCCTGACCACGGAGGACGAGGAAACCTACAAACTCCTCGCACGCGGCGACACCCTGGGCGTGTTCCAGCTCGATGGTGGTGGCATGCGCGAGCTCCTCAAGCGCATGGAACCCACGGGATTCGACGACATCGTCGCCGCACTGGCGCTTTACCGACCGGGTCCGATGGGTGTAAACGCACACCTGGATTACGCCGACCGAAAAAACGGTCGCCAGGAAATTAAACCGATTCACCCCGAGCTCGAGGAGCCACTCAAGGACATCCTGGGCGATACCTACGGCCTGATTGTGTATCAGGAGCAGATCATGCGTATCTCCCAAAAGGTAGCCAATTACACCGCTGGTCAAGCAGACGGCTTCCGAAAAGCCATGGGTAAGAAGAAACCCGAGGTGCTGGCGAAGGAATTCGTCACCTTTGAATCGGGTATGAAGTCCAACGGGTTCTCCTCCGAGGCGATCAAAGCGCTGTGGGACACCATCGAACCGTTCGCAGCCTACGCGTTTAACAAATCCCACGCGGCAGGTTACGGCCTGGTATCCTTCTGGACCGGCTACCTCAAGGCCAACTACACCGCGGAATACATGGCGGCGCTGCTTACCTCGGTTTCGGACAAGAAAGACAAGTCTGCGATCTACCTCGCTGACTGTCGCCACCTCGGCATCAAGGTGATGCCGCCGGACGTTAACGAATCCGTGCTCGACTTCGTCGCAGTCGGAGAGGACATCCGCTTCGGGCTCGGGGCGGTGCGCAATGTCGGTGAAGACGTCGTGGAGTCCATCGTGGCCTCCCGCGCAGAAAAAGGACACTTCCGAGACTTCTCGGACTACTTGGACAAGATCGATACGCTGCCGTGCAGCAAGCGCGTGACCGAATCTCTGATCAAGGCCGGTGCCTTCGATTCGCTCGGGCATCCGCGCAAAGGTCTCATGCTGGTGCACGAGGACGCGGTCGACTCTGTTATCGCGACTAAGAAGGCAGCCGACAAAGGTCAGTTCGACCTCTTCGCGGGCTTTGGTGGTGAAGAAGCAGAAGCAGAAAAGTTCTTTGCAGTGCAGGTGCCGGATGAGAACTGGGACCGCAAGCACGAACTCGCTCTCGAACGAGAGATGTTGGGGCTGTACGTGTCTGGCCACCCGCTGGACGGGTTTGACGAAGCACTGGCCGCCCAGACCGATACCGCACTGACCACCATTTTGGGTGGCGAGCTCCGCCACGGAACTGAGGTGGTGATTGGTGGAATTATTTCGGCCGTCGATAGGCGCTTTAGCAAGAAAGACGGCTCCCCATGGGCAATCGTCACCGTGGAAGACCACAATGGCGCCTCGGTGGAACTGCTGGTCTTCAATAAGGTCTACAGCCTTGTAGCCACGCAGCTGGTAGAGGACAACATCATCTTGGCTAAGGCGCACATCTCCATCCGCGATGATCGCATGAGCCTGTTTTGTGATGACCTGAAAGCCCCAGAACTTGGGCCTGGCAATGGATCCGGTCTGCCACTGAAACTGGTAATGCGCACTGACCAGTGCACGATGGAAAACATCGCCCGCCTCAAGGAGGTGTTGCTTTCCAACGCTGGCGAGTCCGACGTGTACCTCAAGCTGGTTGATGGAGAAAACTCCACCATGATGGTGCTCGGGGAGCACCTACGGGTGAATCGCACCGGAAGTCTGATGGGGGATCTGAAAGCCACGATGGGGCCGGGGATCCTGGGGTAGCAGACCACCACACCCGCATACTTGAGACACCCGTCTCACTATGCGGGCGAGGTGGCGGGGTAGAATAATGCCATGACCGATCACGCAACGCAGGAAAAACAGCCTTACCCAGCAGAAACAACCGCCATCCGTGCGGCAGACATTCAATTGGCACAGGCACGAATTTCCGCGGTGATCGCTCCCACACCGCTGCAATATTGCCCCCGCTTGTCTGAGGCGACCGGCGCCCAGATCTATCTCAAACGCGAAGACCTGCAAGACGTCCGCTCCTACAAAATCCGCGGTGCTTACAACAGCATCGTGCAGCTTGACGACAACCAACGTGCAGCCGGAATTGTCGCCGCCTCCGCGGGCAACCACGCCCAAGGCGTGGCCTACGCCTGCAACGCCCTCGGCATCAAGGGGCGCATCTATGTCCCAGAATCCACCCCCAAGCAAAAGCTCAGCCGCATCCTGGTCCACGGCAAGGACTCGGTGGAGCTGAAACTGGTGGGCGCGAACTTTGATGAAGCGTCTGCTGCAGCTCGCGAAGATGCAGCCGCGACCGGAGCCACTTTGGTAGAACCCTTTGACGCCCGGGACACCATCATCGGCCAGGGCACCGTCGCGGCCGAGATCCTCTCGCAGCTCACCGCGCTCGGCAAGCATGCCGACGCCGTGGTTGTCCCCGTGGGCGGTGGTGGACTGTTGGCCGGTGTCTTGTCCTACCTGCACGACATGTCCCCCCGCACCGCGGTTATCGGCGCTGAGCCAGCCACCGCAGCATCGATGCAAGCGGCCCTGGACAACAACGGGCCAGTGACACTCAAGGACATTGACCCGTTCGTAGATGGTGCCGCTGTCAAGCGGGTTGGGGATTTGAACTACCAGGTCGTCGATAAGCAGCGGTCCCGCCTGCACATGCTCGCTATCTCCGAGGGGGCGGTGTGCACCGAAATGCTGGACCTGTATCAAAACGAGGGGATCGTGGCGGAACCCGCTGGTGCGCTGTCCGTCGCGGGCCTGAAAGCGATGTCCTTCAGCCCCGGCGACGTTATCGTCTGCATCATCTCCGGTGGTAACAACGACGTGCTGCGTTACAACGAAGTGGTGGAACGCTCCCTGGTCCACCAGGGCCTGAAGCACTACTTCCTGGTGAACTTCCCGCAAGAACCAGGCCAACTGCGCCACTTCCTCAGCGAGGTACTGGGCCCGGAGGACGACATCACCCGCTTCGAATACCTCAAGCGCAACAACCGCGACACCGGCGCCGCGCTGGTCGGCATCCAGCTAGGTAAGGCGAGCGAGCTGCCGGCTCTCCTGGAGCGCATGGACGCCTCCAAGATTTACTGTCAGCAGCTGCGCCCAGGCACCCCCGAATACGATTTCCTTACCTAAGGATCGCAAAACCCCAACCGTCCAAGGTGGTGTCGGTCTCCGATACCACCGGGTCGGTAAAGGAGTAGACCAGCTCGCCTCCGAACGGGACGGTTACTGACTCAGCGGAGAAATTCGCCACGAAGCGCACATCGTCGTAGCCGAACATCACCCACTGATCGCCATATTCCACGTCCATGTGCTCTAAGTAGGGGCGAGCCAGGCGGAGTTCGTGGCGCAGCTGGAGGAGGTGTCGGTAAGCGGCGTGGATTTCTTGTTGCTCCTCGGTGAACTCCCAGTCGAGGCGGGAACGCTCGAAGGTTTCCACTGCACCTGGATCTGGGACCTCGGACGGGTTCCAACCACTGCGCTTGAACTCGTTCATACGGCCCTCACGGGTCAGCCGCAGCAGTTCCGGATCCGAGTGGGAGACGAAGAAACAAAACGGCGTTGTTGCACCGAATTCTTCACCCATAAACAGCATCGGAGTGAAGGGGGAGCAGTACACCACGGCTGCCTTGAGTACCTGCTGTGCTGGCGACAGATTCATCGACGGGCGATCACCCTGCGCCCGGTTGCCCACCTGATCGTGCGTGGTGGTGTAGGTAACGAACTTCGACGCCGGCACAATCGTGGTGTCCAGCCGGCGACCGTGGGTGCGGCCACGGAACGTGGAGAACGTCTCTGCGTGGTAAAACACATTTTTCAGCGTTTCAGCGAGCACTTCGGTGCTGCCGAAGTCTGCATAGTAGGCGTGTTGCTCACCAGAAACCAGGGTGTGCAGGGCGTGGTGGACATCGTCGATCCACTGGCCATCGAGCCCATAGCCACCGGCTTGCTGCGCTCCCACCAGGCGCGGATCGTTCTGATCTGACTCCGCGATCAGCACCCGCGGGATACCCGTGGTGGCTTCGACCTCGTTCTTCAAATACGTCATCTGCTCCAGCAGCGGAATGGCGCCCGGATCCCACAGTGCGTGCACCGCATCGAGCCGGATACCGTCCACGTGGAATTCCTCGAACCACATCCGGACCGCGTCGAGGATGTAGGAACGCACCGCGTCGGAGCCGAAACCGTTAAGGTTAATCAGCTCGCCCCAGCCCGTGTTGCCACCTTGGGTGTATGGGCCAAACATCCCGGTGTAGTTGCCCTCCGGGCCGAAGTGATTGAACACGCAGTCCAAGATCACTGCTAATCCGGCGTTGTGCGCGGCATCAATCAGACGTTTCAGTCCGCGCCGGCCACCGTAGCCTTCGTGAACAGCGTGCCACTGCACTCCGTCATAACCCCAGTTGCGATCACCGGCGAAGGGTTGCACCGGCATTAGTTCGATTGTGGTGATGCCGAGGTCCTTGAGATAGTCCAGCTTGGAGATCACTCCGTCGAAGGTTCCCTCCGGGGTGAATGTTCCCACGTGGAGTTCGTAAATGACTTGGGATGGCAGAATACGGCCGGTCCAGGAGTGATTAGTCCATTCGTAGGACTCGTCACTGACTTGGGAAAGCCCGTGCACGCCGTCGGGTTGTTCGGTGGTGCGTGGGTCAGGGACCACGGGTGACCAGGCTTCGCCGTCGTAAAGCGAAAAGCCATAGCGTTGGCCGGGCACCTTCGTTACGTCGCAGGACCACCAGCCCTGCTGGGTGGCAAACATGTCGGTGGCGGTGCCATCGACGTGGACGCGGACTTTGGTGGCGTTGGGTGCCCAGACTTCAAAAACAGACATATTACCTAGGCTAACGATTTTTCGCGCTGCGAGCAGCCGGTAAGGTGAGCTGCATGTACCTCACCGACCCCCACCCGGATGACTTTTCGGTTTTCGACGTCGCCCCAGTGGCCACCGTCGTCGTCCGGCGGCGGGCGGTCAGTGGGGCACAGGTGCCGCAGCTTTACGACGCCGCATTGGCCCGCATCTCCGCCGCCACCAAATTCGGCGACGTCATTGCGCATGGGCCACCTTTTAGCCTCTTTCGAAGCCTCGGCGACACCATGGACGTAGACATCGGTGTGCCCGGCGTGCTCACCGCTGTCGACCCGAACCTCCTCGTTTCGGAACTTCCCGGAGGCCCCCTCGCCCGGCTCAGCTACCGCGGGCCCCAGGAACAGTTGCCACTAGCATGGGCGGAATTCAGCGCCCGGATCGCGGGTCAGGGCCTTGCTACCATCGGCCCCACCTGGGAAAGCTACGTCGACCACCCTCACAGAACGGACCTTTATAGCGTTGTTGCCTAACACATATTCCCGCCCGGTGGCCGACGAGGTCTTCACCAGCGAACTTGAGATCAAACGCTCCAAATTCCTGGGATTCATCACCCGCGCCACCGACGAAGCTCAGGCCCGGGACTTTATCGCCACCCTCAAATCTCGCTACCCAGACGCCCGGCATCACTGCAGCGCTTTCATCTACCATGTTCCCGACGCGAACCCCGTCGAACGCTCCAGCGACGATGGCGAACCCTCCGGCACCGCGGGCCTGCCCATGCTTGACGTGCTCCGAGGCAGCGGGCTTCTCGACATAGTGGCCGTGAGCGTCCGCTACTTCGGGGGCATCAAACTCGGGACCGGGGGACTCGTACGCGCCTACTCAGACTCCGTCACCCAGACCCTCGCCTCCGTGAGAACTGTGGAACGAGCGCTGCGGGAGCTCTACCTCTTCTCCGTCGGCCATGATGTTGCCGGACGCCTCGACGCCGAGCTTCGCGGCCGGGGTTTCACCGTGGTAGATACCGCCTATGGCGCGCGCGTCGACTTCACCGTCGGCGTCGAACCAGGGCAGCGCCCGCTTCTCGACGCCTTCCTCGCCGAAGCAACCCACGGCGGAATCGCCTCGAAACTGATCGGCACCGAGTGGATTGAAACACACTGCTAGAGTTAGTGCCATGACGATGCAACGCTACCCACGAAACCCCATCGAACAACGCAAGATGGCCGTGCGCAAATACAGTCGCAACGGCGTCATCGCTGTCACCTCTGGCCTCGCCGGTGGCACCGCGCTGTGGCTGCTGGCAGGAGCTGAAGTATTCCTCGTTCTCGGGCTCATCGTCGCCGTGGTCGGTGGTTTTGTGAACTACCGGCGCGTGCAGAAGATCGTCAACCACCGCGACGAATACTAAAACCCGTGTCATCCACGCGCATTGACGCCTGGATTTGGGCAGTACGCATCGTCAAGACCCGCACAGCCGCGGCAGAAGCCTGCAAAGCCGGGCACGTCAAACTCAATGGAGTCGCGGTGAAACCCTCACAAACCGTGAGCCCGGGCGATCGCGTCCGAGTATGGGTGGACCACCGCCAATACGACGTGGAAGTTGTGGAAACCCTGCGTAAACGAGTCGGAGCACCCCTCGCGCGCGCAGCCTACATCGACCACTCACCACCACCGCCACCAAAAGAAATCATCGCATCGATCCCACGCCGGGACCGAGGGGCAGGGCGACCAACAAAACGAGAGCGTCGCGAGATCGACCGGCTCATGGGGCGTAGTTAGTAGTTTAGGGACGCGGAAATTTAGCGTACCGATGGGATTTTTCATGCGTGGATCGTCCCATCCGTACGCTCGATTTCGGGTGTTGCTGGGAGGGATCAAGCCTCTGGCCCACCACCCACATAGCATGACGCCTTCTTAGGGGTGCGGGGTTAAGTAGCACAATGTGTGTCTGGTCGGGGGTGCCGTTGGTCTTGCTTTTGGCCTGGTAGGTGGGCCCGGAGATAGGCACTCTTTTTGTTCCCTAGCTGCTTTTTCGCCGGCAGCGGATTGTTGTTTCTCGATGGTGTGTTGGTAGCGAGTCAGGAAAGTATTCCCGGTGTGCCATCTCAACGTATGCGGGGCATCGGGGCCGGTTGGTAGAGAACGGTTGGTGGAGAATTCGAGAGGAAGTAGCGTCAAACCTAAACGTAGGTTGTTTTCCACTTGAACTCTCTACCAACCGTTCTCTACCAACTGTTGTAGACCTCTGGTGGTGTCGTTCCACCTGAGAATCGCGGCACCGGTCTTAGTCACCAGGTGCGACATTGAACAAGGTTTGTGCGGTTCTAAAAACTTTAGCGTGGAATCTAGACCGATTTAATCAGGTGTGCGCAGCCCAGGGCGCCGAAAGAAAAGCCGAAAGAAAAAAGGGGCCAGCTGGTATCGCTACATGTTCAGTCCCCAATGAGGTGGCGGGAAGTTAATGCCAAACTCGCGGAAGAAGTTAGCGATGGAAAGTGCCCATACGTGAATGAAGTCCGCGATCTGCGGGAATTGGTGCAGGAACGAGCCCATGCGAAGCACTCCTTGATTGTTGTAGCGGTGTTCATTTCTTCCAACCTATCTTATTTTCCTACGATGCCGGCTTTAGTCATGGCCGCCAATCGCTTTTTTAGTCGTGCTTCGCGTTGCGCGGGGTGGTGTCCAGACGCATGTGTGCGTTCGATGTGCAGGGGGCCGAAGCGACGCAGCAGCAGGTCGTCGATAATGCGCACCTGCCCGGGGACGAATGGGTAGTTCAGGGCGGACTCCACTGCGTTGATGTCGGAGTCATCGAGGAGGTCGCGCAGCTCGCGGACAGTAGTGATGCCGTTGACCGCCAGGATCTCCTCCAACCAGCTGTAGTAGTCGGAGCGGGATCGTGGGAAGCGGTTGCCCACGAGCATGGCCAGCACCCCCGGCAACGTTTCCGCGGTGAGGTCAACCTCATCGGAAGCCAAGGGGGCCTCTCCCTGGATGCGGGCGATCTGGTCGAATTGTTGGTCGGCGAGTTCGATCAGCCCTGCTGCCAGGGTGAAGGCGCGGTCGATGCGGGGGTCGTGAGCATCAGCGCCCTTGTAGCGGATGTCGTGCTCGAACTCCGCCCACGCGTGCTGGAGCACCGTGCGCACCTGCACCTCAAAAGTGACACCGTGATACGCCGCCAGATAATCCGACGTGTCGGGTACCTGCACAATCAAGTGGTGGGAACCGTAGCCGAACCCGCCGGAGATGCGGGTCTCCGCCGTCTTATCCACACTTTTGAGGACCGTGAACTGTTTGCCCAGCACATCCAGCACCACCGGAATATCCGCGGAAAAATAGGTGGTGATGCGGATACCGACGATGTCTTTGATGTCTGTCCACGGGGAAGGGTAGCGGAAGGAACCGTCGTCCAGACGCTGCATTGCCTTTGATTTGAGCGAGCGCCACGTCTTGACCCGGGCAGCGACGCGGTCGAAGGACACGCCCGCATCAACGAGGATTTCTTCGATGGCGCCCCGAAAATCGCTCGCCAGGGAGGGATTGGCCCGGAGCCACTCGTGGTAAGTAGCTCCGAGAGTCGCGATCCGCTTGTTGCTCATGTTATGAACGTACCAACAGGGCGGTGGGGGTGATGTCGAGGAGTTCCGCAACCGGCACCTCACCCGAATAGCTCCGCCCCGTGAGCTGCTCCTGCCACTGGCCTTCCGGCAGCGTGAGGGTAGTGTCCGCCCAGCCGCCGCCACGCTCCAACTGGATTGGCTTGCGGGTAGCCACAGCAATCACGCGCAGATCGCGCTGCGACGTACCGCGCGCCATGGCCACCAGGTGCGACTCCATCGACCCCACGGCATACACCGCCTGGTAATCGCCCCCCACGAAGCTTTCTGGATGGTTCTGACGCGTCTGCAGCGCCGCGTGAACCACGGCTAGCTTCGTTAGGTCGTCGTCCCCAGTGTGTTCTGCAGTGAGCGGGCCCGACTCCTGCAACATCGCCAGCTTCTGGCTCCGGGAGGTGTAGTCCACGAACTGGCGGTTATCCGGATCCACCAGCGTATCGAGGAAAAATTCGTTGCCCTGGTAAATGTCAGGCACGCCGGCGCCGATGAGCTGCAGCATCTTTCGTCCCAGCGAGATGGAGACAGAGGCTGGGGCGATAGTCTCCACGAAGGTGCTGAGGTGCGCCGTAGCCGGGCCGTCAAACAGCGCGTCAATCCAGTGCGAGATGGCCTCTTCAAAGGACGCGTCAGGTTCCGTCCACGTGGTGTGTACACCAGCCTCACGAATCGCCTTCAACGCGTACGCCTGGAAGCGCTCCCGTAGCGAATCCGACGGTGTGCCTTCCGCAGGCCACACACCGATCAGGTTTTGGAGCAGGAAATGGCCGGTGGCGCCGTCCGGCGGCGGGGTGATGGCAGTGATCTTGTTGACGCATTCCGCGAACTCGCTCGGCACCTCGGAGATTTCGATGATTCGGCTGCGGACATCTTCGCCACGCTTCGTATCGTGAGTGGACAGCGTCGTCATGGTGCGTGGCCACAGCAGCGAACGTTCGTTTTGCACCATGTGGAACTCCGCTGCCGAGACACCGAAGCGACCCGGAGCGCCACCCACTTCCTGGAGCGCGACCAGGCGGGATGCGCGGTAGAACATTTTGTCTTCCACGCCTTTGGCCATGACGGCGCCACAGACTTGTGCGAAGCGGGTGGCGGCTTCGCCGTCGACAAGCAGTGCAGCGGCGATGATGTCGAGGGCATCGCGGCGGGATGGGAAGCGTTGCACCATCTCGGCGATCACGGTGGCAGTGACGCGGGACAGGGAGATGTAGTCGGCGCGGTACACCGGCATGAAGGCGACGAGCTCGACGATGGTGTCGATGAGCTGCTCGTCGGAGACGTGTGGGCCTGCGGTGGAGAAGTTGTCGCGGCGCATGGCCCGCGCTAATCGACGCACTTCCGCCCCCAACTCGCTCTCGGCCACCTCCCGTTTCAGGGAGTGCTCGTTAGCGACGAGAGAGGCCTGATCCCACGGGGAACCGGTGTGCTGCATAGCCAGCATAGACAGGGTGTCCACGCCCTCGCGGGCGACGAAGACACCGTCGAACTCGCGAAGAGCATCGTAACCTGTGGTGCCGTCGACGCTAAGGCGGGGATCCAGCGGTTCTTCCACGCCGAGGATCTTTTCGATGATCAGCCAACGATCAGGGCCAATGACCTCTCGTAGGCGGGTGATGTAGCCGAAGGGGTTAGCTAGACCGTCAGGGTGATCCACGCGGACACCGTCGATAAGATCCAGCGCTACCAGCTCGCGGAGCACCTGGTGGGTGTGTTCGAAAACGAGTGGGTCTTCCTGCCGCAAGCCCGCCAGGCCGTTCACAGAGAAGAAGCGACGGTAGCCGATGACTCCGTCACGCCAATACATCAGACGGTAGGACTGCTGCTCGTAGACCTCGCGTGGGTCGTCGCCCTCCGTACCAGGCCGGACCGGGAAGATGTGGTCAAAGTAACGCAGGACCTGTTGGTCCTCGTACGTATCAAGGGTGAGCTTGTCTTCATCTCCGGCAGAACCCAACACCGGGAGGCCAAGTTTTCCTCCGGCGCCGTTGTCCTCATGCCAATCAATGTCAAAGAAGTGCTCGTATTGGGAATCCTTGCCGTTGCGCAGCACATCCCACCACCACGGGTTGAGTTCTGGCTGAGCGATGCCCACGTGGTTTGGAACGATATCGATGATCACACCCATCCCCAAGGAATGGGCCTTTTCCGCCAGGGCAGTAAAGCCCTCCATGCCACCGAACTCCGGGTTGATGGTGGTTGGATCGGTGACGTCGTATGAGTGGTTAGACTCCGGGAGCGCGGTCAGAATCGGGGACAGGTAGACGTGGGACACCCCGAGCTGATTGAGGTAACCCAGCTGCGCCGTGGCCTCCGCGAAGCTGAACGCCCGCCCTGATTCGTCAGCCTTGGGGCCGCGCAGTTGAAAGCGGTAGGTGGCAGTAATGGGGCGTCGCATAGTGCTAACTCACTTCTCCTGAAATAGTCGTGTACCGCATTAAGTCTAGGGAGAAATACGTGCCCGCGCCGATTGTTCCACCGCCACAGTCACGCGCGGTTCCTTCGCTGGCTCCTCATCCCACAGCCCAAGCGTGACCGGAAAGCCCTGGTGAAATGACAAATCTGTAAAGGAATAGTCGGAGTCCACAGTCACACCCAGGCTGTGCAGTGCCGGGGCTAGTTCCGCACTGAGCACAGGGCCACATGTGGCGACCACACAGTCCTCGGATAGACAGTGAAACACCGCGTCTGTCGTGCCAAAGACTTGGCACGCTGCCGCATGCAGTCGGGTAAACAACAACGGGTGGCCGAGCCACTCCGACGCGGTCCCGGCTTTGGGGCGGATCTGAATGGTACGTGGCAGTCGCGGATCATGGAGATGCCGGACCAAAAAGCTGCAACCGAAATCATCGCTTGCGGCGTCGAGAAGCCGACGTGCGGTGGCATTCCATGCCGTGAGCGTCGTGAGGCCGTGCGCGGATAATTCGCCATGGCCGAGTGGCCGCCCGCCCTGGTGTAGCACTGTGCGGATGTCTTCCGACAGCGCGACCGTCGCAGGAGCTGCGGAAAAACCAGAGCAGCCGAGCGTGGCGAGGTCAAGGTCTGTGGTGCGGCGCAATCCTAACGAAAGTTCGAGTGTCACTTAAACCCCCAATTAAGCGAAAAACTGTCTCACTTATATAGACTGCGACACCCGGCCAAAAGGTTCCATTGGAGGAAGAAAAAATTTTTAAAACGGGGGTTGTTCATTGAGCCCCAGCGCCTCATAAAGCCGGTCCCGATCCCACAACGAGATCTCCTGCCCCTGAGCCATCAGCTCCTCGGCACGCTTTTGCTTGGATGTGACTGTCGCCCACGGTCCGCACACCACGATGGTGGTTTTCTTTGTCACATTCTTGCCTACGGAGCCACCACGCTCGGTGATCCTATCCCACAAATCACCCTTCTCAAACGGGGCAAAATCACCGGTCAACGTGACATTCTGGCCGAAGAGCGGGCCAGCAGGATCGGCATCGGGATTCGGGTCTGGAATCACCTCCGGGGTGGCCACTCGGGCCCACGGCGCCGACCTACCTGTGTCCCGGGGACGAGGCGTGGCATCCGAAACTGGAGACTCCTTGGTCTCCGGAGCCAGCCCCAACTTGGTACGCTGCACGGCAACACCTGCGCCACTACGATCCCGCAGCACCGGGTACACCCGGTGTGGTTCCAGCAGCCCCATGGTGAAGCCACGGCTAAAACACATGTCCACGAAACTTCCAGTGAAGCCATCGCGCCGGGCCAGCGCCACCGCGATACCACCGCACGCAGCAGCGTCCGCGGTTGCGTCATGGTGCTTGGTCAGCTCAACCCCCAGGCCACTGGCAACGGTGGGCAGGCGGTTGTTGTCAAAACCTAACTGCGCAGCTCGCGCCATCAGCAGAGTGCAACCGAACACAAATCGAGGTGGGGTGATGCCACAGGCCATGCTCGCGCGGGAGAGCGCAGTGAAATCGAACTGGGCGTTGTGCGCCACCATCGGCAGCTCGCCTACAAAGTCGGTGAGTTCAGTCAGCCGTTGGGGGAAAGCCGGAGCGGACTCCACATCAGTTTGCGTTAGGCCGTGGATAGCAACATTGTCGGGATCGAAGTGCTCGAGCCCTGGTGGCGGGGAGACGAACCAAGACACCGAGTCGGTGGGGAGGCCGTCCTGGAAGCGCACCGCGCCGATCTGGCAGATGGAACCCCAGTCCGCATTCGCGGTTTCGACATCGAAGGCGATGAAGTTCAACCCAGGGACGGAACCCGAGGACGGGATCGTCTCGCCGGATAACGCCGCCTCCACGGCTGCACAGAACTCTTGGGCGTTCGAGGCCTGACCAGGGCTGAAGGTGACGTCGATTCCCACCCCGAGCAACGTCACCCGACCCCCGAGCACGCTGGTGGGGGCCACCACTTCAGTGCCGGTGACCTCGGCGAGCGAGATGCTGCGCGACTGAAACTGCAATGCAGTGAGCAGCGGAGAATAGTGCACATCCACACTGGTAGGGGTGACATTGAGGTGGGCACCGTGCGCTGCGATCACTGCTTCATCACTTTCGAGTTGAGCCGGCCAAGAGGACTACAGTGAGTCTACTTGGCTGCGTCAGCTTCCGGAGAAACTGGCTCCTCTGCTTCCACCGGCTCCGGTGGGGTCATTTGCTTCAGCAGCATGACACTGCGGCCGGGAACCACCAGGTGTCCTGAGGCTTGGTAGATCTCTTCATCAGCCGGGATACCGGTCTTATCGGTGGTATCGATCTGCAGTTTCCAGCTTCCGCCCAAGGCAGAATTCGGCAGGGTGAAATCGATGTCCTCGTGGTAGGCGTTGAAGCACAGCAAGTAGGAATCGTCGGTGACACGTTGGCCACGCTCGTCCGGTTCCGCGATGGCGTTTCCGTTGAGGTACACCATGATGGATTTGCCGGAGGTAAAACCCCAGTCGTCCTGCGTCATCAGACGCCCTTCAGGGGTGAGCCATGCGATGTCGCGCTCCGGCATGTTATCGCCAAGCGGGCCACCGGCGAGGAAGCGACGACGGCGGAACACTGGGTGGTCGCGGCGGATTTCCAGCAGACGTTTGGTGAACGCCACCAGGTCTGCATTTTCTTCCACCTGGTCCCAGTTGATCCACGACAGCTCGGAATCCTGACAGTAGACGTTGTTGTTGCCCTGCTGGGTGCGGCCCATTTCGTCGCCGTGGGCGATCATCGGGGTGCCCTGTGAGAGCAGCAACGTGGTGAGGAAGTTGCGGCGCTGCTGGGCGCGCAACTGCTGGATCTCCGGATCGTCGGTGGGGCCCTCCACGCCACAGTTCCAGGATCGGTTGTGGGATTCGCCGTCGCGCCCGTCCTCACCGTTGGCCATGTTGTGCTTCTCGTTGTAGCTGACCAGGTCATTGAGGGTGAAGCCGTCGTGGGCGGTAACAAAGTTAATGGACGCGGTTGGTCGACGACCATTGTTGGCGTAGAGGTCCGACGAGCCGGTCAGTCGGGAAGCAAACTCGCCCAGGGTGGCAGGTTCACCGCGCCAGAAATCGCGCATGGTGTCACGGTACTTACCGTTCCACTCGGTCCACAGCGGTGGGAAGTTACCCACCTGGTAGCCGCCCTCGCCAATGTCCCACGGCTCTGCGATCAGCTTGACCTGGGACACGATCGGATCCTGCTGCACGAGGTCGAAGAACGCCGAGAGGCGGTCAACGTCGTGGAGTTCACGAGCCAGGGTAGAGGCGAGGTCGAAGCGGAAACCGTCGACGTGCATCTCAGAGACCCAGTAGCGCAAGGAGTCCATGATCAGCTGCAAGGAGTGCGGGTGGCGCACGTTCAGCGAGTTACCAGTGCCGGTGTAGTCCATGTAGTGGCGCTTGTCGGAGTCCACCAGGCGGTAGTAGGCAGCGTTATCGATGCCGCGGAACGCGATGGTGGGGCCCATGTGGTTGCCCTCGGCGGTGTGGTTGTACACCACGTCCAGGATCACTTCGATGCCTGCTTCGTGGAAGGCGCGCACCATACCCTTGAATTCGGACACGGCGCCGCCAGGCTTGGTGGCCGCTGCGTAGTCCTGGTGCGGTGCGAAGAACCCGAAGGTGTTGTACCCCCAGTAGTTGCGCAACCCCAGCTCGCGCAGGCGATCGTCCTGCAGGAACTGGTGCACAGGCATGAGCTCGATGGCGGTCACCCCCAGGTCCTTGAGGTAGTTGATGATGGCCGGGTGCGCCAAGCCTGCGTAGGTACCGCGCAGCTGTTCCGGGACGTCCGGGTGCGTCATGGTCATGCCCTTGACGTGAGCCTCGTAGATCACGGTCTCGTGGTACGGAGTCTTGGGGGAGCGGTCATTGGCCCAGTCGAAGAAGGGGTTAATCACCACAGAGCGCATGGTGTGGTGCAGGCTGTCTTCGGTGTTGCGGGCGTTCGGATCATCAGGGTTGGTGATGTCGTAGCTAAACAGCGAGGGGTGGCCGTCGAACTCGCCGTCGAAGGCCTTAGCGTACGGGTCTACCAGCAGTTTTGTTGGGTCGCAGCGGTGGCCGTTTGCCGGGTCGTACGGGCCATACACGCGGTAGCCGTAGCGTTGGCCTGGCTGGACGCCTGGCAGGTAGCAGTGCCAAATGTGGGCGTCGACTTCTTCGAGTTCGATGCGTTCTTCGTTCTGCTCACGGTCAATGAGGCAGAGTTCGACCTTCTCTGCGATATCGGAAAAGAGGGCGAAGTTGGTGCCGGCGCCGTCGTAGGTAGAGCCAAGCGGGTATGCGTCTCCCGGCCAGATCTGTCGGACATTGCCATTTTGTTGAGTCATGCTCAACACCTTACTTAACGTTGCACCGAAACTCCGGACATGATGAGCGACAGGCCGTCAGTAAAATCACGCGCCGACTGCACAGCGGGCACCCCTGGGCGGTCCAGCGCAGCATCCATCTGCTGACGCGACTGCTCATGCAACGTGGCTCCGACGGTAAAGTTCAGGAGCGTGCCCGCCGCCACCCGTGCCCGCTCGGGGGAAGCGTTTTCGGTGGTGAGGGCGTCGATAAGCGCAGCGATAATGCGCTCAGTAATGTCACCGACGGGCAGGGCGGCACCGACCACCTCAGCGCCGTCGCGGTGCCGAATCATGGCCGCGCGGAGCACCTCGCACAGCTCGGAGGCGCTGTGCTTACCGACGGCGATAGCCTCCCATACGGGTGAAAGAATCTCCTCCGCGATGGCTTCGATCAGCGACTGCTTATTAGGGATATGCCAGTAGAGCGCGCCGGGTACCACCTCGAGGTGTTTTGCGAGTCGGCGCATGGTCATGTCCGCCAGCCCGTAGGAATCGAGGATGTCAATGGCTGCGCTAATGATGCTCTCTCGGGTTAACTGCACGACCTCCACAATAGAACTCGCGCGACAAAAAGTGTTGTTACCCCCTTTCTTTTGAACGGCGTTTAAGGTGCGGTGTAGTGTGAGCCTATACACAACAAGCCCGCACGATGTGCTGACCAACGTGATTGTAAGGAACGTGACCTACCATGACCACCGTCCAGAATGACATCCTTGACCTTGCCCGCGAAAAGGTTCTCGAGCGAGGCGAAGGCCTGAACAAGGAAGAAACCCTCGCGGTACTCCAGCTGGACGACGATCGCATCCCTGAACTGCTGGAACTGGCGCACGAAGTCCGCCTGAAGTGGTGTGGTGAAGAAGTGGAGATGGAAGGCATCATCTCCCTAAAAACCGGTGGCTGCCCAGAAGATTGCCACTTCTGCTCCCAGTCCGGCTTGTTCGACTCTCCAGTGCGCTCCGCATGGCTTGACATCCCTGCCCTCGTGGACGCTGCCAAGCAGACCGCCAAGACCGGCGCCACCGAGTTCTGCATCGTCGCGGCTGTCAAGGGGCCGGACGAGAACCTGATGCAGCAGCTGGAAAACGCTGTCGCAGCCATCAAGTCCGAAGTGGATATTGAGGTCGCAGCCTCCATCGGCATCCTGACCCAGGAGCAGGTCGACCGCCTGGCCAAGGCCGGCGTCCACCGCTACAACCACAACCTGGAAACTGCCCGGTCCTTCTTCCCGAACGTGGTCACCACCCACAGCTGGGAATCACGCCGCGAAACCCTCGACATGGTGGCCAAAGCAGGCATGGAAGTGTGCTCCGGTGGCATCCTCGGCATGGGGGAAACCCTGGAACAGCGAGCCGAGTTTGCGCAGGACCTGGCAGAACTGAACCCTACCGAAGTGCCCATGAACTTCCTTGATCCGCGCCCAGGCACCCCATTCGCTGACCGGGAAGTCATGCCGGCCCAGGACGCCCTCCGCGCGATCGGCGCCTTCCGCCTGGCGCTGCCTAAGACCATCCTGCGCTTTGCCGGTGGCCGTGAGCTCACCCTGGGTGACCTCGGTGTCGAGCAAGGTCTGCTCGGTGGCATCAACGCCATCATCGTCGGCAACTACCTCACCACCCTGGGGCGCCCGCAGGAACAGGACCTGGACATGATGGGCAAGCTGCGCCTGCCGATCAAGGCTCTGAACGCTACCGTCTAACCGCAGATGAAAACTCCCGAAAGCACTGAGCTGTTGGAAGCGCTGCTCACCGGGGCAGCGCCGATCTACCACCCCAACACTGGCGAGAAAATCCCAGAGGACGGGGAGCTGACAGTCACTCTGTCACCGAGCGCCCGCGCTGGCTTGGAAGCGCCACGCTACTGCCAAATTTGCGGGCGCCGGATCGTCGTGCAGATCCGCCCCGATGGCTGGGATGCCATCTGCTCCCGCCATGGCGCTGTCGATTCGAAATACCTGGAACGCTAAACTCTGTAGTTCATGACTATGACCGCTCCTGGCGCCGATCACCCCCACACACTGCGACCACGGCTTATTCCTGGTGTTGTGGGGGCGTACGCCGAGGTACTGCTCATCAGCTTGCTCGCCTTTGGGCTTAGTGGGCTTGCCTGGGGTGCCTGGCGCCCGGCGGTCTCTGGCGTGATTACTGACAACGGGGGAGTAGAGGTCACCGATCCCGAGCTGCTCAATGCGAACATAGAGTTCCAAACCTTCGGCGTCATGGTGGTGTGCTTCCTCATCCTGGGGATTATTCTCGGCTGCTACGCGTGGCTGCGACACCAGGACTACGCCGGTATCGGCATGATGCTGTGGGGCGCCGTCACGATGGTCCTCGGCTCCCTCACCTTCTTTCTGGCCGGGACAAAATTCGCCTTGCTGAAAGTAGGTACCCCCGCGGAGGACGAGTTACAGGTAGGTGCGCACATCGACTATCTGCCCTCGGTGGGGATCGCTAATGCCGTGCTCGTGGCGCCTTTCGTCTTTGTCTTGATGATGTGGCTTCTTGCGGTATTCAGCAGTTACCCCCACCAAGAACACGACGCTAAGCGTGCTAGTCTTTCCAGTTAATTTTAGTTCAAAACAACATAAGGGGCATGCACATTGTCTGCACTAAGCCAACTTGGTCCGATCGAATCGCCACTTCGCGCATCGGTAGTGAGCACCCCGGAAGGGTATGCCGGGATCGAGGCCTCGGATGAATGGCGTCGGGAAGTTGCCCGCCTCAAGCAGGAACGCCGCGCGGTAATCCTCGCCCACAACTACCAGCTCCCGGAGATCCAAGACATCGCCGACTTCACAGGCGATTCCCTGGCCCTGTCGCGCATTGCAGCGGAAACGGACGCAGACGTGATCGTGTTCTGTGGCGTGCACTTTATGGCGGAAACCGCGAAGATCCTGTCCCCGGACAAAACTGTTCTTATCCCGGACGAGGAAGCAGGGTGTTCGCTCGCGGACTCCATCACCGCGGAGCAGCTGCAGGAATGGAAAGATGAGCACCCGGACGCCGTGGTCGTTTCTTACGTCAACACCACCGCGGCGGTAAAGGCGCTGACTGACGTGTGCTGCACCTCGTCCAATGCTGTCGATGTGGTGGCATCCATCGACCCGGACACCGAAATTCTGTTCTGCCCGGATCAGTTCTTGGGCGCCCACGTGATCCGGGAGACCGGCCGGGACAATGTGCGTACCTGGGCGGGGGAATGCCACGTGCACGCGGGGATTAGCTCCCGGCAGTTGGAGGAGGCGGCGGTGTCGAATCCGGCCGCTGAGCTGTTCATTCACCCTGAGTGCGGGTGTGCGAACTCCGCGATCTACCTGGCGGGCGAGGGCACGATCGAAAAAGAACGAGTGCACATGCTGTCCACTGGCGATATGCTCACCAGCGCCCGTGAGGTGTCCGGCGGTTCCACCGTGTTGGTGGCCACGGAGCTGGGTATGTTGCACCAGCTGCACAAGGCAGCCCCAGAGGTGAACTTCCAGCCGGTCAACGAGCGCGCCGAATGCGGTTACATGAAGCGCATCACCCCCGCAGCGCTGCTCAAGTGCCTGGCCGACGGCACCGACGAGGTGACCGTCCCCGCCGATGTGGCCGACAAGGCCCGCGCCAGCGTCGCGCGCATGATCACGATTGGAAAGCCTGGTGACGGCGAATAATGTCTGATTTTGGCCCTGACCTTGCTTTTGACCTTGCCGACGCCCGCGCCGTCATCCGCGTCGCACTCGACGAGGACCTCGCTTACGGACCGGACATCACCACCCGCGCCACCGTCGGCGAGACGCAGCGTGCCACCGCGAAAATTGTCAGCCGCGCGCACGGCACCGTCGCCGGGCTCGCGCTTATCGACGCCGTCCTCTCCGAAGTCAGCACCACCGAAGATTACCGCGTGGAACTGCACCTTTCCGACGGCGATCGCGTGGAGCCAGGTACCGCAGTCGCCACGATTGAATGTCCGACCCGAACTCTCCTCACCGCTGAGCGCACGATGCTCAACTTGCTGACGCACCTCGGTGGGGTAGCCACGGCCACCGCGGAGTGGGTGGACGCTGTCGCCGGCACTGGCGCGAAAATTCGTGACTCCCGCAAGACGTTGCCAATGATGCGGAAACTACAAAAATACGCAGTCCGGGCCGGCGGTGGCGAAAACCACCGCATGGGGCTGGGGGATCGCGCAATGATCAAGGACAACCACGTGGTGGCTGCCGGGTCCGTGGTGGGAGCGCTGCGCTGCGTTCGTCTGGAGTACCCGGACGTGTGGTGCGAGGTAGAAGTAGATACGCTCGCGCAGTTGGATGAAATTTTGACAGAGTCTCCTGACGAGGTGTTGCTGGACAACTTTGACCTGTGGGAGGTGCAGATTGCTGTGCAGCGTCGTAATGCACTATCGCCGTCGACGTTGCTGGAAGCCTCTGGTGGCCTGCGGTTGGAACACGCGGCCGACTACGCCAAGTGCGGTGTGGATTTCCTGGCGGTCGGTTCGTTGACGCACTCGGTTCGCGCCTTGGACCTGGGGCTCGACTTCGAATAACGCCCCTATTGGTCCGGCCAATGCACAGGCGAGTGGCCGCTGATGTCCATACTGAGGGAATCAATCGCCCTGAGGATTTCCTGGGTGTAGGTGGTGATGACCTCGTCTAACTGTTCGCTGGACATACCGTGCGTGATGGGCAGCGCTGCCTCGACACGGAGCTGGAGCGCCTGCTCCTCGGTTACCCATAGGGCCCGGGTGAGCGAGGGGGCGTTATTCCAGTCGTTGGCGATGAGGAAGGCCTTGAGCAGGTCTGCTTCGGGGACGAAGCAATCCCAGTGTCCTCGCATGAGTAGGGAGGGGCCGTTGTCAATAAAGACCGCCATGAGGATGTTGTTGATTCCGGTGACAATGAAATCCTCATGCTTTTCCATGTTGGTGATGCCCCGGGTGGCCCACGTGTCGGCGATGCGATCGATGGTGATGGGGGAGAGCTCATCGGCAAACATTGCCGGCTGCTCGGAAGAATCGAGGAACAGATTCAGTGCGGTGTGCTCGTCCATTTCTCGGCCGGGATCGCCGTCAAGGTTGCGCGGGCGAAACAGCGGAGCGCGCAGCGCTTTGTCGTCTTCATAGGTGCGCGCGAAGTCATTGAGCCCAGAGACGACGTCCGGACCAAGGTGGTCCGCGAGTGCATTAACGGCCATGTCCGTGACATCGCAGCTACGGTAGATGAAGTCGGTGAGTTGCTCGAAGCTGAGGCCGGCACCGACGGGCATGAACGCGCTGAAGGCCACCGACAGGTCACCTTCGTCAGTCACCCGAAAAGACGCTGTGGGGTTGATACGCTCGCTGTTCCAGTTGTCGATGAACTCTGAGACATCGCGGAGCAGGCCCATGCTGATATCGCGTCGTACCTGGGCGAAAGACACCAGCGCAGGTCGTGGGTGCGCAGTGAACGTGAAGAGCTGGCGGTGTAAATCCCAGGGCAACAGCAGACGGTCCGCGCCTTCAATGAAATTCAGTCCCACCTCAGTTGCGGCCTCGGCCAGGGTGGCGATGGTGGGAAACATGAGGATCTTTCCGCGATCCTCCGCTGCGATGCCCACTTGTTTCCTCCTCTCCCCGCACTTTGTATAGTTTTCATCAGAGTGAAAACTATTTCTTGGTGGTGTCTGCTAGCCCTGAAATGGGCAAGAATATCAAGATTTTAAGGGATGACCCGTCCAAACACCTAGAATAAACACCGATTCCATCCATTTGCCAAGGAGGCTAGAACCAAAGATGCTCAATACCATTGACGTGCGCGGACAACAGGCCAGCATGAGCGTATTGCGCCGGACACTTCCGCGCGGGCAGATGGATGTGGATGCAGTGCTCACCACGGTACAGCCCATCGTCGCCGATGTGAAGGACCGCGGTGCGGCAGCTGCACTGGAATACGGACTCAAGTTCGACGGTATCGCTCCAGAATCGGTAACGGTGCCACGGGACGTCGTTAAGCAGGCTGCGGACAACCTCGACCCCGCCATCAAACAGGCC
The DNA here is from genome assembly GCF_014117265.1 of Corynebacterium hindlerae. NCBI lineage: Bacteria > Bacillati > Actinomycetota > Actinomycetes > Mycobacteriales > Corynebacteriaceae > Corynebacterium > Corynebacterium hindlerae. The sequence goes on along the minus strand of NZ_CP059833.1, from coordinate 494,947 downwards.
TTGACAACTGCCATCGAGCGGGTACGCACCGTGCACGCAGCGCAGAAGCCGAGTGGCAGCACCGTCACTCTGGCGGACGGCGCCGTCGTGCGGGAGGAATTCTTGCCGGTGCAGCGCGTGGGCCTGTACGTTCCGGGTGGCAAGGCGGTGTACCCAAGCTCGGTGATCATGAATGTGGTGCCGGCGCAGGAGGCCGGCGTGGAGACCCTCGTGGTGGCCTCCCCGCCGCAGCAGGAGTTCGGGGGCTGGCCGCACCCCACCATCCTGGCGGCCTGCGAGCTGCTTGAAGTGGAGGAAGTATGGGCCGTCGGTGGGGCGCAAGCCGTAGCGTTGCTGGCGTACGGTGATGCGGACCTCGAACCGGTGGACATGATCACCGGGCCGGGCAACATCTTCGTTACGGCAGCCAAGCGCCTGGTGCGCGGCGTCGTCGGGATTGACGCCGAGGCAGGTCCTACAGAAATCGCGATCGTCGCGGATGAGACAGCCAACCCGGTGTACGTGGCCTATGACCTGATCTCCCAGGCCGAGCACGATGTCATGGCAGCGTCGGTGCTGATCACCCCGTCGGTGGAGTTCGCACAGGCGGTGGATAAGGAAATCGAGGCGCGCTACGGAGTGACCCTCAACGCCGACCGCGTCGCCCAGGCGCTCAAGGGGCAGCAGTCGGGCATCGTGCTTGTCGACGACCTGGACCACGCCATCCACGTTGCCAACGCCTACGGCGCCGAGCACCTGGAAATCCACACCAAGGACGACGCCTACGTTGCTGGAAAGATCAGGAACGCTGGCGCGGTGTTCGTCGGGGAATACGCCCCGGTGCCTCTCGGTGACTATGCGGCCGGCTCCAACCACGTGCTGCCCACCTCCGGCTCCGCTGCGTACGCCTCCGGGCTGTCCACCCATACCTTCCTCAAAGCCATGCACTTTGTGGAATACACCAAGGAAGGACTCGCCGGGATCGGCGATACCGTCATCACCCTCGCCGACGCCGAGCGCCTGCCCGCTCACGGCGAAGCAATCAAGGCACGTCTGGAGAACAACTAATGGCTCTATCTGATCTTCCACTGCGCGAAGAACTGCGCGGTAAGTCTGCCTACGGCGCGCCTCAACTCAGCGTCGACGTCAGGCTCAACACCAACGAAAATCCCTACTCGCCATCGCAGGCGCTCATCGACGACCTGGTCGCCGAAGTAGCCAAGCTCGCCGCTGATCTCAACCGCTACCCAGAGCGCGACGCAGTGGACTTGCGCACCGCGCTGGCAGACTACGTCACGGAACAGACCGGCGTCGCAGTGACCAAGGACAATCTGTGGGCTGCCAATGGGTCTAACGAGGTCCTGCAGCAGCTCTTGCAGGCTTTCGCTGGCCCCGGTCGCAGCGCGATGGGCTTTACCCCGAGCTACTCCATGCACCCAATCCTGGCGCAGGGCACCTACACCGAGTTCATCGCGGTGCCCCGAGGCGCCGACTTCCGGATCGACATGGACGTGGCCCTCTCCGCGATCGAACAGCACCAGCCGGACGTCGTGTTCGTGACCACCCCCAACAATCCGACCGGCGATGTGACGTCACTGGCGGACATCGAACAAATTCTGCAGGCAGCTCCGGGGATTGTCATCATCGATGAGGCCTACGGCGAATTCTCCCCGTCGCCGTCAGCCACCACATTGCTGGCGAAGTACCCGCACAAACTCGTTGTCTCCCGCACCATGAGCAAGGCCTTCGACTTTGCCGGCGGGCGCCTGGGCTACTTCGTCGCGGACCCGGCGTTCATCGAAGCTGTCATGCTGGTGCGGTTGCCGTACCACCTGTCCACGCTGTCTCAGGCAGCGGCGATTGTTGCGCTGCGGCACCGGAAAGACACCCTCGCGACCGTCGCGAAGCTGGCTGTCGAACGCGACCGCGTTGTCGCAGGCCTTACCGACGCCGGCTACCAGGTGGTCCCGAGCGAATCGAACTTCGTGTTCTTTGGGCCGTTTGAGGATCAGCAGCAATCCTGGCAACAATTCCTGGCCCATGGTGTGCTGATCCGCGACGTCGGCGTTGCCGGGCATTTGCGGGCTACCATCGGATTGCCAGCAGAAAACGACGCCCTGCTCAGTGCCGCGAAGGAGATCATCTAATGCGCATCGGAACCGCCACTCGCACCACCTCCGAGTCCGACATCCAGGTGGAGATCAACCTAGATGGGTCGGGCCAGGTGGATATCGACACCGGGGTGCCCTTCTTCGATCACATGCTCACCGCCTTCGGCGTGCACGGTTCTTTTGATCTCAAGGTTCACGCCAAGGGAGATACCCACATCGACGCGCACCACACCGTGGAGGACACCGCCATCGTGCTGGGACAGGCGCTGCTGGACGCCATCGGGGACAAGAAAGGCATCCGACGCTTCGGCTCCGCGATGCTCCCGATGGACGAGACCCTGTGCGAGGCGATCGTCGATATCTCCGGTCGCCCTTACTTCGTGATCACCGGCGAGCCGGAGCACATGGTGCACCAGGTCATCGGTGGGCACTATGCCACAGTGATCAACGAGCACTTCTTTGAAACGTTGGCCTTTAATTCCCGGATCACGCTGCACGTTCGCTGCCACTATGGGCGGGACCCGCACCACATCACGGAAGCGGAATACAAGGCCGTGGCTCGTGCCCTGCGCGCGGCTGTGGAATATGACCCACGTATGACCGGGATCCCTTCCACCAAGGGTGCGCTGTAGCAGATGACAAAACTTGTTACAGTAGCTAAGAGTGCTTCCGAACCGCGCTACGCGCTGGTGTACGTGTTATTCATCATCGCTGGCCTCCTCGTTGGTGGGGCGTGGTCTGCTTATAAGGCGGAGAATCGGACAGCGACATTCGGATTGGCGATCTGCGCTGCGATCGCCCTGGCCGCCGCATTATTGTGGCTGATTGGAGAAATGACCTAAGTGGTACTGAAGGCTTCGAACCGTCGGCTCACCCGAGAGGAACTGGAACAGCTTCCCAGCATGTGGCGTAGCCCCGGGTTCTTAGCCACCATCATCGCGGTGGGGGCGGCCTTCGGTAGCTGGTCGCTATTGCTCCCCGTCGTACCACTGGCTGTCATTCAGTCGGGCGGTTCAGATGCCTTCGCTGGTGCCACCACCGGTGTGTTCATGGCGGCGACCGTCCTGACCCAGGTGGTCACGCCGCGACTCTGTCGGCGCTTCGGCTACATTCCCGTGATGAGCGTGTCCGCGTTCCTGTTGGGCGTTCCCGCTGTGGGATACCTGCTGGGAATGCAGATGCTGCCGGTGCTGCTGATCTCCGCTATCCGGGGCGTCGGGTTCGGTGCGCTGACCGTGGCCGAATCGGCGCTGATCGCGGAACTTGTCCCATTGCGCTTCCTGGGGAAAGCCTCCGGAACTCTTGGCTTGGCGGTGGGCACCTCGGAGCTGCTGTTTTTGCCCATGGGCCTGTACCTGGCGGAAAACATTAGCTTTGAACTGGTGTACGTGCTGGGAGCCGCCGTGGCGCTGGTCGCCGCGGTGTGCTGCTTGCTTATTCCGAACATTGCGCCCGATGTGCCGGACGAGGCGGAAGCCGCTGCGGATACCACCACTGCTGAACCTGCGCGCCGGAGCGTGGCGACGTGGAAGCTGGTGACCGTCCCTGCGATCGGTATTTTTGTCGCTGCCATGGGCTTCGGTACGGTGTCCACCTTCTTGCCAGCCGCGGTACGGGAAGCTGACGCGGTGAACGGTGCGTTGTTCGCGGGCGTGGTGCTCTCCATCGTGGGCGGAGCCCAGATGGTGTTCCGATACCTGGCAGGCGTCGTGGCTGACCGACGCGGCGACGCTGGTGCCACGATGGCCCCGGCGCTGCTGATTGGCGCGTTGGGCCTGGCTATCATGGCAATGACGGTGGCCAACCACTGGTCCGTGTGGCTGCTGTTTTTGGCGGCGGTGCTGTACGGCGGCGGGTTCGGTGCCGCCCAGAACGAAGCGTTGCTCACCATGTTTACCCGCCTGCCACGCAGCCGGGTATCCGAGGCCTCCGCGCTGTGGAACATTTCCTTCGACTCCGGCACCGGTGTCGGTTCGTTCGCGCTTGGTTTCGTTGCGGCGTCGTTCGCCTACTCGGGAGCCTTCGCAGCGGCCGCCGGAATTATGGCCTTTGGCCTGCTGGCAACAATACTGGATACCTACTTGGGTAAGCACCGCGTGACGGACTACGACAACATCAAGACCCGCCTGCGTCGCGTGCCGAGCGTGAAGCGTCTGCCACTTCCTGGCAGGCACACCTCCAGGGGTAAGGCGAAGAAGACGAAGTAACCCTACTGGCTACAATGTTCCGCATGAAGAACATTGCCCTGCTCGATTACGGCTCCGGAAACATTCGCTCTGCACAACGTGCACTGGAACATGTTGGGGCCCGGGTGACTGTCACCTCTGATCCCACGACGGTGCTGGAAGCCGATGGGCTGCTGGTCCCCGGTGTCGGCGCCTTTGATGCGTGCATGCGGGGATTGCGGGCAGTGCACGGGCCACGCCTCATCGGCGAGCGTCTGGCGGGTGGCCGACCGGTCATGGGGATCTGCGTGGGCATGCAGATCCTGTTTGACACGGGCATTGAGCACGGGGTGACCTCGCAGGGCTGTGGTGAGTGGCCTGGGAGCGTCGAAAAGCTGCAGGCTAAGGTGTTGCCGCACATGGGCTGGAACACGGTGGAGACACCGGAAGATTCCGAGATGTTCGCCGGGATTACCCCTGAGGACCGGTTCTACTTCGTCCACTCCTACGGGGTGCGCTCCTGGGAACTGACCGGCGATGGGCTCACCACCGCCCCGAAAGTTGCCTGGTCAACGCACGAGAATGACCGTTTCGTGGCAGCGGTGGACAACGGCGCGCTGTGGGCCACCCAGTTCCATCCGGAAAAATCCGGTGACGTGGGGCTGAAGTTGCTCCGCAACTGGGTGCAAAGCCTGTAAGCAAACGGGATAGAATTTAACGCATGACTTTTACACTTCTCCCAGCAGTAGACGTTGTTAATGGCCAGGCGGTTCGCCTGCACCAAGGTGAAGCCGGCAGCGAAACGGTCTACGGAACTCCGCTTGAGTCCGCGTTGATGTGGCAAGAACAGGGCGCCGAGTGGCTGCACTTTGTGGATTTGGATGCGGCCTTTGGGCGCGGTTCCAACCATGAAATGATGGCGGAAGTAGTCGGTCGTCTTGATATCAACGTCGAGCTCACGGGTGGTATCCGGGACGATGCGTCGCTCGAGCGTGCGCTGGGAACGGGTGCGCGCCGCGTCAATATTGGTACGGCGGCGTTGGAGAAGCCGGAGTGGTGCGCTGAGGTCATTAAGAAGTACGGCGACCGGGTGGCGATCGGCCTGGACGTGCGCGAAGTAGATGGCGAGTGGCGCGCCAAGGGCAACGGTTGGGTCTCCGATGGTGGGGACATGTGGGAGGTCCTCGAGCGTCTCACCGCGCAGGGCTGCTCCCGGTTCGTGGTGACGGACGTATCGAAAGACGGCACCCTGACCGGCCCGAACATTGACCTGCTGCGCGACGTGGCCGCCGCCACCGACGCGCCCGTCGTGGCCTCCGGTGGAATTAGCGTGCTTGACGACGTCATCTCCCTTGCGCAGTACGTGGATGAGGGAATCGATTCGGCCATTATTGGCAAGGCCCTGTACGAAGGCCGATTCACCTTGCCTGAAGCCTTGGCGGCGGTGGCAGCTAAGTAGGGGCTGGGCCAATGGACGCGCGCATGCTGCTGGCGATAGCCGAGGCAGTGGTCGATGACTGCGAACAGGTATTCCTGGCGGGGCTCGGTACGGCGGAACGGGTTTCCAAAGGAGCCCACGATTTCGCCACCACCGCGGACCTGAAGATCGAGTTCATGCTCCGCCAGCAACTCACGGCGCTCACCGGGATCCCGGTGTACGGCGAAGAGGGTGGCGGCAGTTTAGATGACCCTGCCGTGTGGGTGGTGGACCCGATCGACGGGACATCCAACTACGCGGCCGGCAACCCGATGTGCGCGATCCTGGTGAGCCTGCTGTACGAAGGGGAGCCGATCGTGGCGCTGTGCTCCATGCCGACCTTCGGCAAGCGCCTCACCGCGTACGCGGGATCTCCGTTGCTGCTCAATGGTCAGCCTCAGCCGCCGATCGCGGAGCCGGACAAGGACGTTGCCCAGATAGGTTTTGGGTCATTGATCGCGAGCAAGCAACACGGCTTCCACAGCAAGTTGCGTCATGAATTGTTAGGGATCCTCGCGGATGACTACACCCGACTGCGGGTAACCGGGTCGGTGGGGATCGACCTAGCATTCACCGCACTGGGGATTTTCGCTGCCACCGTGACATTTAGCCCGTTTCCCTGGGACAACGCTGCGGGAGTGCTTCTGGTTCGTGCCGCAGGGGGTGAGGCCACAGACCTAGAAGGTGGCCAGTGGTTCATTGGTTCCAGTGGGGTAGTAGCTGGCACCCCTGCCACTCATCAAGAGATTTTGGGTACCATCAACCAGATTATGGATTAGCTGACGAGGGAGTGACTGATGTCCGTGGCAGTGCGCGTTATCGCCTGTTTGGATGTGGATGCCGGCCGAGTGGTCAAGGGAGTGAATTTCGACAACCTGCGTGATGCCGGTGATCCGGTAGAACTGGCAGCTCGTTATGGCCAAGAGGGGATTGACGAACTGACCTTCCTGGACGTGAGCGCCTCGAAGCAGGGCCGTGGCACAATGCTGGATGTGGTACGCAGGACCGCTGACCAGGTGTTTATTCCGCTCACCGTCGGTGGTGGCGTGCGCAGCGAAGACGATGTGAACGAGTTGCTGCGCGCTGGCGCGGACAAGGTCAGCATCAACACCTCCGCGATTAACCGCCCGGAACTCATTTCTGAGTTGTCGCAGCGGTTCGGCGCGCAGTGCATCGTGCTCAGCGTCGATGCACGACGCGCAGCTGATCAGCCAAGCGGTTTTGAGGTCACCACCCACGGTGGGACCAAGTCCGCTGGCCTCGACGCCATCGAATGGGCGCGCCGGGGAGCCGAACTCGGAGCCGGGGAAATTCTGCTCAACTCCATGGACGGCGACGGCACCCAAGATGGCTTTGACATTGAACTAATCACGAAGGTTCGGGAAGCCGTGAATATCCCGGTGATCGCCTCCGGCGGCGCCGGACGGGCAGAGCACTTCCCACCAGCAGTGGAAGCAGGCGCCGACGCGGTGCTAGCTGCCTCGGTGTTCCACTTCGGAACCGTCGCAGTGTCGGAGGTTAAGGATGCCCTCGCTGAGGCAAGGCTTGAGGTGCGACGATGAGCGATCCCGCAAGGTTCGACCTGGATCCGAAGCTAGCAGCGAAGCTCAAATTCAACGACGCCGGCCTAATCCCCGTGATCGTGCAGGCCGAGGGAACCAAGGAAGTGCTGATGATGGCGTGGATGGATGATCACGCCCTGGCGCACTCGCTGGCTACCCGGAAGGGCACCTACTTCTCCCGCTCCCGGAATGAGTACTGGATCAAGGGCATGACTTCCGGCCACGTCCAGGAAGTAGTGAGCATCGCCGCCGACTGCGATGGGGACACACTGCTCATGGTGGTACGCCAGACAGGGGCGGCCTGCCACACTGGAACTCGCACCTGCTTCGACGATAGGAAGCTGCCATGCGCGCAATAGCTACGGCGCTGCTCGCACTCTCGGCGGTAGTGATCTGGATCGGTTCCCGCCTCACCTGGCTGCGGGTGGACATTTTCGACGACAAATCCGGCGCCGCCCAGCACGATTTAGTGGGAGCGGTGTGGTCTACGGAAATGACGGCTATCGTGCTGGTGCTGCTCGCCGCTGTCGTCGCGATTTTGGTGCTTCGGCGCCTCGCACGCCGAATCGTCGCCGGGATCGCCGCGCTAGCAGCAGCTGCTGCCAGCTGGAAACCGCTCGACATTGTCCTCTACGGCGCAGACCCCATGCGAGTGAAAGACCTGCTCACCAGCGGCGCTGCATCGCAGCGGCAATCAGATCCTGTCACGGTCACGCAATGGGCCACGGTGGAAAACATCCAGGTGATGAACGCGGGACCGTTGCTCGCCCTCGTCGGCTGCGCAGTGGGTTTGCTCGCTGGAATTTTGCTTGTGATGCGCCCGGGCGTCGATAAGGCGCGGCGTAACGCCTATGAAACCCGTCAGGCGCGAGAGGAGAAACTTGCCGACGACCTAGCCGCCGATCCGGACTCGCCACGGCTGATGTGGGATGCCCTCGATGCAGATGTGGATCCCACGGAGAAAGACACGTGATTTTTCTCTCCTTAGTGTGAGCGACTAGCCTTAAGAACCGTGCACCAAAGTTGTCGCGGTTTTGCAGACGGAGGTCGACCAGTGACGTCCGTTCTTGAGCAGATCATTCAAGGCGTCGTGGAGGATGTGGCCTCCCGAGAGGCCAAGGTGCCATTCCAAGACATCAAAGCGATGTCGCGAGAGGTTACCCCGCCACGCAACGCACTCGAAGCGTTGCAGCAGCCCGGCTGTGGCGTGATCGCTGAAATTAAGCGCGCGTCCCCGTGCCAAGGCCAGATCGCTCGCATCGACCACCCCGCGGAGCTCGCGCAGCAGTTTGAAGCCGGTGGCGCTCGCATGATTGGCTGCCAAACGGAACGACGCCGTTTCATGGGGTCCCTGGAAGACCTCGCCGCTGTGAAAGCTGCCGTGTCGGTACCGGTGATGAGCAAAGACTTCATCGTAGACCCGTACCAGATCCATGAGGCCCGCTACTACGGGGCGGACATGGTGCCGCTCATCGTGTCCGCGCTTGACCAGGCCCGGTTGGAATCCCTGCTGGATCGAATCGAATCACTGGGGATGACGGCGCTCGCCGAAGTCCACACCCCTGAAGACGCATCCCGCGCGATCCAAGCCGGCGCCAAGGTAGTGGGTGTGAACGCCCGAAACCTGCATTCGATGACGATGAACCCGAGCGCCTTTGGGGAAATCGCACCAGGCCTGCCTCGAGACACCATCCGGATTGCGCTGTCTGGGGTGCGCGATGCGAAGGATTTGCGTCGTTATGCCAGCGCGGGCGCGGACGCCGTCGTCATCGGTGAATCCCTGGTCACCGCGCCGGAACCTATGACGCTGGTGCGCACCATGGTGGCGGTGGGGCAGCATCCGGCAACCCCGACGGCTCGGTAACAACGTGGGGTAGTGGCAGCGAAGTTTTTCATTGTAGGGCACACTTGTATGCGTGATGAACCTCGCTTACATTCCATCACCGCCTCAGGGCGTGTGGTATCTCGCCGGAATCCCCATTCGTGCCTACGCGCTGTGTATCGTCGCGGGCATTCTCGTTGCTGTGTGGCTCACCAAGCGTCGGTACGTGGCGCGAGGCGGTAACGCTGATGTGGTGATGGATGCTGCGTTGGTAGCGGTCCCCGCGGGCATTGTAGGCGGACGGCTCTACCACGTCATTACTGACAACGACCAGTACTTTTGCGAGTCCTGCAACCCGATTGACGCCCTGAAAATCACCAACGGTGGCCTGGGGATTTGGGGTGCGGTAGCGCTTGGTGTGCTCATGGTCTGGGTGATGATGAAGGTAAAGGGCCTGCCCATCGCCCCGCTTGCCGACGCCGCAGCCCCCGGAATCATTTTGGCACAAGCAATCGGGCGCCTTGGAAACTACTTCAACCAGGAACTCTACGGCGCCGAAACCACGGTGCCGTGGGGGCTCAAGATCTTCTATCGAGTTAATGAAAATGGGGCGCTAGCACCGCTGACGGGGCATTCGACGGGTGAAGTTATCGCCATTGTGCATCCCACGTTTTTATACGAAATGATCTGGAATGTGCTGGTGTGCGTGCTCCTGCTGTGGGCTGACAAAAAATTCAACCTCGATCGCGGTAAGGTGTTTTGGCTCTACGTCGCCGGATACACGTTGGGGAGGTTCTGGATCGAACTGATGCGCACCGATCACGCGACGTTGATCTACGGCCTGCGGGTTAACACCATCACCTCCACTGTGCTGTTCATCATCTCCGTGGCATGTGTGATGTGGCTCAGTAAGAATCGCACGAAGGACAATCCGTCACGCGAAGCGCAGATTCTGTAGCAGCTAGGCCTCACAAGGACTAGGGTGGGGTGCGTGACTAGACGAACAAAGATTGTATGTACGCTCGGTCCAGCAGTTGCTTCCAAGGAAGGCATCCTTGGGTTGGCGCAGGCTGGAATGGATGTTGCGCGAATGAATTTCTCGCACGGCGATCATGCTGATCATGAACAAAACTATCGCTGGGTCCGTGAGGCCACGGACGAGACCGGCCATGCTATCGGCGTGTTGGCTGATCTACAGGGCCCTAAGATTCGCCTCGGGCGCTTCACCACCGGCGCCACAGTCTGGGAGACTGGCGAGACAATCCGTATCACCGTCGATGATGTTGATGGCACCCACGATCGCGTCTCCACCACCTACAAAGAACTGGCCAAGGACGCTAAGCCAGGCGATCGCCTGCTTGTCGACGACGGCAAGGTCGGCCTGGTGTGCGTTGCCGTGGAAGGTAACGACGTGGTCTGCGAAGTGGTCGAGGGCGGCCCGGTGTCCAACAACAAGGGCGTGTCCCTGCCGGGCATGAACATTTCCGTGCCTGCGCTGTCGGAAAAGGACGTCAAGGATCTTCGCTTCGCCCTTCAACTCGGCGTGGACTTCATCGCGCTGTCCTTCGTGCGTTCCCCTGCGGACATCGAGCTAGTCCACAAGGTGATGGATGAGGAAGGCCGACGCGTTCCGGTCATCGCCAAGCTGGAAAAGCCGGAAGCAGTGGAAGCGCTGGAATCCATCGTGCTCGCATTTGATGCCATCATGGTGGCTCGTGGTGACCTCGGCGTGGAAGTGCCACTCGAGGACGTTCCGGGTGTGCAGAAGCGCGCTATTCAGATCGCGCGCGAGAACGCCAAGCCAGTGATCGTTGCTACGCAGATGCTGGACTCCATGATTGAGAACTCCCGACCTACCCGTGCGGAGGCATCGGACGTCGCTAATGCCGTGCTCGACGGCGCGGATGCGGTCATGCTCTCCGGCGAGACGTCGGTGGGGCGCGACCCGCAGAACGTGGTGCGCACCATGTCCCGTATCGTTTCCGCTGCGGAAGCCAACGGCATGACGCCACCTCTGACGCACATCCCACGCACCAAGCGTGGCGTGCTGTCCTACTCCGCGCGTGACATCGCCGAGCGCCTCAACGCAAAGGCACTGGTGGCCTTCACCACCTCCGGTGACACCGCTAAGCGACTAGCCCGCCTGCACAGCCGGCTGCCACTGCTGGTGTTCACCCCACGGCCCGAGGTACGGTCCCAGCTGGCACTGACCTGGGGTGCACAGACCTTCCTCTGCCCGAAGGTATCCAGCACGGACCAGATGATGTTTGAGGTGGACAAGGCCCTTCTCAACATGGAGGAATACAACGAGGGCGACGTCATGGTCGTGGTTGCGGGCACCCCTCCAGGAGAGCCCGGCAACACAAACATGATCCACGTTCACATGTTGGGGGAAGATGTAACCGAGATCAAGTATTAATATTCCCCCTTACAAGTCGCGAAATTGGCGCTTTATGGCAGAGTTGGAAGGGTGAAACCTTCCAACTCTGTATCCGTTGTCCAAAGCGTCCCGGCTGCCCTCGCACCGCTGTGGCGCCTCGCAATGAATCTGCGCTGGTCGTGGCGCCGTGAAACCCGTGATCTCTTCCGTGAGATCGATCCTGAAAAGTGGAGCGACTTCGACGAAAATCCACGCCGCATGCTGATGGAAGCATCGGCTGATCGGCTGCGTGAATTGGCTGCCGATCCGCAGTACGTCGCGAAGATCCAGTCAGAAGAAGAAGATCTCAACAACTACTTGCAGTCTTCCTTCTGGTACCAAAACACCCACGCACAGCACCAGGTTGCTGATCAGGCGACCGTAGGAGAGAGCGACCTCGGACCAGCCGATCCGATCGCTGCCTACTTCTCCATGGAATTCGGTATCCACCCTTCGCTTCCGATCTACTCCGGTGGCTTGGGGGTGTTGTCCGGCGATCACATGAAGTCTGCCTCTGACCTTGGCGTGCCACTGATCGGCGTCGGCTTGCTGTACTCCTACGGCTACTTCACCCAGTCGCTCTCCGGCGACGGATGGCAGGAAGAGCACTACGAATACCACGACCCTCACCTGCTTCCTGTCGAGCCTGTGCTCGATGAAAAGGGGTACCAGCTCAAGGTGACGGTGGCATTCCCTGAGGGCCGCGACATCGTGATCGCCCTCTGGGTCGCAGCCGTGGGCCGTATCCCGCTGCTGCTGCTGGACACCAACATCCCAGACAACCCGCCAGAGATGCAGGACGTTACCGACCGCCTCTACGGCGGTGACAGCGAGCACCGCGTGCGCCAGGAAATGGTCCTGGGCGTCGGTGGTGTCCGCGCCGTCAACGCATTCTGTGACTCTCGTGGCCTCGCCCGCCCACGCGTGGCACACCTCAACGAGGGCCACGCTGGCTTCCTCGGCCTGGAGCGGATCCGCGAACGCATGCAGGAAGGGCTGTCCTTCGACGCTGCACTGGCTCAGGTCCGTGCGGCAAGCATCTTCACCACCCACACCCCAGTTCCAGCTGGCATTGACCGCTTCGACATGAACCTGGTGCGCCGCTACCTGGGCGAAGGCCTACCAGAGGACAAGCGTGTGGTGCCAGGTGTGCCACTGGATCGCTGCCTGGACCTAGGCGGTGAAGCAGACCCACACCGCTTCAACATGGCACACATGGGCTTGCGACTTGCGCAGCATGCCAACGGCGTCGCGAAGCTGCACGGCGACGTGTCCCGTCACATGTTCGCCTCCCTGTACCCAGGCTACGAGCCTGCCGAAGTCCCGATCGGTTCTGTGACCAACGGCGTGCACCTGCCTACCTGGACCAAGCCGGAGATGCGTTCCATCATCGAGCGTCTGTCTGATGGGCAGGATCTGGCCGTTGCTGATGAATGGACCAACGCCGACGCCGTCTCTGACGAGGAACTGTGGCAGACCCGTAACAAGCTGCGCGCAGACCTCGTGGGTGTTGCCCGTAAGGCAATGAAGCAGTCCGGTCTGAAACGCGGCCAATACGAAGCCCAGCTGAACTGGACCAACCGCGTGCTGGATCCGAACGTTCTCACCGTCGGTTTCGCGCGCCGCGTGTCTACCTACAAGCGTCTGACTCTGATGCTGAAGAACCCAGAGCGACTGCGCTCCATCCTCCTCAACGAAGAGCGCCCAGTGCAGTTCGTCATCGCCGGTAAGGCGCACCCACACGACATGGGTGGCAAGAAGTTCATGCAGGAAATCGTGCGCTTCGCGGATGAAGCTGGCCTGCGCGATCGCTTCCTGTTCCTACCGGACTACGACATCGGACTCGCTGGCTACCTGGTCTCCGGCTCGGACATCTGGTTGAACAACCCAGTGCGTCCGCAGGAAGCCTCCGGTACTTCCGGTATGAAGGCCGTGATGAACGGCTGCCTGACCCTGTCCATCTCTGACGGCTGGTGGGACGAGATGCCTCAAGAAGGCTACGGTTGGACCATCCCTACCGTTGAAACCGACGACCAGATGTTCCGCGACCAGCTGGAAGCAGAAGCACTGTACGACCTGCTTGAACACGAGATCGTGCCGATGTTCTACGACCGTGACGAGGACGGCCTGCCACGCGAGTGGCTGAGCATGATCCGTCGCTCCATGACGGAACTGTCGCCGAAGGTGAGCTGCACCCGCATGGTCCGTGATTACACGGAGCAGTACTACCGTCCCGCTAACCACGGTGCTCGCCTGGTGCTTCGCGATAACGACGCCGCCCAGCAGTTCGTGAACTGGAAGGAGCGCGTGTACCAGGCCTGGCCAAACATCCGCCTGGAGGACCTCAAGATCGCGAACGCCAGGAACTCTGAGCGTGCCGTCACCTCCGGTGAACCGGCCCACATCTCCGTGGATGTGGACCTGGGCATGCTCACCGACAGTGACGTAGAGGTCCAGGCGGTGACCGGCCGGACGGATCGGGATGGCAACATCGTTGATCCTGTGATCACGCCGATGGCCGATAACGGCGAGGGCCGCTACTGGGCAGAGCTGCCCATTCACGAACCGGGTAATCTCGGTTACACTGTGCGTGTAGTTCCACAGCACCAGTTGCTTCCGAGCCCAGCAGAACTTGGGTTGATCAAGTTCTACTAAATCGACATTCAAGGTAGGTGGGGCATATGAGCCCGTTGCAAGTCAGCAGGCCTCTTATGCCCCTCACTCAGGCGCAATACGCATACAACGAGCTGCGTAGCGCAATCACCACGGGGCAGCTTCCCGGCGGTGCCCACATTGTTCAGTCGGAGTGGGCAGCTCGCCTCGATGTGTCTATCACCCCGATTCGGGAAGCTATCCGCCGGTTGGAACAGGACGGGTTGGCGCGTTCGGAGGCCCATAAGGGCACCACGGTCAACCCGTTTAGCATTGATCGGGCAGCGGAGATTGTGTCCCTGCGTAAGGCCCTTGATCCGATGCAGTTCCGTCGCGTGGCTGAGAGCTCGCCTTCGAGGGCTGCCCACGCGGCGGAGCTGTACGCGAAAATGCAGGAGCTAAACGATCCTGTTCAGTTCTCTGACCTTGACCTGGAGTTTCACCGAGTGGTCATGGGGATTGATGAATCCTGGACAGCGCGGCTGACTCAGACACTTATCGTGGCGTCGTCCCCCTATGTGGCGGTGGCGCTCGCGCACAATCCCCGCCTGCTAGAGAAAGAAAACGAGCACCACGCTCAGTTCGTCGCAGCGCTGAAAGCTGGCGACGTGGAAGGCCTGGTCGAGCTGAACAAGCAGCATGTGTCCCAGGTCTTCCACGCGCTACAGCACGTAGATCTGCCTAGCGTGCTAGGTAACTGAGCACCGCGGTGCACGCCGCCCGGGTTGCCGCGGTCACCGTTGGCGTGAAGTCCGGCAGGAAGGTGCTCATGTGGTTGCTTGGGATGTCTTCTACTACCCGGTTTGCCGCTACAGCTGCCTCCCACTGCGGGCGTGGGGTAGCGCCGACCATCCAGTACAGGTAGGGCGCCCCGAAGGCGCGTGGCACCTGGGAGAAATCCTCGGAAGCGGTCCAGGGGGAGCCGTCGAGGGAGTCTGCTCCGAACACGGCGTCGAACTGGGGGCGGACCTTGGCGAACACCTCGGGGGAGTTATCCGTTAGCGGGGCATGATCGGTGTATTCGAAGATTGGGTCTTGTAGGCACCCGGAGGCAGCACATTCAGCCCGTACCACTCGCTCGATGGCCTGGTATAGGTGGTGTTTGACTTCGTCGCTGTAGGTGCGGCAGTTGAGCACCAGGTCTGCGGTGGCGGGGATGGTGTTGTTGGAGTTTCCGGAGGACAGCGTTCCGACGGTCACCACCGCGAATTCGGACGGAGGAACCTCACGACCCACGATGCCCTGCAGCCTGACGACGACCATTGCCGCGACGAACGTCGGGTCAATGGAAAGGTGTGGCATGGACCCGTGTGAGGAGCGCCCGAAAATCCGAATCCGAATAGTGTCGGCAGCGGCGAGTGCCGGCCCGGACATGGACATCACCGTTCCGGCGGCGCCAGGGCCGATATGCTGGCCGAACACCACGTCTGGTTGCGGCATGAGGTGGGCAAGTCCGTCGTTGACCATCGCGAGTGCCCCGGCTCCGTTTTCTTCGGAAGGTTGGAACAAGGCTACGAAGGTGCCACGCCAGTGTTCGCGGTGATCGTCGAGAATTGCGCAGGCGCCGAGCAGGGCAGTGGTGTGCATGTCGTGGCCACAGGCGTGCATCAGCTTGGTGCGGATACCTTGCGGGGTGATGCCTTCAGCGACAGAGGCGAATTCAACCCCGGTGGCTTCCTCGACGGGGAGGGCGTCGAAGTCGGCGCGCATCACCGCCGTAGGGCCCTCGCCGTTGCGGAAGATCGCGATAATGCCATAGCCCCCGATGTTGTCCACAACGTCGCAGTTGAAGTCCGCGAGCTTGGTTTTGATCTGCGCCGCGGTGCGCTGCTCCTGCATGGACAGTTCCGGGTGGGAATGAAGATCGCGGTAGAACTCGCCTTGCCATTCGAGGTCGGTGGTGGCAGTGGCGAGCAGTGTGGAGATGTCTGTCACGTGGGTTATCCGTCCTTTCCGGTTAGTTTGTTACTACTGTAGCGGGCGTCACATTGAGGACGGGGTTATACCGCAAGCTATTTCGTGCGACGTTGGCCTCGGTGGCGATGCGGATGGTGGGCGCGATGCGTCCTTCGTCCCGCAGTCGGTAGAGTCCCTGTACCATCCGATCCCTAATATTCTGCGGGGACAGCGTGTTGAGGTAAATCTTGGTTCCACCTTCGAAACCGGCCAAGTTGGACACGCGCCATTTGATCATTACGCGCCACGGCATGGGGATATCCAGGTCAATAGGCTTGTGATGCCACTCCTCATTGCACGGCACTTCCGGGCCGGTGGCAGCATGAATCGCATGCATGAGGTCGCTCATCGCATCCTGTTCGTCCGCCGACTGCAACCAGGGCTCCGGGATTGCGGACTTGGAGTAGATCTCCACGGTGGGGTAGCGGTGCCCGAAACCAGCGAACGCGACTGCGTGATCGTTTTCGGCGATGATGAGGTTGTGGTAGTTGGCGTAGTCCACAGCCCACTCGTTGTACATATTCGGGTTGGCGCGCAGTCGGCTGATTTCTTCTTCCGCGTGGACGCCCCGCTCATCGATCGCCACCAGCTGTTTATGCAGGTGATCGAAGGAAGCGCCGGCCGGTTTCAGCCAGTTTTGGAACACTGCCACATAAGGCACGTAGCGGTTGCGGACGTAGAGGTCTGCGATAGCTTCGGTGGTAAAGCGAATCAGCGCCCGGTGTTCGTCCACGCTGAGCGTGCCTGACGACGCCAACTGGTTGTCATGCGTGGCCCCGTCAACGAAGTGGCGTCGCCCAATAATCAAGTCATGGCCACCGCCGAAGTATCCGCCCGCCTTCCCGAGGAGCTCTTCCTGCGTCATCGTGTCCAGCACTTCAGCGGGAGTGCCGGCTGCCTTGAGCCTCGTGCGGACAATCGCGAGGACATGCTCCCGGCCCTGCTCATCTGCGAGATATTCCTGCATGTGGGCGGCGACGTCGGCGTCCATCTCAAAACCGTAGTTTTCCCGCCAGTAGTCGTAGGAGACGATCTCAAACAGGTTGGGAACGCGACGAAACTCCGCGGTGGTCTGGTGGAGCTGCGCCGGCAAAACGCCGGGGCGGCTGAACCACACGTCGCCATCTTTCACCATCCGTGATTTCTCCGGCGGGGTGCTGAGCAGGTTGTCGCTGCAGAATGCGCACGCGCGGGTGTGATCTTCTGGCGCGAGCTCGCGGGGATCCGCCACCGGGGTGGAAAGCGGCCGGTTCCCGCGCCCCGGCACGGTCCACACTTCTGTACCGGTGAGGGGATTAACCTGCTTCAAGGTCCCATCGGCCATAGTGATCAGGGGAGTTGGGCGGTGATGTAACGGTGTGCTCATACCTATCCAGCGTATTAGCTACGCTGTGTTTATGCCTGAAATAATTTTCGATGCCCTGGTGCCCACTTCCCACGTCCCGCGGTTGCAGGCCCGGTTTGAGCAGCTGGCCACGGCCATGAACGTGAGCGTCACGTCGGAAGGGGTCGTGCAGGTTGACCCCGAGGTGGAACGTCAACTCCGGGAGCAGCTGGACGGGGACTCCTCGGAGTTTTACATGCAGCGGTTCGTCATTCACGCAGCGAGCAACCTCAACCAGACGGCGATGACGTTCGCTCGGCTGCTTACCCCGCATGCGGACCTGCCGCCGGAGCCCGTGGCGTTGGAAAATGAGGAAGCGTTCGAGGTAGCTGCTGACTACCCGTGGACGGTGGTTATTCAGCCTTAAGGTACTCCGCGATGCGGCGACCGGCGTCGGCAAGCTGCGCGGCGATGCCCCCATCAATCAGCTCGATGGTGTGCACCCCATCTGGAGCGTCCTTGACTTTTCCTGCCACCACGATCGCCGGTGTATCGGCCGCGGCAGCGCGATCGAGCACCATACCCGTCACTTTCCCGGAGAGTGACTGAGAGTCGAATGAGCCTTCGCCGGTGATGACGAGGTCGGCGTCGGCAAGCTGCTCATCCAGCCCCATCGACGCCGCGACGACCTGCGCGCCGGGCAGCAACGTGATGGCGGCTTCGGTTCCGTGCAGCATGGTCGATAGCCACGTGAGGGCGATGGGGGTGCCGCCGGCCGCGCCGAACCCGGGGCGTGCTGGGTCGATGCCGCAGCGGTCGCACAGGGTAGCCAACGCAGCATCGAGCTTCTCGACGTCCGTTGCACTGGCGCCCTTTTGCGGACCGAACACCGCTGCTGCGCCATCGGGGCCGGTAGCAGGGGAGTCCACGTCCGCGAGCAGGACCCATTCCACTGAGGCTGCTGGAATGTTGAGCTGGGCGGTATCGAAGTGGTCGAAGTCCACGAGGGCGGCGCCGCCTTGACGGAGGGGGTGGCCGTATTTATTCATGGGGGTGGCGCCAAGGGCCACGAGGATGCCTGTTCCGCCATCAACGGTTGCGCTGCCGCCGAGTCCTAACGTGATGCGGCGTGCGCCTCGGGATACCGCGTCGGCGATGAGCACACCGGTGCCATAGGTATCTCCGGTGGTGGGGACGGGGTGGTCTGCGACGGCGGGAAGCCCGGAGGCAGCGGCGATGTCGATGAAGGCCTCGGGGTAGTCCTCGTTGTAGACGTAGGTGGCTTCGGTGAGGCGTCCCGCGGCGTCGGTGGTGGGTAGCGTGATGGGGGTTCCGGCGAAGCAGGCAGCCGTGCCTTCGCCACCATCCGCAAGGGGAACAGTGGTGATGTTGGCGTCCGGGAATTCTTGGGCAATGGCGGTGGCGAGTTGCTCGGCTACCTGGTGTGCGGTGGCGGTTCCCTTGAAGGAGTCAGGGGCAATTAGAATCTTCATGGCTGTATATTTCTCACTCTATTGTATATTTGCAGGCTTAGTTTTATTCACCGGCGGTCCTGTTTTGTTGAGCAAAACCACTCACTATTTGAGATGGTCAGCGTCATTTTTTAAGAAAAGCCAGGTAGTTGAAAATGTGACTCCCGTCTCAAAAGTATGGTTTTTGGTGGGTGGGACTCCTCGAGGGGTGAATGGATTAAGCATATTCTGATAAAGTCTCCACCGTCACATTGTATAGGGAAGTAATTCACTTGCAGGTGGTCGTTTTATCCGAACTACATCGTTTTCATACCTGTCGCAGACGCATTGGGTTAATGCGGACAGGTACTTAAGATGTAACTTTTGAAAGGAATGCAGCATGTCGTCTATCGAGGCACAGGTCTCCGACTACTACAACAAGCTTTTGCTGCGCAACGCGGGCGAGCCTGAGTTTCACCAGGCTGTAGCCGAAGTACTCGACTCCCTCAAGATTGTGCTGGAAAAGGATCCTCACTACGCGGACTACGGTCTCATTCAGCGTCTCTGCGAGCCAGAGCGTCAGCTGATGTTCCGTGTCCCGTGGGTTGATGACAAGGGTGAAGTTCAGGTCAACCGTGGCTTCCGAGTTCAGTTCAACTCTGCAATTGGCCCCTACAAGGGTGGCTTGCGGTTCCACCCATCCGTGAACCTTGGCATTGTGAAGTTCCTCGGCTTCGAGCAGATCTTCAAGAACTCCCTGACCGGCCTTCCTATCGGTGGCGGTAAGGGCGGTTCCGACTTCGACCCTAAGGGCAAGTCCGACGCCGAGATCATGCGTTTTTGCCAGTCCTTCATGACGGAGCTGTACCGCCACGTGGGCGAGTACCGCGACGTCCCAGCCGGTGACATTGGCGTCGGCGGCCGTGAAATCGGCTACCTCTTCGGCCAGTACCGTCGCCTTGCTAACCAGCACGAGTCCGGCGTCCTCACCGGCAAGGGCCTGACCTGGGGTGGATCCCTGGTCCGTACCGAAGCCACCGGCTACGGCCTGGTGTACTTCACCAAGGAAATGATGGCAGCACACGGCGCCTCCCTCGAAGGCTCCAAGGTCATCGTCTCCGGTTCCGGCAACGTGGCTATCTACGCCATCCAAAAGGCGCAGGAGCTCGGCGCTACTGTCATCGCCTTCTCCGACTCCTCCGGCTGGGTAGAGACCCCGAACGGCGTCGATGTTGCCAAGCTCAAGGAGATCAAGGAAGTTCGACGCGAGCGCGTATCCGCCTACGTCAACGAGGTCCCTGACGCTAAGCTGCACACCGAGGGCTCCATCTGGTCCCTGCCATGTGACGTTGCCCTGCCATGTGCTACTCAGAACGAGCTCGGTGGCAAGGACGCAACCATGCTGGCCGATAACGGTTGTGAGTTCGTGGCCGAAGGCGCGAACATGCCTTCCACTGCAGCGGCCATCGAGGTATACCGCAAGCGTAGTATCCACTTTGGCCCAGGTAAGGCTGCTAACGCCGGTGGCGTGGCTACCTCCGCACTGGAAATGCAGCAGAACGCATCCCGAGACTCCTGGAGCTTTGAGTACACCGATCAGCGTCTGCATGAGATCATGTCTGGCATCTTCAAGAACTGTGCGAAGACCGCTGCCGAGTACGGCCACGAGGGTGACTACGTTATCGGCGCTAACATCGCTGGTTTCAAGAAGGTCGCTGACGCCATGCTCGCACAGGGTGTTATCTAACCACTAGTACGAATAAACCCGCTTTCCTTATAACAGGAGAGCGGGTTTAGTGCTAGAAAGCTACGCCTGAAGTGAAGATGACATTGGCAAACGGAGTGGTTTCTCCGGTGCGAATGACAAACTTCACGTCAGCGATCCGCGCCTTGAGCTTCTCGTGTGAGACCTCCTGGACAGCAGGGGCGGCAATGAGCGTACGGACCGCGTCTGGGGTTGTGTCCGCGATGGTGGCCTCCTGGACTACCACCTCCGCCAGCACCGCGCGAACTACCGACTCGAACGAGGGGACACCGAATATCAACGCGAGATCGATGACCTCGACCTCATCAGGGATGGGCAGGCCACAGTCCGCGACCGCAAAAGTGTCCGAATGCCCGAGTCGGTTGATCGCGGCGGCTAGTTCGGCATTGAGAATGCCTGCTTTACGCATGACGTATCACCTTCCTTAGGGGAGTGGATCGTGCACGGAAGGATATGAGGGCTGAGCTCCGCGTCGGCAAGCAGCATAGGCCCCGACGCGTGCCGCGTGCGTCGCCGCCACCACCAGGTCGTCGCCAGCCAACAACCGCGCAGCCAGCGCGCCCGTGAACGCATCGCCGGCGCCCGTAGTGTCAACTGCCTCGATGACTGGGGTAGGGATCTCGCGCAAACCATCGGCCGTGCCAACGAGCGCGCCCTTCGCCCCTAACGTGAGAACAACTGAGGTAAACCCCACGTCAAGCAGGGCCTGCACGCTTTCCGACGCCGTCCCCGCCGATACCCCGAACTGCTCGAGAACCAGCCCCGCCTCGTGTTCGTTGACCACCAGCGGATCGGCGCGCAGCAGCTGCTCGTGAGGAACGTCCACCACGGGGGCCAGGTTCACCACCACGCGACCGTCGAACCCCTGCACCGCAGCGGCAAAGCCATCCGCGGGGATTTCGCCTTGCAACAGCAGCATGTCGCCGGGAAGGTCGATCGAGGACACGTACGACTTTGTGACCGTGGCGTTTGCTCCGGGCACCACCACGATGGTGTTCTCGCCATCCGCGGACACCGTGATCACCGCGAGCCCGGTGCTCACATCGGGCACCGTGGAGATGTGGGTATCGTCAACACCGGCCTGGTGAAGCAGCGACAGAGCAGGGGAGGCGTAGGCATCATCACCGACCGCGCCCACGAAGGCGACGTTGGCGCCCTGCAGGGCAGCGGCGACTGCTTGGTTTGCACCCTTGCCACCGGGAAGGACCTCGCCACCACTGCCCAACAGGGTCTCCCCAGGGGTGGGGTGGCGATCCACGTGAACGAACAGGTCGGCGTTAATAGAACCAACCACACAGAGGGTATTCATTACTTGAACTCAGCAACGTTCGTGGCGTCGACGGTGACAACCTCAACGGGGATTTCCTTCTCGGCAGTCTTGCCCTCCAGCAGAGCTTTCGCCTGCTCCACGGCCTTCGCACCCAGTTCCGCTGGCTGCTGAGCGATGGTGCCGGTGAGCGTGCCCTTCTTCACGGCGGCGACGCCGTCAGCCGTGCCGTCGAAGCCGAAGACCTTCACATCCTTCCCGGCTTTTGCGCCGAGGGCTTCGATTGCGCCGAGCGCCATCTCATCGTTCTCTGCGAAGATTGCTTTCACGTTTGGATGAGCCTGGAGCAGGTTCGTGGTCACGTTCAGGCCTTCGGTGCGGTCGAAGTTGGCCGTTTGCTTAGCCACCACCTTGATGTTCGGGAACGCTGCGATGCCCTGCTCAAAGCCCTTGCCGCGGTCGCGGGAAGCGGAGGAACCCGCGATACCTTGCAGCACAAGCACCTCGCCTTCCTCACCGATCGACTTAGCCAGTGCCTCAGCGGCCTGCTTGCCACCGGCGATGTTGTCGGAGGCAATGTAGGACGCAATCTCGCCTTCATTAGAGGAGCGGTCCACAGCGATCACCGGGATCTTCGCGTTGTTGAGGGATTTGACAGCAGGGCCCACGGCATCGGAGTCAGTCGGATTCACGATCACAACGCCAGCGCCGGAGGTTTCAGCGTTCTTCAGCTGATCGGCCTGGGTGGAGGCATCATCGGAGGCGTCCTGGATGCTGAGCTTGACGCCCAGTTCATCGGCTTTGTGCTGCGCACCATCACGCAGCTCCACGAAGAATGGGTTGGACTGGGTGGACAACGCCAAGGTGACGGATTCAGCGCCACTCTCACCGCGGTTGCAGGCAGTGACAGACAAGCTCAAAGCCAGGACGGAAGCGATGGCGAGGGTTTTACGTGCGAGAGACATGAGAGGGAGTCCTTATCTTTTAGGAGGTTAGTTGGCAGTTTTGTTTCGGATGACGTCGAACCCGACCGCGAGAGCGATCACCAGGCCGATGACGATCTGCTGCCAGAAGGAGGAGACATTGAGGAGGTTCAGACCATTGCGGATCACCGCAAGGAGCATGGCGCCGACGAGAGTTCCCGTAGCTTTGCCGGAGCCACCGGCCAATGACGCGCCACCAATGACGACAGCCGCGATGGCATCCAGCTCATAGCCAGCGCCGGCCTGGGGCTGGGCCGACGACAGGCGGCCAGCCATCACCAAACCAGCCAAGCTGGCGAACAAACCGGACAAGGCAAACACGGTGATTTGGATCTTCTTCACCGGCAGGCCGGAGAGCCGAGCTGCTTCCAAGTTGCCGCCAATGGCGTACATGGACCGGCCCAGCACCGTGCGTTCCAGGATGAACCAGCACACCAGGCCAGCGATGATCATCATCACGATCGGAACAGGTACGCCAGCGACGGTGGAACCCAGGAAGTTCACCTCATCAGCGGTGGCCATAGGGGAGCCCTGGGAGATCACCAAGGTTGCGCCACGCGCGATCGACATCATTGCCAAGGTGGCGATGAAAGAGGGGATCTTGCCAAAGGCCGTGGCGCAGCCACAGATCGAACCGGCGAGGACACCGATCAACAGTCCGATCACCAGCGTGAGCCAACCAGGCAGCCCCACCTCGGTGAAGAAGGAGGCGGACACCATGGCGCCCAGGGCCGCCACGGACCCCACCGAGAGGTCGATGCCAGCGGTAATGATGACGAACGTCATGCCGAAGGCGAGGATCGCCACCGTCGCAGCTTGGATGCCGATGTTGACGAAGTTATTTACGGTAAGGAAGTGTGGCGTGGCAATGAACAGGGTAATGCACAGCGCGATGAGGCCAACAAGAGCACCGTTGTCCATCATCCAGTTGATGGCCCGGCGTGATGCTGGTGTACGAGTAGTTGCGGTGGTCATGAGGAAAGCTCCTGTTGTGGATCAGCGTCGGGGCGAACAGCACTGGTGAGGTTGGCAACCGCCAACGTCATCACGTCATCTTGGGACGCGGTGGGCGGTAATTCTCCGGCGATCTTCCCGCCGGACATGACGAGGATGCGATCGGACATACCGAGCACCTCAGGCAGATCAGAAGAGACCATCAACACGGCACCACCAGCAGCAGTTACCTTGTTGATGATGTTGTAAATCTCCACTTTCGCGCCCACATCTACGCCACGGGTCGGCTCATCAAGCAGCAACACTTTCGAACCTGCCAGAACCCAGCGGCCAAACACCGCTTTCTGCTGATTGCCGCCAGATAGATCCCGAATGGGCTGGTGAATAGAGGCCATGCGGATACGTAACTTCTCAGCCACCGTCGAGGCGCGCTTCGTTTGCCCGGACCGATCAGCAATCCCTAGGCGACTAGTGGAGCGCAGCGTGGCGAGCCCCAAGTTCTCCCCAACGGTGGCATCCAGGACCAGGCCCTGGCCCTTGCGGTCTTCTGGCACGTGACCGATACCAGCATTGATCGCCGTCGCCACGTCACCGAGTTTGAGGGGACGGCCGTCGATAAGCACACTGCCCGAGTCCACCTTGTCCGCGCCCGCGATAGCTCGCACCACCTCGGTGCGTCCTGCGCCCACCAAACCGGCAAGCCCCACCACCTCACCGGCGTGAACAGTGAAGCTGACATCGCTGAACTTGCCTTCAGACGACAGACCACTGACGTGCAGCAGTGGCGCGCCGGGCTCCTGAGGTTCGTGCGGGTACTGGTCGTCGATGTCGCGGCCAACCATGAGGCGGACCAGCTCGTTTTCCGGGGTGTCGGCGGGGACCTCTGCGACGAAGTTGCCGTCACGCAGCACGGAAATCGTGTCAGCGATGCGGGCGAGCTCATCCAGGTGGTGGGAGATGAACACCATCGCCACGCCTTTGTCCCGCAGCTGATCCACCACGCTGAAAAGCTGGTCGACCTCTTTGCCAGTGAGAGCTGCGGTGGGCTCATCGAGGATAAGGATGCGGGCGTTCATGGACAGCGCTTTGGCAATCTCCACTAGCTGCTGGCGGGCGATGCCCAGGTCACCCACCGGGGTATCAAGGTCAACGTCCAGGCCAATCATTCGCAGCGCTGCTTTTGCCTCAGCCCGGAGGTGCCTGAAATTCACCAATCCGAAGCGTGAGGGCGTGCGCCCGAGCAGGATGTTTTCGGCCACCGACATCGTGGGCACCAGGTTGAGCTCCTGGTGAATCGTGGCGATGCCGAGGTCCTCCGCGGACTTAGTGGTGGGCAGATGCACTTCCTTGTCATCCACAATGATGCGTCCGGAATCTGGCTGGTACACGCCAGCCATCATCTTGATCAGTGTGGACTTGCCAGCGCCGTTCTCCCCGAGGAGAGCCTGTACTTTACCAGGGCGCACATCCAGGCTGACGCCATTGATCACGGTCACCGGCCCGAAGGACTTTGAGATGTTTTCAAGTCGCATGATGGGTGCTGGTTGTGACATGTGGAGAATTCACCTCCTGGTGGTTGTGGGTGGCGTGCAGCGTGTCGACGCCCGGGAAATGTAAGTCGTGTCCAAAACAACAGCTTGGTCAGGCGGATCGGCGCCTCCGATGAGGCGCACGAGCCCGTCGTAGGCATGCTCTGACATGGCGACAACGTTTTGGTCGATCACCGAAATTGGCGCTGGTTGCAAGGACATATAGACCAGATCGTCGAATCCGACGAAGGCTAGGTCCGTGCCAATGTTGATGCCGTGTTGGTAGCAGTAGTCCAGCGCTCCGAAGGTCATCATGGAATCTCCGGCGATCAGCGCGGTGATACCACGGTGGAGGAGAGCTTGCGCACCGTCCCAGCCCTTTTTGACGTCGTAGCCGCCACGGAAAATGAAGTCGTTACTGGTCCCTGTGTGTGCGCAGATCTGCTCGAAAGCGGCTAGGCGCTGCGCGCCCGTGGAAGTTTCCACTGGCCCGGAAAGATAACCGATCCTGGTGTGGCCCCGCGCTGTCAGTTCAGCGACGGCCGCCGTGATACCGGGCAGGGCCTGCGACGCGTAGCTGGGAAGTGGGGTGCCTGGCAGTTCGCGGTCGATGAGTACGACCGGGGTGCCTGCGCGTTGGATGTTCATGAGCAGCGACTTGGAATTTTCGCTTGGGACGACGATCATGCCGTCCACCCGCATCTGCGACATGGAATAAATCGCTTGTTTGAGCTGCTCCGGGTCCTCGTTGCTGGTGGTGATGAGGGTGGTGTGGCCGTTGGCGGCGGCGCGTTCCTGGATGGTCGCGGCCATGGTGGCGAAGTAGGGGTTGGTGAGCGACGGGATGGTGAGCCCGATGATGTTGGTGCGGGCGCTGCGTAGGCCCCGGGCTTGCACGTTGGGCTGGTAGTTGAGCTCCCGGGCCACCTGTTGCACGCGCGAGCGGGTTTTCTCAGAGATGGATGTTTTTCCTGCCAAAGCGCGGGAGGCCGTGGAGATGGACACGCCGGCGGCTTCGGCGACATCTTTCAGGTTCGCGGGGGTGTTCATGGCGGGTCCTCGACAGCGGCTATGCAAACGTTTGCGTAACGGAATAAGGTCAATTTAAAAGCCGATGGGTGGTTATGTCAAGTGTTTTGGGTCACCTTTTGCTGTGATTGTGTGTCAAGACCTGGCGTGGGTCACATTTTCCACCCGAACACGCACGGCAGAACCACCCGCTAGCCAAAACCCCAAGTAAGCTGGGGAACCATGTACCGCGTATTCGAAGCTTTGGATGAAATGGTTCAGACCGTCGAGCAGGCCTACGGCGTGCCCATGACGGCGAATTGCATGGTGCCACGCAATGACATGCTGGCGCTTCTCGACGACCTCCGCAACGCACTCCCTGTCGAAATTGATGACGCGCAGGATGTGCTTGACCAAAAAGACGAGATTATTCGCGGTGCCGAAGAACGTGCCGCTGAAATTGTGGGCGACGCAGACGCTGAGGCCACTGACCTCATCTCTCGTGCCCGCCACGACTCCGACACCATGCTCGGTGACGCCGAAAATCGCGCTCACGCGATGGTGTCCAAGGCTCAGGATGACGCGGATCGGATCGTGGAAGATGCCCGTCGCGACGCCACTGCCCTGGTCGATCGCGCCACCGCGGAAGCTGAGCGCCTGGACAAGCAGGCTCGGGAATCTTACGATCGTGCGGTCGAAGAAGGGCTCGCCGAACAGCACCGCCTGGTCTCCGAGGCCGAGGTCGTGCGCCGTGCGAACGAGGAAGCCCACCGCGTCGTCGATGCGGCGCATGCGGATTCCAACCGCCTTCGCCAGGAATGCGATATGTACGTCGACGGCAAACTCGCAGAATTTGAAGAGTCCCTCAGCGCCACGCTGCGCGCCGTCTCGCGTGACCGCACCGCAATTCGTCGCGGTGCGGGAGCTACCGGATCCGCACCGCGCCGAGAGGACCACTAGTGGCCACCTCACCGTTTCAATTCAACGTGGCGACGCTCGTTCGCGGAGCCACGATGCCGGAACACCGCACCCAAACCGGGCCATCCCCGCAGCGCATCGGCGCCGAAATGATTGCGATTGCCGAAGGGGAAGACGTGGTGGTCGACGCCACCCTCACGCCGCTGGGGGAGGGGATCATGGTGGATGCCGTCGTCAAGGCGCCGCTGACCGGACAGTGCGTTCGCTGCCTGAACCCCCTCGCGCCCACGCAGGAATTCCACATCAACGAAGTGTTCGCGGTGTCCGCCGACTTCATCCAAGGTGATGAATCTGACGAAGACGATGTGCCAATGGTGGAAGGCGACCAGATTGACCTGCTGCAAAGCATCATCGATGCCGCCGGCCTAGAGTTGCCATTCAACCCGGTGTGCGAGTATTTTGACCTCCAGTGCGGGGCCGAGGATGTCCCCGCCCCGGATGGAATTTCGGGTGAGGAAGACGACCGCCCAGACCCTCGCTGGGCTGGACTGGAGAAGTTTAAGTGAACCGCAAAAAGGGGCGTCTAACCGGGCAGGAAGCCCTCGACGCCGCGTTCAACGCCGTGGACCACGCGCCACTGCTGGAGAAATTGGGCATTGAGCTTGCCGACGAACACCTGCGCCTAGCCCTCACCCACCGTTCGTTCGCGAACGAAAATGGCATGCTGCCAAACAATGAGCGTCTCGAATTCCTCGGCGACGCCGTGCTCGGCTTGTCCGTGGCGACGCAGCTGTACCACCAGTACCCGGACCGGCCGGAATCGGACATCTCTAAGATGCGCGCCTCGATCGTGAGCCGGTACGGCCTCGCGGACATCGCCCGAGAAATTAGCCTCGGCCAGCACATCCTGCTGGGCAAGGGGGAGGATTCCACCGACGGCCGCGAAAAGGATTCCATCCTGGCGGACACGACCGAAGCCCTGCTCGGCGCCCTGTACATCCAACATGGCTTCGAACCAGCCCGCGACGTGGTGCTACGCCTGTTCAAGCACAAGATCGATACCGCGTCCGCCGTCGGCCTGCACCAGGACTGGAAGACCACGCTGCAGGAAAAGGTCGCCGAGAAACGCCTGCCGGCGCCAGTGTACGAGTCCGAAGCGACCGGCCCGGAACACGAGCAGATCTTCACTTCCCACGTGCTCATCAACGGCGAGCGCAAGGGTACCGGCACGGGCACGAACAAAAAGCTCGCCGAACAACAAGCTGCTCACCAGGCGTTCCTCGCGATCCGCTAATGCCGGAGCTGCCAGAAGTAGAGGTGGTGCGGCGGGGTCTGTTGGACCACGTCGTTGGCACACGCTTGACGACGGTCGAAGTGCTGCATCCCCGGACGGCGCGCCGCCAGATCGGCGGTGGCGTCGAACTCTCAGCCCGGCTCAGTGGTGCGCGGGTCACGGGCGTCGATAGGCGTGGCAAATACCTCTGGCTGGTGCTTGACTCCGGCGCCTTGCTTGTTCACCTAGGGATGAGCGGGCAGATGCTCATCAAATCTGCTGGCGCCAACCCGCATCCGCACTTGCGGGCACGAGCAAAATTGGATTCCGGTAATGAGCTGTGGTTCGTTGACCAGCGCACCTTCGGATACTGGCACATCGGCGAGTTAGTGGATGGGGTGCCGGAATTGGTGACCCATGTGGCACCTGACCTGCTGGAACCGGCATTTTCCATGTCCAAGACTGTCGCGCGGATTCGCGCTAAGCGGTCGGGGATCAAGCGGGTGTTGCTGGATCAGACGGTCGTTTCAGGCATCGGCAATATCTACGCCGATGAAATGCTGTGGCAAGCCCAGATACACGGTGAAGTATTAGCGTCCTCGTTGTCCGATGAAGAGGTCACGCGATTGCTCGTCGCCGGTATCGATGTGATGCAGCGGGCCCTGGCGCAGGGCGGCACCTCCTTTGATTCCTTGTATATCAATGTCAACGGGCAGTCGGGCTATTTCTCCCGCTCGCTCAATGCGTACGGGCAGCAGGGGAAGCCGTGCCCGCGCTGCGGGACGCTGATGGTGCGGGAGCAGTTCGCGAACCGAGGATCGCACTTTTGCCCGAAGTGCCAGCGATTGCGCTGAGGGGTGCAACGAGACATGTGTTATCTGCCGAGTCGCATAAGGTAACAGGCGGGAAGAATTTCGGGGCTCGAGTTATTAAGTATCGTTAAATTCCAGTTACTCTACCTTTATGGAAAACCTCCTTACATACGTTGAGGCGTTCAATGAACAGTACTGGAAGTTCATGATCGTCCTCCTAGTTGGCGCAGGCCTGTGGTTCTGCATCACCACGATTGTGGTTCAAATCCGCTATGTCCCTGACATGTTCAAAGCGGTCGCAGAAAAGCCCTCGGACATCTCGGATGGCCAAAAGGGCATTTCCGCGTTTAAGGCATTTACGATCTCCGCGGCATCCCGCGTCGGCACCGGCAATGTGGCCGGTGTTGCCGTCGCCATCGCTGCCGGTGGTCCAGGCGCCGTGTTCTGGATGTGGATGCTCGCTGTGATCGGCGGCGCAACATCGTTCGTGGAATCCACGTTGGCGCAGGCGTTCAAGGTGCGGGACAAGTCGTCGTACCGCGGCGGCCCTGCGTACTACATCACCAAGGTGTGGAACCTGAAGTGGCTGGCCACCTTGTTCGTCTTTATGATCACCGTCACCTACGGTTTCGTGTTTAATGCGGTGCAGTCGAATTCTATTTCTTCTGCGATGGTGACGTCCTTTGACGCTGATCCGAGGAAGATCAAGTTGATCGTCGGTGGGGTGTTGGCGCTGTTAACTGCTGCCATCATTTTCGGTGGTGTGCAGCGTATCGCGAACGTCACGCAGGTGGTGGTGCCGGCGATGGCGAC
Source organism: Corynebacterium hindlerae (assembly GCF_014117265.1). Lineage (NCBI taxonomy): Bacteria > Bacillati > Actinomycetota > Actinomycetes > Mycobacteriales > Corynebacteriaceae > Corynebacterium > Corynebacterium hindlerae. Next base: position 464,707 of record NZ_CP059833.1, on the reverse strand, counting down.
GATGTACATCGCGGTCGGCATCATCGTTCTCGCGCTGAATGCGGACAAGATCCCTGGCATGGTGATGTCCATTTGGGAGCATGCGTTCGGTATTCGTGAGTTCGCGGGTGCAACCCTTGGCACCGTGATTATGAAGGGCGTCCAGCGTGGTCTGTTCTCTAACGAGGCTGGTATGGGTTCCGTCCCGAACGCTGCCGCCACCGCGTCGGTGTCTCACCCTGTGAAGCAGGGCCTGATTCAGACCTTGGGCGTGTACTTTGACACCATCGTGGTGTGCTCTATCACCGCGTTCATCATCCTGCTGGCCCGCGGCGACATTGATGAAGGGCTCGAAGGCATGGAGATGACGCAGAACGCGCTGGCCTCCAACGTGGGCGCGTGGGGTATCCACTTCCTGACCGTGGTGATCGTCTTCCTGGCGTTCTCCTCCGTGATCGGTAACTACTACTACGGCGAGAGCAACATCGAGTTCATCACCCAGTCCAAGGCTGTTCTGGCAATTTACCGAGCTTTGGTAGCCCTATGTGTATTCGGCGGCGCGCTTGGTTCCGTGCCACTGGTGTGGGCGTTGGCCGACACCTTCTCCGGTCTGATGGCTACCGTGAACCTGCTGGCTATCATCCCGATGGGTGGCATTGCGGTGGCGCTGCTGAAGAACTTCGCTGAACAGCGCGCCCGTGGCGAAAACCCAGTGTTCCACCGCGATGATGTCAAGGGCATCCGTGGCTGGGAAGGCATGGAATGCTGGGATGGCTCTGACCCGATCACCCGCCGATGAACCGCCTCACCGCGTTCGTCCATGGCCACGTCCAAGGCGTGGGGTTCCGTTGGCACACCCGCGCCAAAGCGCTGGAACTCGGCCTCACCGGCAGCGCCACCAACCTCGTCGATGGCCGGGTGTGCGTCGTCGCCGAAGGACCTGCTGCAGCCTGCGAATCTCTGCTCGCCTGGCTTCGCAGCGGGACGACGCCCGGTTCTGTCACCACTGTCATTGATCAGTGGTCGGATCCCCGGGGCCTCTCAGGGTTTGAGGTGCGCTAGTTTTCGGCTTGTAGCCAGGTGAAGCGTGTGGGGTTTGCCCTCGGGGCTAAATTCTGCGCCATGGTGGTGGCCCTTGCGGTGTGATTGTGAAGATAGGTCCCGATAACAGTGGCGATGGAATTAAAGACTTACGTCGAGAAGTAACAGGTTGGTCAATAGGCATAGCTGTAAGGCTTTCTCCCGGTGTGGGCACCGGGCTTAGCGCCGCGTAAATCCTTCCAAGAAAACGTCCGCAGTCCCAACCATGGCCCCGACATTACGCCCCCGAGATTGCCCTAAAAACGCTTCGATGAGCCCGAACTTCGGGAGGGTAATGCCGGGGAGATTGCTGTAGAGCCGTTGTTGTCATCGAGCGGGGTGTTTGTTGAGCCCTGTGGGGTTGTTGTGGTGATTGTGGCTGTGGCTCTGTCATTACGCTGCTGAGATTGCCCTGCCAGAACCATGGCCCCGACATTACGCCCCCGAGATTGCCCTAAAAACGCTTCGATGAGCCCGAACTTCGGGAGGGTAATGTCGGGGCCAATGCACAAACAACCAGGCATACCCCAGTGTGGCGGCACACCCCTTCTAGGAGGCGGGCAATGGCGACCCCGAAACCAAATTCCGTGCAGCCACTCCCAGGATTCAATTCCCTGGCGTGGGAAACTGCGATTCTCATGTGCCCCTCCTAGTCGAAAACTTAGCCACAGGTTGGCTGACGTCGGGTGTTATCATCGCTAGGTGCACCTTAAATCGCTGACTCTCAAAGGATTCAAGTCTTTTGCCTCGTCAACGACCCTAAAATTTGAACCTGGGATTTGTGCGGTGGTGGGGCCGAACGGTTCGGGTAAATCCAACGTGGTGGATGCGCTGGCGTGGGTGATGGGGGAGCACTCCGCGAAGACGCTGCGTGGCGGGAAGATGGAAGATGTCATCTTCGCGGGTGCGGGGGATCGGAAACCCTTAGGTCGCGCGGAAGTGACCCTGACCATCGATAACTCCGATGGGGCGCTGCCGATTGACTTCACGGAAGTGTCAGTCACGCGTCGGATGTTCCGCGACGGCGCCAGCGAATACGAAATCAACGGTGCGAAGGCGCGCCTGATGGATGTGCAGGAGCTGCTGTCCGATTCTGGTATCGGCAGGGAAATGCACGTGATCGTGGGACAGGGGCGTCTAGCTCAAATCTTGGAGTCCAAACCGGAAGAGCGACGCGCTTTTATTGAAGAGGCCGCGGGTGTGCTCAAGCACCGGCGTCGGAAAGAAAAAGCGCAGCGCAAGCTGGTTAACATGCAGGCGAATCTGGATCGCCTGACGGACCTTACTGGGGAGCTGAAGCGGCAGCTCAAGCCACTGGCTCGCCAGGCCGAAACCGCCCAAAAGGCGGCCACCGTGCAGGCAGAAGTGAGGGATGCAAGGCTGCGCATCGCCGGCGCTAATCTGGTCGAGTTGCAGGAAAAACTCACCAACGTGGACCAACAAGCGAGGATCCTCGCCGAACAGGTCGAAGACCTGACCGAGCGCCTGGAAGAAGCCACCGCCACCACCGTGGAACTTGAAGCGATGCTGGAGCGCGCCACCAAAGAATCAGACGCTGCACAACAGCTGTGGTTTCAGCTGTCCGCGCTCGCTGAGCGCGTGTCCGCTACGGTCCGCATCGCCGCTGATCGTGCCACAGCCAGCCCTGACATCCCTTACAACGGCCCAGACGCCGATGACCTGGAACGACGTGCCGACCAGGCCGAACAACAGCAAGCCGAACTCGACCAGGCCGTTGAGATCGCCCGCGAACGCCTCGAATCCATCCGCGAGCAAGTCGAGGAACACGAAGACGCCCTGAAACAAGCAGACCAGGAACACCTGGCGCGAGTCCGGGCTATCGCAGACCGCCGGGAAGGGGTCGTCAGGCTGCTTGCCGCAGAAGAATCCCACCGAGCGCAGGTGACAGCAAGCAAAGCCGAAGCCGAGCGTCTGGAAGAGGAACTCGAACTCACGCTTGAGCGTGCACACACAGCAACCAGCGAGCACGCCACTCTGCTCGAGGACATCGAACGGCTCACCGCAGAGCGTGCTCCCCTGGAGGACAAGCACACCCGTGCTGCTGCCGAGGCTGGCGCCGCTGAATCCCGCCTCGAACAACTGCGTACTCAGCAGCGAGACTTGGAACGCGCGGTCTCCCGGTGGGAATCCCGCATCGACACGCTCAAACAGACCGCCCCAAAACACGCCGTTCAACTGGATGATTGGCACCCCATTACTGATTTCATTACCCCGCACAAGGGTATGGAAAAAGCGCTGTCCGCGGCACTGGGCGCCACCGCCGAAGCTCTTAGTGGCGACAATGTGGCCCAAGCTCTGGAACGTATTGACGCGGAACACATCTCCCGAACAGTACTCATCGAAGCATCCACCGCCACCGAGTGGCGCATGGACGCGCAACTGCCGAAAGGCGCCTCGTGGTTGTTGGATCACGTGGACGTCGATAAGCGTTATGCACGGCCACTGACCCGGCTGCTTGCCGACGTCGTCCTCACCGACGCCGCCACCGCCCCCGCCGTCATCGAACACGACCCCCGGCTGCGCGCTGTCACTCCGGACGGCACCCTGCGTGGCGAAGGCTGGGTCGCAGTGGGCTCTGGCACCCTGGCCGTGGAAACCGCCGCCCACATCGCCGAAGCCGCTGAGGAACTCGCCCGCGCTCAAGCGGATCTCGCCGACATCGCCGGCACCCTCCAAGGCGCCATCCAGGCTGCGGAAGAAGCTCGCATCGACGCCGCCGGCGCCAAGTCTGCCCTCCGCGAACACGATACCCACCTCGAATCCCTCGCCCGCGATGCCGAACGCCTCGCTAAACAAGCCCTGGCCAGCACAAACGAACACGAACGCATGGCAGCCCGCGTCCAACAAGCCGAGCTGCGCGCCATTGAAGCACAACAACAACTCGACGAGACCCTCGACCGCCTCGCCCGCGTCGAGGACCAGGAGGAAGAAGAACCCTCCACCGAAGAGCGCGACGCAGCCCAAGCCGCCCTTGCCCAGGTCAAAGCCATGGACATGGAAGCCCGCCTGTCGCTACGCACCGCCGAGGAACGCGCTGGACAGTCCCGCGGCCGGGCCGACCAGCTCCGCCGCCAAGCAACCCATGAACGCCAAGCCAAGGCCCGCCACGAACAGGCTATGGCCTCCCGCCGAGCTGCTAGGGAACTTGCCAAGGCAGTGGAGCGCAACGCGCTGCTCATCCAAGATCGCGTGGCGGATGCGCTCACCAATGCAGAACAAGAGCGCGCCCGCACAGCCTCGACCAAGTCCACAGTGAGCGCTGAGCTTGGCAAAGCAAAGGACGAGGTGCGGGAACTCCAGCAGCAGCTGAACAAGCTCAGCGATTCCAAGCACGCCTCGGATATCGCGCGGTCCCAGGCCCAGGTGCGCATTGAGGAAGCGCAGGCCCAAGCGGAAAGCCAACTGGGAGTCCCCGTTGCGGTGCTGCTCAGCGACTATGCCCCGGATGAAGACTTTGACAAGGGCGCGGAGTTAGCGCGCCTGAAAAAGGCTGAAAAAGCGCTGGCCTCGTTGGGTAAGGTTAACCCGCTGGCACTGGAGGAATTCAAGGCGCTGGAGGAACGCTACGAGTATCTGGCCGGTCAGCTCGCCGACGTGGAGAAAGCGCGCGCCGATCTGAATGGCGTGATCGAGGACGTCGACGCCCAAATCCTGCAGTTGTTCACCGACGCATGGCATGACGTGGAGCGCGAATTCCCGGCTGTGTTCGGCACCCTCTTTCCCGGTGGTCAGGGCCGGTTGGTACTCACGGAGCCGGAGGACATGCTGACCACGGGTATTGAAGTGGAGGCGCGCCCGCCAGGCAAGAAGGTCAAGCGCCTGACCTTACTGTCGGGCGGTGAGAAGTCGCTTACGGCGCTAGCGATGCTCGTTGCCATTTTCAAGGCGCGCCCGAGCCCGTTCTACGTCATGGACGAGGTGGAAGCAGCGCTGGACGACACCAACCTGCGTCGCCTCATCGCACTGTTTGAAAAACTGCGGGAAACATCACAGCTCATCGTGATTACCCACCAAAAACCCACCATGGACGTGGCAAATGTGCTGTACGGGGTTACCATGCGAGGAGACGGCGTCACCCGGGTCATCAGCCAGCGGATGAGTCCTGCTAAAAATTAAGGGTTACCAACGAAAGGAAGAACATTGAGCGGCGGCCAACCGATTGCAGATTTGCAGGATTCTCTACTGGGGTGGGCATCCCAGACGGAACTGGAGCTCGCCCAAACCCTCGCCGATATTTCCTTCTTCCCAGACTCTGGGCTGTCCCGCGACGAGCTGCAGCGCATCGAGCGGTTCTTCGGCACCTTCGTGCGCCGTCAGCTGTCCGCTGGCGCCGATTTTGCTGCGCTTATCGACGTCATGCCCGCCCTCACCACCACCACATTGATTAAGCGTGCCTCCCGCATGGTTGAACGCGGACAGTTCTTTGTCGAATACTGTGCCGGCCTCGAGTTGGACGCAGCGCTTGCCGACGTCCCCGCAGCGAAAGTGTTCGAGCTGCTGGACAAGACTGGCCTATTCGTTGGCTCCGAGGATCCTGTCCTCGCACTGGAACTGCACACCGGTGTGACCAGCGCCAAGATCCCTGATGTGCTCGAAGCCATGGATGGGGACTTTGACCCCGCTGAGCTCGATATTCCGCTGAGCCAGTTCCACGACAAGCTCTTCCAGGACATCGCTGCGGTGCGCGCGTTTTCCCTCGAACACCCGAAATCGTGGCTCGACCGAGACCGTTCCCATTTGGAGCTCGCGCCCCTGGTGAATGACTCAGTGGTGGAGGAGTTGAAGGAACGTCCCGCCGGTACCGAGAACCGTCGTATGGCGGTCGGTGTTGCCACTCGTGAGCTGCGACCCCGCGTGATCCTCGATGCTGCCCGCAGGAAGGTGTGCCTACGCCTGCCAGAGCAGCACGTGGGTGAAGGAACGGAGATCGTGTGGCGGGTGTCTATGGAGGGCACGACCCGGATTTTCCGGACCGGACGCCCGTGGGGCGACACCTCGCCTTTCACCGAGGCCTTGGATATCACCCTCGATAGGCCACTGCGTGAGCTGACCGTGGTGGACTCCACCAACAACATCACCTGGACGGTCCCAGTGGTGGACTCTGAGGACCCCATGTTGGTGTTCAGCCCCAAGGGCCACGATATCTCCGGGAAAAAGACGCTTCACTACGCAGCCCTGTCTGTCGTGGCGCCTGCGGATGCCGAGCTGGTAGACGTGGTGACGTCCAAGGCGCTTCCAGAGGTAGAGACTTTTGCCATTGAGGGCTGGGACTCCTGGATCTGCCGGGTGCTGGATACCTCCGCGGCGGATTCCATCCAGTTGGTGCGCCCGAATCAGCAGATCTCTCCGGTGCGGCCGGTACGTGCGATTAATCCGCGCCAGCGGGTGACCTTCCGGGATCCGTCCGAACCGGTAGACAATGTGCGCACGGCTTCGGGTCTGCAGGTGCATAGCGCCAGTTTGATCGCTGATTTTCCGCCTACGCTCTCTGGTGCGGATGAGACCTGGTATCTGTCTATTTCCTCGTTCGGTGGCGCCGGTGCTGCGGGTGAGGAAGTGGCTCAGGAAGAGCCCCTGGAGGTGCCGGCTGAGGGCGGTAGCTTTGACATTTTCGACCCCGAGGCCTACGACGATCCGTGGGTGGGAGAGTACCTGGTGCGACTGCGCGGCCCACGCAACGAGTCGTTCCGCCACGAGTACGCCATCGTGGAGGGCATGGCCGCTTCTACCGATTTCGTCGGTCTGGTGCGTTCTGTGCGTATTCCGGCTGCTGGTAGCCTCAGTGAGGCCGTGCTCTTGGTGAAGCCGACCTTTAAGCCATTCGAGATCACCCCTGCCGAGATTTCTGTGGCGCCCGATGCTGCCGAGGCGACCTTCGCCATCACCACGGAGGTGGGGGATCAACTTCCGTTGCGGTTTACTCCGCCGCGACTGCAGTTTGAGCTTCCGCTCGTCGGTAAGCCAGCGGTGTGGCGTACGACGCGTATTGCGTGCCGTGCCGCCGACCTTGACCCCACCCGGCCGATCCGTATCCGCGCAGGTAAGGGCCTGGGGCGGCCAACGATCTCGCTGCGTAACCAGCACGGCGCCCCGGTGCGTACGGTGAAGATGACCTCTTCCGACGAGACCACCTACGAGGCCCTCCTGCCCGCCACCACCATGATGAGCGGCCGCCTCGAACTGGAATGGACCGACCCGCGCAGTAAGAAACGCGCCTCTGTCAACCTCGCCGATATCACCGCCACGCCGACGTTCACCACGCTCACCCTCGACGGCACGCAGCTGCTTGTCGACGGCGATGGGCTCGCAGCCTGGATCTGGCTGGCATCCGCACCGTGGGTTCCCGCGCAATCGCTGACCCTGGATCGCGCCACTGAACTACCGGCCGAGCTGGTGGGGGCTGGTGACCTCATTGTGGACGTGCACACCAACGATCCGTTCAATATCCTGCGCGCCCCTTATGCGCCTACCGACGCAGCAATCCGGTTGGAACAAGAAGGCTTTTATGCCGACCCAGACCCGGCGTTCGCCCAACTCTCCGCGTTCCTTGCCGGCGAGGTAGACGTGGCGCCAGAAGATCCGCGCCTCATGCCAGTGCTGTGGGACTACCTGTCATCGTGGAAGGGCGAGCACAGCGATAGGGAAGCAGTGCTCACCGCGCTGCGCTCCAACCCGAGCGCCGCGCTCGACGCGCTGTCCGGATCTCTCGTTGCAGCGGAGAAACAGCCGGGCCGTATCATTTCCTCCGGGCTGATCTTGGGGCCGTTCTCCTCTTCCAATTCCGCTGCCGCGCATCGCTCCCCGTGGATCGGCGCGCTGGAACTGATGGGGCAGCTGCCCGCACTGATCGAAAACGAACAGCCGGTGCGTCCGCTGGTCAAGGAACTTGAGGCGCTGGCCGGAAAACGTCTGGTAGAGGCGCTTTCCACCGGTCGCGACAATACTTTGGACACCGCGTGCATTGATCGTTCCACTGTTCAGCTGGCGATGATGGACGAGGCTCAGCAGCAGGCGTTGCTCGGGGTTCTTTTCTCGCAGGGAGATATTGTCCCAGGCGCCATCATGGATGATTCTTCCCGACTGCTGGCAGTCATGGAGGCGTTCCACAAGCGGGCCACGCTCATCGAACTCATCGACGAGCAGCTCGTTCAAGCGATGGTGAGCACCTTGCGTGCGCTCAAGGGATCCAGCAAGGCCGTGTACGCTTCCGCTCGCGTCCGCTTCGACAAGCTCGACGGCGTGGACACCGACGCCCGCGAAAATCACTGGGCTCTCGTGCCAGTGGCCTCGATGGTGTTCGCGCTCGCGGCGCGCATGCATGCCCATGGACTCATGGGTAAGCCGAAGCTGCTGCTCAAGGCCGCTGCCGAATGGGCCGAGCTAGCGGAAGTGGTACCGGAGCTGGTTACCGGTGACCTCGTCGCCGCTGAGGCAATGGTGCTGGCAGTGAAGTACCCAGGGATGTAACGTGGCGGCTGCTTTTCGTGGCAGCGGGCTGCTAGTCCTCGTGGGCTGCGTGCCAGTTCTTAACCCGCATTGCGTCCCGGTATGAGTGGGGGCCGTTACCAGCGACGTCACCAGCGACGTGCTCGGCGTGAGAGAGCCCCTCACTCAGCAACAGCTCCAAGTGTTCGTCCTTGGCAGAGTAGAACATGAAGGTGCCTTCCCTACGGAAGTTCACCAGCTGCGCGGTCTTGAGTTTGGCCAGATGCTGGCTCACCACCGATGGGGTGACCTCCAAAGTCTCGGCCAGCTGATTGACGTTGAATTCGCCCTGCAACAGCAGCCAGATGATGCGGATACGGGTTGGGTCACTCAAAATGCGGAAAGACTCTGCAGCGAGGTTAGCGTGCATGAGGTCGGGGGCGTGGATCGTATCCTTTTTGTGCATGGAATTACTATAACGCCGGTATTAAAGTGCGATCCAAAATCAAGCGTACGTTTGGGATTTTTCGGGGCTGAAAAGTCCCATCGGTACGCTAAATCCCGAGCAACTACTTGCATATCTGCATAACTGCGCAGATACTTAAAGGATGAATAAGCACCATGACCACGGTCTGTGGCACAGCGTGAAACATGCGATCGTGCCGCATTCGCACGATCACGCGCATATGATCAGCGATTCTGCCGATGCCTACAGAATTGCGATGCGGGCGGCCTGGATTAGCCTCGCAGGAATGGCTGTGACGGCTGCGCTTCAGATTGTCATCGTGGCTATCAGTGGTTCGGTCGGGCTGTTCGCCGACACGATCCACAACCTCGGCCACCTCGTCACCACCATTCCGTTAATTATTGCGTTGCGGTTGGCGCGCCGGGCTCCGTCGAAAAGCTTCACCTTTGGCCTGCGGCGCGCGGAGGACTTGGTGGGCCTGTTCATTGGCCTGGTCATTGCAGCATCTGCCGGGATGATTTTTGTTGATGTCATCGACGCCATGCGCCACCCACGCGACATGACCAACATCGGATGGGTGCTGGCCGCCGCGATCATCGGTGCGCTCGGCAACGAACTTGTCGCGCAATATCGCATCCGGGCGGGACGGAAAGTCGGCTCCGCCGCGCTCATCGCCGAGGGGCAGCATGCGCGCGCCGACGCACTGACCTCCCTCGCCGTGGTTATCGGCGCGGTAGGGGCGATGTTCGGGCACGGCCGGATCGACGCCATCGTGGGCCTCTTCATCGGGGTGATGGTGGTGGGGGTGCTGGTTAGCTCCATGAAGAGCGTGGTCAGCAGGCTTCTTGACGGCGTAGACCCACATCTCATCGACACCGCGACCCACGTGGCCTCAGACCAACAGGGCATTCTCCGGGTTTCGGGGGTGCGGGCCCGCTGGCTCGGGCACGAGCTGGTTATGGATGTGCTGGCGGAACTGGAATCTGGGGTGAGTGTCGAGAAGCTGCGTCATATGCAAACCGAACTTTCGGAGCGCATGAAGAGCAGAATCCCTCGCCTAGAAGAACTTCGATTGCTGCCCGCCTAGGGGTATTCGAGTGGCAGGAGGCGCTGGGTTACTGCCAATATGGAAGCCATGAATATTACCTCTCTCCTCATTGGCGCCCTCGTCGTCCTACTCCTGCTCGTTGTGCTGCTGGTCGTGCTCGGCAACAAACGGAAAAAAGACAAGACTGTTTCCTTTACTAAGGAGGAACAGCCGAAGGAGCTGACCCGCGAGGAAAAGAGCGGTAATTACACCGCTGCCGGCGGGTTTAACTTCGCCCCGGCAAAAGAGCCAGAGCTTCTCGACGGCCAGGAACTCAAACCCGCGGAACCCGCAGCGCCGGAGTCTGTTGAGGCTGTCGCTCCCGTTGCGCCAGAACCCGTTGTGGAACCGGAGGTAGAACCTGAAACCCCGGTGACTCAAGAACCAGTTGAAGAGCCTGAGGTTATTGCGGAACCTGTCGCGGATACCCCGATTGCCCAGGAAGTGGCAGAGGAACTGGCGGTGGAACCAGCAGTAGAACCTGCTGACGAACCTGCCCAAGAACCTGTTGAGCCTTCCGAACCGGAAGTCATTGCAGAAGCCGAGGAGGCAGCTGAAGCGGCGGCCGTCACAGCTGATGCAGCGGAGGCTGCCCTGGAGCAGACCCCGGTACCCGAAATAGAGCCGGAACCTGCGCCTGCCCCAGTGGAAGAGATCGAGCCTGCTGCTGGCCGTCTGGGTAAGCTGCGTGGCAAGCTGGCCAAGTCCAACAACTTCCTGGGGCAGTCCGTCCTGGGCATGCTCACCGCTGGTGACCTGGATGAGGACGCGTGGGAGGAGATCGAGGATCAGCTGATTATGGCTGACTTGGGGACCGCGACCACTATGACGGTGGTTGAGTCCCTGCGGGAGAAGATCGCCGAGCGCGGTGTGAATTCCGAAGACGAGGCTCGCGCGATGCTTCGAGAGACGCTGATTGAGGTGGGCAAGCCGGAACTGGATCGCACGATCAAGGCGATGCCGTATGAGGGCAAGCCGGCCGTCGTGTTGGTGGTGGGCGTGAACGGTACCGGTAAGACCACCACGACCGGCAAGCTCGCTCGTGTGCTGGTGTCCATGGGGCACAAGGTGCTGCTGGGAGCGGCGGATACGTTCCGTGCTGCGGCGGCTGATCAGTTGGAGACGTGGGGCCGTCGGGTGGGCGCCCAGACCGTGCGTGGTGCAGAAGGTGCTGACCCAGCATCCGTCGCATTCGATGCGGTGTCTAAGGGCGTCGAAACGCAAGCCGATGTGGTGTTGATCGACACCGCAGGTCGCCTCCACACCTCCGTCGGCCTGATGGACCAGCTGGGTAAGGTCAAGCGCGTGGTCGAGAAGAAGGCGAAGGTAGACGAGGTCCTGCTCGTTCTCGACGCCACCGTCGGCCAGAACGGCCTCATGCAAGCCCGTACGTTCCGCGACGTCGTGGACATCACCGGCGTAGTGCTGACCAAGCTGGATGGCACGGCCAAGGGTGGCATCGTGTTCCAGGTCCAGGAAGAACTCGGGGTCCCGGTCAAGCTGGTTGGCCTCGGCGAAGGCGCAGATCACCTTGCACCGTTCGAGGTGGAAAGCTTCGTGGACGCTCTGCTCGCCTAACCACAACAGTGTGAATAAAACTTCCAACTGGCGATCCAGACGGGTTTAGGCTGTTTCACATAGGGCTAATGATGGGCCCCTGATGAGATGAAAGAAGGCCCGTCATATGGATACGGAAATGTTTGCCAACATAAGTTGGATGTTGGTCTCGACAGCGCTGGTGTTAATCATGACACCGGCGCTTGCGCTGTTTTATGGGGGAATGTCCCGCCAAAAGTCCGTGCTGAACATGATGATGATGTCGTTCGGCTCGCTGGGCGTCGTCACCGTTATATACGTGTTGTGGGGCTGGTCGATGTCCTACGGCACACAGGACATTGCAGGGTTGTTTTCCAACCCGTTCGAGTTCTTTGGGCTACGTGGTTCGATCGGTACGGCCGACGCCCCGGTGATCTCCACGTTTGGATACCCGACCGTAATTGAAGTGGGGTACCAGCTCACCTTCGCGGTTATCGCCTGTGCGCTTATCTCAGGAGCGTTAGCGGACCGTGTGAAGTTCGGGACTTGGCTGGCCTTCACAGCACTGTGGTCGACGTTCGTCTATTTCCCGCTCGCCCACATGATTTGGGGCGGGGGAGTACTCTCCGAGCACGCACACTCGGTAGCCGCCTGGATGTTCGGGGCCGAGGACGGCGAAGCCAAAGTACCACCAGTGGATTTCGCCGGTGGCACCGCCATCCACATCTCCGCTGGCACGGCTGCGCTCCTGCTGGCAATACTCGTCGGTAAGCGGCATACCTTTATGCGTTCCGCGCACCGCCCGCACAACCTCCCCTTCGTGATGCTCGGCGCGGCGCTGCTGTGGTTCGGCTGGTTCGGCTTCAACGGCGGTTCGGCGCACGAGGCGGGGTGGTCCGCGGGGTTGGCCACGCTCAACACCACCGCCGCAGCCGCCGCAGGCATTCTCGGGTGGCTACTCGCCGAAAAGCTTCGCGACGGCCATGCCACCTCACTCGGCGCCGCTTCCGGCGTTGTCGCTGGTCTGGTGGCTATTACGCCCGCTGCCGGAGTGCTCACCCCGGTCACCTCCCTGATCCTGGGATTTTTCGGTGGATTCCTCGCAGCCTTCGGAGTGGCGCTGAAATTCCGCTTCAAGTTCGACGACTCCCTCGATGTAGTCGGCGTCCACTTGGTCGCAGGAGTATGGGGCACCGTCGGATTAGCGCTGTTCGCACACGGTAACGGAATCTTCACCGGTGATGTTTCCTATGGTTTCAAGCTGCTCATCGTGCAAACAGTGGTGGCAGCGGTGACGATGCTCTATACCGGAGTGATGACCGCTGTGATTGGGTTCGCGCTAGAGAAGACCCTGGTTTGGCGCGTCGACCGCGCGGTAGAGCACGGTGGCATCGACGCACACGTTCACGGCGAAACCGCCTACGACGCCCTCGGGATGGAAGGAAAATAAATGATCAAACTAATAAACGCAGTGATCCAGCCATTCATGCTCGATGACGTCCGAGAAGCACTGAGCCAGCTGGGAATCCACGGCATGACAGTTACCGAAGTACAAGGCTTCGGCGCCCAAAAAGCGAAATCAGAGGTCTACCGCGGGGAAAACTACAACCCAGGATTCGTTAGCAAAACAAAAATAGAAATCTTGGTACACGCAGAGGCCACAGAAAAAGTGATCGAAGCTATTATTGCCTCCGCCCGCACTGGGAAAGTGGGAGACGGGAAAATCTGGGTCACCCCCGTTGACGAAGCCATTCGGGTGCGCACGGGAGAGCGGGGGGATGAAGCGCTCTAGCGGTTTTCCAGGCTGAATGCGAGACCTGGAATTCGAGAGTCGGAGTAGAACTAGCGCTATTTGGTCGCTAGAGCGGATTTTCACTCCGAGACTCGAATTCTAGGTCTCGCATTTCCGCTTGACTGGCTAAGCCGACTACCATAGTGACGACATAGCTTTATGAGTACTAGGGAGCCTTAGACGTGTTTGAATCTTTGTCCGACCGCCTGCAAACAGCCCTCACGGGCCTGAGGGGCAAGGGCAAGCTCTCCGAAAGCGACATTAACGCCACCGCTCGGGAGATTCGCCTCGCGCTGCTGGAAGCCGACGTCTCACTCACCGTGGTGCGCGGTTTTATTAAGCGCATCAAGGAACGCGCCGCTGGCGCCGAGGTGTCTGAGGCACTGAACCCTGCGCAGCAGGTCATCAAGATCGTCAATGAGGAGCTCATCGAGATCCTCGGCGGCGAGACCCGTCGTATTAACCTGGCGAAGAACCCACCGACCGTCGTTATGCTTGCTGGTTTGCAGGGTGCCGGTAAGACGACCCTCGCAGGTAAGCTCGCCAAGCACCTGGTGAAGCAGGGCCACACTCCGATGCTGGTGGCCTGTGACCTGCAGCGTCCGGGCGCGGTGCAGCAGCTGCAGATCGTCGGTGAACGCGCTGGCGTGCCGACGTTCGCCCCTGATCCAGGTACCGCCATTGACACCCTCGAGCACGAAATGGGTACCTCCCATGGTGATCCAGTTGACGTTGCCCGTCGCGGTATCGAAGAGGCCAAGCATCAGCAGCGTGACTTCGTCATCGTGGACACCGCAGGTCGCCTCGGTATCGATGAAACCCTGATGGCGCAGGCGCGGGGGATTCGCGACGCTATCAACCCAGATGAAGTCCTTTTCGTCATCGACGCCATGATTGGTCAGGACGCAGTCCAAACCGCTGAGGCGTTCCGCGACGGCGTTGACTTCACCGGCGTAGTCCTCACCAAACTTGATGGCGATGCCCGTGGTGGCGCGGCGCTGTCGATCCGTGAGGTCACCGGCAAACCCATTATGTTCGCCTCCACCGGCGAAAAGCTGGAAGACTTCGACGTCTTCCACCCAGAGCGCATGGCCAGCCGCATCCTCGGCATGGGCGACATGCTCACCCTCATCGAGCAGGCCGAAGCGACCCTCGACCACGAGCAAGCGCTGCAAACCGCCCAGAAGATGGGCACCGGCGAGCTCACCCTGGATGACTTCCTTAACCAGATGCTCATGGTCCGCAAGATGGGCCCAATCGGCAACATCCTGAAAATGCTGCCCGGCGGAAAACAGATGTCCCAGATGGCAGACATGGTGGACGAGAAACAACTCGACCGCATCCAGGCCATCATCCGTGGCATGACCCCAGCCGAGCGCGAAGACCCGAAAATCCTCAACGCTTCCCGGCGCAAGCGCATCGCCAACGGCTCCGGTGTGTCCGTCTCCGACGTCAACAACCTGGTCGAGCGCTTCTTCGAAGCCAAGAAAATGATGGGCAAGATGGTCGGCCAAATGGGCATGGCCGGCATTGGTGGTGGCTCCGCCACCAAGAAGCAGCGCAAGACCCGCAAGGGCAAGGGCGGCAAGAAGAAGCCAATCAAGAACCGGAACCGGGGCGGTATGCCGGGAATGCCTGGCGGTATGCCATCCATGGAAGAACTGCAGAAAATGCAAGAACAGATGGGTGGCGCCGGGATGCCTGGTATGCCGGGAATGCCTGGAATGCCGAAGCTGCCGAAGGGTATGGAAAACATCGACCTGAGCAAGCTGAAGTTCGACTAGGCAGGCCCACGCGGATTTTTGACTCGAAGTTGTCCCATTGCAGGCAGTTTTAAGGACATCTCAGAGTCAAAAATCCGCCAATACTTTAATAGCCACCTGCACGCGGTTGGTGCAGTCGAGTTTTTCCATGATTCGAGCGATGTGCGTCTTCACGGTGGACATCGACAGATAAAGCTCAGCTGATATTTCTTGGTTGGTCTTCCCTGCAGCAATGAGCTGGGTAACTTCCCGTTCCCGTTCGCTCAAGGTAGACACTCCAGGATCAACCGGACGGGGTTGTGCTTGGTTAAGTAAGTCTTGCAACACGGCAGGGGATAGCAGCGTTTGTCCGGCAGCTGCTGCATGGATTGCAGCTAGCAATTGGCGGGGCGGAGTCGTCTTCAGCAGAAAACCAATTGCGCCTTCTTGAAGGGCAGCCAGCACGTTCGCTTGGGTATCAAAAGCCGTCAGAACCAGGACCTCAGTATCCGGGAAGGTAGCCTTGATGCGGGGGAGTGCTGCCAAACCATCCATCTCAGGCATGCGTAGATCCAGTAAGAGCACGTCACATTCGCGCGCTAATGCGAGAGCTTCTTTGCCGTTGCTGGCCTCTCCACTACACACGAGATCGGGTGAGGAGTCGACGAGCATCCGCAGGCCATGGCGCATGAGCTCTTCATCGTCGGCAATGCCCACCCGGATCATGGCAGCTCCAAAGTAACGGTGAATGGATTCGTGCTCACGGCAAGACTACCGCCACTCAATTCTGCTCGTTCAGTAAGACCAATGAGACCAACACCGTGTGGTCCTTCAGCTGCTGCTCCAGGATTGCTTACTGATACGCGTAGTTGTGGCACCGAAGTAATGGAAATATGCACTGGGGCGCCCGGAGCGTGCTTTCGGGCGTTGGTGAGACATTCTTGCAGCATGCGATGCACCGTGTGCTGTGAGGTAGTGCTGAGGCTCGCCAGCTTTTGTTTGCCTTCCGAATCGATGCTCAAGGAGACTTCCATTCCGGCGTTGCGCGCTTGCGCCACCACGTCTTCTGCGTTCAGTCGCGGATCCACAGCTTCTGGTTCCGTGCGGAGTACCGACAAAACTTCGTGCAGGTCAGCGACCGCCGCCGCTGCTTGTTCCCGGATGGTCGCAGCTTCGCGTGCCCGATCCTGCTCGTCCAGGTCCGGCCGCATCTCGAGCACCCCCGCGTGCACCGAAATGAGGCTGAGTCGGTGAGTGAGCGAGTCATGCATGTCCCGAGCGACGCGCAGCCGCTCGTCGTGGCGCGCGCTCAGTTGCGCTTCCTGCCATGCCACTTCTTCTGCTTCTCGACGCTTACCTCTGCCGATCCCAATCAGCAGGCATACCATAATCACCACGCAACTCAAGCCGAAAGCTGGGATAACTTCGGATTTGTCCGGGTCCGCGATGAGGCTGCCGATTGCCCCGCAGACTCCAGCTGCCGCGGCAAGTGCTGCCCACCGCATGGAACGTCGAGAAGCTAGCTCAATGATGGCGAATAAGCCTGCATAGACACCGAGTGCCCCGAAAGTACCGAGGAAGATCGTGGTGGTGGCAACTACATATTGAGCGGGATGCTCGCTGCGTACACCACGAAGTACAAAAGGCAGGCCGGCCAGGCTGAGTAGACCGGCAGGTATCTGCAACGTGAGATACGCAATTCGCGGAACCGTGTAGGAATCGGGGAAGGCACCTAGGTCCTGAAAATCAAAGGTCGCCGGCCACATGAACAAATAGGTGAGAAGGCCGAAAATAATGCAAGTGAATGTGGCCATCACCCACGGCGGGCGGAGGGCAGGGGCGGTCATGGAGCATAACTTTAGCCGGTGCGCGGTTTCGTCGGTGTCGGCCGAAAGTACGAAAAAGACTGGACACTTGCCCGATGTCGTGGATGAGCATAGCCTGCGAACCTTTAGAACATGTCCTATTTCATTCAAGCCCACCGACGTTGGTGGCATCCTTTGGTAGAGATTTTGTTGGTGCTCGTACTTTGGCCGATCTTCGTGACGATTAGCCTCGGCGGTATTGAACTCGTTGCTTGGCAGTTTGGTGCCGGAGGCTTCGTCGATCGTGGTTTTGCAGAGCCAATGGATATGTATCAAGTAGAAGTCTGTACCGCGATGCTAGTGATGCTGGCGGCTGGTTTGCCGGCTTCGATGCTTGCGGCTCGGATAGTGCGCCGTCGGCGGTGGAAGAGCATTTTCGGGATGACCGGCTCGTTTGACTGGAAGCTATTCCTTACCGGGGTGTGCGTGGTACTGCCCTTGGCCTTGCTATCCGTGAGCGCGATGTGCCTTGCGGGGCCTTCGCGCTCAGTGAGCGTTAACGTTCCACTGCTCCTGGCCTGCATAGCGCTGGTACCAGCGCAATCGATGGCGGAAGAGATTGTCTTCCGCGGGGTGCTCGGGCAAGCCTGCGGCAAGTGGGCTAGATCGTGGATTGCAGCCGTGGTCATTCCACTCCCATTGTTTGTTGTTGGGCATGAGTACTCCTGGATAGGATTGCTTGCTATCGCGTGGTTTGCGTTGTGCGCTGGCTTTTTAGCGCAGCGGACCGGCGGGTTAGCAGCACCCATGGCTCTCCATGTGGGAAACAATCTAGGCTTCTTCATGTTTGGCGCGGTGGGGCTTAGTGATCTCAACCAATCCCAAGTCTCAGCCGTCGAAGCTGGTATCGACGCAGTGTTTTGTACCGTCGCTACCGCGGTGTTGCTTTACATTCATCGAGCGTTTCAGAATAGGTCTGTGAGAAACACGGGGAATGGGCAGCCTCACTACCGGGTACGAGGAGCCGATCAATAATCACGGACAAAAGATGCCAAAGCACATGGAGAACGTCGACCTATTTAGATTGAGGTTCGATTAGAGTTTGTCCCATTCGATGCTGTAGCGGTAGTGCCGACGGCGCCGAATCCGGGCGCCGGGCAAAACCCTTTCGGCTTGGCGTTTGATTTCTGCGTAACTTTCGATAGGGTCTGTCATGGCCACCGGCGGGTCGGATTTGCCGCGCACAGCTGTCTCAATGGTTTCGGGCAACCAGCCCAGCACGGCGAGGGTCCAATCCAGGGGAGTGGCAATCCGGTGTAGCCCGAGGATGTAGACCTTCCCGCCGTCGTTAAGCAGGCCCATCATTTTCGTCAGGGCAGCGGTGGTGTCCATGTGGTGCAGCGATGCGACGGCGACGATGTAGTCAAACGTCGGGAGCTCCATGGTGAGGAAGTCGCCATGCAACGTGGTCGCGTGCTGCGCTGCCGAAGCCAGGGCCACAGGATCTGGGTCAATGCCCCATAGGTCATCGGACCGGGAAAGAAGCTGGCCTAGCAGGGCTCCCGTGCCGCATCCAACGTCGAGGGTGCGGGCGCCATCGCGGGGCATCGCGCGCACTATCTCAGGGTAGAAGGCCGAGTTGTGATTCCAGAAAGGGGCGTTTTGGTTCCCAGTGAGCATGTGGTCTAGACTAGTTGAGTCCTGCGTAATTTCCGCCCCCGGCCCTGGCCGAACGGAGACGTCACACGCAGACCAAATGAAGGGTTGAACCGGCCGTGTTAAAAGAACACGGTGTCTGTACTGCCCAGTGACTAGAAGGAATATACATGGCTGTTAAGTTCAAGCTGCAGCGTATGGGCAAGATCCGTACCCCGCACTACCGCGTTGTTATCGCTGACTCCCGTACCAAGCGTCAGGGCAAGGTTATCGAGAACATCGGTATCTACGAGCCAAAGGCTGAGCCATCTGTCATCAAGATCGACTCTGAGCGCGCTCAGTACTGGCTTTCCGTTGGCGCACAGCCAACCGAGGCTGTTCTGGCTCTGCTGAAGGTCACCGGTGACTGGCAGAAGTTCAAGGGCATCGAGGGCGCTGAGGGCACCCTGAAGGTTGCTGAGCCTAAGCCATCCAAGCTGGACCTGTTCAACCAGGCTCTTGCTGAGGCTGCTGAGGGCCCAACTGCTGAGGCTATCACCGAGAAGAAGCGCAAGGCGAAGGAAGAAGCTGAGGCTAAGGCAAAGGCTGAGAAGGAAGCTGCTGAGAAGGCTGCTGCCGAGGAAGCTGAGAAGGAAGCTGACGCCGAAGAGGCTGCTGCAGAAGAAGCTGCAGAGTAAATTCCTGTTATAACAAAAAGACCGCATCTTGTTAACAGATGCGGTCTTTTATTATTGGCTACTTCTTCCAGCCAACGGTTTCCACAGGGGTCACCTGGAAGCCCGTCTTGACAGCGTTGGCCAGGCCTTCCTTGGTGATGGCCATGGTTGGGCCGTTGTACATCGGGATGATGCCGTAGCGCTGAAGCGCTTCGACCTCGAGTTCATTGCCGCGGTCGATCTGTTCCTTCTGGGTTGGAAGCTTCTGCATCTCGCGGATCTTCTCATCCAGCTCTGGCGTGCCGGTACCGGACTTGTTCAGCTCAGAGTTAGCCAGGTAGGTCTGGCCGAAGTACGCCATGCCGTATGGGTCACCAGCGGAGAAGCCCATTGGGAAGAGGTCGAAGTCGCGTTCCTTCGACACCTGGGAGAACTCGTTGGATGGGCGCTGCTGGATCTGCAGGTCAATGCCCACATCCTTGAGCATCTTCTGGGTCGCCTGGGACATTGCACGGAAGACCTCAGCGTCGCCAATCAGCACGTAGCGGATAGTGAGCTTCTGGCCGTCCTTTTCGTAGATGCCGTCCGCACCCATGGTGTAGCCGGCTTCTTCCAGCAGTTTCTTGGCCTTTTCAGGGTCGGCCTTCGGGACGATGGAGCCGAAGTTGTCCTTGTAGACGTCAGTCTGGAACTGGTAGAGCTGCAGGGAGCCAGGGGCCTTCTCCTCGTACGGGATGCCATTGAAGCGGATCTTGCCGATCTGCTCGCGGTCAAGAGCGTTGGCGATGGCCTCGCGGACCTTGATGTCGCTGAGCATTGGGGACTGGCCGTTCAAAGTGAACAGCGAGGTGGAAGCCATAGGGCCGACGATCTGTGTGGTGTTCGGCATATCCTTCAGCGCAGAGTATCGTTCCTTGTTACCGTTGCCGGTGACGTCGATTTCGCCGTTCTTGAAGGCGTTGAGGGAAGCGCTGGATTCCATCTGACGGAACACACGCTTATCCAGCTTGCCAGGGCGGCCCCACCACTTTTCGTTCTTCACAAAGGTGGCCTCGCCCTTGTTGAAGTCCACGTTCTCCACCTTGTATGGGCCAGCGCCCCATTCTGGGTGGACCTTCTTCAAGTAGTCGTTGTAGTTTGCAGGCTCAGCGACCGTTGGGTGAACCACGGTGTTGAACAGGCCCTGCCACCATGGGTACGCGCCGTCGAACTCAACAACAGCTTCCTTGTCGGATGCGCCCTTGGTCACGGACTTGATTTGCTCGTAACCATCAGTAGAACTTGGGGTGTACGCCGGGTCCTGGCCATTGGAGATCTTCCAGGTTGCCTCGATAGCGCGCCAGTCGATAGGGGTGCCGTCGTTGAACGTGGCCTTGTCGTTGAACACGAAGGTCACCTTCGTGTTGTCGCCGTCCTTTTCTTCCTTGACGTCGGTCAGGTACTCCTTGTTAAAGGAGTACTCGCCCTTTTCATCGAACAGTGCTAGCTGCGGGTTGTACCACGTCCACAGATCCGAGGTGTAGCGGGTGCCGTCTGCGTGGAACGGGTTTTGCTGCGGGGAGATCTCTTCGATAGCGGTGGTGATAATGCCACCATCTTTGATGTCCTCGTAAGCTACCACCTCGTTGGTGGACTTGGTGATGTCCACCTTCTCGGCATTGTTCGCATCGCCGCCACCGCCACATGCAGTGAGGGAGAGGGCGCCAACGGCGATGAGGGCCGCCAGCGGGCGGGTGAGTGTGCGTCGCATAAGCGTCGTCCTTTCTTTAGGGTTGGTAAAACTAACGGTGATGGCAAGCCACGAACTGGTCCATGCCCGGCACTTGGTGCATAGCCACCGGGCGCTGGCACACTGCCTGTTCATCAGGTGCCAGCGTCTGGTGCAGCGGGCAACGGGAGATGAACGGGCAGCCAGGCTCGGCGTCCGTCGCAGCTTTGGTCGCGGACACGGTGGTTTCCTGCAAAATGATGCGCTTTCGGAAGCGCTCAGCCGCCGGGTCAGCCAGCGGAATAGCAGAGAGCAGCGCCTGGGTGTAAGGGTGACGGGGGTCGTCGAAAAGCGCGTGCGTCTCGCCCTGTTCGACGAAGCTGCCGCGGTACATCACGGCCACGCGGTCGGAGATGTGCCTGACGACGGACAGGTCATGCGCTACGAAGAGGTAGCTGACGCCGAGTCGGGCTTTAAGATCTGCAAGAAGATTGAGCAGGCCAGCCTGAATGGAGACGTCGAGGGCGGAGACCGGCTCGTCGAGGACAATCAGTTTCGGTTTAGCTGCGAGGGCACGGGCGACATTGATGCGCTGGCGCTGACCACCGGAGAAGTGGCCGGGGAAGCGGTCGATGTGTGCCGGGTTGAGCCCGACGAGCTCCATTAGTTCGGAGACACGCTCGTCGTGATCACCCTGGTAGCCGAGGGCCTGCAGCGGTTCTTTGAGGATCTCGGAAATCGTCAGACGCGGATCGAGGGCGCCCATCGGATCCTGGAACACAATCTGGATGTCTTTGCGAGCGGCCTTGCGGGCAGCCCTGGAGAACTCGGCTGCGTTCTTGCCACTGAGGACAATAGTGGAGCCGTCGGCAGGCGCGAGCTCCATGATCTCCAGCAGCGTAGTGGTCTTACCGGAGCCGGACTCGCCCACGATGGCGAAGCACTCGCCTTCCTTGATGTCAAAGCTGACCTGGTTAACGGCCTGCACTTCGCCTACCTGGCGCTTGAGCAGGGATCCCTTCATGATCGGGAACGTCTTGTTCAGATTTTCCACGTGCAGCACGTCCGCGCGTTCTTCGCGCGGGACCTTGGCGAGGGTGTCGCTCGCGAGTTCAGGGACTGGGTAAATCGCGCGGTCAGTTAGGTCCTTGACGCAGGCGATCTGATGAGCTTGCGAGCCCGGTACTGGACGCAGCTTTGGTTCGCTGACCAGGCACTCCTCGGAGGCGATAGGGCAGCGCGGGGCGAAAGCGCACTCGTCGGGGAGATCCACCACAATCGGCGGGTTTCCCTTGATAGTGGTGAGCACGCCTGATGGGGAATCGAGCTTCGGGATCGAATCCAGCAGGCCGATGGTGTACGGCATTTTCGGATTGCTAAACAGCGTATCCACATCCGCGTGCTCGACTGGGCGTCCCGCGTACATCACCAGCACGTCGTCGGCCGTGCCAGCGACAACACCCATGTCGTGGGTGATCATGATGGTGGCTGCGTTGGTCTCGCGTTGCGCCACCTTGATCAGGTCCAGGATCTGTGCCTGGATGGTGACGTCGAGGGCCGTGGTTGGTTCGTCGGCGATGAGCACCTGGGGGTTGTTCGCGATCGCGATGGCGATGACCACACGTTGGCGCATGCCGCCAGAAAACTCGTGTGGGAAGGACTTGGCGCGGCGCTGTGGCTCAGGGATACCCACCAGATCGAGCAGCTCTACGGCGCGATTCCACGCCTGCTGCTTGGAGACCTTGTTATGGGCCAGAATCGCTTCCACAATCTGGTCACCGACGGTGAACACAGGGGTGAGGGCAGATAGCGGGTCCTGGAAGATCATGCCGATTTCGTTGCCACGCACTCGGGCCATCTCGTGGTCGGATAGGCCCAGCAGTTCGCGACCGTTGAGCTTGACGGACCCGGTGCATTGCGCGTAGCCGGGCAAAAGGCCCATGATCGCCATGGAGGTCACGGACTTGCCTGAGCCGGACTCACCAACGATCGCCAGCGTCTTACCTGGTGCGAGGTCAAAGTTAACGCCACGAACGGCGTTGACCACGCCAGCTTCAGACGGGAAGGACACTCGAAGATCAGTTACCTGCAACATTTACGCACGACCTCCGGCGTTGGAGTTGGGATCGAGGGCATCGCGCAGACCATCTGCGATAAATGCCATGGACACGGTGAGACAGGTGAGCACTGCGGCAGGGAAGTAGAACTCCCACGGCGAGGACTGCAAGGAGTTGGCTCCCGAGGACAGCAGAGTACCCAGCGAAACATCGGGGATCTTCACACCCAGGCCCAGGAAGGACAGGCCCGTCTCGCTCATGACGGTAGAGACCACACCCAGCGTTAGGTTGATGATGAGCAGGGATCCGATGTTCGGGATCATATGGCGGACCACCGTGCGGAAAGGAGAGACTCCCATGTACCGCGCGGCCTTGATGTATTCGCGTTCACGTAGCGAAATACACATGGACCAGATCACGCGGGAGTAGTACACCCATCCAAACAGGATGAGGACGACGGTTAGCACCTTCCAGTCGCCACCGGAACCGGACACCATCAGTGCGATGAGCAGGAACGATGGGATCACGAGCAGGAAGTGGATGATGCTGAGGATGACGCGCTCCGGGCGCCCGCCTAGCAGGGCTGCTGCTGCGCCGACGAAGGCTGCGATGGCTGTGGTAGCGCAAGAGACGATCACAGCAATGGTGAGAGAGCGACCGAGGCCGTGGACCACCATGGCAAAGAGGTCAGTGCCGGAGGACGAGGTGCCAAACCAGTGCTCGGAGCTCGGTGGCTCGGACAGCGCCAGAAAGTCGGGTTCGTCAAAAGCCCACGGAGTGACAAAGCTGCCGAACAAAGCGATCACTACCAGACAAAGGAAGATAATGGTGCCCACGACGGCCAGCTTGTTGCGTAGGAATCGGCGCAGGTACAGCTGGAATTTCTTCATCGGACGCTTAGTAGCGATGCGGGTAGTTTCCTCGAATTCCTGGGCCGCGACCACTTCTTCTTCGCGGGCGTTAATTAGTCCGGTCGCAGGCAAGGGCACGGCCCCGGCGGTGTAGTCACCTGTCGCGGCGACACCCTCTGCGAGGTTTTCGGTGTGGTCATTGCCTGCGTTGCGATAATCCTTTTGCATGTTGGCTCCTAGTTCACGCGCACGCGGGGGTCGAGGATGACAACGAAGATGTCAGATAGCAGGGCGCCGACGGCGGTCATGAGCGCGCCGAACGCCGCGAAAGCGACCGTCCCGTGAATGTCATTCTTCGTGATCGTCTGGATGAAATATTGGCCCATGCCTTGCCACCCGAAGATGGCTTCGGTCATGATCGCGCCGGTGAAAATGCCAGGGATGGAAAAGGCAACCGAGGTAGCAACCGGGATGATCGAGGTACGCAGCGCGTGACGACGGATCGCCTGCTGCCGCGTGAGCCCCTTCGCACGGGCGGTGCGGACGTAATCGGCGTCGATGTTGTCCAGCAAGATCGAACGCTGCATGAAGTGGTATCCCGCATAGGAGATGATGACGAGGGATATTGTCGGAAGGACGAGGTGCTGAGCGGTATCGATCAGTCGTGGGAAGAACCCGGTGACACCCGTGGAACTTGCTCCGGTGACGAAGAAAATGTTGGTGCCAGCTGCTTTGTTAATCTCAATCGCTGCCCAGACCACACCGATCGACGCAACGACGATGTGGATGTTCATGGTAAGGATAGACAGCGTCTGGAAGATACGGTCGCCCGTCTTGTACTGGCGGGAAGCGGTGTACACGCCGATACCCACGCCAAGGACCACAGAAATAATGGTGGCAAGCAACAAAAGCTGAGCGGACACCCAAATGCGGTAGGAAATCTGGTCGTTCACCGAATCGCCGATCGGCGAGGCGCCCCAATTCCAATGGAGGACGATGTCGGTGATCCAGTTCCACCAGCGCTGGAAAATAGGCTGCTTGTCGTTGAGGTTCAACGGATCCAGAATTGCATCGACGCGCTCCTCAGGGATAGGCGGGCGGCGTCCCTCGTAATTACTTCGTGGGTCGAGGAAGGCGTTGGCGAGGAAATAGGTCAGGTTGACAGCGATAACGATCATCGCCACCCAACCGGCTGTCTTCTTCACAAGGAACTTAAACATGGTTCATATCGTCCCCAACTAATCGAATGTGTGTTGGGGCATAGTATAAACCGACTGTGAGCGTGCTAACAGTGAAATCGGAATAATTGTTTTAAGTTAAGCCAAATCGCGCTTATACTCCCAGGTGCGCTGGTTCTTTCGTGTTACTTCCGTGGCGTGAGTGCTAGGTGGGGTGTTAGCTCCAATACACAGCTTCGGTGCTGCTGTACACTAACCGCATGGAATTGATGATTGGTCGAGTGGTCAAGTCGCACGGCATCCGCGGCGAGGTCGTGGTCGAATCAACCACTGATGACCCTGACATCCGCTACGCCCTGGGCGAGGTCCTTCGCGGCAAGCAGGGGAAGAAGGAGCATACGCTCACCATCGACGCGGTGCGTGTCCACCAAGGCCGATTGTTGATTAAGTTCGCGGAAGTTCCTGACCGCACCGCCGCCGACTCCCTCCGGGGCACCAAGTTCTGGGCCGAGCCGCTTATCGACGACGATGACGAAGGTTTCTACGACCACGAACTGATCGGGCTGCGGGTAATTCACGACGGCACCGACATCGGCGAGATCACCGGAGTGACTCACGGCCCGGCACAATCGCTGCTCGAAATGGGTGATGTGCTGATCCCGTTCGTCGAATCGATCGTGCCAGAAGTTGATCTGGAGGCTGGCACCCTTACCGTTACGCCACCGGAAGGGCTGCTGGATCTGTAATGCGCCTCGACGTCATCACCATCTTCCCCGAATACCTGGAGCCACTGCGGCACGCGCTGCTTGGCAAGGCGATTGAAAAAGGCATCCTGACCGTTGGCGTGCACAACCTGCGGGATTGGACCACGGACGTGCATAAATCCGTCGACGACACCCCATACGGCGGCGGCCCGGGCATGGTCATGAAACCGACTGTGTGGGGGCCAGCACTTGACGACGTCGCTGCCGGGGTTACTGGTACTGAACTGGAGTCCGCTGCTCCGCACGTCGACAAGCCTCGGCATGACGACCTCACCGGCCGCAACTTTGCGGGCTACGCCGGCGAAACCGGGGACAAACCCCTGCTCATCGTGCCCACACCCGCCGGCCGGCCTTTTACGCAAGAAATGGCGCGACGCTGGTCCAACGAAGAACACATCGTGTTCGCCTGCGGACGCTACGAGGGCATTGACCAGCGCGTAGTCGACGACGCCGCCAATCGGTACCGCGTCGAAGAAGTCTCCATCGGCGACTACGTCCTCATCGGTGGGGAAGTCGCCGTGCTCGTCATGGCGGAGGCAATCACCCGACTAATACCCGGCGTGCTCGGCAACGCATCCTCGCACGAAGAAGACTCGTTCTCCGACGGGCTCCTGGAAGGCCCGTCCTACACCAAACCACGGGTATGGCGCGGGCTAGAAGTACCCGAAGTGCTGCTGTCTGGGAATCACAAACTAGTGGACGAGTGGCGCCGCGAGCAGTCTTTGGCGCGGACCAGGGAGCGTAGGCCGGATCTGTTGGAGGATTGTCCTAATGGGTGATGATTTGTTGCGGAAGCGGATCGGCAAAGCTCTGCGGGAGGAACGGAAGGACCCAAGGCCGAACCTTGCAGGAGGTAGCGCGCAAGGCTGCGATTTCTCCATCGCATCTGTCAGATCTAGAGCTAGGTGAAAAAGAAGGCTCTTCCGAGGTTATCCGGGGGATACTTCACGCCCTGGGTATGGAATTAGACCAGTTACTGAAGCGCGCAATGGCGCCAGATACGCCACAACTTTCGCTGGTGGCTTAAAGTCCGCCGGATACGGAAAGTACCTGGCCCGTAACCCAACGGGCAGCAGCGCTCGCAAGGAACGACACCACATTGGCCACATCCTCCGGCTGGCCATAACGTCCCATTGGGATCCTGGCTGCGATCTGTTCCCGGACCGCGGGATCTGGGTTAACAGCATGGTTGCCCGGCGTGTCAGTGGGGCCAGGTCTTAGCGCATTGACAGTAACTCCCTTGCTGCTACCTGAGTGAGAGATTCCAAAGCTGCTTTCGCCGCGCAGTATCCAGCAATACCGGGTTGGGGCATGAGTGTGTTGAGCGAAGAGATATTGATGTTCGAGGCGCCCGATGGCATCAGAGGCCCAAGCTCCTTAATGAGCATGAAAGGGGCGGTGACGCCGATCGCGAAGTTTTCCTGCCAAGACTCCAGGGATGTGGTTGTTATCGGGGAAATCTCAGTAACTGTAGTGGCGTTGTTAACTACAACATCGAAACTGTTGCCCTTCACTTGGTCAAGAAACTGATCCATTCCTTTGATAGTACTAAGGTCCGCTTGAATCGCCGTGGGAGCTGCAGATTCATTGCTATGCCAGGTGAAGGTCACATGGTAACCGTCAGCTGCGAGGCGCTGCACGATAGCCCGCCCAATTCCGCTTTTCCATACGCCCCATTGTGGGCCGGTTTGCTTCGGCAGATGCGGGATTCCGCTCTCGGCGGAAAAGTTATTAATGTTAGCGCATCGGGCCCAACTCGAAACTTACGACGTCGACCTCCGAATTTTCTTCTAATTCCGGATAATGAATATCGAGGGCAGCGTTGAGTTCCTTGAGATTCATAAACCCATCGGCGCGAGCTATCTCGTCGGTCAGCTCGTGTCTTAAGATCGTGCGGGAACTGCTTACTGTGGCCGCAAGTTCCACCACCGAGCCGTCACTTTTTTCAAACACAATCGTGGCAGGGCCTGGTACAAACGGGTCATCGACACGAATGGTTTGTTGTTTTACTCCCGAACGGATCATGCCTTCATACCCCTCCCACATGTATAGGCACTGAGGGTTTTCAGCTGCGCGCCAATCATATGGGTGAGGAAGGAGCTTACGAATTGCAAAGCTCACGAACCCATTAGGAGTGCGCACGATTGCCTTGATGTTGGGATCAAGGTCAAACAGGATCTGACGGCACTTCCCACACGGCGAGAGGACGTCACCTGCCGGTCCATATACAGCCACGACAGTTGTAACAGGGTCGTCGGCAGCAATTTCTGCATGTTTGCTGAGCGCAGAGACTTCTGCGCAGGGGCCACCGAGAAAGTGGTACACATTCACACCGAGGATGATCTGCCCAGAGGCTGTGAGTAGACCGGCTGCCACAGTTGTTGCATCTCCATTAGACGTCTGCTCCGCATGGCTGCGGACGACGCGGATAAGGTTTCTTTCTTCAGGAGAAATCATGGATGCATTATTGCAAACCCCTCCCGCCCGGGGATACCAGCCGAGTGGGAGGGGCCTTGCTTTATTCCTGAGGGAATAGTTCTTTCACGTCGGTGCCGGTGGCGAGCGCAGCAACGACGAGGATTCGGGATTGGCCCGGGCGGAGGATACCCGAACCGATCACGCCTTTCTCAGCCAGTGTGGCGCCACCGCCAGCACCGCCATAAGTTCCTTCCACCAAGCCCTTGTCCACGCGGGTAGACATCACAACCGGGATACCTTTCTCGGCAACCTCGACGATGGCATCGGCAATGTCGCCGCCTACGTTTCCAGAGCCCATACCCTCGATGACCAAGCCTTTCGCGCCAGAGTCGATCGCGGCTATGACCAGTTCGCCGGGCGCGCCGGGGTAGGCTGCGATGATGTCCACGCGTGTGCCATCCAGCTTCGTCAGTGGCAGTGGTTTCGGGCGCTTGATCTCGCCTGATGCATTGGTATCGAAGCCATCCTTGCTGGAGGCGTCCATCTTGTAGGCGCCGCGGGCCCGCAGGATCTTCCCGCCGAAGGCGATAAAGGCGCCTTTGCCTTTGTTTTTGGGATCCGTGGCTGCAGTGACCGCCAGCGTGAGGTTATCAGGGCCGTCGGTGTCAGGATCGTCAAAGGGGAACATCGAACCTGTGAGCACCACGGGCTGGTCTGCGTCCAGGAAGGTGTCAATTGCAATGGCGGTTTCTTCCATGGAATCCGTGCCGTGGGAGACGATGATGCCGGTGACCCCATCCTCCTTCAGGGTGTCATGGACCTGGCTGAGGATGCCGTCGGTGTCCTTGAGCGTCATCGCCGAAGAATCTAGCTGACTGACCTGCCGCACCTCGATGGAGAGCTTGTCCTTATCGAACTTCTCATACACCTTTTTCAGTAGCTCCTCGCCACTGACGGTGGGGACCAACGCTCCGGAGGCATCTTTCTGGCTGGCGATGGTGCCGCCGGTGGCCAGCATCACGAGCTTGCCGGAGATCGACTTGTAGTCGACTTTGTCTTTGTCCTTGTTCTTATCCTTGGCCTCGGTAGACGCTGAGGATTCCGTGGTCGACGAGGCGCCAGAATTACACGCTGCGAGAAAACCCCCAGCGGTGACTAGCGCGCTGCCGGCGAGGAAATGCCGACGAGAAAACCCGTGGCTACTCATCCTGTTTCCTTTCTATACAGTGAAGCTCACCTACGATTTAATCCCGTTCGACACATGGGTAACAGGGGTTGAGAGTTATTTCATTAACGGGAACTGTTTTACTGTTGCTTAATTGGGTGGTTCCAGGTTGTGCTGATGTTGAATTGACGATGTTTCCAGGTGGCGTTATTGAAAACCACTGACATCCAGGGATCATCGTCAAAGGATTATCGTCATGGCTTGGGTTGCTGGAGGTCGGTGTCGGGGTGGGGTGGGCTTGTCGCAGCGCTCGCTGTAGCCTTGTCGTTTCCTCTGGGGCCTATTGCTGGTTGGGTGACTGTGGGTTGTGCTGATGTTGGATTGACGATGTTTCCAGGTGGCGTTATTGAAAACCACTGACATCCAGGGATCATCGTCAAAGCAATATCGTCAAAACCCGTGAAGCCTCAGGATGCTCCAGCCACGGCGTGCCAGCTACCGCCGTGAAACCCGCTGGGGCATGGGGAGCTAACAACGGCGTCGTGAAGCGGTGCACTAAACTGGCCGGAATGATCAAGGTCATTGCAATCGAACTCGGAATCTCCGAAAACCAGGTCGAAGCCGTCCAGAAACTCCTCGATGAGGGAAACACCGTCCCGTTCATCGCGCGTTATCGCAAGGAAGTCACCGGCGGCCTCGATGACACCCAACTGCGCACCATCGAAGAGCGCCTCACCTACCTGCGCGAACTCGAAGACCGCAAAGCCGCGGTGCTCAAGGCGATTGATGAGCAGGGCAAGCTCACCGACGACCTGCGCGCGCTTATCGACGGCGTGACCACCAAAGCTCGTCTCGAAGACCTGTACCTGCCATTTAAGAAGCGTCGCAAAACCAAGGCGGACATTGCCCGTGAAGCAGGGCTTGAGGCGCTCACTGATCGGCTCGTGGCTGGCGAGGAACCTGACCTCGCTGCGTTCTACACCGAGGGGTTCGCGGACGACAAGGCAGTACTCGAAGGGGCGCGGGCGATCCTAGCGGACCGTTTCGCCATGGACGCCGACCTGGTGGGCGAGGTCCGCGACGAGATGTATCAGCGCGGATCCATGCAGGCCTGCGTGGTAGAAGGCAAAGAACAGGAGGGCGCCAAGTTCAAGGATTACTTTGAGTTTTCGGAGTCCTTCGAATCCTTGCCGTCGCACCGTATCCTGGCATTGCTGCGCGGCGAGTCCGAAGGCGTGTTGCACCTGAATTTGGACGCCGACGACGCGTTCTTTGAAGGCCTGATCAAGGATCGTTTCGGGTTGGGAGATACCCAGTGGATCAATGATGCCGTGCACTGGGGCTGGAAAACGAAACTGTATATTTCCGCAGGTCTGGACACCCGCATGCGCCTGAAGGATAAAGCTGAGGAAGGGGCGCTGGAAGTGTTCAAGAAGAACTTGCGCGACGTTCTCCTGGCTGCGCCTGCTGGCCAGCGCGCCACCCTCGGCCTGGACCCTGGCTACCGAAACGGCGTGAAATGCGCCGTGGTCGACCCGACCGGCAAAGTCTTGGACACCACGATCGTGTACCCGCACCAGCCACAAAATCAATGGTCACAGGCAGTGCAGAGGTTAGCAGGTTTGGTGGCAACCCATGGGGTAGACCTGCTGGCAATCGGTAACGGCACCGCCTCCCGCGAAACCGAGAAACTCGCTGGGGAGATCGCCTCCATGATTGCCGACGCCGGCGGCAAGAAGCCGACCCCGGTGGTGGTTTCCGAAGCTGGTGCCTCGGTGTATTCGGCGTCCAAGATTGCAGCAGAAGAATTCCCCGACATGGATGTCTCATTGCGTGGCGCAGTGTCCATCGCGCGTCGCCTGCAGGACCCGCTCGCCGAGCTGGTGAAGGTGGATCCGAAGTCGATTGGGGTAGGGCAGTATCAGCACGACGTGAACCAGACTGCGCTGGCTCGCGCCCTGGACAACGTGGTGGAAGACGCGGTGAATGCGGTCGGCGTCGATCTGAACTCTGCGTCCGCACCGCTACTTACCCGAGTGGCTGGAATCAACGGCACGATCGCAGACAACATCGTGGCCTACCGCGATGAGCATGGCGCTTTCGCGTCCCGCACCGCGCTAAAGAAGGTGCCCCGCTTGGGGCCGAAGGCATTTCAGCAGTGCGCCGGCTTCCTACGAATCAACGGCGGTAAGGATCCCCTCGATGCGTCGGCCGTGCACCCGGAGGCTTACCCGGTGGTGAAGAAGATTTCGGCAGCGACCGGGCTTTCGGTGGCCGACCTCATCGGGAACTCGAAAGTGTTGGCCGAGCTCAGCCCGAACGATTTTGCCGACGATACCTTCGGCGTCCCGACGGTGACCGACATCATCGCTGAGCTCGATAAACCGGGCCGCGACCCGCGTCCCGAATTCAAAACGGCCACCTTCAAAGAAGGCGTGGAGAAGGTGTCGGACCTGAAACCAGGAATGATCCTGGAAGGCACTGTCACCAACGTGGCTGCCTTCGGCGCCTTCGTGGATGTGGGAGTTCACCAAGACGGCCTGGTCCACGTCTCCCAGCTGGCCAACAAGTACGTCTCCGACCCCCACGAGGTGGTGCGATCCGGACAGGTGGTGAAGGTGCGTGTGCTGGAGGTCGACGAACAACGGCAACGAATCTCGTTGACCATGAAGCTGGAGGAAACCCCGCAGCACACCCGGAAACCGCGCGGCAACAAGAAGGGAAGCAGTGGACGTCGTGAAGCGCCTGCACCTGCTGGCTCTATGGCGGAAGCGTTGAAGAAAGCTGGATTTGGTCGCTAGGTGCCTGAAGTGGCATACTGCTTAGGTTGACTGTCTTCTATGGCAGCGGCGAACCATGTAGTGAATACGAACCGGTAGAGCCTAACCGCCGCCAGGTTCCTCTGTTCGGTGATTTAAAGGATTTGTTTCATGAACAAGATCGACAAGTTCGATGCAGCGTCCCTGCGCGACGACGTTCCTGCGTTCCGCGCTGGTGACACCCTCGACGTCCACGTAAAGGTGATCGAAGGTAACAAGACCCGTACCCAGCTGTTCAAGGGCGTTGTTATCCGCCGCCAGGGCGCTGGCATCCGCGAGACCTTCACCATCCGCAAGATTTCCTTCGGCATCGGTGTTGAGCGTACCTTCCCAGTACACTCTCCAAACCTTGAGAAGATCGAGGTTGTAACCCGCGGTGATGTTCGCCGTGCGAAGCTGTACTACCTGCGCAACCTGCGCGGCAAAGCAGCCAAGATCAAGGAAAAGCGTTAAGTTTTACCTGGTCAACCCCGGTTTTGCACGTTGGTGCGGCCGGGGTTTTCTCATGTTAGGACCAAGGGAGATTTAGCGTACCGATGGGAGAAATTATGCCCGCTTTGTGTCATTGCCTGTGTCATATGACTCAAAGCGCTACACTGAGTGGCTATGACGAAAGCCCCTGCTGACAAGCAGAAGAAGGAAACCCCCTGGTACATCGAGATCCCCCTCGTTGTGATTGTGACCTTTGTGATCATCGCATTGGTGCAGACGTTTATCGGTCGGCTGTATGTGATTCCGAGTCAGTCGATGGAGCCGACGCTGCATGGGTGTCCGGGCTGTACGGGTGACCGTATTTACGTGGACAAGATTGCTTACAAGCTTGGGGACCCCGAACCAGGTGATGTGGTGGTGTTCAAGGCTCCAGAGTCGTGGCAGGGCGCATTCCGCACGAAGCAGTCCGGGGGCGCGCTGTCTGGGTTGCAGAAGCTGGGTTCTTATGTGGGGCTGACCTCGACTGATGGCAATGACATGGTCAAACGCATCGTCGCTACCGGTGGTCAGGTGGTGGAATGCCAGGCGGGCGACGAGGGCGTGAAGGTTGACGGCAAGGTCATCGATTCGTCCTACCAGCTGCAGCCGCTGACCTACCCGGTGAACCCTGAGACCGGGTCTGAGGCGTGTGGTGGCGACTATTTCGGGCCGATCCAGGTTCCGGCGAACAACTATTTCATGATGGGCGACAACCGCACCAACTCCGCTGATTCCCGTTACCACCTGGGGGATCAGTACCAGGGCACAGTGCCTCGCGGCCTCATCATTGGCAAGGTGCAGGCGATTGTGCTCCCGTTTAACCGCATCGGTGCTGTTGAGGACTACGACATCCAACAGTGATCGAAGCAGCTCTTCATGCGGCCGGTTTCAGCCCCATCGTCGGGGTCGATGAGGCCGGCCGTGGTTCCTGCGCAGGACCAATCACCATTGCCGCCTGCGTCCTCCCGCAGGTTCTGCCCCCGCAGTTGGCGGGGCTCGACGACTCCAAAAAGCTCACCGCTTCCCGACGCGCCAAGCTGTTCCCCCTCATCCAAGAACACGCTTTGAGCTGGCATATCGTCCATATCTCCGCCGAGGAGATCGACCGCTTCGGTATCCAACACGCCAACATTTCCGGCATGCGCCGCGCCGTCGCCGGGCTGGATATAGCCGCTAGCTACGCGCTTATCGACGGCTTCCCCGTCCCAGGCCTTACCCAACCGCAACTGCCGATCATTGGTGGGGATGCCTTTGCACGCTGCATTTCCGCCGCCAGTATCCTGGCGAAGCACTCACGGGACCAGCTCATGCTTGATTACGCCGCCGACTATCCCGGGTACGGATTTGAATCCCACAAAGGATATGGCACGAAGGTTCACATTGATGCGGTGCGCCGTCAAGGAGGCAGCCCGATTCATCGCTATAGTTATGCCAATATTGCCCGTGCACATGGCGAATGGGAAAAGGAAAGGGATACGCAGTGAGCGCTGAAGAGCTGGAAAACTACGAGTCTGAAGTAGAGCTGTCCCTGTACCGCGAATATCGCGATGTCGTCAGCCAGTTTTCCTACGTTGTGGAAACGGAACGACGCTTCTACTTGGCCAACGCCGTTGAGTTGATCCCGCACACCACCGGCGGGGACGTGTACTACGAAGTCCGCATGTCCGATTGCTGGGTGTGGGATATGTACCGCGCTGCCCGGTTTGTCCGTTTCGTACGCGTGATCACCTATAAGGACGTCAACATTGAGGAGCTGGATAAGCCGGAGATGATCATTCCGGACTAGGTTTCGTTTGGTTGGAGCTGTCAAGCAGACAATCCTAGATGTGGCGTGAAGCTGTGGATAACGACAGTTATCCACAGCTTTTTCTTGTGCCCGGTGGGCGGTTCTTAATCGGTGTGGGACAGTGCAGTCACATAACCGGATTAAAGGGGGAGCTATGAATGAACTGGGCGTCCACGGTGAGAAGGAAGCCGCGCGCTATTTCGTGTCATTGGGTGGAATTATTGTCGGCAGGAATGTGCGATATAGCTGCGGTGAAATCGATCTAATTGTGCAGCTCGGTGGGGAGATCATTTTTGTTGAGGTGAAAACCCGCAGCAGCTGGGATTTTGGGGCCGCGGAGGCGGTAACTCCCCGGAAGTTTGCCCGCATGAAACGCGCGGCAGCTTCCTGGCTGGAGGGGCAACCCTATCGGCCAGTGCGGTTTGATGTCTTGGAATACGTCTTGGACAAAGGCGAGGTTAACCACTACGAGGGGATTGATTGTGGCGCTCGCTAAAACTCTATCCGTCAGCGTTGAAGGCGTCCGGGCACTGGTGGTGGGGGTCGAGGCAAACATCGGCCCGGGCTTGCCCGGGATGTACGTGGTGGGATTGGCAGGCGCTGCGACGAACGAGTCCAAAGACCGATTAAAGACCGCCATGATGAATGCGCATCTTCCGTGGCCGAAGACGAAGCTGGTGGTCAACCTCTCTCCGGCGGATGTGCGAAAAAGTGGCAGCCATTTTGATCTCGCGATTTGTGCAGCAGTTATGTCGGCAACCGCGGGAATCAACACGAGCGACATCATGTTTCTCGGGGAGGTCGGTTTGGATGGCAGTATCAAGCCGGTGCCAGGGGTGGTGCCCGCGTTGCTGGCTGCTAAGGAACACGGGGTGGAGACGGTTGTCATTCCCACAGGAAATGAGCAGGAAGCGTCGTTGGTGAGCTCGCCTCATGTGCTGGTGGCGGACCATATCGCTGACGTTGCCGGGTGGCTGCTCGGCAACAAGCCCCTGGATCGGCCGGTCGCATTCCAAACCCCACAACCACGTCAGCTGGATATGGCCGATGTAGTTGGGCAGCAGGATGCGAAACTGGCGGCAGAAATCGCGGCGGCCGGCGGACATCACCTGATGATGATCGGTCCGCCGGGTTCCGGTAAGTCCATGATCGCGGCCCGACTGCCCGGCATCATGCAGCCCCTTACGGAAGAACAAACTATTGAGGCCACAGCGGTGCACTCGGTCGCTGACCACACGTCGGGACCCGTGGTCGTGGCCCCGTACGTGGCGCCACATCACAGTGTGTCGGCGTCGGCGTTGCTCGGCGGTGGATCGGGCCGACCGAAACCGGGCGCTGTCAGCTTGGCACACCACGGTGTGTTGTTCCTGGATGAGGTGAGCGAGATCCCCGCCCATATCTTGGATGGTTTGCGGGTGCCGTTGGAGGGCGGGGAAGTTCGGTTGCTCCGGGGGAACCGGGAGATCGTCTTTCCTGCGCGGTTCCAGTTGGTGCTTGCTGCGAACCCGTGTCGCTGCGGGGCCGAAGATCCGGTGGCGTGCTCGTGTAGCGCAGTGGTGCGGCGCCGGTACTTAGGTAATCTGTCCGGCCCGCTCAAGGACCGTATTGATGTGCTGGTCACGATGCATTCGCAGGGAGCGGCGATTTCTGGGGAGGCTGAGCCGTCGGAGGTGATTCGACAGCGGGTAATAGCTGCTCGGGAGCGGGCGTTCGCGCGGTGGGGCGAGGTGAACTCCCGAATTGACCCGCGTCGTTTGCGCCGTGATTTCCCCGCCGACGAAGCGGGAATGGCCTACCTTGCAGCCTTGCTTGCCGACGGGCAGGTCAGTCAACGCGGGGTGGACAGGACACTCAAGGTGTCTTGGACCCTAGCGGACCTGGAAGGCCTTCCTCGACCAGGTTTGGATCACATCGCTCGAGCCATAGAGCTGCACGCTTTCGATGGGGTGGGGGCACATGCAGCGTAACCAGGCGTGGGCGTATCTCTCTCGATGTATCGAGGGGCCTAATCGACACCTCCAAGAACTGTTGGGGCAGGGGCGTGACGTGGAGGAGATCGCCCAGGGAGTGAAGAACCGGGAGGCATGGGTCGGGGAGTTGCTCAAAGTCACGCAGTCCCGGTTCACAGTGGATTCCGCTGCCCGGGATCTGGAAACGATCGACAAACTTGGTGGGCGGTTGATCACGCCTGAGGACGATGAATGGCCACGATCCGAGTTTGCCCAGGCGTTTGGGTTCGCGGCGTCGGGAAGCAGTGAACATGCTCGTTCGGTACAAGACGATGCGGTGCCACCGCACGCGTTGTGGGTGCGGGGCCAGCGACTCGATTCGTTGGTGGCCCAGTCCGTGACGGTTGTCGGGACCCGCGCGTCGAGTAGTTATGGCGCTGCCGCGACCCGGTCGTTGGTTTCAGGTCTGGTGTCGCACCAGTGGACCATCGTGTCCGGTGGGGCGCTGGGCATTGATTCAGTTGCACATCAAACGGCACTGGATGCTGGGGGACGCACAGTCGTGGTGGCGTCGTGTGGACTTGATCGGCATTACCCGGCAGCTCATACGCACATGTTTGAAAAAATCACCCATACGGGTGCGTTGATTAGTGAGTATCCGCCTGGGGTAACTCCGGCTCGGCATCGGTTCTTGACCCGGAATCGGCTGGCAGCAGCACTATCAGCCGGAACGGTAGTGGTGGAAGCGGCCTGGCGATCCGGTGCGCTTAATACGCTGACGTGGGCCGAGGGGCTGGGCAAGGTAACCATGGCTGTGCCGGGGCCGATCACGAGCATGGGGTCCTTAGGATGCCATGACCGAATCCGGCAGGGCAGAGCGCAGCTGGTGGTCAGCGCCGATGAAATTCGTCAGCTGGTGTCCTCGGTAGGCGAGGTTGATGTGGATGGGCAGTACGAAATGCTCTTTGCAAAGAACGCGGTGCAGTCGTTGTCGCGCAATGAGATGCGGGTGTTTGATGCGCTGTCGGAGAAAGCAACGCCGGCGCAACAGGTGGCAGAGGCGGCGGGCCTGACGGTTGCCTTGACCGTGCATCTCCTTGTTGACCTGGTGAAACGAGGTCTTGTTGTCCGGGATGGTGCACAGTTTCGCCGGTCGGAACTGAGTGAGTAAAAAAATATGCAACAAAACCCTTGCGTTAATGAGAGCTTGCCGTTAAAATAGGTTAGGCAAGCCTAAGTGACGGGGCCTGGAGTTCAGGACAATGACAGGCCCCACCAAACTTGAATTTGCGGATCGGTCTTGTAGCACCTCCAACTGCGCGACAATCCGCAAAGCGCTAAGGTTATGCGTTATGGGTGAGTTGAAAGGCAAAGCGGTGCGGCATCACGTCGCACCGCTTTGTTGCGTGCAGGTATGACCTCAATCGCCGCACTTATCGACGACTACTGCGACACCCTCGCACTTGTGCACGGAAAATCACCAGCCACCGTGAAGGCGTACCGCAGCGACCTCACTTTGCTCACCGCACGCATCTCCACCACCGCCGAGTTCACTTTGGCCAACCTGCGCGCCTGGCTCGCCGACGCAGTAGCCGAAGGGAAATCGAAAGCCACCCTCGCCCGCCGTACCGCAGCCCTGAAAAGCTTCTCTTCCTGGCTCGTCAAACACGAGGAAATTGACACAGATATCGCAGCACGCCTGGTCACGCCCCAAGCAGGCCGCCACCTGCCCCGCGTCCTCGCCAAGCAGGAGGCAGGCGAACTCATGGGTAACGCCGCCTCCACCACTGAACCGGAATTCCTCCGCGATAGCGCAATCCTCGAATTGATGTACGCCGGAGCACTGCGCATCGGCGAACTGGTAGCGCTCAACGCAACGGACATTGACCTAAACAGGCGCGTCGCAAAAGTCACGGGAAAAGGAAACAAACAACGCGTCGTCCCCTTCGGCGACGCAGCCACAGACGCCCTCGAACGCTGGCTTAACGACGGCCGCTGCCACTTCGCCACACCCCAAGAAAAAGCTCTCTTTGTAGGAATCCGCGGCAAGCGCATTGACCCGCGACAAGTCCGCCGCGTCGTCGAACGCGCAGCTAAAATCACCGGAGTTCGCGACCTCACCCCCCACGGCCTCAGGCACTCCGCCGCAACTCACCTCCTGGAAGGTGGTGCGGACCTGCGCGTCGTCCAAGAGATGCTCGGACACGCCTCACTACAAACCACCCAGATCTACACCCACGTCAACGCCGCCCGCCTCAAAGCCGCCTTCGATCAAGCCCACCCACGGGCTTAAGCCGAATCGTCGGCCGCTTCAGCAATGACAGCGGATTAATGTAGTCATCCTTCGCCACCAAAGCGCCCCAGTGCAGGCCCTCAGTGCCCGCCAACCTACCAATCGGCTGCCCCTCTGCCACCGCATCACCACGTGCCACCACGGCATGCACCGGCTGATACGTCGTCTTGATCCCATCCGGATGCTCAATAGACACAATCGGCGTCCCAGCAATCACGCCAACATAACTCACCACGCCCTCACCCGCGGCCACGATCGTCGCGCCGGGCTCAGCTGCCAAGTCGACGCCCCGGTGCCCCTTAAGCCAATTCTTCGCGGGTTTATCAAACGCCCTCGTTACTCCAGAGGCGTGGTCGGCCCCAGTAGTCGGAGAAACATACGCGGAAAGCAAGGGTGCAAGGGTGAGTAGAAGGAGAATCTTTTTCATAGGTGCCATGGTGGTGGATGGGGGCGTGGGGGAGGGCGCCGGTAAGCAATGCCCTGTGGATAGTGGTGCCAGTGGGGTTAAAGTAGCCTGACCTGGGGATAACTTAGCGTCTCCATTTGGAAAGATGGCCGGTAGCCGTTATGATCGACCCAGCAGTGTGTCCGCACGCTGACTACGCGCGTCCACAAGTGTCACGCGCAACGAGGTCCCGACGGGTAAAACCGCAGGGTGTTGCGTAACGGCCAGGATGCTAGGAGCAGGAGAAAAACCTGCACATTGTTAAAACCGAAACTTCTACTTTGAAAGGGAGCACCCATGGCAGTCGTAACCATGCGCGAGCTTCTCGACGCCGGTGTCCACTTTGGCCACCAGACCCGTCGTTGGAACCCAAAGATGCGCCGCTTCATCTTCACCGATCGCAACGGCATCTACATCATCGACCTGCAGCAGACCCTGACCTACATTGACGAAGCATTCGAGTTCGTCAAGGAAACTGTTGCGCACGGTGGCACCATCCTCTTCGTTGGTACCAAGAAGCAAGCTCAGGAAGCAGTTGCTACCGAAGCTACCCGCGTTGGTATGCCATACGTCAACCACCGCTGGCTCGGCGGCATGCTGACCAACTTCCAGACCGTTTCCAAGCGTCTGCACCGCATGAAGGAACTGCAGGCCATGGACGCAGCCGAGAACGGCTACGAAGGTCGCGGCAAGAAGGAAATCCTCATGCTGAACCGCGAGCGCACCAAGCTGGAGCGCGTCCTCGGCGGCATCGCAGACATGAACAAGCTTCCTTCCGCAATGTGGGTCATCGACACCAACAAGGAGCACATCGCGATCTCCGAAGCTCACAAGCTGAACATCCCAGTTGTGGCCATCCTGGACACCAACTGCGACCCAGACGTTGTGAACTTCCCAATCCCAGGCAACGACGACGCCATCCGCGCAACCGCACTGCTGTCCCGCGTCATCTCCACCGCAGTGGAAGAGGGCAAGAAGGCACGCGAAGAGCGCCAGCTCGCCGCTGCTAAGGAAGCTGCTGGCGACAAGCCAGAAGCTGAAAAGGTAGAGGTTGCAGCAAAGGTTGAGGCAACCGAAGAGGCTGCCGCAGAAGCACCAGCTGCTGAGTAATTCTTTACTTTGAGCAAACCTCCCTTCGGGGAGGTTTTCGCGTTTTGAAGGCCCCACAGTAAAGACTGTGCGGCCTATAGATCAGCCCTTATCACTGCTGCGTTTTTTCTCGTTTTCTGAGATGAAGAAGGCGATCGACAGCAAAATGTAGAGAGTTGCGACCGGCGCTGCGATACGGCTGATTTGGGAGTTTGGCTGGAAAACGCCAAAGAGGCAAAGGCCGAGAGAAACGAAGCCAAAGATAACTAGGATCTTGATTCGCATGGCAGTTTCCTTTCCAGTGTCTATTGGGACCAGCACATGCCATTGGGGAATAGTCGAATGCCATTGCCCCATGAACCACAAATACCAATGAGTGATGCTTGCGCGACAAGGCCAATAGCTATGGGGGTTGCAAGTGCGAGGGAAACTCCGGTGATGGCTGTCAACGTTCCAGCAAGTTCGACTGCAGTGGCTCCTCCAGTGATTGCATTTTGCAGTGCACTCGCCGCGCAGCTGTCCAGAAGAATTGCAGGCGGTACCAGCTGGGAGCCATTTTTACCATTGCAATTAGAGAAAGGTTGAACGATACCGGCTTGGGCTGAAGATTTCACGGAAACATTCTCAAGATACTCCGGGTTGGTGCTCTGAATGCTCCATCCAAAAGCTTCGAGAACTGATGCTAGCTCGAGAGCTTCAGCTTCAAGATCTTCATCTTGTGCTAGAGCTCCATCAAGGTCAAAGACCATTGTGTCAGGATATGTGTAACGATCTAGCACTAGTAGATCTTCGGTGAGAGCATCAGTCGTTTGCTGGCCAGAATGTGTTTTGTTGCTTGCAACATTGTGGTTGAGGGGCTCAGCATTTGTGCAAGGGGACAAAGCTACGGATAAGATTAACGCAGCCAAGGCAGAGCTGATTTTTTTTGCTTTCATAGGTTTGAGGATCCTATCTCTTCTAGGTGACTGTGGTGGCTCTTGGCACTACATGAATTGACACTAGTGAAAATGAAAGGCAATGTCCTTAAAACTGGTATCAATGCGATAACAGTAAGCTGTCAGCACTGCCGGTTCGCTGATGCTACTTTTTCAATCTAAATTACAGCAAGAAGAAACGCTCGCGTTACAAAACAGACACCCCGGTGCGCGCATAAACGAGCGCACTACGCTAGAATTCATCAAGGAAAATCTTCTTCTATAAACAAGGAGGATCGCCCCACATGGCGAACTACACTGCTGCAGACGTCAAGAAGCTGCGCGAAATGACCGGCGCTGGCATGCTCGACAGCAAGAAGGCTCTTGAAGAGACCGCTGGTGACTTTGACAAGGCTGTTGAACTGCTCCGCATTAAGGGCGCTAAGGACGTCGGCAAGCGTGCAGAGCGCACCGCTGCTGAAGGCCTGATCGCTGTTTCCGGCAACACCATGGTTGAGGTCAACTCTGAGACCGACTTCGTGGCAAAGAACGCTGAGTTTAAGGACTTCTGCGCAAAGATTGCCGACGCTGCTGCTGCCGTCAAGGCAAACACCCCAGAAGAGCTCGCAGCTGCTGAGGTCGACGGCATGACCGCTGCGGAAGCAATCCAGCAGCTGTCTGCAAAGATCGGCGAGAAGCTCGAGCTGCGTCGCGCTATCACCCTGGAAGGCGACAAGGTCGCTGTTTACCTGCACCACCGTGCCGCTGACCTGCCACCAGCAGTGGGCGTCCTGGTTGCCTACGAAGGCGACGACGAGGCTGCCGCTAAGGCCGCTGCAATGCAGGTTGCTGCTATGAAGGCACAGTACCTCTCCCGCGAGGACGTCCCAGCTGACGTTGTGGAGAAGGAGCGCGCAACCCAGGAGAAAATCACCCGCGAAGAGGGCAAGCCAGAGGCTGCTATCGCCAAGATCGTTGAGGGTCGCATGAACGGCTTCTTCAAGGACGTCACCCTCCTGGAGCAGGCTTCTGTTTCCGACAACAAGAAGTCCGTTAAGCAGCTCATGGATGAGGCAGGCATTGTCTTGAAGTCCTTCGCTCGCTTCGAGGTTGGCCAGCACTAGGCTGTTAACCCGGTAGGGTGCAATTACTACAGCGTTCCGTACCCCACGTGCGGAACGCTTTTTCATGCCTAAAACCATGTAAGCTGTTGGGAGAAAATATGTCACAGCAGGAAGGTGTACCTTCAATGTCGGAGGATTCCGGTAAGCAACGCCAAGGTTTCAAACGAGTAATGCTCAAGCTTGGCGGTGAAATGTTCGGTGGCGGCAACGTGGGCATTGACCCAGATGTTGTCCAAAACGTGGCCCGGCAGATCGCTGAAATTGATCAGGCTGGAACTGAGGTGTGTGTTGTCATCGGCGGTGGCAACTTCTTCCGTGGCGCGCAGCTGCAGCAGCGCGGCATGGATCGAGCACGCTCTGATTACATGGGCATGCTTGGAACCGTCATGAACTGCCTCGCGCTCCAGGATTTCCTGGAGAAGGAGGGCGTCGAGACGCGCGTGCAGACCGCGATCAACATGGCGCAGGTTTCCGAGCCGTACCTGCCGTTGCGTGCGAAGCGTCACCTGGAAAAGGGACGCGTGGTCATCTTCGGAGCAGGCATGGGCATGCCGTACTTCTCCACGGACACCACCGCGGCGCAGCGTGCGTTGGAAATCGACTGCGAGGTGTTGCTCATGGCCAAGGGCGTCGATGGGGTGTACGACAGTGATCCGCGCACGAACCCAGATGCCTCCATGTTCACGGAGATCACGCCACAAGAGGTAATTGAGAAGGGCCTTAAGGTCGCAGACTCCACCGCATTCAGCCTGTGCATGGATAACAAGATGCCGATCCTAGTGTTCAACCTGCTTACCGACGGCAATATCGCACGTGCCGTTCGGGGTGAGCGAATCGGAACGCTGGTTCGTTCCTGATAAATTAAGAATACGAAGAACCACTTTCAACTAAGGGACCTAAATGATCGACGAAATCCTGTTTGAAGCTGAAGAGCGTATGGGCGTCTCCGTGGACCACACCCGCGAAGACCTGACCACCATCCGCACCGGTCGCGCTAACCCAGCGATGTTCAACGGCGTAATGGCTGAGTACTACGGTGTTCCTACTCCAATTACCCAGATGGCCACCATCTCGGTACCGGAACCTCGCATGCTGCTCATTAAGCCATATGAGATGTCCGTCATGAACGAGATCGAGAACGCTATCCGCAATTCTGACCTGGGTGTCAACCCAACCAACGACGGCCAGGTGCTGCGCGTGACCGTACCACAGCTGACCGAGGAACGCCGTCGTGACATGGTCAAGATGGCGAAGTCCAAGGGCGAAGACGGCAAGATTGCGATCCGTAACGTGCGTCGTAAGGGCATGGATCAGCTGAAGAAGCTGCAAAAAGACGGCGACGCGGGTGAGGACGAGGTGCTCGCAGCCGAAAAGGAACTGGATAAGGTCACCCAGAAGTACGTCGCTCAGATGGACGATCTGGTGGCAGCAAAGGAAAAGGAGCTCATGGAGGTCTAGCCGACTTCGCCATGCCCTTTTATTTGCAAGCGCTGTTGATTCCGGCAGCGCTTTTCCTATGTAGGAGTTGTCACAGTGGATCACATCCGGCCTAAAAACTCAGCGGGTCGTAACCTAAAGCAAGCGATCGCAGTGGGCGTCGGTCTTGGCGCCCTGGTGCTGCTTGCCATTTTTGTTATCCCCTTTGGCTGGTATCCACTGGTGGCAGCCGCTGTTTTCCTTGCCACCTGGGAAGTTCATTCACGACTGAAAGAACACGGCTACCTGCTGCAACGCGCCCTGCTTTTGGTGGGGGGCCAGGCGATGGTGTGGCTGTCGTGGCCGTTTGGCACCACTGGCCTGATTGCCGCTTATGTGGCCAGCGTGCTGGCATTGATGTTTGGTCGGTTGTTCCACCATGGCCGTCACGTAGCGCCACAGAATTATCTGCGGGATA
Source organism: Corynebacterium hindlerae (assembly GCF_014117265.1). Taxonomy (NCBI): domain Bacteria; kingdom Bacillati; phylum Actinomycetota; class Actinomycetes; order Mycobacteriales; family Corynebacteriaceae; genus Corynebacterium; species Corynebacterium hindlerae. The sequence goes on along the minus strand of NZ_CP059833.1, from coordinate 420,537 downwards.
TGTCCCTCGGTATTTTTGTGCTCACCTGGATCCCGCTGTTCGGTGCGTTCGCTGCGATGCTGTCGAAGATTGAACAAGACGGTGTGCTTTATGGCATGTACATTGTCACGTTCATGCTGTGCGTGGTCGCCTCGGATGTGGGCGGATACATTGCTGGCGTGATGTTTGGCACGCACCCGATGGCGCCGGCTGTCAGCCCGAAAAAATCCTGGGAAGGTTTCGCCGGCTCGCTGATCCTCGGCAGTGTCGTGGGCATGCTCACGATCCATTTCTTGCTGCACGGCGTGTGGTGGATGGGCATTTTCCTCGGCATTGGTCTGGTGATCTGCGCGACGCTCGGTGATTTGGTGGAAAGCCAATTCAAACGCGAATTGGGCATTAAAGACATGTCCGCCATGCTGCCTGGGCATGGCGGAATCATGGATCGCCTGGACGGGATGCTGCCGTCGGCGATGGTGACGTGGTTGCTGCTCAGCCTGACTTAGCCGAGCTGCGCGCGCTTAACTTGCCGACGCAATTCCAGCATCCGTACCCCACCGACGATCGCCATAATAAGGGCGCCGACAATGGCTGCCAGCAGAACTCCCACTCCGGTTGGGACCTGGAATGTCCACGCGAACAGGTGAAGATCAGCCTGCTGCTGGTTTTGCAGGATAAATACCAGGAGCAAAATAAGGAGCAGTGCCCCGGAAATCAGGGCAATCCAGGTTCCCCCAGCTAATGAGCCTCGAACCTTGGTCTCTGTTTCTGGTTCTGGTTCGGGAAGTGCGGGGACGGGGGCGTCGTTAAGCGTAGGCTGCTCTTCAGGGTGCGGTGTAGTCATGTCATCTATTGAACGCGGTGCGCAGCAAAAATGCCAATTGGACTATGCACAAAGACGTGGAAAGATGGGGGATACTATGGCTGAAATTCCACTCGTTTTTGATGCCCCGAAGCGTGGCATGCCCCAGAAGCACTTCGCCGACCTCACCCACGAAGAGCGGGTGTCGGCGGTGCAGGAGCTTGGGCTCCCGAAGTTCCGCGTCGACCAGATCGCTCGCCACTACTACGGCCGCCTCGAAGCCGACCCCACCACCATGACGGATCTGCCGGCCGCCGCCCGCGAGAAGGTCCGCGACGCCCTCTTCCCAACGCTCATGACCCCTGTGCGGCAAATCTCCACCGACGGCGGCGACACCACAAAAACGCTGTGGCAGCTTCACGACGGCACCCTCCTCGAATCAGTCCTCATGCGTTACAAGGACCGCGCCACCCTCTGCATCTCGTCCCAAGCAGGGTGCGGCATGGCGTGCCCGTTCTGCGCAACAGGGCAGGGCGGCATTGACCGCAACCTATCGACGGGCGAAATCGTCGATCAAGTCCGCGCAGCAGCCGCCACCATGGCCGCCGAAGGCTCCCGCCTTTCCAACATCGTGTTCATGGGCATGGGCGAGCCGCTGGCCAATTACAAACGCGTCATGAGCGCCGTCCGGCAAATCACGGCCCCAGCCCCGCAAGGCTTCGGCATATCCCAACGCAATGTCACCGTCTCCACGGTCGGCCTCGCCCCAGCTATCCGACGCTTCGCCGACGAAGGCTTCTCCGTCACCCTCGCCGTATCCCTGCACACCCCCGACGACGAACTCCGTGACACCCTCGTTCCCGTTAACAACCGCTGGTCGGTCTCGGAAGTACTCGACGCAGCCAAGTACTACGCCGAAAAGTCCGGCCGCCGCGTCTCAATCGAATACGCCCTCATCCGGGACATCAACGACCAAGGCTGGCGCGCCGACATGCTCGGCAAAAAGCTCCACAAAGCCCTCGGCCCACTTGTCCACGTCAACCTCATCCCACTGAACCCAACGCCGGGGTCTAAATGGGATGCCTCCCCGAAGGAACGCCAAGACGAATTCGTGCGACGCGTCATCGCACAAGGCGTGCCATGCACCGTTCGTGACACCCGTGGCCAAGAAATCGCCGCAGCCTGTGGCCAGCTCGCAGCTGAGGAGAAGTAAAACGCGGGTTCTGGGGCTTGGGTTGTTTGTTCGGGTTAAAGAGCGAGTCTTGGAATTCGAGACTCGGAGTGGTTCGGGCCCAATAGATTGGGTTTGGGGGTTTTATTCTCCGAGTCTCGAAAAACAGGTCTCGAGTTTTGTGAGGGAGAGTGTCAGATGGTTTGTGTGTGCGGGGCCTTTCCATGTTGAGGTCATGTTTCACATTATCTGCCCCATGTTAGACACTGTGCTACAGCAAAATGCCTGTTCGCGGGAAGAATGTTTTTCCTAACGTGGGGCAAATTCGGCTGGTGGAGAACCCGACGGCGAGATTTCCTGTGGTGCCAACGCAATCAACCTGGCTTGTGGGTGTTCTCTCGGGCAGTGTGCGAGTCTTGGAATTCGAGACTCGGAGTGGTTCGGGCCCCAAAGCGGTGTTTTAGGGGTTTTATTCACCGAGTCTCGAAAAACAGGTCTCGCATTCTGCCCTGAATCAGGAAACCAAGGAAACAAAACCAAAAACCCTGCTCGCCAAGTAGGGAGCAGGGTTTTTGTAGTAATCCTGTTAGTTCAGTTCACCTTTTACGGTGGAAGGATCGACGTTGAGGGCGCGCAGCTGCGCGTCGGTGAGGTTTGCGTGGGAGCCCTGGAGGGTCTGCTGCTCGTAGGTCCAGTGTGGTTCGACGTGGCCTTCTGCCTTGTTGTGGGCGGTGACGGTGCGAACCTGGGAGAGCTTTGGCTGGAACAGCTGGATGAGCAGGCCGATGGCGATGAGGGCTGCGATGGCGCAGAGCCAGATGGTTTCCACGTGGCCGCGGTGGTTACCGAAGTTCATGCCGAGGAGGAATGCGACGGAGATCCAGCCAGCGATCTGGGTTGGGCCACGTCCGATGTCGTGCCAGCCCCATGCTGCGGATGGCTCGTCGAGGGTAGACACGCCGTTGTGAACCTCAGGCTCAATCGTGTGAGAACCAGCCACGTTCTTAGCTCCTTCATGTAAGCAAACTGTTTCTTAAGTATCTTTGCACATTGTAGTTGGCGGGGCGTTCTTTCTCGACACCGACCCCACCTGCGAGAAGGAAGTTACACCCAAAAGTGGTGAGTCCTGCGAGAATGTCACGTTTCCGGGTGCCACAATGGGGGCGTGAAAAAGCGTGTTCTGATTCTTGGTAGCACTGGTTCGATTGGCACTCAGGCGCTGGAGGTGATTGCCGATAACCGCGATAAATTCGAGGTTGTCGGTATCGCTGCGGGCGGCTCCGACCCGAAGTTGATCATTCAGCAAGCGGCAGCGTGGGGGTTGGGGCCGGGGCAGGTGTGCGTCGCTAAGCCTGCTGCTGCGCGGGAGGTCGGTGAGGCGCTGGGTGGCGCCGTCGTTGAGCAGGCGCACGAGCTTGTCGACGCCGTCCCCTGCGATACCGTCCTCAACGCGCTGGTCGGGTCGATGGGGTTGCGGTCGACGCTGAGTGCGCTGGAGCAGGGCGCGGCGCTGGCGCTCGCTAATAAAGAGTCCTTGGTGGCTGGTGGGCACATTGTGTTGGAAAAGGCGAAGCCGGGTCAGTTGGTGCCCGTTGATTCCGAACATTCTGCGATGGCGCAGTGCCTGATGTCTGGTGAGCGTGGGGAAGTGTCGCGTTTTGTGCTGACGGCGAGTGGCGGCCCGTTCCGCGGGTGGACCCGGGAGCAGATGTGGGATGTGACTCCGGAGCAGGCGGCGCAGCACCCGACGTGGTCGATGGGGCAGATGAACACGCTTAATTCCGCCACACTGATCAATAAGGGATTGGAGCTTATTGAAGCGAGCCTGCTATTCGGCGTGGCCCCGGAGCTTATCGACATCTCCGTGCACCCGCAGTCGATCATCCACTCGATGGTCACTTTCCACGACGGCGCTACCATCGCGCAGGCGTCGCCACCGTCGATGAAGCTGCCGATCTCCATGGCGCTGGATTGGCCCCGGAGGGTGAAGAAAGCGCAGCCTGCCTTGGACTTCACTCAGGCGCACACCTGGACGTTTGAGCCAGTGGACGATGTCGCATTCCCGGCGGTGCAACTGGCGCGCGAGGCAGTGGCTCAGGGGGGCACGTTCCCGGCGGTGTATAACGCCGCAAACGAGGAGGCCGCAGCCGCGTTCCTGCAGCGTCGGATCAAGTTCCCGCACATCGTGGACACGGTGGCTGAGGTGCTCAGTGGGGCGAGCGAGTTCGCTGGTGTACCGTCTAACGTCGACGATGTTATCGCCACAGAAGACGAGGCACGTCGCCGAGCCAACAAGGTTGTGGACCGGCTAGCTAACTAAGCAGGGGAGTACACGGACGGTGAGCTATTTCGCGGGCGTAGCCCTTTTCGCATTGGGAATCGCGATCACCATTGGACTGCACGAGTGGGGCCACTACAGCGTGGCGCGGGCCTGTGGCATGCGGGTGCGCCGCTTCTTCATCGGCTTTGGCCCCACGCTGTTCCAATTCACCAGAGGACACACCACCTACGGTTTCAAGGCCGTGCCCCTGGGTGGGTTCTGTGACATCGCTGGAATGACGGCGGTCGATGAGATTACCCCTGAGGAAAAGCCGTACGCCATGGTAGACAAGCCGTGGTGGGCTCGGGTGGCGACGCTGCTGGGTGGCGTGGCGATGAACATAGTCGTCGGCATGCTGGTGCTTTATGTGGTGGCAGTGAGCGCGGGCCTGCCGAACCCCAAGGCCGATTTCACCGCTACCGTGGCGGAAACCACCTGCGTCACGCTGGGGTGCACGGACGAGGGGCCGGCGGCTGCTGCTGGAATCAAGGCTGGGGACCGGATTCTTGCCGTCGATGGGGTGCCGGCACAATCGTTTATGGATGTGCGCAAGGTGATTATCGAAAAGCCTGGCCAGCACGTTGTTCTGGACGTGGAGCGGGCGGGCAGCGTCACGCCGGTAACCGTGGCCGTCCCATCCGTCGAGCGGGAAACCCAAGACGGCCAGAAAGTCACGGTGGGCGCCATCGGCATCGTCTCCGCGCCGCCGAAGGACGCGATCAAGCAATACGGGCTTATCGACGCCCTCCCCGCCACCGCATCCTTCACTGGAAACATGTTAGGAGCTACGGTGCAGGGGCTGGCGTCGTTGCCAGCGCAGGTGCCAGGAGTGTTGGCGTCGATCTTCGGGGCGGAACGCGCCGACACCAGCCCGATGAGTGTTGTCGGTGCCTCCCGCGTGGGTGGCGAGATGGTGGAGCGCGCCCAATGGGCAACGTTCCTGATGATGCTCGCCAGCCTGAACTTCTTCCTCGCACTATTTAATCTGATCCCGCTGCCACCGCTCGACGGCGGGCACATCGCGGTGGTGCTGTGGGAGAAGCTGCGGGATTGGGTGCGTGGCTTGCGCGGGCTGCAGCCAGCAGGCCCTGCGGATTACACCAAGCTCATGCCGTTGACCGTGGTGATGACGGGAACGTTGCTGGTGCTGGGTGTGATCGTGATTCTGGCGGACATTGTCAACCCGGTGAGGCTCTTCGGCTAAGCGCTGCCGGTGCTAGACTGTAGCCACTATTTTCATGCGCTTTGTGTAAGGAGCACTCACCGTGTCAACTCCCATCGGCCTCGGAATTCCAGACGCACCACTGCCAACGTTGGCGCCGCGGCGTAAGACCCGGCAGCTGATGGTGGGGAAGGTCGGTGTCGGTTCCGATTACCCAATTTCGGTGCAGTCCATGACCACCACCAAGACGCATGACGTCAATGCCACCTTGCAGCAGATCGCGCAGTTGACTGCCACGGGTTGTGACATTGTGCGCGTGGCGTGCCCGAAGACGGTGGACGCGGAGGCGCTGCCCGTCATCGCGAAGAAGTCCCCGATCCCGGTGATCGCTGACATCCACTTCCAACCGAAGTACATTTTCGCCGCCATCGACGCTGGTTGCGCCGCCGTTCGTGTGAATCCCGGCAACATCAAGGAATTCGATGGCCGTGTGAAGGAAGTAGCCAAGGCTGCAGGAGATGCGAACATCCCGATCCGTATCGGCGTGAATGCTGGTTCCCTGGACAAGCGCATCATGGACAAATACGGGAAGGCGACCCCGGAAGCGTTGGTGGAGTCCGCGTTGTGGGAGGCAGGTCTGTTTGAAGAGCACGGCTTTGGCGACATCGCCATTTCCGTGAAGCACAATGACCCGGTGGTGATGGTGGAGGCATACCGCCAGCTGGCCGCACAGTGCGATTACCCGCTGCACCTCGGCGTGACGGAAGCCGGCCCAGCATTCCAGGGCACTATCAAGTCAGCTGTGGCGTTTGGTGCGCTGCTGGCCGAGGGAATTGGCGATACCATCCGCGTGTCCCTGTCCGCCGATCCGAAGGAAGAGATCAAGGTCGGCGATCAGATCCTACAGTCCCTGAACCTGCGCCCCCGCAAGCTGGAAATTGTGTCCTGCCCATCCTGTGGCCGCGCCCAGGTAGACGTGTACAAGCTGGCTGAAGAAGTAACGGCTGGTCTGGAAGGCATGGATGTGCCATTGCGCGTGGCCGTCATGGGTTGTGTTGTTAACGGCCCTGGTGAGGCGCGCGACGCCGATCTTGGCGTTGCTTCCGGTAACGGCAAGGGCCAGATCTTTGTCAAGGGTGAGGTGATTAAGACCGTCCCTGAGTCTCAGATCGTGGAGACCCTCATTGACGAGGCAATGAAAATCGCCGAGACCATGGGTGATACCACGGTCACCGGCGCTCCTACAGTCAGCATCACACAGTAGCTGGCACCTGAACTCGGCCGTCCACGACAGTGATCGTGCGGTCGAGTTTTGCTATTTGCTCCTGGTCGTGGGACACGTACAGGGCAGGCATCTGATTTTCGTGCACGAGCTCCATGATGAGGTCGGTGACACGATCGGCGCTGTGGGAATCGAGTGCGGCCGTTGGTTCGTCGATAAGCAGCAGCTCAGGGCTGTTCATCAGTGCCCGCGCGAGGTTGACGCGCGCCTGCTGCCCGCCGGACAGCTCACTGATGCGGCGGTCGCCCATCCCAGCGAGGCCCACCGCGTCCAGCAGCTCCTCCGCGCGCTCTGCCGCAGCCCGCTTCACGGACCGTGGCAGTGGAAGGACGCGACCGAGGTGCGGCATGAGCAGGAGCTGCTCGCGCACGCTTAACGACGACACCAAGTTAGGACGCTGGAACACAATACCGATCTTTTCGCGGCGAATCTTGGCGGCTTCACGACCGGTGACGGTGAGGGAGGTGTCATCGAGCCACACACCACCCGTGGTTGGTGGCTGCAAGAGCCCAGCAATGGCAAGCAGCGTTGATTTGCCGGAGCCGGAAGGGCCAGTGATGCCGAGGACTTCGCCGGGAGCGGCGGAGAAGGAAACGTCATCGAGGAGGCGCCGGGTGGTGCTGCCATCTTGAATATCGAGGCTGACGTGGGAAAACTGAAGCATGGGAGACTCCTTTAAGCGTTGGCGAGTGCGCTGCGTGGGTCAACGCGGAAGATCGGGAAGAGGGAGAACGCGGCACCGGCGAGGCCACAGGCGATGAGGATCGCGGCGGGCAGTGCGGTGGTGGACCACGTGAGGGAAACCGGGAGGCTGTCTGGGGCGAAGCTAGCAACCGTAATGGTCAGGAGGGTGCCGGCTGCCACGCCACCGACCAGCACGAGCAGAGCCTGGGTGAGGGCGTCAGAGATGACGACTTTGCGGGCCGCGCCGAGCGCCAAGGTGATGGCGATGCCGCCGAGACGCTGGATCGTCCACACAGTGAAGAACGCGCCAACCACGAGGGCCGAGATGGCAAACAGGAGAGTGGTCATGGTGGTGAGGGACAGGTTTTCGCCGGTGTAGCTTGCGGAGGTTTTCAGGATGTCCTTGCCGGTGAGGACCTTGGTGCCTTCCGGTGCGGTGACCTCGTGGTCTACCAGGATCGCGGCAGGCTCGCCCTGAGCTGCGTTTTCGGGAGAAACGAGCACCACTGGGACGTGGTCGAGCCACAGGTCTTGGGTGCCTTCAACGTGGACGTCCTTGTCGGCCAGGGTCAGGTCGACTGGGGCGTCCAGGGTGCCGTTGACTTTGGCTTCGTTACCACTCAAGCTTGGATCCGGCATGATGGCGACCGGGGTGTCACCAACCCGATCCCGGCCGACATACAGCGGGGTTCCCCCGACTTCGTCCGCGAGTGTCGCTGGGACCCGAGAACCCGAGAGCGTGGATGCGCCGTTGTCGGCGACGATCATGGTCTTGCCCTCGGTGAGGTATTCCAGTGCGGAGATCGACTGGTGAGACAGCCCTGCGGTGAGTGCGGACAGGAAACTCACGAGCACGGCGATCAGACCGATGGTGGTGGTGATCAGTGCGCTGCGTCCGGGCGCGCGACGGAGTTCTTTAAAGCCTTGGTACATGGCTCCTATTGTGGCTCCGAAGGTGATGTGTCTACATCGGGGAGACGGAGGGAATTCGTCTGCTACTTTTGTCTAGGTTTCTTTCCTACCCCTTGTGATTAAGCTTGAGTGTCATGGCGACGACACACCTCCTACACTCCGCGTGGCGTTGGTTGCACGCGTTCATGTTTGTCCTGGTCGCTGCGCTGATTATCCTTGCGGTGGTTCGCGGGGCAACCGGAGCGGCGATTGTAGCGGCAGTGATTTTTACTTTTTCGCTGGCGGGGTGGGAGTGGTCGCGAGTGCTGGGCAAGACGTGGTCACCGGCACTCATGTTGGTGACGGTGGCGGCCTTTGCGATTTTTCTCTACTACAGCGAGGACGCGGCTTTCCTAGCATTTCCCCTGTTCTTCGCCATCACGCACGCTTACGGTGGCTGGCGCAGTGTGGCGTACGTGAGTGTGTTGACCCTGGTCACGATTCTAGTGTTGTTGCGGCACTCAGGGCCGGGGATCGGTTCCATTATCGGTCCTGCGATCGGTGCTGGTGTGGCGCTTGCGGTGGGACTGGGGTTCCGGCTGTTGATCACAGAGTCGCAGGCCCGCGCCGATGCGATCTCTGAACTGATTGAAACCAAGGCTCAAGCGACAGAGATGGCCCGCGCCGCCGGCGAATTGAGCGAGCGCACCAGGCTGGCCGGGGATATCCATGACACGGTCGCCCAAGGCCTGAGCTCTATTCAGCTGTTGTTGCACTCGGCTGAGAAGAAAGCCGTCGAGCTGGGTGATTCCGCCCTGGTTGAGACCTTGCAATTGGCGCGTCAGACGGCGGCGCAGAATCTGAGCGAAACGCGTCGTATCATCGCGGCCCTGCAGCCCGAGCCGCTGGCCGGGTCGTCGCTGCCGGTGGCGCTAGCCCGGGTGTGTTCTACCACTCCGATGGGCAACGCGGTGCGCTTTCATGTGGATGGGCCCGCGACGGAACTTCCGGAGCCGCTGGAAAGTGCGCTCGTGCGGATTACTCAAACGCTGCTGGCTAATGTGGTTGCCCATGCGCATGCTACCCGTGCGAATGTCACGCTGACGTTTGATTCGGACGCGGTGTCCCTGGACGTGGTGGATGATGGGGTGGGCTTTGACCCGGCGTCGGTGGGCCCGAATTCTTACGGGCTTGCGGGGGTGCGGCGGCGCGTCGATAAGCTGGGTGGGACGGTTACTATCGAATCGGACGGGGGCACGGGTGTGAGCGTGCGGATCCCGATGGAGGTGTCACATGATTAGCGTGCTGCTTGCCGACGACCATCCCGTCATCCGCGCCGGGCTCAAAGCAGTCCTGGAAGACGATGACGACATCACGGTGGTAGGCGAAGTCGCCACCCCAGAAGAAGCCGTGTCCTTTGTACGAGCCCACCCCGACCTCGACCTCGTGCTCATGGACCTACGCTTCGGCGATGGGCCGGGCGAAGACGCCGAATCCGGCGGAGTGCGCGCCACCCGGATGATCCGCGAACAACCCAACGCGCCACAAGTACTCGTGGTGACGAACTATTCCACCGACGCCGATGTCGTGGGGGCCGTCTCCGCGGGTGCTGTCGGTTACTTACTCAAAGACTCCGACCCATCAGTGCTGGTAGCAGGCGTGCGTCAAGCGGCGGTGGGGGAGTCGGTGCTCTCCACGAAAGTCGCCACCCGCCTCATGGGCCGCATGCGCAACCCCAGCGTCAACCTCACCGCACGCGAAATGGAAGTGCTGCGCCTGGTGAGCGAAGGCAAATCGAACCGAGACATCGCCAAAGAGCTCTTCCTCACCGAAGCCACCATCAAATCGCACCTCGGCAATGCATTCACCAAGCTCGGCGTCACCTCCCGGACCGCCGCCGTCGTGGAAGCGCGCAAGCGGGGGATCTTCTAGGCGGGTTTGGGGCCAACCGCAGCCCCTCCCAAAGAGCTCGCCCTGCCTCCCCAAGATAGGGTGGCCTCGCTGTTAGGCTTGGTTTTCATGAGAGCCCTATCTGCTGTTGTCGTCGCATCACTGGTTGCCACGTGCGCTGCGTCGTGCACGCCGAAGCCGGATATTGCGGATCCGGTGGCACAGGAGTTTGTGCAGTCCATGGCCGAGGGGGATATCGAAAAGGCGGCGTCTCTTACGGATAACCCTGATCAGACGACGCTGATGTTGCGGCAGACGATTGACGGCATGCAGGCGGAGGGCTTGGACGCGTCCGTGACGAAGGTCAGCAATCAAGACACTCTCGCGACGGCGGATGTACAGATGGATTGGCGACTGCCTCGCGAGCGCAATTTCGCCTATAGCTCCCAGATCACGCTCACGAAGGTGAAGGGTGAATGGAAGGTGCGCTTCTTGCCGACGGTCATCCACCCGAAACTCGGCAATAACCAGCACCTGGAACTGCGGGCCTTGGAGGCGAAAAAGTCCCGGGTGGTCAGCGCCGACGGCGCTGATGTGCTGCAGCCGGGCAGCGTGGCCCGCGTGCTGATCAACACGTCAGAAGCGGGCAACCTGACTGGGGTAGCGGCTCGCGTCGCAACGGTCATCAATGAGGCCCGGGCGGCGAATGAAGCGGTTCCTCAGATCAACCAGTCCGTGTTGGCCCGGAACCTCGCGGATTTCAAGGGAACCTATTCGGTGGCCGTCGTTGGTGGCCCGGAAGGGAAGCGGGTGGCTGATGAGCTGCGCGGTATTCCTGGTGTGATTGTGAACGAGGAAGCCGCGATGGTCCGTTCGGATCCGACGTTCGCCCCGGAGATCATGTCGCGGGTGGAAAAGATCGTTGCCGACGAACTCGAAGGAGCGAATGGCTGGCACGTAGCGGTGGTGAACCAAAACGGCGCGGCGATCGATTCTTTGGAGCGGCATGAACCTCAGCTCGCGCCCGCGGTGCGCATTAGCCTGGATCACCACTTGCAGCAAGCGGCGCAGCAGGCAGTTGACCTGCGCAAGGATCGCAAAACCATGCTGGTGGCTATCCGGCCATCCAGTGGCGAGATTCTCGCTGTGGCGCAAACGAAACTCGCGGATGAGGACGGCGACCCTGCCCTGATGGGCCAATACCCACCAGGCTCGACGTTCAAGATGATTACCGCCGCTGCCGGCATGGCTCATGAAGGGATCAACCCGGGGTCTACCGTGCCATGCCCCGGCACGATGGAGGTCGGGCCTCGCATCGTCACCAACTACAACGGCTTCTCCCGTGGCAACACCTCACTCGATGATGCCTTCGCCCAGTCCTGCAACACCACCTTCGCGGACATCTCCAGCCGACTCCAACCTGGCCAGCTGCAAGACATGGCGAAAAGCTTCGGCCTCGGCGTCGACTATCGCATCCCTGGCCTGGACACGATGACCGGCGCGGTGCCCCGTGGTGAGGAATTCATGCAGCGTGTCGACGAGGGGTACGGCCAGGGCCTCGACCTAGCGAGCCCATTCGGGATGGCATTGGTCGCCGCAACCGCCGCTGCGGGCAAGACACCGATGCCATTCCTAATCGCGGGTCACCGCACCGAGGTCAGTGAGGAGGTCCCGGCTCCGGACCCTGTGGTCGTCGATAATCTGCGCGGCATGATGCGCTCCGTGGTTACCTCCGGTACCGCCCGTGGCATGCAGCAAACCGGCGGCGAGCTGCACGGCAAGACCGGTGAAGCCGAATTCAACGGCGGTTCCCACGCCTGGTTTGCTGGCTACCGCAGCGATGACATCGCCTTCGCCACCCTCATCGTCGGTGGTGGCGGGTCGGAAACGTCCGTCGCGGTCACCGACCACTTCTTCCGGCTCATCGACGGACAAAAATAAAACGGCGTTAACATAAGGGGCATGACTAGAACCACGAAACTTACTCCCGGCACCCCAACCCCCATCCGAACAGTTCCCAAGCACATCGAACGACCGGAGTACGCGTGGAAAAACAGCGTCCAGGAAGCCATGGGCGAACCCCTCATCCAAACCCCTGAGGTGATTGAAGCGATGCGCGAAGCTTCCCGCATCGCAGCCAACGCCCTCGTCGTCGCGGGTAGGGAAGTACAGCCGGGCGTCACCACCGACTATGTGGACAGCGTCGCCCACGAGTACATGTGCGACCACGGCGCCTACCCATCTACCCTCGGCTACCGTGGTTACCCCAAATCCTGCTGTATCTCCCTCAATGAGATCATCTGCCACGGCATTCCCGACACCACGGTGATTGAGGACGGTGACATCGTCAACATCGACGTCACGGCTTACAAAAACGGCGTTCACGGCGATACCAACGCTACTTTCCTCGCTGGCGATGTCGCCGAAGAACACCGGCTCCTCGTCGAGCGGACCAAGGAAGCCACCATGCGTGGCATCAAGGCGGCGAAACCGGGACGACAAATCAACGTGATCGGGCGCGTCATCGAGTCCTACGCCAAGCGCTTCGGATACAACGTCGTGCGCGACTTCACCGGGCATGGTGTTGGCCCCACCTTCCACAACGGGCTCGTCGTGCTGCACTACGACTCTGACGCCTACACCGACATCCTCGAACCGGGCATGACCCTCACCATCGAACCGATGATCAACCTCGGCAGCCTCGACTACGACATCTGGGACGATGACTGGACCGTCCAAAACCGCGACGGCAAGTTCACCGCCCAATTCGAGCACACCATCGTCATCACCGACAACGGCAACGAAATCCTCACCATCCCCGACGAAGACATCTAAATGACAGCCCTCCTCATCGCCGGCACCACCTCTGACGCCGGAAAATCAATCGTCGTTGCTGGACTCTGCCGCGCCCTCACCCGCCGCGGCCTCAAAGTGGCGCCCTTCAAAGCACAAAACATGTCCAACAACTCGGTGGTGTGCCCAGACGGCGGTGAGATCGGCCGCGCCCAGGGGCTGCAAGCTCTCGCCTGTGGACTGGAACCCGATGTACGGTTTAATCCAGTGCTGCTCAAACCGGGATCAGACCGCACCTCCCAGTTGGTGGTTAAGGGGCTGGCGGTCGGTAACGTCAGTGCGAAGAATTACGTCGAGCATCGCGCGCACCTGCGGGAAGTGTCAGCCGCTTGCCTTGCGGAATTGGAATCGCAGTTCGACATCGTGGTCTGTGAAGGCGCCGGATCGCCGGCGGAGATCAACCTCCGAGAAACCGATGTCGCGAATTTCGGGCTCGCCGAAGCCGCCGATCTTCCCGTGTACCTCGTCGGTGACATCGACCGCGGCGGCGTCCTCGCGCACCTCTACGGCACTTACTTCATCTCCGCGCCGAAGGATCGCGAACGCATCAAGGGATTTATCATCAACAAGTTCCGTGGCGACCAAACCATCCTGGACCCAGGACTCGCCGAGCTCGAGCGATTGACCGGCATCCCGACCGTCGCGGTGCTGCCCTTCATCAACGGGCTGTGGGTGGACGCCGAGGACTCCCTCCAATCAGCAGCCGGGACGACGATTGGGCCCGCGACTCGGGGCGTCGGTAATCAGCGGCTGCGGGTTGCGGCCGTGCGCCTGCCCCGCATCTCCAACGCCACCGATGTCGAAGCCCTCGCCTGCGAACCCGGCGTCAGCGTCACCTGGTCCGTGGACCCCGACTTCATCGCCGACGCCGACCTCGTGGTGCTGCCCGGCTCCAAAGCGACCCTGTCTGACCTGCGGTGGCTGCGGGAAACCGGCATCGCCGACGCGATCACCGCACGCACCCAGCCCACCATCGGCATCTGCGGCGGCTACCAAATGATGTGCACGCTTATCGACGACCCCGTCGAAGGAATCGGCACCGAACAAGGACTCGGGATTTTTGACACCGACATCACCTTCGCCCCCGAAAAAACCCTCATCAGGCACGACGGCGGCGCCTACGAAGTCCACCACGGACAAGTAACTCGCACCACCGAAGCACCATGGATCGACGATGAAGGTGCAGCTCAAGGCGTTTTTCGAGGGACCCACCGGCACGGACAGCTCGAAAACGATGCGTTCCGGAAAGACTTCCTCACGTGGGTCGCGGCCGCCGTGGGGAAAGAGGGGTTCGTCGTCGACCCAGACATGTCCTTCCATGCCGAACGACTCCGCCAACTCGACCTCATTGCCGACACACTTGAGCAGCACTGGAATCTGGACGGATTGCTGGGGTAGTTGTTTTTGTGTGGTCTAGGTGTGGTTCTTGGTGTGTGTTCCTTGTGTGTTCCTTGTGTGTGTTTCTTGTGAAACCCGGGAAGCGTTCCCCGGGTTTCGGGGCAGAAAGGGAAAAATAGCAGCTGTGCAGCTAGTTTTACGCCCGAGATCCGGGTTGTGCTTCCCGGGGATCTGCTAATTGAGGCTTTGGGGCTTAGTTGGCTGCGTGTCAGCGCACGCATTCAATCTCTGAGAGTTTTCCCAGCCGCGGTTTGGGTAATGTGCGAGTCCTGGAATTCGAGACTCGGAGTGGTTCAGGCCCCAAAGCGGTGTTTTGGGGGTTTTATTCACCGAGTCTCGAAAAACAGGTCTCGAGTTTTGTGGGGGAGAGTGTCAGATGGTTTGTGTGCGGGGCCATTCCATATTGCGGTCATGCTTCACATAATCTGCCCCTTGTTAGACACTGTGCTACATCAAAATGCCTGGTCGCGAGAAGGGTGCTTTTCCTAACATGGGGCAAATTCGACTGGCGAACACGCGCTGGAGACATTTCTGGTTGTGTGAGCGCAAGCAACTTGGCTTGTGGGTGTTCTCCCGGCCGCGGTTTGGGGAATGTGCGAGTCCTGGAATTCGAGACTCGGAGTGGTTCGGGCCCAAAGCGGTGTTTTGGGGGTTTTATTCTCCGAGTCTCGAAAAACAGGTCTCGAGTTTTGTGGGGGAGAGTGTCAGATGGTTTGTGTGTGCGGGGCCTTTCCATGTTGAGGTCGTGCTTCACATTATCTGCCCCATGTTAGACACTGTGCTACATCAAAATGCCTGGTCGCGAGAAGGGTGTTTTTCCTAACATGGGGCAAATTCGACTGGCGAACAAGCGCTGGGGACAATTCCTGTGGTGCCAACGCAAGCAACTTGGCTTGTGGGTGTTCTCTCGGGCAATGTGCGAGTCCTGGAATTCGAGACTGGGAGCAGGCGTCGATGTTTTGGGGTATTTTAGGGGTTTTATTCACCGAGTCTCGAAAAACAGGTCTCGAAAAGTCCCAAGAACCCTAAAACTCCAACCCCAGCAGCGCGTTTTCGATGAGTTCCGGCAGTGCGGGGTGGATCCAGTATTGTTTGGTGGCTACGTCGCGGCAGTCGAGGTCGAAGGCCATGACGGTGATGAGTTGCTGGATGAGGGTTGAGGCTTGGGGGCCGATGATGTGGGCGCCGAGGAGGCATCCGGTGTTTTTGTCGGCGATGAGTTTGGCGAAGTTGGTGGTGTCTTCCATTGCCCACCCGTAGGCGACGTCGCCATATTTTTGGACTTTCACGGTTACGTCGTAGCTTTCACGTGCTTCTTTTTCGGTGAGTCCGACGTAGGCGATTTGGGGGTGGGTGAACACGGCGGCGGGGACGTGGTCGTGTGGCATGGGGCGCAGGTCATCGGGGTGAAGGATGTTGTGTCGCACGGTGCGCATTTCGGCGTTGGCGACGTGCTTGAGGAGGTAGGGGGAGGAGGCGTCGCCGAGTGCCCAGACTCCGTCGGCGGTGGTGCGCCCGTATTCGTCCACCTTAATAGACCCCTCAGTCATGTCGATGCCGCCGAGGTGGAGGTCCATTTGGTCGCCGTTGGGGATGCGTCCGGTGGCGACGAGGAGGATGTCGTGTTCCAGCTCGGTGCCGTCGCTGAGGGTGACGCCGGTGTCGGTGGCTGCGGTGACTTCGACTTCGTAGCGGACGTCCCATTGGGTTTCGGCGGCGCGTTGGAAGGCGGCGGCGATGTCGTCGTCGAGGCCGCGGAGCATGCGGTCGCTGCGCACCAGTTGCGTCACGGATACGCCGAGGGAGGAGAAGACGTGCGCGAATTCGCAGGCGATGAAGCCGGCGCCGACGATGGTCATGCGCTTAGGGAGCAAAGGGATGCGCATGATGTCTTCGTTGGTGTAATAGCGGGCCCCGGATTCGGCGATAGCCGCGGGGATTTGGGGGCGCGACCCCGCGGCGATGATGATGGTGTCGCCGGTTATTTCCTCAGATCCGGTGCGGATGGTTTTGGGGCCGATGAAACGCGCGTGTTGGTCGTAGACGTCGATGTTGGGGGTTTCAGGTCCGCGTCGGTAAGCCTCGCCACCTGCGGCGATTTGGTCGATGCGGTCGGTGAAGACGCGCTTGCTTATCGACGCCCAATCCACCCCCTCGAACTGCCCCTTAATTCCGTAACGGCCGGATTCCTCGATGGTGCGGGCAATATCCGCCGCGTAGACGTACATTTTGGTGGGAATGCAGCCGACATTGAGGCAGGTGCCGCCGAAGGTACCCTTCTCGATGATCGCGATGGACTTGTCATCGAATTCGGGGCCGGGGATGGAATTGCCGGAACCAGTGCCGATGATGATGATGTCGTAGTGCTTGCCCACGTAGCGCTCCTTCTTAAGTGTTGGGGTCCTGGTAGGCATAGTAGTGAGATTTGCCTAGCAATGACGGACCGGACTGCATATTCCCATTGGGGTGAAAATTCCCAATTTGTGGGGGAAGTTTTACCAAAGCTGCAATTTTTGCGCGTAAGCTTGTTTGGTAACGGACTTGTTTGTCCGGCTTTTGGGCTGGCAACACGAATGGGAAGTCCACCTCAGGGCACTAGTAGTCCGGGGTTTCTATACATACGCACAGTTGATGAAAGAAGTTGAGTTACAGTGTCCGAAGCTAAAGTAAGCGCAAAGGTAACTGACGAGGCGGATGTTGTCCTCATCGGCGCAGGTATCATGAGCGCCACGCTGGGTGCGATGCTGAAACAACTCGAGCCAACCTGGTCTCAGATCATTTTTGAACGCTTGGATGTCCCAGCTCAGGAGTCCTCCTCCCCGTGGAACAACGCGGGTACCGGTCACTCCGCGCTCTGCGAGCTGAACTACACGCCACTGCAGCACGGTGAAGTGAACATCTCCAAGGCTGTGAACATCAATGAGAAGTTCCAGGTCTCTCGTCAGTTCTGGTCTCACCAGGTTGAGAATGGCATCCTGACCGACCCTCGCGAGTTCATTAACCCGGTTCCTCACGTCGCCTTCGGCCGTGGTGATGACCAGGTTAAGTACATCAAGATGCGCTATGAAAAGCTCTCCAAGCACACCCTGTTCCAGGGAATGCAGTACTCCGACGATGACTCGAAGTTCGCCGAGTTCCTGCCACTGATGGCTAAGGGCCGTGACTTTGACGCTGAAAAGGTCAACATTTCCTGGTTCGACGAGGGCACCGACATTAACTACGGTGCCCAGGCCAAGCAGTTCCTGGCCGCAGCTGAAAAGGGTGGCACTGAGGTCCGCTACGGCCACGAGGTCAAGGACATCAAGGCCGACGGCGACAAGTGGAAGGTGACCGTCAAGAACGTCCACACCGGTGACATCCAGACCGTGAAGGCTGGTTTTGTGTTCGTCGGTGCTGGCGGCATGGCACTGCCATTGCTGCAGAAGTCCGGCATCAAGGAGATCAAGGGCTACGGCGGTTTCCCAGTGTCCGGCGCTTGGCTGCGCTGCACCAACGAGGAGCTCATTGAGCAGCACGCCGCGAAGGTCTACGGCCAGGCTTCCGTGGGCACCCCACCAATGTCTGTTCCTCACCTGGACACCCGCGTGATCGACGGCAAGAAGGGCCTGCTGTTTGGCCCATACGCTGGTTGGACCCCGAAGTTCCTGAAGCAGGGCTCCTACCTGGACCTGTTCAAGTCCTTCCGCCCAGGCAACCTGCCGTCCTACATGGGCGTTGGCGTGCAGGAGATGGGCCTGACCAAGTACCTGGTCACCGAAGTGATGAAGGATGAGGCTGCTCGCCTGGAGTCCCTCCGCGAGTATATGCCAACCGCGAAGGCGGAGGACTGGGAGCTGGTTATCGCAGGTCAGCGCGTCCAGATCATCAAGCCTGCCGGCTTCCCACGATTCGGTTCCCTGGAGTTCGGTACCGCACTAATCAACAACCCAGAGGGCACCATCGCCGGCCTGCTCGGCGCATCCCCAGGTGCTTCCATCGCCCCATCCGCCATGATCGAGGTGCTGGAGCGCTGCTTCGGCAACCGCATGATCGAGTGGGGTCCAAAGCTGAAGGAAATGGTTCCTACCTACGGTGTGAAGCTCTCCGGTGATCCGAAGCTGTTCAACGAGGTCTGGGAGCGCACCCAGAAGACCCTGAAGCTGGAGGACTAATCACAGTGACTCTCACCCCTGATCCGGGGTTCCCTTTCGCGGCAGTTGTTGGACAAGATCAGCTCAAGCTGGCCTTGATCCTCAACGCGATTTCCCCCCGGATCGGGGGCGTCGTCGTTCGCGGCGAAAAAGGAACCGCCAAAACCACCACCGTCCGCGCTTTCGCTGCCCTCTTGGAAGGCGCCCCATTAGTCAACCTGCCGCTCGGCGCTACCGAGGATCGCGTGGTGGGGTCCCTCAACGTGGAAAAGGTGTTCACCACCGGCCACACCGAATTCCAGCCGGGATTGCTGTCCCAAGCTCATGGCGGTGTGCTTTACGTGGACGAGGTGAACCTCCTGGCAGATCACCTCATCGACGCCCTGCTCGATGCCGCCGCTACCGGCCGCGTCACAGTGGAACGCGATGGAATTTCCCACTCTGACCCGGCGTCGTTTGTGCTGGTAGGCACGATGAACCCGGAAGAGGGGGAGCTGCGCCCGCAACTGTTGGACCGGTTCGGCCTGGCGGTAGAGGTGGTGGCGTCTCGGGACGTCGACAAGCGTGCTGAAATTATGCGGCGGCGCCTCGCTTTTGAAGCAGACCCCGTGGCGTTTGCTGCGCAGTGGCAGCAGGAGACCGCGGAGCTGAGTGCGCGGATCGCTAAGGCGAAGTCGCTGGAGGTCACGCTCGGCGATGAGGCACTTCGCACCATCGCCCATGTCTGTGCTGCGTTTGATGTGGACGGAATGCGCGCTGACCTGGTCATTGCCCGGGCAGCGAAGGCCCACGCGGCCTGGCGTGGCGCGACTGAGGTTGCCGAGGAGGACATCAAGGCCGCCGCCGAACTCACGCTGCCGCATCGCAAGCGCCGTGACCCGTTTGATGAGCCCGGCCTGGACGAGGAGCAACTGGACCAAGCCCTGGATGACGCCCGCGAGGACACACCTGAGGAGCCAGAACCGGAACCCAACGAGCCACCAGCGCAGCCCGAGAAGGAACCCGAGGAACCGCCGTCGGATGGGAAGGTAGGTAGCGCCGAGACTGGCGCTCAGTTTCGCTCCTAGGCTGGTGCGTCGCGCCGGCACCGGCGCGGAAGGGGTGCCGGGCCGTCGCTCCTATGCGTACACTCCGCAGGGCGCGAGCGTGCGCGCGGTCAAGGGCGGCCATGGGCTACACGTGGTGGGCACGGTGCTCGCCGCGGCGAACCGCGGTGGCCGGGTGGTGGAAGGCCTCATTGATTTCCGGCCCCAGGACCTGCGCGGGCAGCTGCGGCGCGGCCGGGAGGCGAACCTGATTGTGTTCGTGGTGGACTCCTCCGGGTCGATGGCGGGCCAGGACCGGTTGGCAGCCGTCACCGGGGCAGTGCACTCCATGCTTCGCGACGCCTACCAGCGCCGAGATCGCGTCGCCGTGATCACGGTACGTGGCGCGGACGCCGAAGTGGTGCTGCCGCCTACCTCGTCCATTGATGTGGCAGTGCGCCGGCTGCATGGCCTCCCCACCGGCGGGCGCACCCCATTGGGTGAGGGCCTGCTCAAAGCCCATGAATTGATGGAACGTGAGCACCGGCGGGAACCAGGGAGGCGACCGATCCTGATCGTGATCTCGGATGGGCGCGCCACCGGCGGTTCCGGCCTCGAGGGAGCTCGCCAGGCCGCGCACACCATCGCGGCCCGCCGGCTCGCCGCGCCCGTGGTGATCGATTGCGAGAAACCAGGTCGCGTGCAGCTGGGCCTGGCGCGGGAACTGGCGAAGCAGATGAACGCAGTGTGCCTGCGCCTGTCTGAACTCAGCGCCGACAATGTGGTCGGCGTGATCGATGCCTTGTAGCGGGTATCGGTAAACTCGAGCGTTACTAACGAAAAGGAGTGTGGCCATGCCGCAAGGAAAAGTAGATCCCGCGAACATCCCTGATGACGGATTAACCACCAAGCAGCGCCGACTGTTACCGATCACGGCCGTGCACACCGGCCCCGGCAAGGGCAAGTCCACCGCAGCGTTCGGCATGGCCATGCGTGCCTGGAACCAGGGCATGAAGGTGGGCGTGTTCCAGTTTGTGAAGTCCGCGAAATGGAAGGTGGGCGAGGAGGCGGTGTTTAGGCGCCTTGGTGAGCTGGAGCCCGGCAGCGTCGAGTGGCACAAGATGGGCGAGGGCTGGTCGTGGGCCAAGAAGCAGGGCTCGGATGAGGACCACGCCCAGGATGCGCGCGATGGCTGGGAGGAAGTCAAACGCCGCCTCATGGCCGAGGAACACGACTTTTATGTGCTGGACGAGTTCACCTACCCGATCAAGTGGGGGTGGATCGACGTGGACGATGTGGTGGAGACACTGCGCAACCGTCCGGGCACGCAGCACGTGGTGATCACGGGCCGGGACGCAGACCCGAAGCTGATCGAGGTCGCGGACCTGGTCACCGAGATGACAAAGATCAAGCACCCCATGGACGTGGGACGCAAGGGACAAAAGGGCATCGAGTGGTAACACCGGGCATCCTCATCGCCGCCACCGGCTCCGGGACGGGCAAAACCACGATCGCGACCGGCCTGATGGCGGCGCTGGCCCGGACCCGCACCGTGGCGCCGTTCAAGGTCGGGCCGGACTACATCGACCCGTCCTATCACAGCCTCGCTACCGGGCAGGTCGGCCGCAACCTAGACATGGTCATGTGCCCCGGCCTCATCGGACCGCTCTACGCGCACGGCGCTGCCGGCAAGGACATTGCCGTGGTGGAAGGCGTCATGGGGCTTTTCGACGGCCGGATCGGCGGTCACCCCGCCGGGTCATCAGCCGACATCGCCGCCGAGCTTGGCCTGCCAGTGATTTTGGTCGTGGACGTGCGCGGCATGAGTCAGTCCGTCGGGGCCCTGGTACGGGGATTTACCCAGGAACGCAGCGACATCGCGATTCGAGGCGTGATCCTGAATCAGGTCGGTTCGGAGCGGCACGCCGCCGTGTGCCGTGACGCTGTGGAAGCAGCGGGCATTACCGTCGTTGGTGCCATCCCGCGGGTAGACAAGGTGGAGGTTCCTTCCCGACACCTAGGTTTGATTACTGCCGAGGAACACGGGGCAAAAGCCCGTGACGCGGTAGATCGCATGGCCGACCTGGTGGCCGAACACTGCGACCTGGGCGCGATTGTGGAACTTGCCGCCTGCAGCTATGAGGGGCCAGCCTGGACTCCGGGAGTGCGCACCTTTGAACAGACGCGCATTGCGCTCGCCGGGGGCCCAGCCTTCACCTTCGCCTACGCCGAGCACCGGGAGATCCTCGCCGCCGCTGGGACGACCGTGATTGACTTTGACCCGCTGGTGGATGATTTCCCGGAATGCGACGGGCTGATCATTCCGGGTGGATTCCCGGAAGAGCACGTCGAAAAGCTCAGTGCTCGCGCTGACCTGCGCGACGCTGTCCGCGCGCACGTCCGCACCAAGCCTATTCACAGCGAATGCGCCGGACTGCTGTGGCTGGTAGAGACCCTCGACGCGCACCCCATGGTCGGGTTGATCCCCACGCACGCCGCGATGCGTCGGCGACTCACCCTCGGGTACCGGGAGGCCGTCGCGCTGACCGACAGCGTGCTGTACCAGGCGGGGGAGCGCGTCACCGGGCACGAGTTCCACCACACCGCGCTCACCGAGGAATCGGTAGCCGGTTTCGCCCCGGCGTGGGGCTGGCGCGCCTGGGACGGATCCAACCGGGCGGAAGGGTTCGTCTCGGAGACGATCCATGCCTCCTATCTGCACGTGCACCCGGCGTCCTGCCCGCAGGCAATCGAGCGTTTCGTTGCCCAATGCGTGGCGGCGAAAACCGCGCAGTAAAATTAGTGGCTATGGAAAAACACCCAGTTGTCTTGGTTGGCGGCGGTCCCGGAGCGTGGGACCTCATCACGGTACGTGGCATGCACGCGCTGCAAAACGCCGACGTGATCCTCGCCGACCACCTGGGTCCCACCGCCGAACTGGACAAGCTCTGCGACCTGTCCGCCAAAGAAGTGATCGACTGCTCCAAACTGCCCTACGGGCGGCAGGTGGCGCAGGAGAAAATCAACGCCATGCTGGTGGAACACGCCCAGGCGGGTAAGAAGGTGGTGCGACTGAAAGGCGGGGATCCGTTCGTTTTTGGCCGCGGTTTTGAAGAGATCCAAGCCTGCGCGGAGGCTGGCATCACCGTCGAGGTAGTCCCTGGCGTCACATCTGCCATATCCGTCCCTGCCGTGTTCGGTGTACCGGTCACCCAACGAGGCATGGTGCATTCCTTCACCGTCATCTCCGGCCACGTCCCACCCGGACACCCGACCTCCCTGAACAACTGGGAGGCGCTCGCACAAACGGGCGGCACCCTCGTCGTGATCATGGGCGTAAAGAACGGCGGCGCCATCGCCAGCGCGCTTATCGACGCCGGCCGCCCCGAATCCACCCCCGTAGCCGTCATCCAAGAAGGCACCACAGCTGCGCAAACGGGCTTTCGCACCACCTTGGGAGAACTGGGAGCCTCGCTGGTCTCAGAAGGCGTGCAGCCACCAGCCGTCATCGTGATCGGGGATGTGGCCGGGCTGTAGTAGGGAACTGGCTGGGATCATTTCACTGGAGAAAATTGTGGCGGTAGCGGAATGGCTGTTCCGCGTTGTCCCCGACATTACCCTCCCGAAGTTCGGGGTTTCTGGGGTGCTTTTGGGGCATTCTCGGGGGCGTAATGTCGGGGCCTAGCTTTTTACCCACCTAGGCCTGCACCCAGGGAAGAGGTTTCCCTAGCCGGCGAACCCTCATCAAAAAATGGTCACTGAATTCTGGTCGGCCGGGACCCGGTGTGCAGGAATTCCCGGAAGTAGGGGAGGACGAATTGCAGGCTGCCCCAGCCCGCTGATTCGAGCAGGTCGCGGGCGATGAGTTTGGCGCGTGTATCGCTGAGCGCGGTGATGGGGCGTCCCAAGAGTGAGGCTACTTCTGCGGTTCGTACGGGTGCGCCGTCGTTGCTGAGGTGTGCGACGGCGTGGAGGAATTCGAGCTGTCGTTCCGGGAGGCCTTTGACGGCGGGCTGGTGTACTTGGCGACCCATGGTGGCGATGGCTTCGGTGCGGATTGCGGCGACGTCGTCTTCGATGATGCTGCCGGTAGCGCGTTCCCAGGCGAGCGACCCGACGAGTTGCAGCAGGTAGGGGTAGCCTTTCGCAAGGGCGACGGCGGCGTCGGCAGCAGCTGCGGTGAATTCGTGGGAGGTGCCGGTGGCGGATTCGACGAGGATGGCGCGGGAATCGTCGTCGGTAAGCGGGCCGAGCTCGAAGTGGCGCGCACGCCGCATGAAGGTGGTGCCGGGCAAGTCAAGCAGCTTATCGACGCCATGGGTGAGCCCCGCAACGATAAGACTGACGTGCAGATCATCGCGAATGAGATCCTGGTAGGCGGTGGCGAGTTCGCGCAGGTCAGCGGGGTCGCAGTCCTGGATTTCATCGACCGAGATAACCACGCCCGTGCCGTGCGGAGTGAGCTCCGCGAGCAGTCCCCGCAGTTCAGAGGACAGGGTGGGCACTGGTGCGTCCTCAAAGGACGTTTCGGTATCCACCCCCAGCATGCGCAGCTTCACCCCAGTGACGCGGGTGTTGGACTGGCGGCCGCGGAACTCCTGGCGGGCAGTGGGGATAATCGAATTGACCAGGCGATCAACCAAACCAGGGGCGCTGGGGACGCGCAGCACCAGCCAGCCGTGGCTGCGGGCAATGTCTTCTAGCTCCGTGAGCAGCACCGTTTTGCCGATGCCACGAGAACCCGAAATGACAATCGAGCGGTCCGGGTGGCCGGCAGGGCCCTGGATGGCGTCGTGGTACTGGGTCAGAGCCGTGCGGCGGCCAGCCCAAAAGCGTGGCGAAGCGCCGAAGGTCGGGCGGAACGGGTTGTGAGACATACCGCAAGTGTATTGATAAATTGATAAAAATGCACGGGTTGATAAATTGATAATTGTCTGGCTCGAGACTTATCTCTGTGACTCCTCCTGCCGCACTGCATTGTGGGCGAGTCCTGCCAGTACCTTTTTCAGGCCCTTGAGGGAGACATCATCGCTGAGGAACAGTTCTTGGATCTCCCGCGATTCGTTCATGACCTCGATCAAAGCACCGACCACTGCCTGCTCAAACGCAGGAGCGTGCTCCAGCTGGCTAGCTGTGTTCTCAGCAGCCATTTTCGCCACTGACTGATTAGGTGCCAAGGTGCCCCACACTTGCATGACGAACCCGCGCACTGCCTTGTTAGATGCAGGAATGCCCGCAGCGGTGAGAATCGCATTGGCCTCATCCACGGCCTCAGTGAAAGCGATACCCAGGGAAGAATCGGCCGGCGCGGTTCCTCCTCCTAAGGTCGGTACTTCCAGCTGACCGTCACCGTCAGTCAGGCCCAGGTTTTCGGACACTGACTTCGGGGCCACCGCAATGCCAATGATGTCTACCGAGGACACGTCGATGACATCGGACAGGCCCAATCGAAGGTTACGCAACACATAGGATGCCAGAATGGCGCGCTTGCGCATGGTGGTGTCTTGGAAATTGACGATCTGCGACAAGAATTCCCAGGACTTTACATAGGTGTGCAGGTCAGATCGGAAGGCCTTGTGGCGGTTGACTTCGTCTTCATCTCCGCTTAGTCGCGCTTGACGCAGTCCCTCATTCCAGCGATGGACAATCGGGGAGATGGTCGAGCGGAACACCTCGTGGTCTACCTCATCTCCGGTGGCAGCTACCGCAACTGCCTCGATGTCGGAAGCGGTGTAAAAACCGGCACCGTCGATACGCTCGGCAACCTCGAACAATGCTGACGGTTCCACATCGCCGAACAAGGTGGCGGCCGTGTAAAACTTCTGAAAATCAGCCAGAATCGAATCGGCATCGTTGACAAAGTCCAGCACCATCGGGTCTGTCTTACCCGGGAACGTGCGGTTGAGACGAGACAGGGTTTGCACGGTTGCAACACCCGAGAGCTTTTTGTCCACGTACATCGCGCACAGGCGTGGCTCGTTGAAGCCGGTCTGGAATTTATTGGCCACGATCAGCACCCGGTACGGACTATCCGAATCTTTGTAAGCGCCCTCCGTATCGGATAGTCCGTTAAACGAGGCTTCTGTGTACGTTCCATCGGCGGTGGCGCGTCCCTCGCGCTGGGCAAGATCGAGTTCGTAATCTTCCACTAGCTGGGCAAACTGCTCATCCGTCATCTCAGGTGTACGCACTGGCTTTTTGGGGGCAGGAACATCGAGCGAACCGGAGAATGCTACGAGAGTCTTGAATTCGTCCTGCCAGTTGTTCTTGGCAATGTATTTGTTCATCTCGTTGCACCAGTGGAACGCGGACTCGCGCGTGGCCGCCACCACCATGGCTCGTGCCTGCCCGCCAAGAAGCCCAGCGACATTATCACGGTAGTGGTTAACCACGACCGCCACCTTTTGGGCAATATTGGTGGGGTGCTCGCGGGCGTAGCGCACGATTTCACCCACAACCTCACCCTTGTTCACCATTTCATCGCGGCTCATGGAGTCCGCGATACGGATGTAATTGCTGTACGTGGTGTAGTTGGTCAGAACATCCAGGATGAAGCCCTCTTGGATAGCCTGAGCCATGGTGTAGTGATCGAAGGCGTTCCACGTGTCCGTCTCTGGATCGTAGGTGCCGAAAATGCGCATCGTCTTTGGCTTCGGCGTGGCGGTGAACGCAACAAAGGTGATGTTGGTGGCTGCGCTGGCCGCCTGGTCTTGCGCAGCTAGCTTTGCCTCGATGAGTTGTTCCACTGGCGAGCGGTGTGCAGCCAGGGTTTCTTCCAAACGTGCCTCGACTGGAGAGTCGGAGTCATCAGCTTCGTTCAAATCGGCAACATCAGCGCCTGTGACCTGCGCCAACAGCTCTTTTAATGCGGAGCTGGAACTGCCGCTTTGGGAAGAGTGCGCTTCGTCCACGATCACGCACCAACGGCGATTGGCTAGGCTCGAATCGCTATCAAGCAGCTGCTTCACGACGGGGAAGGTCTGCAATGTGCAGGTGATGATATGGCCGCCTTCCCGCAATGCTTTCGAGAGCTGCGGCGACTTCGCGCCCTGCTTCGCATCAACGTTCACCACCAGGCCAGCCGACGCGGGCAGGAGTTTGATTTCGTCCGCGAGGTTGCGGTCGAGCACCTGCCGGTCGGAGATAATGATGATCGAGTCAAAAGTTTTGATCTCGCCGCTAAAATGCCGGGCCAGGCGGTGAGCCAGCCACGCGATGGTTTTGGTTTTGCCCGAGCCCGCCGAGTGCTGAATCAGGTAGCGCTGGCCCACGCCCGCGACCTCAATGTCGCGGATGACGTTTTCCACCGCGCGGCGCTGGTGGAAGCGGGGAAACACCAAGTATCCGCCCTTGTCCGAGGGCTGCCACATGGCGTAGGTGGACAAGATTTGGAGCAGGCTGCGGGGTGCGAGGACGTCCCGCCACAGGTACGAGGTCTCGGAGCCGTCCGCACACGGCGGGTTGCCTGCGCTTTCGCCGTTGCCTTGGTTGAAGGGGAGGAAGAATGTTTTGTCTCCTGCAAGTGCAGTTGCCATCTGCACCTCGGTGTTGGACACGGCGAAGTGCACGAGGCATCGTCCTGGTTGCAGCAGGGTGCGGGTTTTGCCAGGTTTGCGGTCCTTCTTGTACTGGCGGATCGCGTCCTCAATGGTTTGGGTGTTGTCTGTCTTAAGCTCCAGCGTGGCCACTGGGATTCCGTTGAGTAGCAGCACGAGGTCGATGGTCTCGTTGTTGCCCGGGCGGGTGTCAAAATGCACTTGCCGGATAACACGCAGTCGGTTCGCGTCAGCACGCTCGGTCACCTCGGTGAGCAGTGGGTTGGTGGGGTAGAACCCGGCCATGGGGCCGAAGGTGGCTTTACCGTGAGCTGCAGACATGTAGCTGAACCCGTCGCGCAGCACGCCGAGCAGGCCGCCGATGGTGCCACCCTTGGTATGGTTCTTCTGCGGCGCCTTACCCAGCAACTTGGACAGGTAGATCAGCAGCCGGTGTTGCGCGGCCTTGGTCGCTACCTCTCCCAAGTCCGGTGGGCAGACTTTGGCGTATTCAGTCGGGTACTGGGTGGCTAGCCAGTCCAGCACGTCCCCAGGGAACAGGGCGAGGTCGGGGTCGAACCCGGTGTCGCGCGCCCCGTCCACGTACGTCCATCCCGAGGTGGCAAGATGCTGGCAGATAGCGGTTTCAAACCCGTGCTCAAGTGTGTGGTTCATGGCTTAGTACACCTTTATCTGTCCGGTGACGGCGGCGGTAATCAGGGCAGACCTACGCTCGGTGAGCAAATCTTTGAGTTGCTGGGTTTTAGCCAGCATCGCGTCAATACGTGCGGTGGTCTCGTCCAGGTGCTGGGAGATGCGCTCCTGCTCGTCTAGCGACAAAGCTGGAACCTTAAACGACTGCAACCACTGAGGGCTAATACGCCGGAGATTTCCCACCCCTTGGAGTACTGATTCGCCTTCTTTGAGGAACATGGAAGTTTGGAAAGCATAACTTAGCCATTGGGAAAGGGCTCTTTCTGGCCTTGTACGCACAATGTGGACTTCTGTGGTTGCCAGGCCGATAGGAAGTGGAATGTCCGCCACCGTTGAACGACCTGCCTCGAAAGTCGGGGTGATCTTAGGAATGAGCACGTCCCCGGAACGAAATTCAGTGTACGAACCAACCTTTTTCGACCATTCAATTGTTCGAGAAAAGTCAGCTCGCTTGTCCGACCAAATTGTTTCGAGGGGCATGAAGGTGACTTGAGTACCGTCAGTCAGGCTCCGAAATTCAGGTGTAACAGGGTTGACCTCACAAAAATGCCAAAGCTCGGCTGTGTTTTCAGACAAAAACGATTGGGTGATTTCGTTTTTCCGTCGCTCCTCCAGCAACCGGCCCAGACCATTGAGCTTGTCCAGCATCGCGTCAATCTCGCCCGTCTCTCGGTCGAGGTAGTCCGCGATGGCACGCTGAGTGTCGAGCGGTGGGAGGGGGAAAGACAAGCGGGAGAATCGTGCAAAATTGATCGTTTGACCGTCCCGTAGTTGGTCAGTCAGCGTTTCCAAGCCGGAAATTAGCAGGTCGGACTTCATGAA
Source organism: Corynebacterium hindlerae (assembly GCF_014117265.1). NCBI lineage: Bacteria > Bacillati > Actinomycetota > Actinomycetes > Mycobacteriales > Corynebacteriaceae > Corynebacterium > Corynebacterium hindlerae. The sequence continues at coordinate 391,879 of NZ_CP059833.1, read as the reverse complement.
CCATCGGAAGAAGTCGTGGTGGACATCTTCGCTCGGTGATAGCACAGTATAAGCGTTACTTACCTTTCCCCGTAGAGTGCTGTACTCAATCCCGCCCTGAAAACTACGCAGGTGAATTACGAAATCGCCCGGCTCGACGTGCTTCATTTTGTTAGCACCGGACAGATTGAGGACTACACGGTTACCTGTAGTTTCCATAAAGTCGCTTTGACGAACTACTCCGTACTTTTGTGATGGGGTGAGGTGTTCGTCACCTGGCAGACATTGCTGCTGCCGATCAGAAAATAACAGGTAGGACGGGACGATTTTCCAATCCGGGTTAACCTTGCGCAGCCACTTGTTCTGCACTGTTCCCATTACCGCTTCACCTCCTGGAACATGTCCATCAGCTCGCCCATCACACGCTGGACATCGGCGTCGATCTCGGCCAGCGGACGTACCTCCTCCGGCACGTAGAACAGACGGGTGAACGGAATCTCGTACCCGATCTTGGCCGCGGACTCGTCCCAGGTCACGTCCGGCGCGAACGGTATAACCTCGCGGCGCATGTGCTCGTCCACGTCCTCCGTCAGCGGGATACGCTCGGTCATCTTCCAACCCGCCACGGAGACGGGCTGGCCCTTGTGATCGACTGCGGCGGGGGCGGCGTCGTCATGCACGGCCATGGCCTGCATGATTTTTGTGATGAGGCCGACGGGCATTTTGAGCCCGCGTACCTTAGCTTTGGTTTTTAGTAGGTCAGGTAGGTCATTCCACGTCGTGCCGTCTGCTTCGCGCATGACCTCGACGTGTGCGTCGGTGAAGGACTTTTGGGCGCGGGCTTGCTCCACCGCCTCGTCGGAAAACACCGTGATGTATCGCTCCTGGCGGTAGACCGGCACGTCTTTGAACCCAAGGTCGTCTGCGGTGACGATCTTGGAAATATCGGACTCCTCGAAAGCTGCGTACGCCTTGGTGATGATCTCACGATCCTTCGGGGAAAGCTCACGTCGCTTGTCACCCATACCTTTACGCATTGGGGACCACTGGTCGGCTGCGTTAATGAGCTGAATCTTGCCCCGGCGGTGCGGCTCCTTATTTTTATCCAGAATCCAGATGTAGGTGGCAATGCCGGTGCCGTAGAACATGGAGGTGGGCAGGGCGATGATCGCGTCCACCAGGTCGTCGGTAAGCAGCCATGCACGGATACGGTCAGGGCCGGACTCGGGAGCGCCCGTGAACAGGGGCGAGCCGTTGAGGACGATGCCCGCACGCCCACCACCGGTCTCACCGTGTGGATCCGTTAGCTTGTGTATCACATGGGACAGGAACAACATCTGGCCATCGGACTTGGCGGGCAGCCCGTGGCTAAAGCGGGAACCCTCCCGGGCTGCTTCGCGAGCCACATCGTCATAGACCGCAGACCAGTCGGAACCATACGGTGGGTTGGTGAGGATGTAGTCGAAGGTCTGGCCCTCGAAACGGTCGTTGACCAGCGTATCGCCCTGGAGAATGGACTCCGGCTTGTTGCCGAGCATAATCAGGTCTGCTTTACCGATACCGTACGCGAAATCCATCAACTCCTGGCCGTGGAGCGAAACTTGGGCGTTCCGGTTGAATGCTTGCAGCTCATTTTTCGCCACGAGCAACATGCCACCCGTTCCGGCACACGGATCGTAAATCGTACGGCTGGGAGATTTACCGGATAAGCCCTCGTCATCAGAGGAGAACAAGATGTCCACCATGAGGGAGATTGCGTCACGCGGGGTGTAGAACGCACCCGCACTCTTGCCCTTGGTGTTGAACGCGCGGTACATGATGTCCTCGAACATGTCGCCCATCGCGGTGTCGGGCAGCAGGTCAGGGTGCATGTCGATACCTGCGAAGTGCTGGACCACGCCGAACAGACGGCCAGCGGCATGCAAAGTGTCGATTTTGTCGTGGAACTTAAATGCGCGCCAAATGTCTGTCAGGTTGTCGGAGAAAGAATCGATGTAGCTCTTGAGGGCCACATCCACGTTGTCATCATTACTGCCGATGGCCTTCAAATCGAGCGGGAACGTGTTATAGAAGGACAGCTGCAGCTCGTGGGACGCGCGCAAGCTCAGCATCCGCGGGTTGATGTCCTTAGTGCCGCCCTGAGACATTCTGCTGTACAGTTCGTTGAACGCTTCACGTTTGGCGTCCAACATGCACTCAATGCGTCGCAGGACTGCGAACGGGATGATGTAGTCGCCGTATTCCTCCGGTTCGACCACGCTGCGCAAATAACGATCCGCCGTATTCCACACTGCGTTGGCTGTAGTGCTGCGGGCCTGGGCGATCTGCTCAGGGGTAGGGGACATGGCTCTCCGTTCAATCAACAATCTTGCAAATTCAATATCGTAGCAGGTAAAAGCCAATTTTTCGGTGTTTTCCGCGGCGTTTGCTCTGCTGAACACAGCATTACATCCGGGGAGGACACGTAACTGTCACGTCGAACAGAAAAGCTAAGACGAACCATGCGACATGGAAGCTGTGGTGCACCTGTTTGGGGAACTGCTTTAGATCACGATGACCCCACATTGACCTCTGCTTGAGTGCTCCCATGTGTACGTACTGCCATCGTCAACGACGATGTGGGTAGAGTTTTGGAAGTAAAGGAGCCCAAAATGAATCTGCAACAACTGCGCAAAGATAGCGTTGAACAGGCAAAACATTCAAATATGTTGGAGGGTCTCATCACAAGTAGGGCCTACAACGAAGACGCTGAGCGCTATGTCGTCGGCGAAATCTCAGCGACGCAGTTAGTGGAACGCACTCGCGCACGATTCGGGTTGGCTTAGAAAATGTGGCGCCTCTTGACCCGTATATCGAGCCAGGAACTTCGACGCTGAAGAATCTTCTTGGATTACGTGATTCGCGGGACCCTGCTGCAGCTGAGGCTGACCTCGTTAATGCACGTACCGTTCAGCTCGGAGATTCTGATTCGTGGTTCAATGGGATAGACGTGCTGCGGTTTTAAAGGAAAATCAGCATCGCGATGATTATCACTAACAATGGCGATGCCAAAGCCAGTACTGCAGCGAACCAGAGTTCCGCGCGCTTCGTTTTAGCAGCCAAATAACAATTCGCGACGAATGTGGCAACGACAATAATGCCCAGAACAACCTCGGTTACGTTCCTCCAGCGATAGGGAAGGAGCAGTTGCACATACGACGCGATTGCCGCCAGCGCTGTAAAACCCCAACCGAACCGCCTGGGGTACCGTAAAGCGGCCTCGGTGAGAGAGGGCTTGCATGTCGCATCGGCGTTAAAATCGTTACTCATCGTCTATGCCTCCACTTGCCTAAAGGTGATGTTGATCCGGCCGTCGCTAAGCCCGCAGCCTTCGGGGAGCGTGCCCGGTCGGGTTTGTGGCACGCCGTGGAAGGCGAGGCGTTTCGGGCCGCCGAAGACGATGATGTCGCCGCTGGTCAGGGTGACGTCGTCCCAGGGCTTATTCCTATTCTCGGTGCCGCCGATCCGAAACAGTGCTTCGTCGCCGATGGAGAGGGACACGATGGGTGCGGGGGAATCCTCGTTCAGGTCTTGGTGCAAGCCCATGGTGGCGCCGGGCGGGTAGTAGTTCACCAGCGCCATGTCGGGGCGGAAGGACGTGGTGGTTAGTGAGCTGTCGTAGTGCGAGGCTTCGTCAAGCGCGTCCATGGCGAGCTTCGTCAGATTCGCGGGGATCGGCGGCACGGGCTGGCCTGCGACGTGTGTGACGTAGCGATACGGATTGGTCGCCCAATAGCGACCCAGGTGCAGCATAAACACCTGCATGCGGCCACTTTTCAGCTGTGGGCGTGCCATGGCCAACGGCGTGCCGGAGAGCGCACGGGCAATGGCTCGCAGCTGGCCGATAATGTCTGCCTGCTGATCAATCGGCAACCAATTGGGCAAGTGAACGACGCCCGGGGTGACCTGGGTGTTGGTGCGGGGGAGGGCGTCGAAAAGCATGGGGCCAAGTGTAGCCCCTTACACTGGTCCCCATGGACCCCTTGACTATCGCACCGGGCCCGGGCCTCCCGCGTGGCCTGGTCATCCCGGCCGCCGAGCTGCGGGAACGCTTCGCTCGCTCGGGTGGCCCCGGCGGTCAGGGCGTGAACACCACCGACAGTAAGGTGCAGCTCTCCGTAGACCTCGCAACCCTTACCGTGTTTTCCGACGCCCACCGCCGCCGCGCCCTGCGCAACCTCGCGGCGCGCCTCGACGGCACGGTCCTCACAGTCTCGGTCGCCGCGCAACGCTCCCAAGTCCGCAACCGCGCGGAAGCCCGGCGGCGTCTCGGGGAGCTGCTGCGTGAGGCTGTCGCTCCGCCACCTCCGAAACGCCGGCCGACGAGGCCGACGCGGGCGGCGCTGCGGCGTCGTAAAGCAGCAAAGCAACGTCGATCCGAAATAAAAGCGAATAGACGCAGGCCTATGTCGGGCTTCTAACTGCCCGCGGTGCACAATAGACGAATGAACGAACAACACACCCCGTCGATCCTGTCCATCCAGTCGCACGTGAGCTTCGGCCACGTTGGCAACTCCGCTGCCGTATTCCCGCTGCAACGCGCGGGCTTTGAAGTCTGGCCCGTCCACACCGTCGCCTTTTCTAACCACACCGGCTACGGCAAGTGGCGCGGCCCGCTGATCCCTGCCACTGACGTGCGCGCTGTGATCCAGGGCATCGACGAGCTTGGCCGCCTGGGCGACGCCGACGCCATCATCTCCGGCTACCAGGGTGGCAGCGACATCGCGGACGCCATCGTTGAGGCAGTCGCCCTGGTCAAGGAGCGCAACCCACAGGCCATCTACTCCTGCGATCCAGTGATGGGCAACGCCAAGAGTGGCTGCCACGTTTCCGACGACATCCCGCCACTGCTGCGCGACAAGGTGGTGCCAGTCGCGGACGTCATTACCCCGAACCAGTTCGAGCTCGGATACTTAACCGGCCGCGAGGTTTCTGACCTGGAATCCACCATCGCAGCAGCTCACGCCGCCCGCGAGATGGGGCCGGAGGCCGTGCTGGTCACCAGCGTGCTGCGCCCAGAAGCCCCAGAGGACACCATCGAGATGCTGGCCGTGAACAGCGCGGGCGCCTGGCTGGTGTCCACGCCGTACCTTCCGTTCAAGCGCAACGGGTCGGGCGACGTGACCGCGGCCCTGTTTGCAGGCAACCTGGTACGCGGAGCTGGCATCGCTGGTGATCTGTCTATCGCCCTCGGCAACACTGCCGCCAGCGTGTACGAGTTGCTGAAGGTGACCTACGAATCCGGCTCCGCTGAACTGGAGCTGATCAAGGCCCAGGAAGCGTTCGCGTACCCACAGTGCCGCTTCGAGGTAACCAAGATCGCGTAAGAGCTGGGCGTCCGCACAGGGCGGTTAAGAGAAGGACACCGGCACCTCAGCTACCGGAGTGAAGCCCTCGGTGTGGTCGCCGAACACCTTGAGCACGCATTCGGTGGCCTTGCAGTCCAGGTCAGGGCCGGTGGATACGGCTTTGAGGGTGAATTCGGCGGAACCATCGTCGTGAAGCGGGACGGTGCCACCCGGCTTGTTGGTCAGCCACTGCTGCGCTGCGGTATCGGCGCGCTCGCCGGTGCACAGCGGGGGAGCGCCGGCTGGGCCGGAGGTGGCGCAGATCGCGGCGTAGTAGCCCCGCTTCGGGTTCAGGCCGGTGGCCTTCGCGGTGATGGTGTCGCCCTCGCTAAGGCTCTCGGTCTTGTCCGCTGTGACGGCCGGTTCGGCTACCTGGGGGGTTGGCGTGGCCGGGGTGGTGGTCGGTGCGGGTTCTGGGGCGTCAGTGCCGCAAGCAGCAAGCGCGAGCGTAACGACGCCCATTGCCACCACACTAGCTGCCCGGACGATGCGTGATGTTTTAGTCATAGTTAGATAGGTTAGTCTAAGCTAAGCGGCTGCGGGTAATTGCTACACCATGAGGCACAGCTCCGTCTCCGAACGCTGCTCGACCTGCATCCCAGCGGTGTTGAGCGTCCGCATGACGTCAGCGATGGAGCCGCACGGCTCCGCCAGCGCCAGCTCCCGAGCCACCAGCCCGCGATAATGCTTGTTGAAGTGGCTGACGACCTTGCCGTCCTTTTCCACCCGCACCGTTACAGCATCTTTGACGCGTCCTAACTGCTGGTATGTGCCACTGCGCAGGTCAACTTTCAGGCCATCGTGGCTCGTGATCGCATCCGTAATCAGCGAACCCCACCGTGCCTTCATGGTCGGAGCTGCTCCGTCAACCGTGGGGAGTTTAGTGCCGCCCGAGAGTCGGTAGTGGGGGATCATGTCGCTTGCCTGCACCAGACCAAACAGGGCGGAACAAATGAAGAGCGAGTCTGTGGCGGGCAGGGTGGTGGGATCGAGGGCGTCGTACAGCACGCCCGTGTAGCGCTGGATCGCCGGCATCGTGGGGGAGGTGAATAGCTGCTGGTTCAACTCCGCCTCGGGGCGCAACTTATCGGACAGCTTCAACGCCTGACATGCGGTATCAACGTCCAGCTCAGACAGGTCGCGGGCAATCGCCGAGCGGGTCGGGTTCAGGGAAGGGAAGGATAGGGCGTCGAGAAGCAGTGGCTTGCCGACGCCACCATGCGCCTTGGTTTCGGAGGGCGGAAGAATAATCATCATGACGCCGTATAGAATAGCGTTCCATGATCACTCGCATGTCCTCTTTGTTCCTTCGCACCCTGCGCGAAGACCCGGCAGACGCCGAAGTCCCAAGCCACAAGCTGCTCGTCCGCGCCGGCTACATCCGCCGCGTCGCCCCCGGCATTTACTCCTGGCTGCCGCTCGGACTGAAAGTCCTCCGCAACATTGAGGCCGTCGTGCGAGAAGAAATGGACGCCATCGGCGCCCAGGAACTCGCCTTCCCGGCTCTGCTGCCACGCGAGCCTTACGAAATCACTAACCGCTGGACCGAATACGGCGACTCCCTCTTCCGCCTCAAGGACCGCAAGGACGCAGACATGCTCCTCGGCCCCACCCACGAAGAGATGTTCACCTGGGCAGTCAAAGACCTGTACAGCTCCTACAAGGACTTCCCGGTCACGCTGTACCAGATCCAGACCAAATACCGCGACGAGGAGCGCCCACGCGCCGGCATCCTCCGTGGCCGCGAATTCGTGATGAAGGACTCCTACTCCTTCGACATGTCCGATGAGGGGCTCGAGGCCTCTTACCAGGCGCACCGCAAGGCCTACCAGCGGATCTTCGACCGCCTGGGCGTGAAGTACGCCATCTGCGCTGCAACCTCCGGCGCCATGGGCGGCTCCGCCTCCGAGGAATTCCTCGCGATCTCCGAAAACGGCGAAGACACCTTTGTGTCCGCTACCGAAGGTAACTACGCCGCGAACGTCGAGGCCGTGGTGACGCAGCCGGGCGTGGAGCAACCCATCGACGGGCAGCCAGAGGCCGTCGTACACGAGACCCCCGGTGCCGTGACCATCGCAGCTTTGGTGGACTGGGCGCAATCCGCAGACCTTGATGTGACCGCTGCCGACACCCTCAAGTGTCTTGCGGTGAAGGTTCGCCAGCCGGGCGAGGACTGGGAACTCACCGGCGTGCTCCTGCCAGGCGACCGCGAGGCCGACATGAAGCGCCTCGAAGCCTCCTTCGAACCAGCCGAGGTTGAGCTGCTGTCAGAGGAGGACTTTGCCAAGTACCCATTCCTGGTCAAGGGCTTCATCGGGCCACGGGCACTGCAAGAAAACGATGTCCGCGTGCTCGCCGACCCGCGTGTTGTGTCAGGCACCCGCTGGATCACCGGCGCCGACGCCCGCGACAAGCACGCCGTGGACATGGTCTGTGGCCGCGACTTCACCATCGACGCGTACATCGAGGTCGCCGAAATCCGCGAAGGTGACCCAGCGCCGGAAGGCATGGGCACCCTCACCCTGGAACGCGGCATCGAAATCGGCCACATCTTCCAGCTCGGCCGCAAGTACACCACCGCCATGGACGTGCAGATCCTCGACCAAAACGGAAAAACCGCCATCCCGACCATGGGCTCCTACGGCATCGGCGTCTCTCGCCTGGTAGCAGTGCTCGCAGAACAAATGCACGACAACAAGGGCCTCGTCTGGCCGGCAGAAGTTGCGCCATTCCAGGTCCACATCGCCGTCGCCAACAAGGACGCCGCCGCGGGCGAAGCCGCCGAGTCCCTCGCCGCCTCGCTCTCCAACGCTGGCATTGACGTGCTTTTCGACGACCGTCCAAAAGTATCCCCAGGCGTCAAATTCAAAGACGCCGAACTCCTCGGCATGCCACTGGTCGTCATCCTGGGCCGCAGCTTCGCCGACGGAAACGTAGAAATCCGCATCCGCGGCGGCGAAACCCTCGAAATCGCCTACGACTCCGCACTAGCTAAGGTGCAAGAGCTGCTGGGCTAAGTTCTAGTCGGCCCCCATCCTGTTGGGTGGGGGCTTTTTTGATGGGGTTTTGGGTTTGAGTTCGAGACGTGGAACTCGAGACTGGGAGTAGATGTGGGTGTTTTGCGGGGGTTTGGGGGTTTTATACACCGAGTCTCGAATTCCAGGTGTCGATTGGTTTGTCTGCGTGGGTCCATCCCCTATTGAGGACATGCTTCAGATAATCTGCCCCATGTTAGACACAGTGCTACATCAAAATGCCTGGTCGTGGGAAGAGTACTTTTCCTAACATGGGGCAAATTTGACTGGCGAATACGCGCTGGGGATATTTCTGGCTGGGGCAACGCGCGCATTCAATCTTTGAGTGTGCTCCCAGCCACGGTCTGAGTAAAGTGCGAGACCTGGAATTCGAGACTGGGAGTAGGCCGGGTCCAAAAGCTTGGAATCCAGGGTTTTATTCACCGAGTCTCGAATTCCAGGACTCGAGTTTTGCGTTGGGGCGGGAGCGTGGCCACTAAATCACCGATAACCCCCGCACCCTTTACCCGAGCTGCAAAAACTCGGCTGCCATGGGGTCCAGTCCGGATTCGCGGGCGAGGTCGGCGTACCTGGAGGCTGCGTTACCTGCCTGGATGAGGGCAAAGGGGTCATTTGGGTTTTCGGTGGCTGCGATGAGCCAGCGTTGTGCGCTGTCGGATTCGATGGCGAGGGCGAACTCGCGTGCGGTGTCCGCGGAGCTTACTTGCGGGTAGTTGCTGAGGTCGAAGGCGATGGGGCTGGGTGTGGACCCGGCGGGTAGTGCTGCCAGTACTTCCGAGTGCGCGCTGATCAGGCGGGTGATGGGTTCGCCGGTGTAGGCGTGGGCGTGGTCGAGGCCGAAGAGGACGCCTTGTTCCCAATCTCGCATTCCGGAAGGGGGCGAATCGGTGGCGGCGAAGGTGGTGGCGGGGGAGAGCATCGCGAGTTGGGCGTACATCACGGCGAGCCGGGGCTGGGATTCCGCCGGGATTTTGCTGAATACGTCGCGGACGCTAGCCATCGCTTCCGCAGGGCTGTTCGAGCTAGGGGTGGCGTCGGCGGTGGGGTAGATGCAGGCGTCGGGTACGGTGCCGTCGGAGGTGTTTCCGCACAGGCGGGCGACCTCGGCGAAGAGGGCTTGTGCCTGGGCGGAGCGCAGTGTCGCGTAGTCGGAGTCTGGGGAGCCGGCGGCGTCGCCGAGCGCTGCCTCGCCGAGCGTTACCAGTGTGGCGTTTGGAGTGGGTGGGATGATGGAGCATCCGGTCAACGCGAACAGGGAAGCGACGGCAAGCAGACGTAGTTTCACAGCGGGTTAGTCTACCGACCTGGGCGCGCTATTGTGGTAGCCATGGCTTTTCCGACCGAAGATAAAATCACCGAGCTGATCACGCCCGTGCTGAGCAGCTACAACATGGATCTTGAGGGCATGAAGATCACGAAGGCGGGCGCCAAGTCCGTCGTCGCCATCGCCGTCGACCGCGACGAGCGCCCCGACCTCGACCTCCTCGAAGTCATCTCCAACGACATCGGCGCCGCCCTCGACCAGGCGGAATCTCGGGGCGACGTCAGCTTCGGTCCTGGCTACAGTCTCGAGGTCACCACGCCTGGCGTCGACAAGCCGCTCATGCAACCTCGCCACTGGCGCCGCAACCGTGGTCGCAAGGTGGCCGTCACTCGCGACGGGCAGCGCAGCTTCGCACGCATTGGCGCGCTTAACGACGCCGAAACCGACGTAATCCTCATCACCCGCGATGGGAAAAAGCTGGGCATTCAGAACCTGGAATTGGCCTCAGGTGCGGTCGCGGTGGTAGAAATTGAATTCTCAACAGTACCCGCCGACGAAAAAGAACTCGCCGGCCTGACCTATGACGAAGCCATCGCATGGCGAGAGGACAACAAGTGAATATTGACATCAAGGCGTTGGAGGCCATCGAAAAGGACAAGAAAGTCCCAGTTCAGGACCTAATCGTCACGATCGGGCAGGCGCTGCTCGACACCTACCGCTCCACCCCCGGCAACGAAGGTGTCGACGCCCGCATCGATATCGACCAGGTCACCGGCAATGTTGCCGTGATCGCCTCCGAACTTGATGAAGACGGCAACGTCACCAGCGAATTCGACGACACCCCCGCAGACTTCGGACGCGTTGGCGCCCTCGCAGTGCGCGACGCTATCGTGAAGAAGCTGCGCGAAGCCGAAGCGTCCCAAGCATACGACCAGTACTCCGGCCTCGAAGGCACCATCGTCTCCGGCGTCGTTGAAGCCGACGCCATCGCCAACGAACGCGGCATCGTGGTCATCAACCTGGGCACCGAACTCGAAGGTCAAGACGGCCTCCTGCTGCCCGGCGAACAAATCCCCGGCGAGAAGCTCGCCCACGGCGACCGCGTCAAGACCTTCATCGTGGAGGTCGCCCGCCAGTCCCGTAAGATCCAAATCTCCCTCTCTCGTACGCACCCCGAACTCGTGCGGCGCCTTTTCGAGTTGGAAATCCCAGAAGTCGCCGACGGCGCCGTCGAAATCATGGGTATCGCTCGCGAAGCAGGTCACCGGACCAAGATCGCCGTTCGCGCCACGGTGAAAGGCCTCAACGCCAAGGGTGCCTGCATTGGCCCTCGCGGACAGCGTGTGAACAACATCATGAACGAGCTGCGCGGTGAGAAGATCGACATCATCGACTACGACGAGGATCCAGCGAAGTTCGTCGGCAATGCCCTGGCCCCATCCAAGGTGGTCAATGTGCAGATCATCGATGCCGAAGCACAGCATGCCCAGGTCACCGTGCCGGACTACCAGCTGTCCTTGGCTATCGGAAAGGAAGGGCAAAACGCCCGCTTGGCCGCGCGACTGACCGGCTGGAAGATCGATATCCGCTCCGACGCACAGTAAAAGGGTGAACCCTGGGTTAACTTTTTAGCCCTCTTCGCGTAGAGTGGATGACGGCCCGTGTGCGGGGCGGCGATTTTGTGTTGCCATTTTCCGCCACCACAACCGCAACAGACCAGAAAGTAGTGATGCATGACCAAAGCGATCCGGCTGCGGACATGCATAGCAACAAGACAGGTTCTCCCTGACACACAGCTCCTCCGAGTCGTGCTCAGCAGGGAAGCAGGCGACGTGGTGGTACCCGACCCGGAACGGAAACGTCCAGGCCGGGGCGCATGGATTACCCCAACGCTCACTGCGTTGGACACCGCTGAACAGCGCCGAGCCTTCGGGAGGGCGCTTAGGGTGTCTGGCACGCCAGACACAGGTCCTGTACGTAAGTACCTCACAGCACTTGTTGCTGGACCCGAAGAAAGTTAAAGGAAGACTACACACTGATGAGCACACGATGAAGCATCAGCGATGAACGTCACAGTAGACACCTAGAAGCTTCAAGCACCTTGCTGGCAAGGGCCTTGGAGACTTCTAGAAAACATAGAGGAGAAAAGTGCCCGGAAAGCTACGTGTACACGAGTTGGCAAAACAGCTCGGTATTACCAGCAAGGAACTGCTCGCAACCCTGAAGGAACAGGGCGAATTCGTTAAGACGGCTTCGTCCACCATTGAGCCACCTGTGGTCAAGAAGATGACCCAGTTCTACGAAAAGAAGAACGGTGGCGAAGCCGCAAAGCCTGCCGAAGAAGCAAAACCAACCCCCAAAGCTGCACCAAAGCCAGCTCCTAAAGCTGCGCCAAAGCCTGGCGCACCAAAGCCGGGAGCTGCAGCGAAGCCTGCTGAGCCAGCTAAGCCCGCAGCGCCAAAGCCAGGCGCAAAACCACAGTTCCAGGCTCCAACCCCTGGCGTCGCGAAGCCAGGTGCACCAAAGCCTGGCGCGCCGAAGCCTGGTGCCCCAAAGCCGGGCCCAGCGCAGGGCGGCGCAAAGCCAGGCCCGAAGCCAGGTGCCAAGCCGGGCGAGCAGGCCATGCCACGCCCAATGGCCAAGCCTGGTCCGAAGCCAGGTGGTCGAGCACCACGCGTAGCTAACAACCCATTCTCCACCGGCGGTGGCTCCGAACGACCAGCACCACGCCCAGGTCAGGGCGGTCCACGCCCAGGTCAGGGCGGTCCACGCCCAGGTGGCGGACGTCCAGGCCAGGGTGGCCCACGCCCAGGTGGCGCACGCCCAGGCCAGAACCGTGGCGGCAGCGCACGCCCACAGGGCGGTTCCGAGGAGCGTCAGGGCAGCGGACGTCGTCCATCGCCAGCGATGATGCCACACAACGCCCCAAGCCCAGGCCAGATGCCATCCCGTGCAGCTGGTGGCGGACGCGGTCGTGGTGGCTCCGGCGGTCCAGGCGGTGGCCCAGGTGGCTTCAACCGTGGCGGTGGCGGCGGTGGCGGTCGCGGCGGACGTCGCGGCGGTACTGCCGGTGCATTCGGACGCCCAGGTGGCGCACCACGCAAGGGTCGTAAGTCGAAGCGTCAGAAGCGCAGCGAATACGAGGCAATGCAGGCACCAAACGTCATTGGTGGCGTACGCCTGCCCGACGGCGGTGGCGCAACCCTGCGTCTTGCCCGCGGTGCCTCCCTGTCCGACTTCGCTGAGAAGATCGGTGCCGACGCAGCAGCTCTGGTCCAGGCACTGTTCAACCTCGGCGAGATGGTCACCGCAACCGCATCCGTGTCCGAAGAGACCCTGATGCTGCTCGGTGAGGAAATGAACTACAAGGTTCAGGTCGTCTCCCCAGAGGACGAAGACCGCGAGCTCCTGGAGAGCTTCGACCTACAGTTCGGTGAAGACGAAGGTGACGAGGAAGATCTCGCCCAGCGTCCACCAGTGGTCACCGTCATGGGTCACGTCGACCACGGTAAGACCCGCCTGCTGGATACCATCCGTAAGGCCAACGTGGGTAAGGGTGAAGCCGGCGGCATCACCCAGGGCATCGGCGCTTACCAGGTGGAAGTCCACCTGGAAGACCAGGACCGCACCATCACCTTCCTGGATACCCCAGGTCACGAGGCGTTTACCGCTATGCGTGCCCGTGGTGCCAAGTCCACCGATATCGCGATCCTCGTTGTCGCAGCTGACGACGGCGTTATGCCACAGACCGTGGAAGCAATTAACCACGCTCAAGCAGCAGACGTGCCGATCGTTGTTGCAGTGAACAAGATCGATAAGGAAGGCGCTCAGCCGGAGAAGATCCGTGGCCAGCTCACCGAATACGGCCTGGTCCCAGAAGAATACGGTGGCGACACCATGTTCGTGGACATCTCCGCAAAGCAGGGCCAGAACATCGAAGCGCTGCTGGAAGCCGTGCTGCTCACCGCCGACGCTTCCCTCGAGCTGCTCGCCAACCCAGACATGGACGCACAGGGTGTGGCCATCGAAGCCCACCTCGACCGTGGTCGTGGCCCAGTGGCCACCATCCTGGTTCAGCGCGGTACGCTGCGCATCGGTGACTCCATCGTGGTTGGCGACGCCTTCGGTCGTGTCCGCCGCATGGTCGACGAATACGGTGAGGACGTGGAAGAGGCAGGCCCATCCCGCCCAGTCCAGGTCCAGGGCCTCAACGCTGTCCCAGGCGCGGGCGACAACATCCTCGTGGTGGAAGACGACCGCGTGGCACGCCAGATCGCTAACCAGCGCAGCGCTCGCAAGCGCAACGCACTGGCAGCGAAGGCACGCAAGCGCGTCTCCCTGGAAGACCTGGACGCAGTGCTCAAGGAAACCAGCACCCTCAACCTCATCCTCAAGGGCGACAACGCCGGTTCCGTGGAAGCACTGGAAGAAGCGCTGCTTGGCCTCGAGGTGGACGACGAAGTACAGCTCAACATCATCGACCGTGGTGTTGGTGCCGTCACCCAGACCAACGTCTCCCTGGCAGCTGCATCCGACGCCGTGATCATTGGCTTCAACGTTCGCGCTGAAGGCAAGGCCACCGAGGAAGCAAACGCCGAAGGCGTCGAAATCCGGTACTACTCCATCATTTACCGCGCCATCGAAGAGATCGAGCAGGCCCTCAAGGGTATGCTCAAGCCGATCTACGAAGAGCGCGAAGTGGGTAAGGCTGAGATCCGCGCGATCTTCAAGGCCTCCGCTGTCGGCCTCATCGCAGGCTGCATGGTGGAATCCGGCAAGGTGCGTCGTAACGCCCAGGCCCGTCTCATCCGCGACGGCAACGTCGTGGCGGACAAGACCAACATCGACTCGCTGCGTCGTGAAAAGGACGACGTGGTGGAAGTCTCCGCAGGCTACGAGTGCGGTATGGTGCTGTCCTACCCTGATATCCAGGTAGGCGACATCATCGAGGTCTACGAAATGGTTGAAATTCCACGCACCTAAAAACGCGAAAGTGAAACGCAGGCACCCAGGGAAAACTTGGGTGCCTGTTTTCGTCTCACACGCATGTTAGTTAAGCTGGTACCGCACAAGTAATACCCAACTGAAGGAGGCCTCACGTGGCTGACAACGCCCGTTCGGCACGACTGGCCAAGCGCATCCTGCAGATCGTCGCGTCCGCCGTCGAACTGCAGATCAAGGACCGCCGACTCGAATACGTCACCATCACTGACTGCACCGTCAGCGGCGACCTGCACGACGCCACCGTCTACTACACGGTCCGCGGTGCCTCCATCGATGATGAACCAGACACCGCCGCCGCTGCGGAAGCCCTCCACCGCGCCCGCGGCCAGCTCCGCAAGATCGTCGGCGATCAGCTCGGTGTGCGGTTTACCCCCACCCTCACCTTTAAGCTCGACACCGTGCCGGAAAGCTCCGCCCATATGGAAGACCTGCTGGCCAAGGCCCGCAAGCGCGACGAAGAACTGCGCAAGCTCGCCGAAAACGCCACTCCTGCCGGTGACGCCAACCCGTATAAGGACGAGTAAACCGTGGATTTTCGTGCAGCCACCGCAGCGGTAACTGAGGCCAGCACCATCGCCGTGATGGGCCACATCCGGCCAGACGCCGACGCCATCGGCAGCGTGACCACCGTGCTGCAGGCACTGCACCAGCTTGGGAAAACTGCCTCCGGCTGGATCGGTCAGCCGGAGGCCTTTGCCGCGAATCTGCTCAGCATCCCGCTGGCAGACCAGATCACCTGTGCTACCGAACTACCCAAAGCGGACCTCTACGTGGTGCTAGACTGCGGATCCCTGGATCGCACCGGCGCGTTCTCCAGCGCGCTCAGCGACACCGACACTCCGATCATCATGGTGGACCACCACGCCTCCAACACCGGCTTTGGCACCTGGCAGCTGCTGGATCCCACCGCGGAATCCACCACCACGATCCTCAGGGCGTGGCTGCGCGACCTCGGTGTGGAGCTGACCACTAGCATCGCGCACAGCATCTACGCGGGCCTGGTTACGGACACGGGAAGTTTCCGCTGGGGTCGCCCCGCGATGCATGAGCTGGCCGGCGAACTGGTGGCCACTGGCATCAACACCCGCTGCATCGCCGGCGCACTCATGGATGATGTCTCCATCCCCGGTTTACGCATGGTCGGGCAGGTGCTGTCTGCGATCACTGTACCGGAGATCGACGGACATCGAGTCGCAATCCTCACCGCCACCCACGACCTCATCCAAGGCTGCGCCATGAACGAAGTGGAAAGCCTCGTTGACTACGTCCGTGGCGTGGGCGCTGCGGACGTCGGGGCCGTGTTCAAGGAATACCGACCGGGCTGGTTCGCGGTATCACTGCGCACTACCAAGGACATCGACGTCTCCGCCATCGCTGCGCGCATAGGTGGTGGGGGACACGTGCGCGCCGCCGGTTACACCACTACTGGCACCGTTGCCGAGGTTCATCAGGAACTGCTCGCTGCGGTGGGCGCGGTTCTGAACTGATGGCCGTCGAAAAGCAGGTGCGGGTAGACGCCCGGACCATCTTCGGGTTGGCACTGCCTGCGCTCGGCGTGCTCGCCGCAACACCGCTGTATTTGCTGCTCGACACGGCTGTCGTGGGCAGGCTGGGGGCCACCGACCTCGCGGCGCTCGGAGCGGCCACCACGATCCAGGCGCAGGTCACCACGCAATTGACGTTCCTGTCCTACGGCACCACCGCCCGGTCCGCCCGATTGTTCGGGGCGGGGAAGCGGGCGGAAGCCGTCGCGGAAGGAGTCCAGGCCACCTGGGTGGCGTTCGCCGTTGGTCTGCTGCTAGCCGTGACAGTGTGGCTGAGCGCCCCGACGCTCTCGCTGTGGCTCTCCGGCCAATCGACGGTGGCGGCGGAAGCTGCGCTGTGGCTGCGGGTCGCCTCGCTCGGTATTCCGCTGATTCTGGCGACGATGGCCGGAAACGGCTGGCTCCGCGGGCTCCACAACACCCGACTACCGCTGCTCTTCACCCTGGCCGGGGTGATCCCGAGCGCGATATTGGTTCCGATCCTGGTGCATCGGTTCGGCATCGTCGGTTCGGCGTGGGCCAACCTGATCGGGGAAACGATCACCTTCCTGGGCTTTTTCCTCGCCTTGGTGCGCGCGCACCGCGGTAGTTGGCGGCCTGACCTGGCGGTGATCAAGCGCCAGCTTGGCTTGGGTAAGGATCTGATCGCTCGCTCCGCGCTGATGCAGGTGTCTTTTGTCTCGGCCGCGGCGGTGGCGGGGCGGTTTGGTGAGGTCTCGCTTGCGGCGCACCAGATCATGCTGCAACTGTGGTCTTTCCTCACGCTCGTGCTGGATTCCCTGGCTATCGCGGCGCAGGCACTCATCGGTTCGGCGCTTGGCGCGTCCTCGGTGGCAATGGCGCGACGGGTCGGCGTGAAGGTAGTGCAGTACTCCATGCTGCTTGCTGGGGGATTGGCCCTGGCGTTGCTGCTGGGGCGCACCGTGATCCCGGCGCTGTTCACTACGGATCCGCACGTGCGGGAGACGATCAACGGCCCGTGGTGGCTGATGTGCGCCATGGTCTTGATCGGCGGCGTGGTATTCGCTTTCGATGGTGTGCTGCTTGGTGCGTCGGATGCCGCGTTTTTGCGCAACGCCACCATGTTGGCAGCTGTCGCGGGTTTCCTGCCGTTGGTGTGGCTGTCGCTGGCGTTCGGCTGGGGGCTGCTGGGCGTGTGGTGCGGCCTGATGAGCTTCCTAGTTCTGCGCGCCATCGCGGTGCTACTACGTTTCCAGAGTATGAAGTGGGCTACTATTTAAAAGCACTTGGCAGGAAAGGAGACACCCATGGCATACACCCAAACGCTTTGGGCTGTCTCTGACTTGCACGCCGCTGTGAAAGCGAACGGCCCGGAGATTGACTCCATCCAGCCGCGGCACCCCTCCGACTGGTTGATCGTGGCGGGCGACGTGGCGGAACGAACCGAGCTGGTGCTGGAGGTGCTAACCAAGCTGCGGCGTCGGTTTGCCTGCGTGATTTGGGTGCCGGGGAACCACGAGCTGTTCTGCCGCAGCGGCGACCGCGCGAAAGGCCGCGACAAGTACGACGAGCTGGTGGAGGGCTGCCGGCTTATCGACGTCCTGACCCCCGAAGACCCGTACCCGGTTTTTGCGGGTCGCACCATCGTTCCGCTGTTCACACTGTACGACTACTCCTTCAGGGCGCCAGGTCGCACCGTGGAGCAGGCCGTCCAGGCCGCCCACGACGTCCAAGTGGTGATGACGGACGAGTTTGCCATCAAACCCTTCGTGGATGTGCGGGCCTGGTGCTGGGACCGGCTCGCGTATTCCATCAAGCGACTCGGTCGCGTCAGTGGACCCACCATTCTGATTAACCACTGGCCGTTGGTGTACGAACCGATTGGGAAGATGCCGTGGCCGGAAATCGGGTTGTGGTGCGGTACCCGCCACACCAGAACCTGGGCGCAGCGCTACGGCGCTGAACAGGTCATTTTCGGGCACCTGCACATGCCGGGCATCACCGAAGTCGCTGGGATTCCCCACATTGAGGTCTCCCTCGGCTATCCGCGGGAATGGGAGTCCTACCCGCCGGACCGCCCGTGGCCATACCCAGTGCTGGAGGTGGAACATGCTGGATAGCTCCCTGTTTCCACCATCGGCGAAATTCTGCACGTTCCGCACCGGGGAACCGGAACACGCCCTGGATCACTTCCACCACCTGCACCCGCTGGAGCGCGCGCTGGTGGCGCACTCCCTGGACGTGCGGAAAGCTGAATTTGGCGATGCCCGCTGGTGCGCCCACCAAGCCCTCAAAGAGCTCGGTCGTGATACCGGCGCGCCGATCCTGCGCGGTGAACGTGGAATGCCGCTGTGGCCGGCCTCAGTCAGCGGATCTCTGACCCACACCGATGGATTCCGGGCGGCCGTCGTCGCACCGCGGCTGCTGGTGCGTTCCATGGGACTCGACGCCGAACCCGCCGAACCCCTACCCACCGGGGTGCTGGGCTCGATCGCGCGCGATGGGGAACACGCCCAACTCGAACGGCTGAAAGGCAACGGCGTGGACTGCGCCGATCGCCTGCTGTTCTGCGCCAAGGAAGCCACCTACAAAGCGTGGTTCCCGTTGACGCACCGTTGGCTCGGCTTTGAGCAGGCCGAGATTGACCTGCGGGACGACGGTACTTTCGTCTCATACCTGCTGGTCAGGCCGACACCGGTGCCATTTATCTCCGGGCGTTGGGCGATCAAGGACGGCTACGTGATCGCCACCACCGCGGTGTCTTAGAGGGTCGAGGGTCGGGCGACAAAGACCGTCGATAAGCGCTTGCCTTTTTCTTTCACCAACGCCACCGCATGCCCCTCCGGCGTGACCGCCGCATGCACCCCCTTCACACCACGCGGGGCGAGCCATTTACCCATCGCCAAATCCGCGCCCTCCTGCTGCGTCACTTCAAGCACCGGGAACCCTTTCGCCAACGCCTGATCCAGGGACAGCGACAGGCGGGGAGTGTCCTCCAGCTGCTCTAACGTCTGTGCGTCGTCCAAGGTGTACGGACCCACCGTCGTGCGACGCAGCGCCGTCAGGTGCCCACCGACGCCCAGCGCCGCCCCCAGATCGCGGGCGAGCGAACGGATGTACGTGCCCGAGGAGCAGAACACCTCCACATCAATATCTTGGAAGTCGCCCTCCTGGCGGATATCCAGAATGTCAAAGCGATGCACCGTCACGGGACGCTCCGGGATCTCCACCTTCTCACCGGCGCGTACCAGCTCGTGGGCGCGCTTGCCGTTGATCTTGATCGCGCTCACCGAGCTGGGGCGCTGCATGATCTCGCCCGTCAGTTTCGCCACCTCGGCCGTAATATCCTCGACGCTGGCGTGGGATGGGGTAGTGGTAAGGACCTCGCCTTCCTTGTCATCAGTCGTTGTGGACTGGCCGAGGCGGATCGTCGCCTGATACGTTTTGGTGTCCGTCACCAGGTGCGCCAGGAATTTGGTGCCACGTTCCAAGCCGACCACAAGCACACCAGTAGCCATCGGATCCAAGGTGCCGGAGTGGCCCACTTTCCGGGTGCCAAAGAAGCGCCGCAGCCGCGCGATCACATCATGCGATGTCATCCCCGCGGGCTTATCCACGATCACAAGTCCAGAACGGTCGAGCAAGTCAGTCATTGCTCAAGCATATGACGTAATCTAGTGCAGTGGATATTTGGCAAGGACTAGAGCAAGTGTCAGTAGCGACCCGCAGCGTGGTCACCATCGGCGTGTTCGACGGCGTACACCGTGGGCACCAAAGCCTGATCACGGAGGCAACCGCGCGGGCCCGGGAGCTGAACCTGCCGAGCGTGCTCATGACCTTCGACCCGCACCCGGCGGCTGTGATTCGCCCTGACAAGATGCCACCGATGCTCGGCACCATGGAAGAACGGGCAGCGATGGTCTCCGACCTCGGCATTGACGCCATGCTGGCCCTGCCATTCACCCGCGACCTAGCGCAGCTCACCCCGGAAGAGTTCTTTACCTCCGTGCTCGTGGATACTCTGAAGGCGGCCGTCGTGATCGTCGGTGCTAATTTCACCTTTGGCCAGCGCGCCGCCGGTAACACGGATACCCTGCAGGAGCTGGGCGCGAAGTACGGCGTTGACGTGGTTGTTATGCCATTGCTGACGGACTCTGGAGTTCGCTGTTCTTCCAGCACCGTGCGCCGCTTCCTGTCCGAAGGCAACGTCGCCGCAGCTGCCAAGGTGCTCGGCCGGCCGTACTCTGTCACCGAAACTGTCGTGCGTGGCGCCGGTCGCGGCGGCAAAGAGCTGGGCTTTCCGACGGCCAACATGTATTTCCCACAAAAGCGAGCGCTGCCCACGGACGGTGTGTACGCAGGTTGGTTTGTTATCGGCTCCACCGCGCCGATCCAAGGGGACATGGAACGCGGAGTCCGCTACCCAGCCGCAATTTCGGTGGGGACCAACCCTACCTTCGGCGACACCCGACGCAGCGTGGAGACCTACATCCTCGACCAACACGCTGACCTTTACGGACACGACTGCACCGTGCTCTTTGTGGAGCGCGTGCGAGGAATGAAGAAGTTCGAGTCTGTTGATGAACTGTTAGCGGCAATGCATAACGACGTCGCCCGGACCCGCGAGATCCTGAAATGAAAGTAATCCTCGACCTCGACACCGGCATTGACGACGCCCTCGCCCTTGCCTACATTCTGGCCTCACCGGAAGTGGAACTTCTCGCTGTCACTGGCACATTTGGCAATGTGACGGTCGAAGAAGGCGTGGCCAATACCCGGGCATTGCTCGCAATGCTTGGGCGCAGCGACATCCCGGTGTACGCCGGCAGGCCCCATGCCCTGACCGCAACCTCGTTTGAGGTGCTACCGATTTCCCGCTTCATCCACGGCGACAACGGCGTCGGCGGCGTCGTCCTGCCACCAGCCGAATCCGACGCAGCGGGGGAGGCCGCCCCATTCCTGGTCGAGGCGGCGCGCGAGCACCCGGACCTGATCATCGTCGCCACAGGGCCCCTGACCAACATCGCTGACGCGGTACAGCTCGCGCCCGACTTCACCCGCGCTCAAGTAGTAGTCATGGGAGGAGCACTCACCGTCCCCGGAAACGTCACCCCGTGGAGTGAGGCCAACATCTACCAAGACCCAGAAGCCGCTGACATAGTCTTCCGATCCGAAATGGATGTGACCATGATCGGCCACGACGTCACTCACCAAGCCGTGCTCACCCGCGCAGACACCGCAGAGTGGCGTGGGCTATCAACTCCAGGTGACCTGCTCGCAGACATCGCCGATTACTACATCGGCGCCTACGCAACCACCGCGCCCCACCTCGGAGGCTGCGCGCTGCACGATCCCCTCGCAGCAGCAGTAGCAGTAGACCCCACCCTGGTCATGTGCCTGCCACTTCACCTGACAGTGGATCTCACTGAACCCACCCGAGGACGCACCATCGGCGCTGGGGATCGAGTAGGGCCAGAAGGGGCCACCTCGCGCGTTGCCGTCGGCGTAGAATCAGAGCGATTCCACACCACCTTCGTAACTCGTCTCCGAAATTTAGTGGCGGGATTTTAATTTTCCGGCCTGCACGTGGTAGATTGCACCGTGGTCTGTACTGCGGTTCGCAGCAGTTCAACCCGTCTTGGCTTTCTGAGCAGCAAGGCGATTTTTCATGCGGACTGAAATAACTACGAGGAGAACACTCCATGGCTCTTACCACTGAGCAGAAGAAGGAAATCCTGGCCGAGTACGGCCTGCACGAGACCGACACCGGCTCCCCAGAGGCTCAGGTTGCAATGCTGACCAAGCGCATCCAGATCCTGACCGAGCACCTGAAGTTCCACAAGCACGACCACCACTCCCGTCGTGGCCTGCTGCTTCTCGTTGGTCGCCGCAAGGGCCTGCTGAAGTACCTCGCTGACAACAACGTCGAGCGTTACCGTGACCTGATCGGTCGCCTCGGCCTGCGTCGATAAGACTTTTTCACGGCAAACCCCACCTGCTGATTTATTGGCAGGTGGGGTTCGTTGTGTTTGCGGGGCCTGGGTTTTGGGGTTGAGTGCGAGTCCTGGAATTCGATACTGGGAGTAGTGCGGGCTAGTTTCGGGGGTTTTGGGGGTTTTATTCACCGAGACTCGAGTTCCAGGTCTCGAGTTTGCGGGGGAAGTGGGTGGCTGTGGCATCTGAGGGGTGGGGTACGGGCGGGTTTTCTCATAAGTGCGAGTCCTGGAATTCGAGACTGGGAGTAGAGCGGGCTCGTTTCGGGCAAAAAGTGGGTTTTATTCACCGAGACTCGAGTTCCAGGTCTCGAGTTTGCGAGCAACCCCATCACAATCCCGGTGACACCGATGTTGACGTGCGCAGATCTGATATTATGTAGCACAGTCTGACAACTGGACCTCGAGATGACGGCACCGACGACCGTCGCTAAACAAAGAAGTATTTGAGGAGAACTCGCTTAGATGAGCGATGTTGCATTTTATTCTGAACCTGACTATGGCGTCTACGGCGTAACTGCCACCATTGATAACGGCGATTTCGGTACCCGCACGATTCGCCTGGAGACTGGCCAGCTTGCTCGTCAGGCTGATGGCGCGGTCACTGCTTTCCTTGATGAAGAAACCATGCTGCTTGCGACGACGACGGCGTCGAATCAGCCTCGGGAAGGTTTCGATTTCTTCCCGCTGACCGTGGATGTGGAAGAGCGGATGTATGCTGCGGGTCGCATTCCGGGCTCATTCTTCCGTCGTGAAGGCCGGCCTTCTACCGAGGCAATTTTGGCCTGCCGACTGATTGACCGCCCGCTGCGCCCGACCTTTGTCAAGGGCCTGCGTAACGAGGTTCAGGTTGTGGTGACGGTGCTGTCGATGGATCCGAAGGACATGTACGACGTCCTCGCCATCAACGGCGCTTCCGCCGCGACTCAGCTGTCCGGCCTGCCAGTTTCCGGTGCGGTCGGTGGTGTGCGCATGGCGCTGATCGCGGACGAGGCGCATCCGAAGGGCCAGTGGGTGGCATTCCCAACCCATGAGCAGCACGAGCAGGCGCTGTTTGAGATCGTTGTCGCTGGTCGCATCGTGTCCAAGAAGGTCGGCCGCAAGACCGTCGACGATGTCGCCATCATGATGGTTGAGGCAGGCGCCACCGAGGGCGTCATCGACCGCGTCAAGGCGGGCGCTCCGGCTCCGACGGAGGCTGTCGTCGCTGAGGGCCTTGAGGCAGCCAAGCCGTTTATTGAGGTGCTCTGCCGCGCCCAGGCCAAGCTTGCCGACGCCGTTGCCAAGGAAACCCAAGAGTTTCCATTGTTCCCGGCCTATTCGGACGACATCTACAAGGATGTTGAGAAGATGGCCTCGAAAAAGATCCAGAAGCTGATGTCCATTAAGGGCAAGCAGGAACGCGAAGAGGCCACGAACTCCCACATGGAAGAGATCGTGGAGAAGTTCGACGAGGACGAGGCAAAGGAAGTGCGCGCGGCCTACAACGCCGTGATGAAGTCTGTGGTCCGCCACCGCATTCTCACCGACCACTTCCGTATCGACGGCCGCGGTGTCACCGACATCCGTGACCTGGGCGTTGAGGTCGACCTGATCCCACGCGCGCACGGCTCCTCCTTGTTCGAGCGCGGCGAAACCCAAATTATGGGCGTGACCACCCTGGACATGCTCAAGATGGAGCAGCAGATTGACTCTCTGACCCCAGAGAAGTCGAAGCGTTACATCCACCACTACAACTTCCCGCCATACTCCACCGGTGAAACCGGCCGGGTTGGTTCCCCGAAGCGTCGTGAAATTGGCCACGGCGCCCTTGCTGAGCGCGCACTGGTCCCAGTGATCCCCTCCCGCGAGGACTTCCCATATGCCATCCGTCAGGTCTCCGAGGCGCTGGGCTCCAACGGCTCCACCTCCATGGGCTCGGTGTGCGCATCGACGCTGTCCCTGTACAACGCCGGCGTGCCACTGAAGGCCCCTGTTGCTGGTATCGCCATGGGCCTGGTCTCCGATGAGATCGACGGCGAAACCCGCTACGTTGCTCTCACCGACATCCTCGGTGCAGAAGATGCCTTCGGCGACATGGACTTCAAGGTCGCCGGCACCCGCGAACTGGTCACCGCGCTGCAGCTAGACACCAAGCTTGACGGCATCCCATCCGAGGTACTCGCCGCAGCTCTGGAACAGGCCCGCGACGCCCGTATCACCATCCTGGACACCATGGCAGAGGTCATCGACGCCCCAGACGAGATGAACTCACTGGCACCACGCATTACCTCCGTGAAGGTGCCAGTGTCCAAGATCGGCGAGCTGATCGGTCCTAAGGGTAAGACCATCAACGCCATCACCGAGGAAACCGGCGCAGACATCTCCATCGAGGAAGACGGAACCGTCTACGTCTCCGGTACCGGCGAAGCAGCAGAAGCCGCACTGGAAAAGGTCAACGCGATCGCAAACCCACAGCTTCCAAAGGTAGGCGAGCGCTACCTGGGCACCGTGGTCAAGACCACCGCCTTCGGTGCATTCGTCTCGCTGCTGCCAGGCCGCGACGGTCTGGTCCACATCTCCAAGCTCGGTGGCAACAAGCGCATCGAAAAGGTTGAGGACGTGGTGAGTGTTGGTGACAAGATCCAGGTCGAAATCTCCGACATCGACAACCGTGGCAAGATCTCCCTGGTCCCAGTAGGCGACGAAGCCTAAGCTCCAGCCGTTGCTTAAGCACCCCGCACAGTGTTGCGGGGTGTTTAGTTTTCTCAGCGCCGGAGATTTAGCGTACCGATGGGATTTTCACGGCTCGAATCGTCCCATCCGTACGCTAAATCCGGCGTCGGTTACTTAAACCCCCCTAAACCCCCTTTAGTATTCCTTCACTCTGTGCGCTATGATGATTCGTTAGTCGAGCCTGCGCCTGTGGTGGCGAAAATCGGCCTAAAATTGGAACCCTCAACCCCGTGTGAAAGGTATGGAACCATGACTGACATTAAAGTAGGTGTCCTGGGAGCTAAGGGCCGTGTTGGCCAAGCTGTAGTTGAGGGGGTAACCGCAGCGACTGGGCTGGAGCTGGTCGCTGAGGTGGATAAAGGCGATAGCCTGCAGCTGCTCGTCGATAGTGGTGCGCAGGTGGTGGTCGACTTCACGGCGCCACAGGTGGTGATGGGGAATCTGGAGTTCTGCATCAACAACGGCATTTCCTGTGTGGTTGGTACGACGGGTTTCACGCAGGAGCGACTGGACCAGGTGCGTCAATGGCTGGAAAACAACCCTGGGGTGGGTGTGTTGATTGCCCCAAACTTTGCGATCTCCGCCGTGTTGACCATGGAGTTTGCTAAGCAGGCCGCCCGGTTCTTTGAGTCCGCGGAGGTCATTGAGATGCATCATCCGAACAAGTTGGACGCACCGTCGGGAACCGCAATTCATACGGCACAGGGAATTGCGGATGCGCGTCGTGAAGCAGGTATGGGCGCCCAGCCCGACGCCACCGAACAGTCGCTGGAGGGCGCGCGTGGCACGCTTGTCGACGGCGTACCCGTCCACGCCGTCCGCATGCAGGGCACCGTCGCCCATGAAGTGGTGATCTTCGGTACCCAGGGGCAGTCGCTGTCCATCCGCCAAGATTCCTACGACCGCACGTCTTTCGTGCCAGGTGTGTTGTTGGGAGTGCGCGAGGTCCAAAACAAGCCGGGACTGACTGTCGGCTTGGAACACTACCTCGATATTTAACAATTAGAAGCGGAGAATGTCATGGCGAAAGCCGTACCCTTAAGTGTCACGCTGATTGCGTGCTCGCAATTTCATGCGCCCAGCGACATTGAATGGGACACCGATGCTCGCGGTGGGGAAGCCCTGATCGAGTTCGCTGGTCGTGCCTGCTACGAAAGCTTTGACAAGCCCAACCCGCGCACCGCTACCAATGCTGCCTACCTGCGGCACATCTTGGAAGTGGGGCACACCGCGCTGCTTGAGCACGCCACCGCCACGCTGTACCTTCGTGGCATCTCCCGCAGCGCCACTCACGAGCTGGTTCGCCACCGTCATTTCTCCTTCTCGCAACTGTCCCAACGGTTCGTCCACCCCGAAGAATCCAACGTGGTGGTGCCCGGCCTCATCGCCGAAGATGAAGACCTGCTGCGACTGTTCAACCGCAGCATCGACGAAGCCCGCTTCGCTTTCGACGAACTGCTCGACGCACTCGAAGAAAAACTCGCGGGTGAACCGAACGCACTGCTGCGGAAAAAACAAGCCCGCCAGGCCGCCCGCGCCGTCCTACCGAACGCCACCGAATCCCGCATCGTAGTCACGGGAAACTTCCGGAGCTGGCGACACTTCATCGGGATGCGTGCCACCGAACACGCCGATGTGGAAATCCGGCGGGTTGCAGTGGAATGCTTGAAGGTACTGCAGCAGCAAGCTCCCGTCGTGTTCGGTGACTTTGACATCGCCACGCTGCATGATGGTACGCAGATGGCCACGAGTCCCTACGTCACAGACTTTTAACTAAACAAGGAGTAGTCATGAACGTAACCAAACTTGGTGCCAACATGTTCGGCACAGTGGGCGTCGCCATGGTGACGCCGTTCGACGCCAACGGGGATCTAGATGTAGCCTCTGTGCGCCAGCTGGCAGCCTACCTGGTAGAAAACGGCATTGACAGCCTGATTCTTTCCGGAACCACCGGCGAAGCCCCCACCACCACAAACGAAGAAAAGAGCACCCTGATCACTGAGGTGCGCGCCGAGGTAGGGGACCGTGCGAAGCTCGTCGCCGGCTGCGGAACCAACAACACCCGCGCCTCTATTCAGCTCGCCCGAGACGCCGCAAAAGCTGGGGCCGACGCACTGCTGCTAGTCACTCCGTACTACTCCAAGCCATCACAGGAAGGTGTGGTGCAACACGCCAATGCTGTTGCCGACGCGACAGACCTTCCCGTGTGCCTGTATGATATTCCAGGTAGATCGTCGATTGAGATGAGTTCTGATACGATCAGACGTCTAGCCGACCATAAGAATATCCATGCGATGAAGGACGCCAAGGGCAACCTTTGTGCCGCCACCGATTTGATCGCTCAAACCGGTCTCGCCTGGTATTCGGGAGATGATCCCCTGAACCTGCCGTGGCTCACCCTCGGCGCCTCCGGTTTCATCTCAGTGGTAGGACATGCAGCTCCACGCGCTTTGCGTGAGCTCTACACAAGCTTCGAGGAAGGCGACCTCGCCCGCGCGCGGGAAATCAACGCCACGCTGTTCCCGCTGTTTCAAGCACAAGCTCGACTCGGTGGGGTCAGCATGAGTAAGGCTGCTCTGCGACTGCAGGGCATAGATGTAGGAGATCCCCGCCTGCCACAAGTAGCAGCAGACGCTGCCCAGGTGGAGGAACTCCGTACCGACTTAGAGAAGGCTGGAGTCCTTTAGATATGACCGAACCACGCAATCGTGCCCGCAAGGTAACTCGTAAGGCTGGCCCACCAGAGACCGTGGAAGCAATGAAATTCCAAGCCCCAGAGGTTACCGCGGACAGCGATTCCGCGCCGGCGCAGCGCAGCAACGACAGCGGTGAGGGCGAACAGCGCTCCCGCGGTCGTTCGGGGAATAGCCGACGCAGCAACCGTGGACGCGGCCGAGGCGGAAACGGCGGCAACGGCGGTAACAACCGGGGGCGCCGCAACGTCGTGAAGTCCATGCAGGGCGCCGACCTGACCGAGCGTCTCCCAGAGCCACCGAAGGCACCGAAGGACGGCCTCCGTATCGTCGCCCTGGGCGGTATCTCCGAAATCGGCCGCAACATGACCGTGTTCGAATACAAGGGCAGGTTGCTCATTGTCGACTGCGGTGTCCTATTCCCATCCTCCGGCGAACCAGGCGTCGACCTGATCCTTCCAGACTTTTCCTACATGGAAGGCAAATGGGACAAGGTTGAGGCTCTCGTGGTCACCCACGGCCACGAAGACCACATCGGTGCCATCCCATGGCTGCTCAAGCAGCGCCATGACATTCCGATTCTGGCGTCCCGCTTCACCCTGGCCCTCATCGCGGCCAAGACCAAGGAGCACCGTCAGCGCCCGAAGCTGATCGAGGTTAACGAAAAGTCCGATGTCAATCACGGCCCATTCAACCTGCGGTTCTTCGCCGTGAACCACTCCATCCCTGAGTGCCTCGGCATCGCGATCAAGACCGGAGCTGGCCTGGTTGTTCACACCGGCGACATCAAGCTGGATCAGACCCCAACGGACGGTCGACCAACTGACCTGCCTGCGATGTCTCGTCTGGGTGACGAAGGCGTTGACCTGTTCCTGTGCGATTCCACCAACGCCACCACCCCTGGTGTATCCAGCTCTGAATCCGAGATCGGCCCGACGCTCAAGCGCCTGGTCATGGACGCTAAGCAGCGCGTCATCATCGCTTGCTTCGCCTCAAACGTGTACCGCGTCCAGGCTGCCATCGATGCCGCCGTGGCCTCTGGCCGTAAGGTCGCATTCAACGGCCGTTCCATGATCCGTAACATGGAGATCGCGGAGAAGATGGGCCTGTTGAAGGCGCCTCGTGGCACGATTGTGCAGATGGATGAGGCTGCGAAGCTCGCGCCACACAAGGTGCTGCTGATCACCACGGGTACACAGGGTGAACCGATGGCTGCGCTGTCCCGCATGGCGCGTCGCGAGCACCGCCAGATCACGGTGCGCGATGGCGACCTGATCGTCCTGTCCTCCTCACTGGTCCCAGGTAACGAAGAAGCTGTCTTTGGCGTGATCAACATGCTGGCCCAGATTGGTGCCACCGTGATCACCGGCCGCGACGCCAAGGTCCACACCTCCGGCCACGGTTACTCCGGTGAGCTGCTGTTCCTCTACAACGCGGTGCGCCCGCGCAACGCGATGCCGGTGCACGGCGAGTGGCGTCACCTGCGTGCGAACAAGGAACTGGCGATCTCCACTGGTGTTCAGCGTGACCGCGTCGTGCTGGCACAGAACGGTGTGGTGGTCGAACTGGTCAATGGTCGCGCGCAGGTCGTGGGCCAGATCCCAGTGGGTAACCTGTACGTGGACGGTGTCACCATGGGCGACATTGATGCGAAGGTCCTGGAGGATCGTACCTCCATGGGCGAAGGCGGCGTCATTGACATCACCGCGGTCATCGACAACCGCACCGGACGCCTGCTGGAGCGCCCGACGGCACGTGCGCTCGGTTTCTCCGAGGATGCCGTCGCGATGATGCCTGAGGTTGCCGACCTGGTGGAGAACATCATGATCGAGCAGGCCGGTGAGGGTGAGAATGATCCGTACCGTATTGCGCAGCAGGTGCGTCGTAAGGTGGCGCGCTTCGTGGAGCAGAAGTGGCGTCGTAAGCCGCTGGTCATGCCGACGGTGGTCCCGATGACGGCGGAGACCCAGCCGGTGGAAGACACGGACGTCGAGAACACGCGCCCAAGCCTGTAACCACCACGAGCCCAAGGGTAGGACATTTCTCCTACACTTGGGCTTATGTCTTTTTCACGCACAGAACGCGCCCGCCTGGTTGACACTTTCCGTGAAGTGGGGCCGCACGCCCCGACTGAGTGCGAAGGGTGGACGGCGCACCACCTGGCCGCGCACCTGTTGTTGCGGGAAACCTCACCGCTTGCGACAGCAGGCATGTTCTTATCGCCGCTTGCTGGGGTGACCGACAAAGCGATGCAGCGCCAGCTCGACCGGCCCTTTGCGGAGGTTGTGGCGCAGTGGGGGAGGGGACCGCGCGGGCTGTGGCGCCTGCTGGACCGTAAGGCAAATGTGGCCGAGCATTTCGTGCACCACGAGGACGTTAGGCGGGCGCAGGGCCTTGGCCCACGCAGCTTCACGACGGCCGAATCCCGCGAACTCTATGACGCTCTTCGGAACCTTAAAGTTTTGCTGCGTGCTAGTCGGGTGGCTGTAGAACTGCGCCCCGAAGGGTTCCCGGCTATTGCCGCTGGTCAGCGTGATAGTGAGGAACGCGTGGTGATAAGTGGCCAGGTGGGAGAGATCCTCCTTTACCTCTACGGGCGTCCAGCTCAGGGGCTTGATTTTGTGGGTGATGTGGAGAAGATCAAACTCACTTCCTTATAGGGGTGGCTACGTTCTTGTGCCTCTAGTTGGGTAGTGCACAGTAGGTTTCCTATCGGGCGAATCCCCGGGAAGCATTTCCCGGATCTCGGGTGGAAATAGGGCTGCAGAAGTGCTTTTTGGGTGTTTTTGTGCCGAGATACGGGTTTCACTTCCCGGGTTTCGGCAGGAGTGCCACAAAACCCGCCTGGTATCGGTGTGGCGCATGTGACTGGAGTGCTAATAGCGACTAGAGTTTGAGGCATGTCTGTCTCTAGCAAGCCGAAGTCGTCTAACCGGGCGCGCCGGAAGAACACTGGTCCGCAGTCTGGTTCGCGAAGAGGACCATCCTCAGCGAACCTTTCCTCGCGAACCGCTTCCCGCGCTGCCGATACGTCCCACGAACGCACCGGCAGCGCATTTCGTGCTGTGGGTTCGGGTCTGGGAGCGATGTTCGGCGCTACGGCTAAAGGCATTGGAGGTACAGCGCGAATGATTGCTCGGAAAGATCCCGATCAAGACGCACCT
Organism: Corynebacterium hindlerae; assembly: GCF_014117265.1. Taxonomy (NCBI): domain Bacteria; kingdom Bacillati; phylum Actinomycetota; class Actinomycetes; order Mycobacteriales; family Corynebacteriaceae; genus Corynebacterium; species Corynebacterium hindlerae. The sequence continues at coordinate 361,140 of NZ_CP059833.1, read as the reverse complement.
CAACTTCAGGAGCAATCGCCACGGCGTCTGGGGATTGAGGAGCACGCCGACGGCATCGGCCTCACCCTTATTGGGCTTTCTGTGGTGCTCGGTGCGACGGTCTGGTTCGATATCGCGGGGCCCGTCGGGGAGTGGATTGCCAATGTCGCCCACTTGACCATTGGCGCAGGTGCCTTAGTGCTTCCGGTCGCGCTGTTTGCCTTGGCCATCACCCTGATGCTGGGTGTCAAGCCAGAACCAGAACGGGAAACCGGCGTCGTGGTGGGCACGCTGCTGATCGTGCTGAGCATGCTCGGCCTCGTGCACATCTTCGCGGGAACTCCTGTTGACTGGGCTGCCCGAAAGACCGCTGGCGGTGCGTTGGGCTATATCGTCGGTGGTCCGCTGGCAGCCGGTTTTAGTGCTTACCTGGCTATCCCGATCTTGGCACTCGTCATTATCTACGGCGCACTGCAGGTCACGGGCGTTGCAGTGCGGGAATTCGTGGACTACATCATCGGCGCGGTCGGATTCCGCGACAACGTGGACGTAGAAGACGACGATGACGACGATATTTACAGCTCCGCCGACCAGGAAATCGAGTCCATGGCGCGCAGCCCGCGGCCACGCCAACCCCGTCCGTCGCGTCCGATCGATAACTACCCGCTGGACGAAGAACCAGAGGACGATCCGCAGCCATCGCTGTTTAGCAAACCAAAGAAGCCCGCACGCGCTGCAAATCTCTACGACGAACCAGCGCCAGCCGATACCGACGAGTTCCCCGCGGTTGTGGACGAGCCGGAGCCCGAAGCTACTGTCCAGCTTCGTTCGGTGCCATCAGCCGTCGATAAGGCGCCCGATGCCGTCGCCGCCAGCCGGGAGGCCATGCGCGAAGCCATCATCGCCCGCTCCGGCATTGACCCCGCGAAGGTGCAGGCCAGCGTACCTAAGAGCGAGCTGAAGAAGGACGTTCCGCCGCCGGCGCCACGTGAGGTGGACTCCAACTACGTCCTCCCGAATGCTGCAGAGTTGCTTATTGGTGGCGAGCCGCCGAAGACGAGGTCCGCTGCGAACGATCGCATGATCGAAGCGATCACTGACGTGTTCCGGGAATTCAATGTTGACGCCGTCGTCACGGGCTTCTCGCGTGGCCCGACAGTGACCCGCTACGAGGTCGAGCTCGGGCCTGGCGTGAAGGTTTCGAAGATCACGAACCTGCAGTCCAACCTGGCCTACGCAGCGGCGACCGACAACGTGCGCCTGCTCGCACCGATCCCCGGTAAATCGGCCGTCGGCATCGAGGTGCCGAACTCCGACCGCGAACTGGTGCGGCTTGCCGACGTCCTCAATGCGCCTGAAACCGTGGCCAACCATGATCCGATGCTCATTGGCCTCGGTAAGGACATTGAAGGCGATTTCATTTCCCACTCCGTGCAGAAAATGCCACACCTACTCGTCGCAGGTTCCACGGGTTCCGGTAAGTCCGCCTTCGTCAACTCTCTGCTCGTGTCGCTGCTCACCCGCGCTACCCCGGACGAAGTGCGCCTGATCCTAGTGGACCCGAAGATGGTGGAACTGACCCCATACGAAGGCATCCCGCACCTGATCACGCCGATCATCACCCAGCCAAAGAAAGCCGCTGCCGCACTGAACTGGCTGGTGGAGGAGATGGAACAGCGCTACATGGACATGAAGTCCGCGCGTGTGCGCCACATTAAGGACTACAACCGCAAGGTCGCTTCGGGTGAGATCACCGCACCTCCAGGCTCTGAGCGGGAATACCGTCCGTACCCATTCATCGTGTGTGTGGTAGACGAGCTCGCCGACCTGATGATGACGGCACCGAAGGAAATTGAAGAATCCATCGTCCGCATCACCCAGAAGGCGCGTGCAGCCGGTATTCACCTGGTGCTGGCAACCCAGCGCCCATCTGTGGATGTGGTTACCGGTCTGATTAAGACCAACGTGCCTTCCCGTCTCGCCTTCGCCACTTCATCCCTCACGGACTCCCGAGTCATCCTGGACCAGGGTGGCGCAGAGAAACTCATCGGCATGGGCGACGGGCTGTTCATCCCACAGGGTGGCCGCCCGGTGCGCATGCAGGGTGCCTTCGTCACGGATGAAGAAGTGCAAGCGGTGGTTGAAGCGGCTAAGGACCAAGCGGAGCCGAACTACACCGAAGGCGTGACTGAGGAGAAGGCAGGCGAGAAGAAGGAGATCGACGAGGAAATCGGCAACGATCTGGAAGACCTCCTGGCAGCAGTGGAAATTGTGGTCACCTCGCAGCACGGATCCACCTCCATGCTGCAGCGCAAGCTGCGCATCGGCTTTGCCAAGGCGGGCCGCCTGATGGACCTCATGGAAACCCGTGGCGTGGTTGGCCCATCCGAAGGTTCCAAGGCCCGTGAGGTTCTGGTGAAACCGGAAGAGCTGGACACTATTCTCTGGATGCTCAAGGGCGCCGACCCGGCAGAAGCCCCGAAGGAGGAGGACGACGTCACCGTGGTCGAGGCAAACCCTAACGGTGGCGTGTTCTAGAGCGTGTGTTGTGCTCTGGGACCCTCAATAGGCTAAAGTAGGGCTTTGTCTTGGAGGGGAGTACCCCACCCTAGTCGGCACAGATCGTCAGCACGGCAGCCCCTCTCGCGGGCTCCCGGTCGTGCCACCCGCTACAGCGCGCTGAGCGGGCGGGGGAGACCTCCGGTCATTTTCGTTCAACCGATAAGACCGGAGGTCTTTTGCATGGAAGTTAATTTGCTTACCTGGAGCATCACCGGACTGGTGGTGCTTGGGCTATTCGTATTCGACTTTTATTCACACGTGCGCAAGCCGCACGAGCCGACGATGAAAGAGTCCGCCTACTGGATGGCGTTCTACATGGCGCTGTCTACCATCTTTGGCATTTTCTTGTGGTTCACCTGGAGCGAACCGGGCAACCCGCATCAGCACGGCATGGAATTCTTCACCGGCTACGTCACGGAACTGGCGCTCAGTGTGGATAACCTGTTCATGTTCGCTCTCATCATGGGCTCGTTCAAGGTGCCCCGTAAGTTCCAGCAGAAGGTGCTGCTGATCGGTATCGTGTTGGCGCTGATTTTCCGCCTGGTGTTCATCCTGCTGGGTGCCGCGGTAATCAACGCGTGGTCGGACGTGTTCTACCTGTTTGGTCTGTTCATCCTGTACACGGCCGTGAAGCTGATCATCGATGAGATGTCTGATCAGCCAGAGACGGACCCTTCCGATATGTGGGTGATCAAAACCCTGCGCAAGGTCATCCATGTCACCCCAAGCTACGAGAGCGACAAGTTGTCTGTCCGGGTCAACGGAAAGCGTGCCCTCACCCCGCTGTTTGTCTGCCTCGTTGCTATCGGCATGGTCGACGTGATGTTCGCGCTAGACTCCATCCCAGCTATCTACGGCATCACCCAGGAGGCGTACATTGTGTTCACGGCCAATGCTTTCGCGTTGCTCGGCCTGCGTCAGATGTACTTCCTCCTCGATGGCCTCATCGACCGCCTGGTGTACCTGCCGTACGGCTTGGCCATCATCCTCGGCTTCATTGGCGTCAAGCTTGTCCTGCACGCGCTGCACGAAAACAACCTGCCGTTCATCAACGGTGGCGAAAACGTGCACGTGCCAGAAATTCCAACGCTGGCGTCATTGCTGGTAATCGTCAGCGTCCTCGCGATCACCGCGGGCGCCTCCATCCTCAAGACGAAGCGTGACGAAGCCCAAGGTGGCGTCATGCCAAACTGGAACCCGGCAAAGCAGGTTTACGAGGACGAGCGTTAGCTAAACACATTGAGAACCGGGTTCCACTCCCGGATCTCGCGCCCATCAAGGACCCCTTCCAATGTGAAGGGGTCCTTATCCATGAGCTGCTCGGCGTCGGCGCAGGTAGCTGGCTCCGGGAGCCGGATGATGATCAACGCGCCACCAGTATTGTCGAGGAAGGGGCCCGAGCCAACGAGAGCGCCTTGCTCTTTCAACGTAGCGAGGAATTCCCGATGGACGGGACGCACGCGGGCGATGTCTTCGGAGTCGGCGGGGTAGCGGTAGTGAACGGCAAAGTATTTCATAGCCCTTAGTCTAGGTGGAATAACCCGTGTATGGTGTTGCCTTGTGAGTGGTGATCAAAAGACGTCCAATTGGAATGTGCCCAATGTGCTAACCAGCCTGCGCATTATCGCGGTGCCGGTATTTGTATGGCTAGTTCTGCGCGCTGATAACACAGACCACAAATGGATGTGGTGGTCTTTCGGGTGCTTCGTCGCGTTGATGATCACGGACAAACTGGATGGCGATATTGCCCGCAAACACAACCTGATCACCGACTTCGGCAAGATCGCCGACCCGATCGCGGACAAAGCCCTGATGATCGCCGCCTTCGTGTCGCTGAACATCGTCGGGGCACTGCCCGTGTGGGTCACCGTCGTGATCATCTTCCGAGAGCTTGGCATCACCTTCTGGCGGATGATCCAGCTGCGCCATGGCAAGGTGGTTCCGGCGTCCAAGGGTGGGAAAATCAAGACGACCCTGCAAACGCTCGCTATCGCGTTGTACCTCATGCCGCTACCTTCGTGGGCCGATCTGCCGGTGTGGTTGGTTATGCTGGCAGCAGTGGCGGTCACCGTGGTGACCGGCGTGCAGTACTTGTTGGACTCGCGAAAGGAAAACCGTGGCTAATTTCCTCACCACTTTGACCGAACGCAGGCAAACGCTTTCCACCTGTGAGTCCTTGACGGCGGGCAGGTTGGCGTCGTTAATTGCGGCGCAGCCCGGCGCCAGCGAGCTGTTCGTCGGCGGCTTCGTCACCTACTCCAGCGAGCTGAAGACGCAGCTGGCGGGCGTGCCAGCGCAGCTTATCGACGACCATGGCGCCGTTTCCCCGGAGTGTGCCGAAGCCATGGCAGTGGGGACGCGAGAAAAGCTCGGCACTGACTGGGCACTCGCCCTGACGGGTGTGGCGGGGCCAGCACTGCAGGAAGACAACCCGGTGGGTGTCGTGTGGCTTGGCATTGCAGGGCCCGAGGGATCCAAAAGCATTCGGGTGCTCCCAGAAGGACACACTCGCTGGGCGCTGCGCCCTGGAGCCACAGAACCAGAAGAGGTCGTGGACGGGGATCGAGTAGAAATTTGCCAGCACAGCGCCAATTTTGCGATCGAAACGCTGGAAAATATCCTCGCCGGGAACTAAAAACGTCCCCCACGCGTTATAAACAGTGATGGCTACTCAAACTGCACTACTAGAAAAGCCAGTAGCTGAACCGCTACTGCGCGAGGCCCTCGGCGCCGCACTTCGCGCCTTCCGTGCCGACCGTGGCATTACGCTGCGCGAACTGGCTGAAAAATCGAGCGTTTCCCCCGGCTACCTCTCCGAACTGGAACGCGGCCGGAAGGAAGTGTCCTCCGAACTCCTCGCCTCAGTGTGTCACGCACTTGGCGTGAGCGTCGCCGATGTCCTCATCGAAGCTGCCGGATCCATGGCAATCCAGTCCGCCGATCAAGAGTTCGTACACTTTTAGCCCTGCACTTCCACGCGTCACCTGTACACTGGGAGTATTGAAAAAGTTAGCGGCCGCTGACACAACAAAACTTGGAAGGTTAATTCACGATGGCTAATCCATTTGTCAAGGCATGGAAGTACCTGATGGCTCTCTTCGACTCAAAGATCGAAGAAAACGCCGACCCAAAGGTCCAAATCCAGCAGGCAATTGAGGACGCACAACGCCAGCACCAAGAGCTGTCCCAACAGGCAGCAGCGGTTATCGGCAACCAGCGCCAGCTAGAAATGCAGCTCAACCGTCGCCTCGCCGATATCGAAAAGCTCCAGGGCAACACCCGCCAGGCGCTGCAGCTTGCCGACAAGGCCCGCGCCGCCGGCGACAACGCCAAGGCAGTCGAATACGAAAACGCTGCCGAAGCGTTCGCAGCGCAGCTCGTTACCGCAGAGCAGTCCGTCGAAGACACCAAGCAGCTCCACGACCAAGCCCTCCAGCAGGCCGCACAGGCCAAGCAGGCTGTGGAACGCAACGCCATGTCCCTGCAGCAGAAGGTAGCCGAGCGCACCAAGCTGCTGTCCCAGCTGGAACAGGCCAAGATGCAGGAAAAGGTCTCCGAGTCCATCAAGTCCATGAACTCCCTGACCGCCTCCGGCAACACCCCGAACCTGGACCAGGTGCGCGAAAAGATCGAACGCCGCTACGCCAACGCCCTCGGCCAAGCAGAACTCGCACAAAACTCTGTCGAGGGTCGCATGGTAGAAATCGAGCAAGCCGGAATCCAAATGGCCGGCCACTCCCGCCTCGAACAAATCCGTGCCCAAATGTCCGGCGAACTGACCAGCGGCAACCCACAACAGTCCCTGGAAGCTGGCTCCGGAGCTCCATCCGCCGCAGCTGACGACGCCGTCGCGCAGAAAATGCGCGAACTGCGTGGCGAGTAACCACCTGTAGCCATTCGTCCCCGAGCACCACGTTGGTGCTCGGGGATTTTTGGTTGGGGCTGTGCGGATCCCCGGGAAGTGAAATCCGGGTCTCGGGTGAGAAATAGGCTTTCCGGGTGGGTTGTGGGTGTTTTTGCGCCGAGACCCGGGGAATGCTTCCCGGGTTTCTCAGTAAAAGGCACCTAGGTCACGCCTAATCTCCCACGCCTCGAGCGACTAAGGCATCGCCGATGTTGCGGGCGCGCTTGATGGAACGAATGAGTACTGGTGTGCCGAGGGCTTGGATGGAAAAATCCACGCCTCGGGCTTTTCTGGCGTCCAGGACTTCGGAAACTGTGGCTAGTTGGAGGGGGATCAGGCGGATGGTGAGGCTGATGGCCAGCACGATGGTGTCTACGGGGACTCCGAAGCGGCGGGTGGGTGCCAGGCCTCGTTCTAGGGAGTCCATCATTTCGCTGATCTGGGTGGTCAGGGTGAGAAGGGTAGCGGCGGCGATGGCTGCGTAGATTACCAACACGATGACTGTTGCTCGGGTGAGGCCGAGCTGCCACCATTGGAAGGCAAATAACGCCAACAGCACGGGGGCTGCTGGCCAGAGCTGTTGCCAAGCGATGCGAATCGGGACCCGGGCGATCACGTAACCGATGAGGGGGACGCACAAGGTCACAAGGGCACCTGGCACGGTGTCTACGAGCATTGAGGTGCCGATGATGAACACGACGAGGAAACTGAGCTTCCAGCTTGGTCGGATTCTGTGGAGCACAGTGGTGCCAGGCACGTAGGTACCGAGGGGGACAGCGAGCATCAGGGCTGCTCCAACATCAATGCGGTGTAGTGGTCGATCACTGTGGCTGGGTCTCCATCGGCGACGACGGCGCCCCCATCCAGGCACAGCACCCTGTCGAAGTCACGCACGAAGTCGAGGTCGTGCGTGACCACTATCAGTTGCTGCTCCAGCTTGCGGAACACCTCGGCGATCTTGAGGCGATTGCGCAAGTCGAGCAGGGTCGTGGGCTCGTCTGCAATGATCACCTCGGGTTCCATGACAAGGACTGCGGCGAGTGCCAGCAGTTGCTTCTGCCCGCCCGACAGTGTGTGCGGCGAGGCATCGCGGTGGCCGGCAAGGTCGAAGCGCTCGAGCATCTCAGTTACTCGGCGCTCGCGCTCCGCTTTGGACAGCTTCAATCGTCGCAACGAAAATGCGACGTCTTCCGCGACCGTTGGCATCACAATCTGATTTTCCGCATCAGAAAAGACGAACCCGACTTTTCGGCGCACGGCTCGGGCGTGCTTATCGACGTCCAGGTCGTCGATAAGCACGCGCCCCGAGGTGGGAGCGCCCAGGCCGTTGATCAGCCTAATCAAACTCGACTTGCCACCACCATTTGCACCGATGATGCCGATGCGGCGCTCGGTGAGGGTGAGGGAAATGTCTCGGAGGACGGTGCGGTCGCCGAACTCCACCGCGACCTGGTCAAACTGGATACGAGACATCGGCTACTTGCGCTGCATCAAATCGGGGAACGCAGCGTGTACGCCAGAAGCGATGGCCACCATGATCGCCACCTTAACCGCATCAGGGATCAAAAACGGCACCTGCACGCCGAGCGCCCCTACCAAATCCATGGACGCCACCAACATCAGACCCACCACGCCGCATGCATATTGAACCGCAAGGCCAGCGAACGCTCCGACAATCAGTAGTAAGTAACGAGAACTTGCGGATTTAGCCTGGTAAGCAATCGCGCCGGCAACAAAAGCGCTGATCACATACCCGACTATGTAGCCCACGGTAGGTCCGGCGAGCGCAGACAGCAGCGAACGCCCACCAGCCAAAACCGGGAAGCCTAACAACCCCAGCAGCAGGAACAACACGGCAGCTGCAGTGCCACGCTTTGGGCCCAACACCAAGCCCGTCAGAATGACGATGGCGTTTTGCAGCACAATCGGCACGCCCGCGGCACCAGGAATGGTGAAAAATGCGAACACGATGATCAAAGCGGCGAACACCGCAACATAGGCCACATCGCGCATGGGATTGTGGGCAGAGGTAGCAGACACGGGAACAGGTGCTCCTTCAAGCAGGGAGAATGAACAATGTTTAGGACTTCACCTTAACACTGGCAAATCCCTGGAAAGGATATGGCGTTGCTAACGCTTCCAAAATGGGGGCGTTCGCTAGGGTAGGAAGACATGCGGTTAGCACAGTTTCACCAGTTGGTCAGCGACGAATTCGGTCCCGCGTTGGGGCGGATGCACATCGAATCACACGTGCTGACGGGCTTTGGAAAGACCCCCGCCGAACTAATCGAACAGGGGGTTGATGTTCGGGAGGTATGGTGGCAGCTATGTCGTGACTTTGACGTGCCAGAAAGTCGCTGGTTGGGTGAGGATTACTAAAATTTCCCCGTAACTGCGTTTCGTACTGCTTGGGCTGTGTCAAGTTTTGTTGACGGTTAGACCCGTTTGTTTTGGTTAGGCTGCAAGGGCCTCGGGGAGTAATTCGGGGCTGGGGGTCAGGAAATCGGCCATCGCCTCAGCGGGAATGAGGCCGGTCGCACTATGGCGGCGCTGTCGGTTGTAATACGTCTCAATCCACGACAGTGTCTCTAGGCGGGCGTGCTGCTTGGAATCGAATTGTTTGCGCTCATGCAGCAGGTGAAGTTTCAGCGTGGAAAAGAAGGATTCCGCCACCGCATTGTCCAAGCACACGCCAACAGAGCCGACAGACAAGCGAACGTCGAGTTCTTCGGCGCAGTCAGCGAACACCTTTGAGGTGTACTGACTGCCTCTATCCGAGTGGAATATCGCATCACCAGCAACGAAGCCTCGATCATGGGCCATGGTCAAGGCATCCACCACAAGCTTCGAGCGCATGGAATCGGCCATCGACCAGCCCACCACCATCCGGGTGCCCAGATCCATGACTGTGGCCAGGTACATCCAGCCTTCACGGGTGCGCAGGTACGTAATATCTCCGCACAAGACCGTGGTGGGCACTGGGGGATAAAACATCCGCCGCAGGTAGTCTTTGCGCAGGTCAGCGTCAGGATCCGCAATGGTGGTGCGTACCTTCTTGCGTCGGTACTTCGTGACTAAATTGTTCTGCGCCATGATGGTGCGCACCGCGTACAACGTGGTGTCAATACCTTCAGCGACCAGGTCAGCAAAAATGGTGCGAGCACCGGCAAACCCTTTGTGCTTGGTCGTGAAAAGCTCTGTGACGCGGGCACTGATGGCAAGCCTGCGCCCCCTGGGAGAAGATGCAGCCACAGGGGTGTGGTGGCGTTTCTTCCAGGCGTAGTAGCCGGCTCTGCTGACGTTAAGGACGCGTGCCATCATGGTGACCGAGTATCTGGGCTTGGTCGTGCCTTCTTTGTCGAAGTGGTAGATGACGCGGAAGAAGTCGTCTTCTACTGCTCCTTGGCAAAGAAGGCGCTGACTTTTTTTAAGAACTCGTTTTCAAGCTCCAGCTCCCGGATTCATTTGGTCATTTCAGCTGGGTCTTGGGAGTTGGGGTCTGCTTTGCGCAGGTGAGAGCCGCGGCCGGTGCCTTGGGTGCCTTTGGCTTTGGCCACCCACCGGCCCAGAGCTGAGGAGGAGATCCCGTACTCGGCAGCGACTTCCTCGCGTGTCTTGCCCAACACGAGAACCGCATCCACGCACTGCTGTTGAAATTCTTTTGGATAAGCCTTCGGCATAATCACACATCCTTGTCGTTGAGGGTTTCACCGTCAACAAGAATCATGACAGCTCAGCTATCGAACAGTTGTTTGTGTATTATCGAACAGTGTCGGGTGTGCCAGTTAGTGTGGCAACCAAGAACTTCCGCTTTAGGTGCAACCTTTTGGGCGGGTTCGCCAGTCTAACTTAATAGACCCCTTTCAGTTATTTAGCTCAAGGAAGATCAACAATGGCAACCAAGAAATCAAAGACAGCCACCGCTGGCAACGATCGGGAGAAGGCCCTTGAAGCCGCCATGTCCATGATCGAAAAGGACTTTGGCAAGGGCGCGATTATGCGGCTGGGCGACGATACCCGCCCACCTATCCAGGTCATTTCCTCCGGCAACACCGCGATCGACATCGCCCTCGGCCTCGGTGGTTTCCCACGCGGCCGCATCGTGGAAGTGTACGGACCGGAATCCTCCGGTAAAACAACCGTTGCTCTGCACGCTATCGCGCAGGCGCAGCGCAACGGCGGCATTGCTGCATTTATCGACGCCGAACATGCCCTCGATCCGGACTACGCCCGCAAACTCGGTGTCGATACCGACCAACTCCTGGTGTCCCAGCCTGACACCGGCGAACAGGCACTGGAAATCGCCGACATGCTGGTGCGTTCCGGGGCCATCGACATCATCGTGATCGACTCCGTCGCTGCCCTCACCCCGAAGGCAGAAATCGAGGGTGAAATGGGTGACTCTCACGTCGGCCTCCAGGCGAGACTGATGTCTCAGGCGCTACGCAAGATGACCGGTGCACTGTACAACTCTGGCACCACCGCGATCTTCATCAACCAGCTGCGCGAAAAGATCGGCGTCATGTTCGGCTCCCCAGAAACCACCACCGGTGGTAAAGCGCTGAAGTTCTACGCTTCCGTGCGCTGCGATGTGCGTCGCATCCAAACCCTGAAAGACGGCCAGGACGCGATCGGCAACCGCACCCGCCTCAAAGTGGTCAAGAACAAAGTCTCCCCACCATTCAAGGTCGCAGAATTCGACATCATCTACGGCGAAGGTATCTCCCGCGAATCCTCCCTCATTGACCTCGCGGTAGAAAACGGTGTGGTGAAGAAATCGGGCTCCTGGTTCACCTACGAAGGGGAACAGCTGGGCCAGGGCAAGGAGAAGGTCCGCATCAACCTGAAAGAAAACCCTGACCTGGCTGACGAACTGGAAGACAAGATCTACCAAAAGATCGGGTTTGGCAAATACGCCAACAAGGACACGGAGCTACCCGACGAACCCATCGACGTGATACCGAACGTCGACTTCGACGACATCGACCTGGATGAAAAGTAGTGGCCACCCCGGCCCCTGACTCCATCCGAGCCACAAAGATCGCGGCGCTGCGCGAAAGCCTCGCGAGCCTCGACGCAGCGCCCCAAATCGATGTGGAGTACGAAAAACGCAAAGCCAAAGTCCGCCACCGGGCGCTCCTACTCCTGGACCAGCGTGCTCGCTCCGAACACGAAATCACCACCAGATTGCTCGACGCCGATTTCGAGCCACCCATCGTGGCGGACGTTGTGGCGGACCTCAAGCGCTGTGACCTCATTGATGACGCAACCTTCGCCGCCGAATGGGTCCGCCAACGGCACACCCACCGCGGAAAATCCCGCAGGGCCTTGGAGCACGAACTCCGGGAAAAAGGAATAAGCTCAGCAGTCTCCGCCGACGCACTGGCGAGCATCAGCGCCGAATCGGAAGAGTCGCAAGCCACCGCGCTAGCGGAAAAGAAAGCCCGCACCATCACACACGCACCGGCCAACTACTCGGAATACACCAAAATGCTCCGGAAAGTAGTGGGAGTGCTAGCCCGGCGAGGGTACGGGGAATCGATGAGCTATGGCGTCGCAAAGCAGGCGCTAGACCAGCGCATCAGCCAGCTCTAACGCGAAAGGGCCTGGCGCCGAGTACAAAGCTCGGTGTCAGGCCCTTATCTAAAGGATTACTCCGCCGTAGAACGCAGATCCTTGTGGTAAGGATCGTGCCAGTCAACGTTAACCTGGTCCTTGGTCTCCAGGCCCTGATCGCGGTGCTCAGGAACCTTCGCCAAGATGTTCTTCCGGGCGCGGCCAGCACGGAGCTGACGCTCAATACGCTCAGCTAATGCAGTGAGCGCGTAGTTGATGATGATCATGATGATCGCGGTAACCACCAGCGCAGCCAAGAAGTTGCGGTAGTACGACGCAGACTGCATGCCACTGCGGACCACTTCGATATAACCCAGCTGGTACCCCAAAGCGGAGTCCTTCAGCGCGATTACCATCTGAGAGATCAGAGCCGGGAGCATTGCTGCGATCGACTGCGGCAGCAAAATCGACCACATCGTCTGACGGTGCGTCATACCCAGTGCACGGGCGGCCTCTACCTGTCCCTTCGGCAGGGAGTTAATACCAGAACGCAGAATCTCGGCGATCACCGAACCGTTGTACATCGTGAGTCCGAACACCACCGCGGCGAACGCCAGCTGAGAGGACGGGAACACCGCGTATTGGGCGAACATCTGGTACGCGAAGATCATCAGGATCAGCACCGGGATGGCGCGGAAAAACTCGACGATCACGCCGCACACCCAGCGCACGGGCGCGATTTCGGACAGGCGGCCCAGGCCAAGCGCCACACCCATCACCAGTGCCAGAATCACGGAGAACACAGCAGCTTTCAGCGTGCCGAATAGGCCCGGCAGGAGGTACGTGGTCCAGGTGGTGCCCTTTAAGAATGGGGTCCATTTATCAGCGACCAGCTGGCCGTTGTCTCCGAGGATTTTCACTGCCCAGAACACGGCGAGCGCAGCAATGAGCAGGGAGACCACCGTGACGATGGTGTTGAACTGTCGACCCTTCGGGCCGGGAGCATCATAAAGTACTGTTGCGCGTACTGCGGACATTACTTCTTCACCGCCAATCGGTTAGCCAGTGAGCCGAGGGCGAGGCCCATCGGCAGGGTGAGGATGACAAAGCCCAGGGCGAAGATGCCGAAGACGAGGAAGAGCTCGTTGGCGTTGTTTTCGATGGTGGACTTCATCAGCAGGGACGCTTCCGCCACACCAATCACGGATGCAATGGTGGTGTTCTTGGTAAGTGCGATCAGGGTGTTGCCCAGTGGCACGATCGCGGCGCGGAATGCCTGCGGGAAAATGATGTTGCCGAAGATCTGTGGGAAGCTTAGGCCCAGGGATCGGGCGGCCTCTGCCTGTCCGAAGTGCACCGTGTTGATACCGGAGCGCAGGGACTCCGCCACGAAGGTGGAGGTGTAGAGCACGAAGCCGAGGACGGCGATCCAGAAGTTGTTGTTCTTGATGAAGTTGTCGTTCTCAGGTGCCAGGGTCAACCCCAGGTTCTGGTACAGACCCACCGAGCAGAACAGGATAATCAGCGTCAGGGGAGTGTTGCGGACGGTGTTGATGTACAGCGTCGCTACGCTGCGCAAGAACGCCACCGGGGAGACACGCATCGCGGTGAGGATGGTGCCGAGGATCATTGCACCGAGCGCGGAGAAGAAGGTCAGCTTGATGGTGACCCAGAACGCGCCCAGGAGGTCGGGTTGTAGTTCAGTCCACATTTCGTTCATGGGAATGCTCCGTTTCTACTTCGCGTCCAGGAAGGACAAATCGCCGGGAGTTCCCTGTTCCACAACTTGGGCGTCGTCGCCAAGGTTTGCGGTGAGGAATTGTTCAAATGAGCCGTCGGAGTACATCTTTTCCAGGGCGCGGTTGATAGCCTCGGTGGATTCGGTGTCTCCCTTGGCGTGGCCGATGCCGTAGCGTTCGTTGGTGAACGGTTTGCCGTCGGATTTGGTCATCTCGACAACCTTAAACTCACCCTCGTACTGGGATGCGAAGCCGTAGAGAATGGTGGCGTCGGTGGTCATGGCGTCGACTTTCTTCTGGTGAAGGGCTTCCACGCAGGAAGAGTAAGAGTCGTATTCCTGGAGCTGTACGCCAGGCAGTTCCTTCTTGATTTTCTGTGCTGGGGTAGAGCCGGTCACCGAGCACAGCTTGCGGCCGTTTTCCAGGTCGGAGAGTTGTTGCAGGGTGGTGTCATCCTGGCGCACCAACAACGCCTGGTGAGTAACGAGGTAGGGGCCGGCGAAGTTCACAGACTTCGCGCGGCTCGCGTTGATCGAGTACGTCGCGGTGATCATGTCCACCTCGCCGTTTTTGATCAGCGTTTCGCGCTGCGCAGAGGGCGTCTCGCGCCACTTGATCTTAGGGGAGGCCCAGCCGTTTTCCTCGGCGATGAAATTCACCACATATGTGGCAACGTCCACGTCGAGGCCGGCCATGGATTTGTCCGGGTGTCGCAGCCCGAGGCCCGGCTGGTCATATTTGGTGCCGAGGATAACCTCGCCAGATTCGATGCTGTCGAGGAGGCTGCGGGGTTCGCTGCTTCCGCAGGCGCTTAACGACGCCACGCCCGCCGAAACCAGGACCGCTGCCGCGATCTTCTTTAGAGCTTTCTTCATGGCGTCCCCCTAGTGGCCCAGGATCTTGCCCAGGAAGTCGCGGGCACGATCGGACTGTGGGTTGGTGAAGAAGGACTCTGGATCGGTATCTTCGACGAGTTCGCCGTCAGCCATGAACAGGATGCGGTCAGCTGCCTTGCGGGCGAAGCCCATTTCGTGAGTAACACAGACCATGGTCATGCCTTCCTTAGCCAGGCTGGTCATGACGTCGAGCACTTCGTTGACCATTTCCGGGTCCAGTGCGGAGGTTGGCTCGTCGAACAGCATGACCTTGGGGTTCATGGCCAAGGCGCGGGCGATGGCGACGCGCTGTTGCTGACCACCAGACAGCTGTGCTGGGTACTTATCGGCCTGGTTCGCGATGCCGACGCGGTCGAGCAGTTCCATGGCGCGCTTGTCTGCCTCGGCTTTGGAAAGCTTGCGAACCTTGATCGGAGCCAACGTCACATTTTGTTTAATGGTCAGGTGAGGGAAGAGGTTGAAAGATTGGAAACACATGCCAACGTCGGCCCGGAGGCTGGCAAGATCCTTGCCTTCCTCTGGGAGCAGCTTGCCGTCGATGTGGATGGTGCCCTCGTCGATGGTCTCGAGGCGGTTGATGGTTCGGCACAGGGTTGATTTGCCGGAGCCGGATGGGCCCAAAACTACAACGACCTGGCCCTTAGGGATATCCAGGTTGATGTTCTTGAGAGCATGGAAGTCATCAAAGTACTTGTTCACGCCGTGAATCGAAATCATGGTGTGGTTCGCGTCACTAGTCATAAGCACACTATAAGGTAACCAGGGTCACATTTAAAACTCTCAGTCTAAATTTGCAAAGTTGTGATGCGAATAATGCGAAGAGGCACGATTTAGGAACCGCAAATGAGGGGGATAGACTGTGCAATCGTGGTCGAGGAAAAAATGAAAAACAAGACGTACGAAGTTCGCACATTCGGTTGCCAAATGAACGTGCACGATTCCGAACGACTCTCCGGTCTCTTAGAGGAAGCCGGATACTCACCTGTGCCCGAAAACGGGGAACCAGACCTCATTGTCTTCAACACGTGCGCAGTCCGCGACAACGCAGATCAGCGTCTCTACGGCACCCTCGGGAACCTGCGGAGCGTGAAAGAGCAGCGCCCGAACCTACAAATTGCTGTTGGCGGCTGCCTCGCCCAGAAAGACAAGGACGCTGTCGTTAAGAAAGCGCCCTGGGTGGACGTTGTGTTCGGCACCCACAACATCGGGTCGCTGCCTGCCCTGCTTGACCGCGCTTCGCACAACAAGAAAGCCCAGGTGGAAATCGTTGACTCCCTGGAGCAATTCCCGTCCGTCCTGCCGGCGAAGCGAGAATCAGCCTACGCCGGATGGGTTAGTGTGTCCGTGGGCTGCAACAACACGTGTACTTTCTGCATTGTGCCGTCGTTACGCGGCAAGGAAGTCGACCGCCGGCCTGGCGACATCCTCGCTGAGGTGCAGGCCCTCGTCGATCAGGGCGTGTCTGAGGTGACGCTACTCGGTCAGAACGTTAATGCTTACGGCGTGAACTTTGCCGATCCGGAACTCGAACGCGACCGCAGCGCTTTCTCTAAGCTGCTGCGCGCCTGCGGCACCATAGAAGGCCTCGAGCGTGTGCGTTTCACCAGCCCACACCCAGCGGAATTTACTTCCGACGTCATCGACGCCATGGCGGAAACCCCAAACATCTGCCCGCAGCTGCACATGCCACTGCAATCTGGTTCAGACAAAGTGCTCAAAGAAATGAAGCGCTCCTACCGGTCCGCAAAATTCCTTCGCATCCTCGACGAAGTGCGGGCGAAAATCCCTCATGCAGCGATCACCACTGACATCATCGTCGGCTTCCCGGGTGAAACCGAAGAAGACTTCCAAGCCACCCTCGACGTGGTGGAAAAAGCGCGTTTCACCAGCGCCTATACCTTCCAGTACAGCCCGCGCCCAGGCACGCCGGCCGCAGATTACGACAACCAAATTCCAAAGGAAGTTGTCCAAGAGCGCTACGATCGCCTTCTCGCGCTGCAAGAACGCATCTGCCTGGAGGAAAACAACAAGTTAGTCGGTACTGAGGTTGAGTTGCTCGTCCAGGCGGGTGGCGGACGCAAGAACGACAAGACCCACCGGATGACCGGTCGCGCCCGCGATGGCCGTCTGGTCCACTTCGCCCCTACCGGAAACATTGACCAACACATTCGGCCTGGCGACGTCATCACCGTCACCATCACCGCAGCCGCACCCTTCTTCCTCCTCGCTGATTCCGGCGTCGGTACCCACCGACGCACCAAGGCAGGAGACATGTCCGAAATCGGCAAGGTGCCTACGACCGCACCGATCGGCGTTGGCCTTGGCCTGCCAAAGATCGGCAAACCGACCCTTTCCGTGGGGGCACCGGCAGCCAATACCGACGGCTGCTGCACGACCCACTAGATTAGGTGAAAGAACTTAGCGAGCCCCAAGGAAGAACGACAGACCGTGAGTGAAACATCCCAGCACACCGCCCACGAGCTAGCCCAACGCGAACGACACGCGGCCCGCCGAATCGACATGTCCGGCTACCGAGCCCCGCTCATCGGAGGTGCTCTCGCTATCGTGGCAAGCTGGCTGCTGCCCTACACCGGGAACATGACGGCCTTGGACATCGCCTTCCTCACCGAGCGATCCTTCGACTACGGAATCTCCACTCCAGAACGCATCTTCGTTTGGCTGTGCGTCCTCGGCCCCGTAGCCCTCACCCTCATCGCCTACTTCCGAAAGTCCACCATGCTTGCGCAGCTGGCCTGGGCGCTGTCCGGCATCGCGATGTTCTTTTCCATCTTCGCCATCTGGATGCGACAAACCCGCGACCAAGGCTCCGGGGCCGGCGTCGGCCTCATCCTCGCAGCCATCGCAGTTCTGTTCGTGGTGTATGGCCTGTACAACGTGGTGACCATGCGCACCGAAGAACAGGAAGAAATCGCCGAACTGCGCCGCAAAGAGGTGTACCTCGACCCGGTGGCGCAGCAACAGGCTGAGGCTTTCGAAGGCAAGAATGCCCACAGCGCCGATGAACGCGGGCCTATCGACGACCGTCGCGCCCGAAATGCGCAGCGTCGCGCCCAGCAGCGGCAGCAAGACTCCTAAGCAACAGGGTGACCCCGATTCCCGCGGTGAGGGACTGGTGGGCTTTGGCCCGACATTACGCCCCCGACATTACGCCCCCGAGGTTGCCCCAAAAATGCCCTGTTGACCCCGAACTTCGGGAGGGTAATGTCGGGGTGAACGTGGGACGGCTCCGGCCACGTTGCGATAAAGCGACCTTTGAGACCAGTGAGGCAGTTGAGAATGCTGCGATGGTAAGCATTACGCCCCCCGACATTATGCCCCCGACAATGCACCAAAATCACCCCAAAATCACCCCAAAAACCCCGAACTTCGGGAGGGTAATGTCGGGGAGAAAACGCGGGCGGTTACCTTGCCTTAGAAACCTATGCGGCAGTACAAGGTCAATGCCGCGGCCTTCCGAAAAACCTACACCTGCTTTTGCCAGGCGGTGACGTGGCTGATAGCGGTGGCACCTAGTTCTTTGTTCAGGGCGATCATGGCGGTGTTGTCGTCAGCGACGCTGGTATAGATGCGTGCTAGTTCGGGGTGTGCAGTGAGCGCTGCGTTGTGCGCGTGTGATTTGAGGGCTGTGCCGAGGCCGCGGTGCCGGTGTTCAGAGCGGACGTAGGTTAGTCCTTGGATGGCGACTTTTGGGGAGAATCCCTCGTGGATCCAAATCTCGGAGATTCCGACAACGTCGCCCGTGTCTGTGGTGGCGATGGCGTGGTAGTTTTCGGTGCCCAGGGCCCGGAAGTGTGCGGTGCTTTCTGCCAATCGGGCAGTGTCCCATTCGGCGCGTCGAATGTCGAGGGCGCCGAGTGGTTGGTCTAGTGAGGCCGCGGTGTAGAGTTCGGCAACGCCGGGAAGGAGATCCTCGGGGAAGTCGGTGTTGGCGAATACCTCGATGTCGGGGCGGGCGAGGAGGTCTGCCAGGCGCGCGGGGATAACGTATTCGGTTTGTGCGAGGGCGCGGGTGTAGCCGGCGTCCCGGAAGGTGGCTGCAAACGGGGAGGCGGCGCCGAGGGCGTGCTGGTCCCATAGGTGGATGACGCTGCGGCCAAAGCGACGGGCGATGTCGTCGCTGATGCCGAGCATATCGACGACCAGTTCCCGGGCAGCATCGCTTGGCGGGGTGCCTGGGATGGGTTGGAAGTCGGCATCCAGGACGAGGGAAATATCGAGGCTATGGATGTTGTCAGCGAGCGGTTGCGTCACGATGAGCCACCCGACAGCGGGCGGTTCTGCTTCATCCCCGGTGGCGGAGAATTGGGGATACCCGAACTGGGAGTCGCCGAGGGCACCGGCCCACGGATCGGTGGTGACGGCGAAGATGTGAGTGTGGGCAGTGGGGGACGGGGTGGCTAGGGCGTCGATAAGCTCAGTAATCCCCCGTGAGGCGTCGGCACTGCCGGTGGTTTCCTGCGCGGCGAGGTTGGCCATAAAGACCAACGTGCGGAGCGCGTCTGATGGTTCCTCACCGACGACGGGCCCCGCACACTGATAAACAAACATTTACAGGTCTTCCACCGCACCCAGCGCTGCGTCTGCCCATTCCTGCCACTGGGCGGCCTGGGCGCGAAGCTCCTCTGCTTGCTTGTTCTTACCCGCTGCCTCCGCAGCTTCCGCTTGCTCGGTGAAGTCTTTTACTCGCGCGGTGAACTGGGCGGCGCGGGCCTGAGCTTCGGGGTCGGTGCGGCGCCATTGCGCGTCGGTGGCGTCAGCGACGAGCTTCTCCAGCGCACCAATCTTGTTCTCAAATTCGCGGACGCGGTTCTTCGGAACGAAGCCGATCTCTTCCCACTTTTCCTGCAGCTCGTGGAGCTTACGGCGGGCGCCGTCGAGGTCCTTGTCTGGGTCGATCAGCGGGGTGTACTCGGCGATGAGCGCTTCCTTCGCCTCCGCGTTGCCCTGGAACTCGCGGTCACGTTCGTTATTGACGGCGGTGCGGGCGTCGAAGAAGAAGTCCTGAGCTGCTTTGAACGCTGCCCACAGCTTGTCGTCGATCTCGCGTGGGGCGCGGCCGGCGGCCTTCCACTCCGTCATCAGATCACGGAAGGCGCGGGCGGTTTCCGCCCAGTCGGTAGAATCCTTGAGTTCCTCGGCGCGGGCAACCAGGGCTTCCTTCGCCTTGCGGGCTGCTGCGCGGCCACGATCGAGCTCAGCAAAGTGGGAGCCACGACGACGGTTGAAGGCATCCCGGGCGCGGGAGTAGCGCTTCCACAGGGCGTCGTCAGTCTTGCGGTCGATGCCCCGGATGGTTTTCCACTCATCCAAGATGGCGCGCAACCTGTCGCCGGCAGCCTTCCAATCAGTGGAGGATTCGCCGATGGTTTCGGCTTCGGCGGCCAGGGCTTCCTTTCGGGCCACTGCTTCGGCACGCGCCCTTGCTTTGGCTTCCTTGACGGCCAGGCCGGCCTGCTCGGACGAGTTGATAATGCCGTCCAGGCGCTGCTCCAGGCTGGCGAGGTCGCCAATAACCGCGGCTTCAGTAAGAGATTTCTTCAGGTCAACAGCGGAGAGGCGGATGTTGCCAGAATCTTCCGGGTGGGCGACCAGGCGGGATTCGAGAAGCTCAACCTCGGTAGCCAGGTCGTCGAAGCGGGCACCGTAGTGGGCGAGACCCTCCGCGTGGGTTCCGGCCTGCCAGGAACCGATGAGTCGTTCACCGTCAGCGGTCTTGACAAAAACGTCACCGTTGTCCGCGACCCGGCCCCATTGTGCTGGGTCATTGTGCACCGCATGTGCTGCGGCCGGCACAACTGGCTTGATACCTTGCGCTCCTGGTCGAGGTCCCGGACGAGGTCCTGGGCGTGGGCCTGGCTTCGGAGTTGGAGTGGTCATGGGACGTCCTTCGGGTGTTGTGCCGCGCGACACGGCTGCCAATAAAAGCTGCGGTTCACGGTGAATGAACGCTAAACAGACATTCTAGCCGGAACACTGGATGAGTGTGGGCACTATCCCAGGCTAGAGTTAAGCGCGTGCCCGTGATTTTTATTCCAGCTTCTCCAGCGCTCGTCCCAGAACTTGGGATAGGTGACGCGTCGAGCGTACGGCTGCGCGACGCGGCGCGCTCGCTCATCGACGCTGCCCTGTCCGATCCGCGTTGCCCCCAGGTCACCATAGTGGGCAGCACCGATCCTGACTCGTACACCGCTCACACAGGGAGCTTTCGCGCATGGGGTGCGGATGTCTCAGTAGGAGGCGGCAATCACCTTCCTGAATTGGTGGCACGCTACCTGCTCGGATCGTGCCCCCTGCCCATCACCTCGGGAACCTGGCACCCACCGTATGATGGCGAACTAGTGATTTATCCGCTCGACGGTCCAGCGGGACTGATTGATAAGGCTCCACTCGCCAAGGTTCCCGGGGCCCCTTTGCGGCACCAATGGTGCCAGCAACTGCTGCGCGGCGAAGACGTCCACTGGCCAGCTGACCTGAAACAGCTGCGTATCGACGGCATCATCGACCCCGACCCCTGGTGGGCCTTGCGAGGATCGAAGGTAGTCGGTGCCGAGCTGGTGGCAGTGGAAGAAGAACACGGAGTAGGGCGATATGTTGCCCAATGGAAGGAAATGCACTGATGCGACCGATCGCGGTTGTGGGGCCCACGGCTTCGGGCAAGTCTGCGCTGGGAGTGGCATTGGCGCACCACTTTGGTGGGGAGATCGTCAACGTCGATTCCATGCAGCTCTATCGGGGGATGGACATCGGCACCGCGAAGCTGACGATAGCGGAACGGGAGGGGATTCCACATCACCAGTTGGATGTGTGGGATGTGACCGAAACTGCGTCAGTGGCGCGCTACCAGCGGGATGCGGTGGCTGATGTCGAAGCGATCATGACGCGCGGTAATGTGCCGATCCTCGTAGGCGGCTCCATGCTGTATGTGCAATCCTTAGTGGACGATTGGCAATTTCCGCCGACATCACCCGAGGTGCGGGCCAAGTACGAAGACCGCTTGGCTCAGATCGGAGTTGCGGCGTTGCACGCCGAATTGGCGGAGATCGATCCAGCAGCCGCAGCGATCATCGAAGACGCAGATCCGCGTCGTACCGTGCGGGCGTTGGAAGTCATCGAACTGACCGGTAAGCCATACGCGGCGAGCCAACCACCGATTAACCAGCCCCCACGGTGGGGAGCCACGCTGCTAGGGCTGCGCACAACCAGTGACTGGCTGAACCCCCGAATCGAACTGCGCACAAAGCTGATGTTTGAACGTGGACTGGTAGAGGAGGTGACGGCCCTGCAACAGCAGGGGCTTGTCGCTGATTCCACCGCTGGACGGGCGATCGGCTATGCCCAGGTGCTCGCTGCGCAGGCGGGGGAGCTCACGTGGGACGAAGCCGTGGAACGCACGATCACTGGGACGCGTCGTTACGTGCGCCGACAGCGGGCATGGTTCAACCGAGACCCGCGCATCCACTGGATTGATGCTGCGGGTGACACGCTAGCCCAGGCGCTTAAGATCCTGGCAGCCCGCGAGCGACACGACGAGCCGTAATCCAGCTCTCCCGCAAACTCGCGGCCCGGTCATCGGTAATGGCGAGGAGCCGTTCAGCCTGAGACACCGACAGGGGAGCGTTGATCCTCGCGGGAAGCCGGTGCAGGAAACGTTGGGCGTTCGCACAGTCTTCGTGGAAGCCAGCAATGTCAGGATTGACGCTGTCGCGCTCCAGCAACGCTGGTCGAAGAAGCGTCCGGTCTTCCAGGTGCTGGGCGTCGGGGCTGGTGCAAAACTGGTCGAATTCGTCCAACACATCGGTGATGTCTTGGGCACTGAGCAAAATGGAGGCGCGAAGCGCATCGATCTCGACCGCGTCCGGGCGACGCCTGCTCGCCACCATCAGCATGCCGATGATACCGAGGCTGAGCAGCAAACCCACGGTTTTGAGGGTGAATATCAGCCACATGCAGCCGAGAAGGGAGAGCGCGATGAGCCACCACGGCAGTGACGAGTTGCGACGCGGCACTGAAAAATCTGGGTACTCCGGCATACTGAGCGCGCTCACCTCCTCGAATTTTTACAGCCTAGTGTAGCGAGAATCACTTTAGTGGCCACCGCAGCCGCCGGACCCGCAACCGCAGCCGCCATCGCCACCGCAACCTGCGGGTGGTTTGATTTCCGCGGCGAGCAGGAAAGTGCCGGCGACGACGGCACCATCGGCGGGGACGGCGTCGGTAAGCGGCAGGCACAAATCCAAAGCAACGGGTGCGTTGACGCGGGTGCGGATGAACTTGGTGCCGGTCAGCTCGTTGGTGAGCACGGTGGCGTCGTGGATTTCTACGGCCAGTGTGGCAGAGGCGTCAGGGGTCTGGGCGGCGCCGGAGTTGACGATCCGCTCGCCGTGGCTCACCAGAGTTCCCACTGTCAGACCAGCGGCCTCTGCCTGCGCGGCGTTGTCGAACACCTGGGAGTCGATGCTGATAGCGCTGAGCTTGAGGTGCTGCCACTGCTGCGTCGGCTCATCGACGAGCAGGGGGCCCTGCGCCAAGTTGGCGGCCACAGAAGCCACGTGGAAGCCTTCATCATTGACCAGGTCACACAGCGCTAATACGTCGTTGATCATGCTGACGTGGGCGTCATGGACCGTACTGGAATTGAAACCGGCGAACGTGGTGAAGGGTTCAGCTGCCAAAATGAACATCTGTGCGCCGGAAGGATCGGTGAATTCGATGAGCTGCCCGCCGCGCACCTCTCCAATCACCTGGAGCTTTTCTGAAGCGATAGCGGCCTCCACGGCGTCCTGCCATCGCGGAAAATTCATGCCAATGCTGAGCAAATCCCGGGTCATGATTTCAGTCATGGTTTCTTAGTTTAGTGCGGTGCTGGAGCTAAGAATAATCGCGTTATTAGTGGTGGAAGCGGTGAGCATGACACAATGGCAGCTAATGACGAAAAACAATCATGATGACCTCCTTTCTGAGGTTTTTAAGGATCACACATCAGCACCTGCTGCTAACTCAAACGGGATCGATCAATCGGGGCTGCTCGCCCCTTCAGAAGACGCTCCGACAGTCGGCGAACTTGACCTGGAGGCGCGGTCCTCGCTGCGTAAACTCAGCCGTGGCGGTACCGTGCGTGACACCGAGCACCGCGAAGGTTACGAGGTCGAATACCGCAAGCTACGTCTGGAGCGTGTTGTGTTGGTAGGTGTGTGGACGGAAGGGACCACCGCCGAAATTGAAGCGAACATGGCCGAGCTCCAAGCGCTAGCGGAGACCGCCGGTTCGGAAGTGACGGAAGTGCTGTACCAAAAGCGCGACAAACCAGATCCCGGTACCTACATTGGGTCGGGCAAAGTCCGGGAGCTGGCGGACATCATCGCAGCGACCGACTCGGACACGGTCGTCTGTGACGGTGAGCTGACCCCCAGCCAGATGATCGCGCTGGAAGAAGCCCTTAGAGTCAAGGTTATTGACCGGACTATGCTGATTCTGGATATCTTCGCCCAGCACGCCAAATCCAAAGAAGGTAAAGCTCAGGTCGCATTAGCGCAGATGGAGTACCTCTTCAACCGCGTTCGTGGTTGGGGTGGCAATCTCTCCCGCCAGGCGGGCGGCCGTGCCGGTTCTAATGGTGGTGTAGGCCTGCGTGGCCCCGGTGAAACGAAGATCGAGGCGGATCGACGTCGTCTCCGCGCCGACATGGCTCGGCTGCGCAAAGAGATCGCAGGGATGAAGACGACGCGTGAAACCAAACGCGCGAAGCGACGCGCCTCCACCACACCACAGATCGCCATTGCCGGCTACACCAACGCGGGCAAGTCCTCGCTGATTAACGCGATGACTGGCGCGGGTGTGCTGGTGGAAAACGCGCTATTTGCCACCCTGGATCCCACGACACGCCGCGCGGAACTCGCTGATGGCCGTGCTGTGACCTTCACCGACACCGTCGGGTTCGTGCGCCACCTACCGACCTCCTTCGTGGAAGCGTTCCGCTCGACCCTGGAAGAAGTGGTGGATGCGGACTTGGTGCTGCATGTAGTGGACGGTTCCGACCCGTTCCCGCTCAAGCAGATCGAGGCGGTGAACAAGGTCATCCTGGAGATCGTCCGGGAAACCGGCGAGGAGGCGCCACCGGAGATCATCGTGGTGAACAAGATCGATAAAGCTGATCCGCTCACCCTCGCGGAACTGCGTCACGCGCTCGATGATGCGGTGTTCGTCTCCGCTCACACCCTCGAGGGTATTCCGGAGCTGGAAGCCCGCATCGAGCTGTTCCTCAATTCCCTCGATGCGCACGTCCACATGCTTATTCCATTCACGCGCGGCGACGTGGTGGCACGCCTGCACAGCCACGCCACGGTGTTGTCGGAGAAGTACAACGAGCACGGCACGCTTCTCGACGTCCGACTGCCCGGATCCCTGGCCGCGGAATTGGCCGAATTTGTGGTAGAGCCTGACGTCTAGCGTTTGGTGTGTAGGGCCTGGGCACGGATAATGATTAACCGTGATCAAAAGCATGAGCTGGACTGTCCACGGAGACGGTAAAACTATTAAGCCTGGGGCGGTTGTTGCTCCGGAAGAGCGCTTGAGCTGGGGCCGGACCATTGGCATCGGTATGCAGCACGTCATCGCTATGTTTGGTGCGACGTTGCTGGTCCCCACCCTGACCGGTTTCCCGGTGAACACCACACTGTTGTTCTCCGGGCTCGGAACCATGTTGTTCCTGCTGCTGACTCGGAACCGGTTGCCGTCCTACCTGGGCAGTTCTTTTGCGTTCATCGCACCGCTCGTCGCCACCCAAGGCGAAGGTATCAGCACCCAGTTGGGCGGCATTGTTGTCGCCGGCCTGGTGTTGGCACTCATCGGTGTGGTGGTCAAGGTGGCGGGGCGTCGCGTGATCGATGCGGTGATGCCACCGACGGTCACTGGTGCAATCGTCGCCCTGATCGGTCTGAATCTGTCCCCAGTGGCCGCCTCGAACTTTGCCACCCAGCCGCTGGTGGCATGCGTGACGTTGGCTGCGATCCTGGTGGCCACTGTTGCCGGGCGCGGGATGGTGGCACGTCTGGGGATCCTCATCGGCGTTATCGTTGGTTGGGTGTTTGCTGCCGTGACGGGCAATTTGAAGGAAGGTGCGGCTGACACCATCGCACAGGCTGCCTGGATTGGTTTCCCGACCTTCCACGCTCCGGAGTTTAAACTCTCGGTCATCCTGGTCACCCTGCCGGTGATTATTGTGCTGGTGGCGGAAAACGTCGGGCACGTGAAGGCGGTGTCCGCGATGACGGGCCGTAACCTCGATGATCTCGCCGGCGACGCCTTGATCGCGGATGGTCTGGCTACGACACTGGCCGGTGGTTTTGGTGGCTCCGGCACTACCACCTATGCCGAGAACGTGGGCGTGATGGCTGCAACCAAGGTCTACTCGACGGCGGCCTACTGGGTCGCAGCGTGCACCGCGATTGCGCTTGCGTTTATCCCTAAGTTTGGCGCCTTGATCCTCACCATTCCTACCGGGGTGCTGGGCGGAGCGACGATCGTGCTTTATGGCTTGATCGGTATGCTCGGCGTGCGCATCTGGCAAGACAACAACATCAATTTCAATGACCCAGTGAACCTCACCGCAGCAGCGGTGGCCCTGGTTGCGGGTATCGGCAACCTGACGCTCACCGTATTCGGAGTGGAGCTGGAAGGCATCGCCTGGGGTTCAGCAGGCATCATCGTGGTGTATCCGATCCTGCGGTGGTTGTACACGCACGTTGGTGAAGGACGTTTGGCTGGAAAGTTTTAAAACGCACTAATGGCCGGCAGGGGTTGATACCTGCCGGCCATTTTTGGTTAAGAGACCTTAAGCGTCGAGATCCTTCTCAATGAGCTCGGCGATCTTCTTCATTGCGGCCTCGTTTTCGGAGGAGACCACAACCTGGTCGTCCTTTTCTGCGCCGAGCGCCATGATCATCAGGGACGAGGCGGCGTCGGTAGGCTCGTCGTCTTCCTCACCAACGAGAGCGAGGTAGATGTCCTCGTCGTACTCTGCTGCAGCCTCTGCGATGATGGTTGCCGGGCGAGCGTGCAGGCCGACTGCGGAACCTACGGTGACGGTGGTGGAGAACATAAGATCAATCCTTTTCTGTTGGTGGAACGTAGTGTCCCAGTGTAGTGAAAACTGTGCTTAGACGGTGTGAAGGGTCTTGTTTGGCCACAGTTGCTTGACCGCGATGACAGCGAAAGCAGACACCAGCGACCCGGCGACGATGGCCACCAACCATGCCCAGAACGGGCTGATAGCGAAGAATACGAATAGACCACCGTGTGGCGCGCGGGACCCGGCGCCGAACGCCATCGAAATTGCACCGGTTACTGCGCCGCCGAGCATCATTGACGGGATGACACGGAACGGGTCTGCTGCGGCGAATGGGATGGCGCCTTCGGAGATGAAGGAAAGCCCCAGCAGCCAGGCCGATTTGCCGTTTTCCTGCTCTGCAGGGGTAAACAGCTGCTTGCGCAGGAAGGTAGCGATGGACAGCGCGATCGGTGGCACCATACCGGCAGCCATGACAGCGGCCATCACCTTCATCGAGGCTTCGTCGCCGGTGGACAGGCCAGCGGTGGCAAACAAGTACGCTGCCTTGTTCACCGGGCCACCGAGGTCGAAGCACATCATCAGGCCAAGAATGATGCCGAGCAGGATGGAGGAAGACCCGCTCATTCCGGTCAGCCAGTCCTGTAGCCCCATCATGATCGCGGCCAGCGGGCGTCCGAGCACCAGGAACATCAACACGCCAACAAGCAAGGTGGTCACCAGCGGGATGATCACCACAGGCATGAGCGATGCCACCACGCGCGGGACCTTCCAGTTACTAATCCAGTAGGCAATCAAACCGGCCAGGATGCCGGTGACCAGGCCACCAATGAAGCCCGCGCCGAGGGTCACTGCGATAGCGCCACCGGCGAAACCTGGGGCGATACCAGGGCGACCGGCGAGAGCGTAGGCGATGTAGCCGGAGAGTGCGGCGACGATGAATCCCATCGCAGCTTGTCCAATGGCGAAGAACACAGCGCCCAGATACAGGAGCAGTCCAGCGCGTTCGAACGTAACTTCAGCGCCATCGACAGAGATAGTGTTGCCCGGCAGGTTGGTCAGCGAGTACTCCGTGGCAATGTTTTCCCACCCATTGGCCATGTCATAGCCGCCGAAGAGGAATCCGAGGGCGAGCAACAAACCGCCAGCCGCGACGAAGGGGATCATGTAGGACACGCCGGTCATTACAGCTTGTTGAATCCGCTTGCCCCAACCAAGTTGGCCTTTTTCTTCTTCCGTATCCGTGGCCGCGGCGGTTCCGGAGACCCGGTGGGCGTGTGGGTTGTGGGCCGCCTTGATGGCTTCGTCCAGCATTTTGTCTGGCTCGTTAATCGCGCGTTTGACCCCGGATTCGATCACAGGTTTACCGGCGAAGCGTTCGCGTTCCTTCACTCCCACGTCGGTGGCGAAGATAACGGCGTCCGCCGCGGCAATCGTAGCCGATGGAAGCGGGGTGACTGCCGAGGAACCTTGGGTTTCCACCTGGATGGTCACGTCATCGCGCTTCCCGGCTGCTTGGGTGAGGGAATCAGCGGCCATGTAGGTGTGGGCGATTCCGGTCGGGCAGGCGGTGACGGCGACGATACTGACGGCCCCGTTGTTCTTTTCTTCGGCCGCTGTGGCTTGTTTCGGTGCTGGATTAAGAATGCCTTGGACGAGGTCGACGATTTCTTGTTCGCTAGTGGCAGCGCGCAACGCTGACGCGAACTCATCCTTAACCAGCGCGCGGGCCAGCGTTGACAGGATCTTTAGGTGTGCCTTGCCACTTCCTTCCGGGGCCGCGATAAGGAACACCAAGTCAGCGTCCCCGTCGGGGCCACCGAAATCAGCGGCTGGTTCCAGCCGCGCAAATCCCAGTGTCGGATCCTCGACAGCGGCGGTGCGACAGTGCGGAATGGCAATGCGTCCCTTGAAACCGGTGGGGGAGGTGGCTTCGCGGGCTTTGGCGTCGTGAAGCAATTGCGTGGGGTCGCTGGTACGGCCGGCCTCGGCGAGCAGCGCGGCGAGACGTTCAATGACCTCACTGGAGCTGTGGCCGAGATTGCGGTCGAGACTGACGAGCTCCGGAGTGATGACGGGAGTACTCATGAAATGTCCTTAACAGTGACGTTGCTGAGTTGGAGTTGTTCGGGGGTCGGTAATTGGGTGCCGGGCAGGGAAGCAGCGGCGGAGCCGTATGCCACGGCGTGACGCAGCGCTTCAGCAGGGGAAACATCAGTGCACGATGCCATGACGAAGCCCGCGAGGGAGCTATCTCCCGCGCCCACCGTGGACACTGCGGTGATAGGAGGCGGGCATGCAGACCAGGCGCCATCGGCGCGCACCAGGACTGCGCCGGCAGCGCCCAGCGTCACCAGCACATTGTCCACACCGCGTTCCTGCAGTTGACGCGCTGCCTTAACGACGGCCGTAACGTCGCCACTTTTGGCCTCCGCTTCCAAGGCCGCTCCATCCACACCAACGGCCTGCCCCAGTTCCTCGCCGTTGGGTTTGATCAGAGCCGGGCGGGCACGATCGATGTTTTCTAACACAGCGCGCAGGGGAGCGTCAGAGGTATCAATAGCAATGCGCAGTTCGGGGTTCTCGGTGTGCAGCAGCTCTGCCAGGTGCGAATACCAATCGACTGGTGCCCCCGGCGGCAAAGACCCCGCGAGAACCGCCCAGGATGCGCCTTTGGCTTTAGACACAAGGAGCTGCTCGCACTGTTGCAGGGCCGATTCCGTGAGCTGAGGGCCCGGACCATTTAACTTTGTGGTAGTGCCGTCAGGCTCCGTGATGGTGACGTTCGTGCGTACTGCGTCGTCATTCGTGACGAACTCGTAGTTGACGTCCTTCTTAAGCAGCAACCGGATGAACGGATCATTGTGCGGGGCAGGGAACACTGCGAGCGTCGGTCGGCGCGCCAGATGAGCCGCGACACTAACATTGATGCCTTTGCCACCAGCCGCGCGAGTGACGGTGTTCAGGCGGTGGACTGCGCCCCGGCGGAGCTGAGTTGACAGGTCCATCGTGCAGTCGATGCTCGGGTTGGGGGTGAAGGTCAAAATCATGCGACCACTACCTCGATCCCCAACGACTCCAAGATCTCATAATGCTGCGGGATCACCCCGGAATCCGTGACCACAATGTCTATCGAATCCAGCGGGGCGAAAGTAACCAAAAAGTCCTTTTTGAACTTGGTGGAATCACACAGCACCATTACCTTGTGCGCGCTCTGAACCATCGCTGCTTTCACCGCGGCTTCTGACGGGTCAGGGGTGGAACAACCGTGATTAAGGGACAACCCGTTTGCCCCCAGCACGGCCACGTCGGCACGAAGCTGTTGCAGCTCGCGAACGGTTTGGTCCCCGACGATAGCTCGGGTGATCGGTCGGATCCGTCCACCCACCAGGTGAACCCCCGTGAGCCCGTAATCAGTGGTGAGGTTTGCCACCGGAAGAGAGTTGGTGATCATCGTCATGGATGACGTGTGGGATGTCTTACCGCCACTGGCCAGCGCGCGAACGAATTCCAACGTGGTGGTGCCAGAATCGATGGTGATGGCATTGAGCTGTGGTAACTGTTGCAGCCGGTTCCACGCCGCCGCCGCGATCCGTTTTTTCTTGTCGATGTTCACCATGGTGTTGGAGTCATACTCCATCTCCACGTTGTGGTTGGGAGAAACAGACACCGCGCCACCGTGTACCCGGACCAGCCGCCCTCTTTTCTCCAACGCTTTAAGATCGCGCCGGATTGTCTCTGGCGTGACATTAAAGTGTGATGACAGCTGAGAAACGCTCACATGACCAGCCGATTGTGTGGTCTGCGCAATTTCTGCTTGGCGTTCAAGTGCAGAAAGCATGATGCCTCGCTCTGACTGCTAGTGAAGGAAATAAAGTGACTTAAGCTATAAGCTGTTACCAGCTAGTACTAAGTAACAGCTTAATACCACGCGGTGTTGGAATGTCAACAGGTGTGACCAGGATTCCAGACATAAAACAACATCGAGGTGTTAGGCTTTAAGTAAGCTCAATCGCAATCGTAAAGACGGGTGAGAAGTAGTGACCGACGCAGCACAATCAGTGACAGTTAAAGGCACCGCGGTGGTAGATGGTGTCCGATTCGCCCCGGCCGTGTGGGTGGCTCCGCGCCCAACACTGCCCACCTCCTCCACACCGTTACCGGAGGACAAACGACCCGAAGAATTAGAGCGCTTTACCGTCGCCGCCGATGCCGTTGCAGTCCGGCTGGAAGAGCGGTCAGCCGCTGTCACGGGCAATGCTGCGGAGGTGCTCAAAGCCACCGCAGGAATGGTGCGCGACCGTGGTTGGCGCAAGGCAGTACGCAAGGCTACCAATGCCGGCCATACCGCAGAATTCGCTGTGGTCGAAGCTACGGGCAGCTTCATCGCCATGTTCGAAAAGGCTGGCGGACTCATGGCGGAACGCGTCACTGACCTGCGCGATATTCGTGACCGCGTTATCGCTGAACTGCGAGGCGAACCGGAACCAGGGCTGCCACAGGCCGACCGTGAAGTTGTTCTGCTCGCCGACGATCTCTCTCCCGCCGACACCGCAGTCCTGGATACTTCCATCTTCACGGCGCTCGTCACCCGCCTTGGTGGGCCCACCAGCCATACTGCGATCATCGCGCGACAGCTCGGCGTGCCGTGCATCGTAGCAGCTGGCTCACAACTTGAGACCATCAGCGAAGGCACCGCAGTCCTCGTCGACGGTGGCGCCGGCACCGTAACCACCGGGGTAGACCCAGAGCAAGCTGGTCGGCTGGTGGCAGACTCGCGCGCCAAGGCAGAGAAGATCAAGAGCTGGCGCGGGCCTTCCCAAACCAAGGACGGCCACCGCGTGCAACTCCTCGCCAATGTGCAGGACGGTAACGCGGCAAAGAAAGCAGCGGAAACCCAGGCGGAAGGCATCGGTTTGTTCCGCACGGAATTGTGCTTCCTGTCCGCAACGTCAGAACCTTCGGTGGAAAACCAAGCTGAGGTGTACCAAAAGGTATTTGAAGCCTTCCCGGACTCCAAAGTGGTGGTGCGTACCCTGGACGCCGGCTCGGATAAACCCGTCCCATTCGCCTCGCTCGCGCACGAGGACAATCCTGCCTTGGGTGTGCGTGGTCTGCGCATTGCTCGACAAAACGAAGAGTTACTCACCCGTCAGCTCGACGCTATTGCACTGGCATCCAAGCAAGCAGGTCGCGGACCAGACGTCCCAACTTGGGTGATGGCCCCGATGGTGGCAACGGCGTACGAGGCCCAGTGGTTCGCAGGCTTGTGTCGCGAACGCGGACTCACCGCTGGTGCCATGATCGAGGTGCCAGCCGCGGCACTCATGGCTGACCACCTGCTGCCTCACCTCGACTTTGTGTCTATCGGCACCAACGACCTCACCCAGTACACGATGGCTGCCGACCGACTCTCCCCAGAGCTGGCTTACCTCACGGATCCATGGCAGCCTGCAGTGCTGCGTCTGATCCAGCACACCTGTGAAGTAGCCAAGACCACGCAAACTCCAGTCGGCGTGTGTGGCGAAGCCGCAGCAGATCCAAACCTGGCTATCGTGTTGACTGGGCTGGGCGTGTCTTCGTTGTCTGCGGCGTCGAACTCCGTAGCCGCAGTGGGTGCGCACTTGGCTGAGGTGGACATTAATTTCTGCCTGGCAGCGGCCGACGCTGCGATGTGCGCTTCCGGGGCTCAGGAAGCCCGGGCCGCCGTACAGGCGCTTTTCGACGCCCAGTCCTAACGAACCTGAACCAGTTCCGGCTGCAGAACATCTGGAGTCGGAACGGCACGGGCCGGATCGCCGATCGGGGCGTTGGCATACGCAAGCGCCGAGATCAGCGCAGCTTGAGGATCAGCTGCCACGTCCGCTAGGAGCAGTCCCGCGAGGGCAGCATCCTGCCAGGGCAACCACTGTTTGCCTGGATCACCGACGAACTCAGCGGAGTAACTTGCGCCAGTGGCGCCGGAAAACAGCTCAAAATGGGTTCTGCTGTGGCACACCAAGATGTGGGGGACTGCTGCGTCGGTAAGCGTGCTTATCGCTGTGTCGCGCTGCTCGGTGCTGTCGAACTCTGCGGTGTCAATCACGAGCACATCTGGTTTGGTGGTGTACACCTGACGTAGCACCGCGCCAAGGGGCTGGCCCGACGTAGAGACCGCGATCTTCACACCTGGGTGGTAGAGGCGAAGTGCGCGCATGACATCGACGTACCAGGAGGCATGAGCGATGTCAGGAAGCACACCGGCGAGGACGACCCATTCGGCGGTTTCTGCTGCCGCTACGCACATATCCCGCAGGATCGCCAGTTCCGACACTTTCAATTCCATCGGAGGGTCAACAAATTGCAGCTGGCGACCAGCGGGCGAATCAATGAGGTACCGCACGGGGATGGGGCCGGGGACGTCAACAATCTCGTAGGGCAGCCCCTGCAGCGATAGCATGCGGATGAACTGGCTGACCTCGGGGGCTGGGACCAGCACGCGGGTATCCTGGCCTGCGCAGTAGAGCATTTGGGCTACATTGACCCCGCCTCCTGCTGGTACCACGGCTACTTCGGACAGGGCGTTGGTGTGCTCCCAGGACAGTTCCTCGGACAGCCGCGAGGTGCGGAACAGCTCGGGCGTGGTTGCGACGTTAAGGATCATGATGCGATAACTACCTGGATCTCGCGTTCGCGCAGGGCTTCGACGATGGATTCTGGGGCGCCCGCATCAGTGACTACCACGTCGATGTCGTCGATCCCGGCGAAGCTCACCAGGTAGTCATTGCCGAGCTTGGTGGAGTCACACAGCACGACCACTTTCTGAGCATTGGTGATCATGGCGCGCTTCACCGCGGCCTCCTGGGAATCGGCGGTAGACAGGCCGTGGTCCAGGGTGAGAGCATTGGTACCGATGAACGCGACTTCCGCACGCATCAGGGCCAAGGTGCGTAATGCGGTATCGCCGACTACCGCCTGGGTGATAGCGCGGACCGTGCCTCCCAGCAGCTGAACCTCGTCTAGTCCGGCGTTGGCCAAGCTCAGTGCGATAGACAGGCAGTTGGTAACGATGGACCAGTGGTGCGCCTGTGGATCTTCAGCCAACATATCTGCCAATGCCGCGACCGTTGTGCCAGCATCGAGGAAAATACCACCGTGCCGATCTGGAAGGAACTCCAGCGCCCCTCGAGCAATAGCGCTTTTGGCGCCAGAGGCGGACTTTGAACGCGTGTCAAGGGTGAACTCGGTGGTGAGGAAGCTTTGGGTGGCTACTGCACCACCGTGGACGCGGTGGATGATTCCTTCGTGAGCGAGTACGGCGAGGTCGCGTCGTACCGTCTCGGCGGTGACATCGAAACGTTGCGCCAGGTCGGTGACATTGACGCGGCCTTCAATAGCGGTGAGGGACGCAATCTGGCGGCGGCGTTCTTCTGCGTACATTCATACTCCTAGGGATAAAGCAGCGGTGTACCACACTAAAACGTGACCCCAGCATTCGGTTATAACTGGAGTCACTGTTGTTGCAGAGTATCTGAATAAATCCAGTCCAGTATCCCACAAAGTTGGTGTCCGATCGGGCAAAGCAAACAAAATGTGTCGCAAAAGCTACCGAAACTACCCCCGATTTGGGAGGAGGAAAGTTTTGTAATGGAAACAATGCCTGGTTGTGGTTACCCCATAGCAGGCCCCTAGCTACAACTTGCGCAGGACGGAGACCACCTTTCCCATGATTTCCGCATGCTCGGCAGGGATTGGGGAGAAGGCATCGTTGTGGGGAAGGAGCCAGACACCAGTGGAGTCTGAGTGGAACTCTTTGACCGTTGCCTCGCCGTCGATCATGGCTGCAACAAATTCACCCTCCTCTGCAACTGGTTGGGAACGGACAACAACCCAGTCTCCGTTGAGGATGCCTGCATCTCGCATGGATTCGCCGACCACTTGCAGCATAAACAGCTCGCCGTCGCCAACAATGTCGGCGGGCAGCGGGTAGTACTCCTCGATGTTCTGCTCGGCAAGAATGGGATTGCCGGCGGCAATGCTGCCCACAACCGGGATAAAGTTGGTAGCTACCGCCTCCGAAGGGGCCGGGGTTTCCACTTGCTTCTTTCGCCCAGGCTTTGGACCGGCCTTTGACTTAGTGACCTCCGGTAGGTGGCGGACATCTACCGCGCGTGGCTTGTTGGGGTCTCGGCGCAAGAAGCCTTTTTCCTCAAGCTGGCGTAGCTGATATGCCACAGAGGAGGTGGACTGCAGATCTACGGCGTCGCCAATCTCGCGAATGCTCGGAGGGTAGCCCCGAAGTACCACGGCATCGCGGATAACTTCTAGGATTCGTCGCTGGCGTTCGGTGAGCTTCGGCTGTGGCGAATTTTTCTTAGCTGGTGACATGGTAAGTCCCTTATGGTGCTTGTTCGAAAATTAACTTAGGAACGGACGTTGTTGTTTTCGAATAATGGTAGTGGCTGTGTTGTTGCCACACACAGTACCAGCTAAAACACGTGGTGTCATGTTAATTTTCGAGTGTTGAGAAAAAATTTCTTTCGAAAATGTGGGCCAACGCTAGACATTCGAAAATGATCGTGCTACAAATCGAACATAGCAACGAATTTCGAACATGTGGGCTATGAAAAATGCTTCGAGGGAGGGCTGCCGTGTCGGCACGATCTCCTAGAGTGCACAACCAGTCCACTAAGAAAGGAAGGTAGACCCGATGACCACCGTCAGCACTCCACGCTCTTACGCTCACAACAGCTTCGCGTCTCACGCGGTAGTACCTCCTGCGGCAACCTGGAATGGGGGAGATTCCCGGTTTACAGCGAGCCATACTCGCGTTGTTCAAGGGCGCGCGCTACTGCCACAGGGAGTGACTAGCACTCGGCGCAGCGCTTCCCCGCGTCGGTTTGCTCTTGGGCAGCTAGCAATGGGCGCGGTCTTAGGGCTCACCGCTGTGATTGGAATGCTGGCGGTAGATCCGGCTGATGACGTAGTAACGCCAGCCACGGGCACCACGCACTTCGCTTCCATGAATGTGAAGTAAGGGCACTAGAATCAGAAACGTTCCCGCCACGACTATTGCCCGGAGCGTACCTGATCCTATGTACTGTCCTTTTTGCCATCACACGACATCCCGCGTGATTGATTCCCGCGTCATCGATGGCGGCGCCGCAATTCGGCGTAGAAGAGAATGCTCTCAATGCGAGGGCCGGTTCACCACCGTAGAAAAGGCGGTGCTCTTGGTTGTTAAGCGAAACGGTGTGACGGAACCGTTTAGTCGTGAAAAAGTCATCACTGGTGTGAGACGAGCATGCCAGGGACGCGACGTGTCCGACGATGCCCTTAAGCGACTAGCTCAAGAAGTAGAAGAGTCGGTACGCAGCCACGGCAGCAGTCAAATCAACGCTAACGACATTGGCCTAGCCATCTTGGAACCGCTCCGAGAACTGGACGAGGTGGCCTACCTGCGCTTCGCCTCGGTGTATAAGTCCTTCGAAAGCGCAGACGATTTTGAGTCCGAAATTCGTCTCATGCGTCGTCGAGCCCGAAACGCTTAGCTCCCGCTACCGTAACTTAGCGATCGCCTTCTCGATCCGGCGCACCGACACCGAATGCGCGGTTCCCAGTTGCTGAGCGAACAAGCTAACCCGCAACTCCTGCAGCTGCCAATTAATATCCTTGACTGCAGCAGTCTTTTCCCTGCCTCGAGGCAAACTACGGAGCTTCTGCTTCAGCAAGTCCTGGCAGGCAGTGACTTCATCCTGCAGATCCGCATCCCGGTCGGGATCCCTGTCCATCGCATCCAGACGAATAAGCATCGCCCGCAGATACCGGGGCAAGTGACGCAGATGGTCCATCCCATGAATGCTAATGGCGTGCTGCGGCAGCAAGAACGCTAGCTGCTCTCGCATGTCGTCGATAGCCTCGCCAGTCCACTGGTCTAGCTCATCTTTTACCGCCAAATAATCCACCAGCGCCGGTGCCAGCGTGACCACTGTCGCACGGACTTTTCCGGGCACCTCCGGCTTGATCTTCGTTACCAGGTCAGCAAAAGCCTCCGGTGAACGAACGGGGCCGCCGTGGGCCAGCAGCAGATCGCGCACCGCCGCAACCTTTGCGTCCTCCAACAGGCCGGTCATTTTCCCGTGCGGATAGTGCTCTACTCCCACGCGTTGTTTCAGTGGCAGACCATTGAGCATGTTCTTGCCTGGCGTCGGAATCTCCTTGAGCAGTAAAGCAAGGGTGGCGGTGAGCATCGCAGCGTCGGCTTCCGCCTGGGTTGGTAGCGCATGCACGGCAACGCCATCCGAGCTCACCACTAAGGCAGGGTAGGCCACAATGTCCTGACCATCGACCTTAGTCACTACCTCTGTAGGGAGGCTCCCAAGAGCGTCGTTATCCCACGTCAACGCGGTGTCGCTCACTTGCTTTCCACGTCGTACCGCCTTGTTGACGGAGGCCTTAACTTTCTCCGTACTACGGCTCTTGAGCGCCGCCAAAGATTTGTCGGAGTCGACGATCTTCCCGCGTCGGTCAATCGCAGCGTAGGTGATGCGCAGGTGCGGTGGGAGTTTGTCGATTGCAAAATCGCTCGGATCAATTCCTATCGCTCCAAATCCACGCAAGACTGTGGCGAGTTGCTGCAGCAGATCCCCAAAGTGAGGCTTGAGCTCCGGAAGGGCCCGCGCCGCGAAATCCGGCGCGGGGATAACGGTTCTGCGGAGTGGTTTTGGCAGACTGCGGATCAATTCCGTGACCAGTTCGTGGCGAAGCCCGGGCACCAGCCAATCGAAGCCTTCATCGGTGATGCCTGCGAGTAGCGGGATAGGAATATGGACTGTGACGCCATCGAATTTGTGCCCCGGCTCGAAGTGGTACTTGAGCTCGTACTCGAGTGAGCCCTGGCGCCAAACGTCCGGGAATTGCTCCTCGGCGATAGTGTCGGCCTCTGCGCTGAGCAGTTTCGCTGGATCAAAGTTGAGAAGTTCGGGGTTGCGCTGGCGCTCGCTTTTCCACCAGGAATCAAAGTGACGGGCCGTCGTTATGCGTTCCGGCAGTTTCTTGTCGTAGAAATCAAACAAGGTGTTCTCATCTACGACCAGGTCGCGACGGCGTGCCTTTTCCTCCAGCCGCGCGGCCTCTGCGAGCTGTTGTGCATTGTGGTGGAAGAACGTGTGGTGGGTGTTCCACTGGCCTTCGATGAGCGCGTTGCGGATGAACATCTCTCGCGCGGCCACCGGGTCCACGCGGTGATAGGGCACAAGCTTATCGACGACAATCGTCACCCCGAACAACGTGGACTTTTGATACACCATGGCAGCGCCACGCTTCGTTGACCAATGGGGTTCCGAATACTGATGGCGGAGCAGATCACCGGCGAGTTTTTCTACCCACGCAGGGTCAATCGCTGCCACGTCGCGGGCCCACAGCCGCGACGTATCCACCAGCTCCGCAGCCATGACGAACTGGGGTGGCTTCTTTGCCAGGGCTGAGCCCGGGAACACCATGAACCTAGCGCCGCGGGCACCCATGAATTCCTTGGAGTCACCTTCCCGTTGTCCAATGTGGGAGAGCAAACCAGCAAGAAGGGACTGGTGGAGAGCATCACTGTTGATAGGTGTGGTCTCTGTTGCCCAGCCGAGATCCTTCGTGATCCCGCGGAGTTGCCGGACGAGATCCTGCCATTCCCGGATACGTAGGTAGTGCAGGTATTCCTTGCGAACCAGTTTGCGGAAGGCGTTACCAGATAAGTCTCGGGATTGCTCCGAAAGATAGTCCCAGAGCTTGAGGTAGCTAAGGAAATCGCTGGTGGTGTCTTTAAAGCGGGCGTGCAGTTGGTCAGCTTGTGCCTGGTGTTCGAGAGGGCGTTCGCGCACGTCCTGGATGGTGAGGGCTGCGACGATGATCAGCGCCTTGTCCAAGCAGCCATTGCGATCCGCCTCCACCAGCATTCGTGCTAACCGCGGATCGACGGGAATGCGGGCGAGCTTGCGTCCGATATCAGTCAACACCGGCGCTGCATTCTTCTCTTGTTGGGACATCGCGCCCAATTCGTGGAGTAGCAGCAGGCCATCACGGATCGCTTTCGGGTCCGGCGGCTGGATAAAGGGGAATTCGGAAATATCGCCCAGGCGTAACGACGCCATGTGCAGGATGACGCTGGCGAGGTTGGTACGCAAAATTTCCGGATCGGTGAACTCCGGCCGTGAGAGAAAGTCCTCCTCGGAGTACAACCGAATGGCGATGCCGTCAGCGACACGGCCACATCGGCCAGAGCGCTGATTGGCGCTGGCCTGCGAGATGGGCTCGATCGGCAGACGTTGCACCTTGGTCCGGGTGGAGTAGCGGGAGATGCGGGCCAGGCCCGTGTCCACCACGTAGTGGATCCCGGGCACGGTCAGCGAGGTCTCTGCGATGTTGGTGGCTAAGACAATGCGTCGTCGGGAATGCGGGGCAAACACCCGATGCTGTTCCTCGTTAGAAAGCCGGCCAAACAGGGGCATGACCTCGACCCCGGAGAAGCGACGCTTGTCGAGGGCCTCCATGGCGTCCCTGATGTCGCGTTCGCCGGAGAAGAAACAGAGGATGTCGCCGTCGCCTTCGCTCATCAGTTCTTCCAGCGCCATGATGACGCCGTCAATGGGGTCGATGTCCGTGACGCGATCACCATGCACGACTTCCAGCGGCCGATAGCGAATTTCTACCGGATAGGTGCGCCCGGACACCTCGATGATGGGAGCAGGGGAGCCATCGGCTTCGGTGAAGTGTTCCGCGAAGCGCTCCGGGTCGATCGTCGCGGAGGTGATGATGACCTTGAGGTCCGGACGCTTTGGAAGCAGCGCCTTAAGGTATCCCAGCAGGAAGTCGATGTTCAGGGAGCGTTCGTGCGCCTCATCGATAATGATGGTGTCATAAGCGCGAAGTAGGCGGTCGCGCTGCATTTCGGCAAGCAGAATGCCGTCTGTCATCAACTTGACGGAAGTGGTGTCGGAGACACGATCATCAAAGCGGATGGCGTAGCCAACGCTCTCGCCGATCTTTTGATCCAGTTCCTCGGCGATGCGTTCCGCAACCGTGCGCGCGGCGAGCCTGCGGGGTTGAGTATGCCCAATGAGTCCCCGCGTGCCGCGACCGAGTTCCAGACACATCTTCGGGATCTGCGTGGTTTTGCCAGACCCGGTTTCACCAGCGATGATCACCACTTGGTGGTCGCGGATCGCTGAGATAATGTCGTCGCGACGTGCGCTAACGGGAAGCTGCTCTGGGTAGGTGATAGTGGGCACAGCTTCACGACGCATTGCCACCGCAATCTGAGCCTCATCGATATCGCGGGCAATGGCTGTGAAAGCGCGTGGCGACTTAGCTTTGGCTAAGCGGCGTCGGAAAGCTGCTTCGGCGGTGAGAGAGACCTCACTGAGGCGCTCGTACAGCTCTCGCTTGGTGGGGGACTGTGGGGTATTCATAGCTAACCCACCAGTGTAGTACTAGGTGACTAGCGCGCTGCTTCGAAGGCCTTGGCAATCACGCTGCCGAATTCCTTGAACTCCTCCGCACGGTGCGAAGAAGAACGGAACGCAAGGCCAATCGTGCGTTCGGCCTGCACCTTAGGGGAAAATTCTGCGATCGCGATCCCCGGACGGTGAGCTTCCCACTCCACCGCGGATTCTGGGATGAGTGTGGCGCCCATGCCACCGGCCACGCACTGCATGACGGTGGCCAGGCTGGAGGCCTGTGCCACGGCAGACCGAGTGGTGGTGGGGTGAACGTCAGCCAATCGGCACAGGTCCACAACTTGGTCGCGGAGGCAGTGGCCGTCGTCAAGGAGCAGCAGGTTGAGCTCTTTCAATGCGTTCAGGTCGAGATCAGTGCGGCCAGCGAGCGGGTGGCCTTCCTGTAGCGCGATGACGAACTTTTCGGTGTAGAGCGGCACCTCAACCAACCCTTGCTTGCCGGATGGGATGGCGAACAGGATGACGTCCAGGTGGCCGTCGCGGAGCTGGGCGACGAGCTGCTCGGTTTGAGCCTCAACGATGCGGGGCTCAAGATCGGTGAACTGCTCCTTCATGAGCCGAAGGAAGTTCGGGAGGATGTATGGGGCAACCGTGGGGATCATGCCGATGGTGAGGGGACCAGAGAGGGAACCGTCCGCGCCCTGGGCGTGCATGAGGAACTTGTCAGCGGCGTCGAGCGTGGCCTTTGCCTCAGGCAGCAGCATTTCACCCACCGGGGTGACGATGACGCGACGGGTGGAGCGTTCGATGAGCTGGACTCCCAGACCGGACTCCAAAGCAACAAGAGCCTGAGACAGCGAAGGCTGTGAAATCGACAGTTTTGCTGCCGCAGTGCCAAAGTGCTTGGTTTCAGCGATCGTTACAAAGGTTCGCAGCTGTGCCAGGGTAGGGCGGTATCCGCGAGATGCCATGGTGTATTCCTCATCAAACTTATGGTGGTCAGTGGATGGGAGGTTTCCTGCCGAAAATGATCGAACACAGGGGTGACCTCCACCCCACGGAACTCTCATATATAACGATTCAGTTACAGAGTTTCCTTTTGCAATTTAAACATTTTTTAAGTTACTAGTCACATAGGAATGCCCTCTAACCGGGGGTAACTGCAGTTTTATAGCGTTCTACCTCGGATTTTATAACTGCCTATTGAATTAATTTACGGTTAACTCTGACGGATGTTCAGAGTTGCGAAGCGAATTTCACCGTCCTTGTCAGACTCATCGAGGTCGATTGTCGCCTCGAATGCGAAAGCATTGTCATCATTTGGATCCTTGATGATTTGTTCCGCTTGCCACATCCGTCCCGTGGTACGCAAGGTGAAATATTGGGGCCCGCGGGCGGCCGGGCCCACATCCAGGTCCGCGTACTCATCAAAGTAATCGTCCATCGCGGCGCCGAAATCTGGCACCTCATCCAGATAGGACGTCAACTCCGCGAGTTCATCTTCCTTCTCGTACGCAAACAGCTCCACCAGTCGGAACATGGCATTGCGAATCATGATCTTCAGCGCCCGCGGGTTGGCGGACAGCGCAGTAGGATCTTCCACACCGAAGGCCAGCTCCCGGGCAACGGTATCAGCCGAAATCGGGGCATCAGGATCTGCCAGCTGCGCCCACTCATCCACTAGCGAGGAATCGATCTGGCGCACGAGCTCGCCAAGCCAGACGATGATGTCCTCAAGCTCCTCGGTGAGGTATTCCCGCGGTACGGAATGCTGCAGGGTACGCCAAGCGTCAGTGAGATAGCGCAGCGCCACGCCTTCACTACGGCCCACGCCATAGGTGGACACGAGGTCGGAGAACGTCATGGCATGCTCGATCATGTCGCGCACCACGGACTTCGGCGACAGCTGGAACTCAAGGACCCACGGATGGCCTTGGGCATACGTCTCGTACGCGTCCTCCAGCAAATCTTCCAAAGGTTTAGGCCAGGTGATGTCCTCAACGATGGCCATGCGTTCGGTGTAATCGACTCCTTCGGCCTTTAGCGCCGCGATTTCCTCACCTCGCGCGGCCTTTTGCTGCGCAATGAGGATCTGCCGCGGATCGTCCAAAATCGCCTCAAAAACACTGACCACGTCCAAGGCGAAGGTTTCGGACTCTTTGTCCAGCAGCTCCAATGCGGCGAGCGCGAAGGGAGCGAGCGGCTGGTTGAGTGCAAAATCCCGCTGCAACTCCTGGGTCAGGTGATAGCGGCGGCCGGCGTCGTCCCGCCCTGCAGGCGCCTTTTCGACGATCCCCGCTGCCATCAATCCGCGGAACAACTCGATAGCGGTGAGAATATCCTTGTTCTGCTTGGCCCGGGTGTCGTGATTGTCACGCAGCAACTTGTGCATGTGCTCGTATCCATCACCAGGCCGGGAGAGCACGTTGAGCAGCATGGATGTGCTGACCCGGAACTGCGACACCATTGGTTCCGGATCTGCCGAGATGAGTCGCTCGTAGGTGCTCGCGGTCCACGTGACCTCACCCTGGCGCGCGACTTTCTTGCGAATTTTCTTCAACTTCGCCGGGTCAGTTCCCGCCTTTTGCCGGAGCCGGTAGTTTTCGATTTCATGCTCAGGGGCCTCGATGACGACGGTCCCCACGGTATCAAAGCCAGCTCGACCGGCGCGGCCCGCAATCTGATGGAATTCGCGGGACTTGAGCATGCGCATTTTCGCACCATCGAACTTGGTCAGGCCGGTCATGAGGACGGTACGGATCGGGACGTTAATACCAACGCCCAACGTGTCCGTGCCACAAATGACTTTGAGTAAGCCGGTTTGCGCCAGCTTTTCCACCAGGCGCCGGTACTTAGGCAGCATGCCCGCGTGGTGCACACCGATTCCTTTCCGCACCAGGCGGGAGAGGGTTTTACCGAACGCCGTGGTGAAGCGGAAATCTCCGATTTCTGCAGCAATGCGTTCTTTTTCCTCGGCGTTGAGGAACGTCATGGAGGTGAGTGCCTGAGCGCGTTCCGTCGCTTCACGCTGCGTAAAGTGCACCACGTAGATGGGCGCCTTCCCGGACTTAAGAAGATCCTCAATGGTCTCATGCACAGGGGAGTAGACGTAAGAAAATTCAAGGGGAACCGGGCGCTCGGCCCCTGAGACGACGTTGCTGGTTCGTCCAGTTCGTCGGTGCAGATCCTTTTCCAAGAACGTCGTATCGCCCAACGTTGCGGACATGAGTAGGAATTGCGCTTTGGGTAGCTCGAGGAGGGGAACCTGCCACGCCCAGCCGCGATCCGGCTCGGAGTAGTAATGGAATTCGTCCATCACCACCTGGTCAATGTCCGATTCTGCGCCGTCGCGGAGCGCAATGTTCGCTACGATCTCAGCGGTAGCGCAGATGATTGGCGCGCGACCATTGACTGTGGCGTCGCCCGTCATCATCCCAACGTTTTCCGGGCCGAAGATCTCGCACAACGAGAAGAACTTTTCGCTCACCAGCGCCTTAATTGGGGCGGTGTAGAACGAGCGTTGCCCACGGGCCATAGCGATGAAATGCGCCGCAATGGCCACCATGGACTTTCCAGACCCAGTGGGCGTGGCCAAAATGACGTTGTCGCCAGCAAGAATCCCGAGAGCTGCCTCTTCCTGAGCCGGATAGAGGGAGATCCCCTTGTCACGAGTCCAGGACAGGAAAGAATCGAAGATCGACTCGTCAAATAGGGACTCTGGTACTTCACTAAGGTCAGGCAACATCTGGCTAAGGTTCACCTACTCCACAGTAGTAGGCGCCACGCCATCAGGGGTGGGAAACGGTCCCGCCGGGGTAGTTGTTAGTCCTCTTCTTGGTCGCTGTCTAAGTCCGCGAGGAAACGTTCGAACTCGGCGCCCAGTTCTTCACCGGAAGGAATGCTGGATTCCCCTGGGAGGATCTCGCCCCGATGTTCGGTGCGGTAACGCTCCATTTCTGCGTCGTATTGCCCTTCCAGGGCGTGCACCACCGCTTGGATTTCGTGCGAGTCCTGGATTTGTTCTTCGATTTGCTCGCGCACCTTTTCCGCATCGGCTTCCAATGCTGCGAGTGGCAGTTGCAGCCCGGCTGCGTGTGCTACCGCGTCCAGCAGCCGGAACGTAGCCTCCGGGTAGTCCGAGGCCGCCAAATAGTGGGGCACGTGGGCAGTAAAGCCAGCCACGTTGCGCCCCTGCTTGTTGAGTAACCGCTCAAGGTGCAATGATGCAGACCCAGGGACATTAATCCGGGAATCAATGGAAAACAGGTGGCTGAGCAGCTCTTTCGAATTACCATGCCCGGATACCACGAGGGGGCGGGTGTGGGGAACTGCCATGGGCGCCGCGTAGAGGCAGATGGTTTGTTGCACCCCGAACCGCTCCACCAGGTCAGCGACGGAGGTGGTGAAGGCCTCCCAGCGCAGGTCTGGTTCTGGACCGGACAACAGCAGGAAAGCGGTGCCGGCGCTGTCGCGTAGTACGTTGAGGTTGAGTTCGAGCTCGTCCGCGTCGATGACCTCGCTGTGTTCGATGGTCACTACGGGGCGACGTGAGCGGTAGTCGATCAACTCATCGGTGTTAAACGTCGCCAGGGGGCGGTGGTCGAGGGCCTGAAGGAGGTGCCGGGCACCGGATTCTACTGCTTGACCGGCGTCGGCGTAGCCTTGCAAAGCAACGACGAGGGTGGGACCGTGGGGCCCTTCTTGAGAGACTTCGGGAGCCGGGTACTCAAGTTCGTACATGGATGCTTCGCGGCGATTCATCTCTTTAACCTCCTCATTACTGCTGCGGAGCAGGATACGGACTATGTTCCGCGTACTGCTTCCAACAGGTATAGGTTCCCGA
This sequence comes from Corynebacterium hindlerae, assembly GCF_014117265.1. Lineage (NCBI taxonomy): Bacteria > Bacillati > Actinomycetota > Actinomycetes > Mycobacteriales > Corynebacteriaceae > Corynebacterium > Corynebacterium hindlerae. Next base: position 316,152 of record NZ_CP059833.1, on the reverse strand, counting down.
TTATTCCATGTTCTGCTGTTGCTGTGTGGCAAGACGCGGATCAGGTTGTGGATAACTGGCAAATTCCACAGTTTTTGCCCACATCCGAAATACGCCTGGTGCAGCCAGAGGATGTGCCTTTCATACTGTGCGCCATGACCAACACTCAAAAAAATATGCAACAAGTAAGTCCAGGTTTCCTGATGTCCAACATTCCCGGCGCTCTGGGATACCATCCCGACGATTGCCTGGTGGTGTTCCTCCTCGAGCTCCACTGCGCCGACGAATGCCGAGGCGAGTATCACCTCGGCCCGATGTTCCGGGTGGACATGCCAGACCTGCAAGCTATTTCAGAATTCGCTGAATATATTGCCGCTTGGGACCCTGATCTGGTGATGGCAGCAGTCATTGGTGATGAGAGGACCAAAGCCACTGCTCTGGAATTCGAACGGCAATGCTGCGAGTTGGAAGTTCCGCTGGTGGCGATGTGGCATGTCCCGGAGCTGTACTCAGGTGCTCGTTACGTGCGAATTGGTGGGGAATCCGCCGATAGCCTTGGGCCGTACACCAGTGGCAAGGCGTTTTGGGACGAGGGCACCATCGGGGAGATTGTTGCCGCACCAGCCATGGCAGCTTTCCGACGCCGTGGTGAGCTCCCCGACGCCAGCAGGGATGACGCGTTGGAGTTCTTCGCCCGCGATGACAAGCTGGTGAGTGTGGAGGAAGCCGCTCAGCTGGGAGCCGCCGCGACACAACACGCCGATTCTTTGCTGCGGGCGATCTCCAATAGTGGGCCGGCGGAAGCAGAGACCCTGGTGGACAACCTCTATGACGATCTCTTTGAACTGGTTGACCAGATCCTAGTCGAGGACATTTCGGTGCGGGATCTCGTGGCCGAGCTGGAACACGTCGAACAAATAGCGCCATTTTTCGCGCGGTCCGCCTTGCGCGATCCGTTGCTTGAGTTCGCAGTGTCAGATAACGCCGAAGGGTTCTTCCGGCTGTGCGTGGCTGTTGCACGCGCAACCATTGGGGTCACCAGGGTGAATGCGTTGTGTTGTGCAGCTTTGGCGGCGTCCTTCTCGGAACGGGGCCACCGGGTGCCACAGGCGCTACAGTGTGCGTTCGAGGAAGATCCAGCCCACCGGCTTTCCCATCTGATGATGCAAGCTTTGCAGTGCGGCGGGCTGCAGCTGGTCCACCAGGCTTGCCGGGAGGGATCCGAGCTTGCCTTGGCGGCGCTGAAAAACCCGTGACAAGCTCTTAACGGCGCGCGCTATGCGCCGCATCACCAAGCTGAGAGGTGAATGCCCACGCATCAGACACGATCGTCTTTAGGTCTGTGCGCTGCGGCTGCCAGCCCAACTCCTCCTGTGCCTTGCGGGAGGACGCGATCAGCGTCGCGGGGTCGCCGGCACGGCGTGGGGCAACTTCAGCGGGGATCGGATGACCGGTGACTTCACGGCAGACGTCGATGACTTGGCGAACGCTGTAGCCATCCCCGGAGCCAAGATTGAAGATGCGGTGCTGGCCAGCAACATTTGCTTCCATAGCCAACAGGTGCGCGTCGGCGAGGTCGCGGATATGAATGTAGTCGCGTACCGGAGTGCCGTCCGGGGTGGGCCAGTCATCGCCGAAGATCATGATCTTGTCGCGGTGCCCAAGAGCAACCTGGAGTACGAGGGGAATGAGGTGTGTTTCCACTTCGCGGTTTTCGCCGACCAAGCCGTAGGCGCCAGCGACGTTGAAGTAGCGCAAGCTCGTCGCAGCGAGACCGTAGGCGTTGGCGTAGGAAGTAATCGCGTAGTCGATGGCGAGCTTAGTGGCTCCATAGGGGTTGGTGGGGGAGGTGGGCATGTCTTCGGTGATGGGGACTACCTCAGGCTCGCCATAGGTGGCTGCGGTTGAGGAGAACACCAGGTTGTTCACGCCGTGCGCGCGCATGGCGTCGAGAAGCGCCAATGAGGTGACGAAGTTGTCGTGCCAGTACTCGTCGGGCTTTTCCACGGATTCTCCGACGAGCGAACGAGCCGCGAAATGCAGCACTGCGTCAAAGCTGTCAGCCGCGAGTACGGAGTCGATCATGTCTTTGACGTCGCCTTCCACAAACTGCGCTCCGGACGCGATGGCCTCGCGGTTACCAGTGGTGAGGTTGTCCAGGATAGTAACGTCATGCCCCTGTTCCACAAGAACATGGGCGCAGACACTGCCGACATAACCGGCACCGCCGGTCACCAAAACCTTCATCGGTATTTTCCTTCTCAACTGTGGGTTACTTGTGGACTTCCACGCGGATCGCGTGGCTGATGTCCTCTGGAAGGGTGAGCTCGTGATCGCCGTGAATGATGTGGGCGCCGTCGGCACGGTTAGTTACCACGACCTCCGCGCCTAGCCGGATCCCGGCCTCGCGCAGGCGAACAATCTGTTCTTCCTCGACCTGGATGATTTCGTTGATCTGGGTCACGCGCGCTGTGACGGTGAGGTCACGTGGAAGGTCAATGAGACGTTGGCCCAGCGGAGCATCCGGATCAGAAACGCCCAGTTCCGCGAGGCCGGGAATGGGGTTGCCGAACGGGGACGTGGTGGATTCGCCAAGCACCTCCACCAGGCGACGCTCGACCTCATCACTCATCACGTGCTCCCACCGGCAGGCCTCGGCATGGACCTTTTCAATGTCTAAGCCAATGATGTCAGTGAGGAGGCGTTCCGCGAGACGGTGCTTGCGCATCACGGCGATGGCGAGGGATCGTCCTTTGGGAGTCATCTGCAAGCTGCGGTCGCTAGCGACGACGACGAGGCCGTCGCGTTCCATGCGGGCGACGGTCTGGCTTACGGTAGGACCGGACTGTTCGAGTCGTTCTGCGATACGGGCACGCAGCGGAACGATACCCTCCTCTTCCAGTTCGTAGATGGTACGCAAGTACATCTCGGTGGTATCAACCAAGTCCTTCACGAACGATGACCTTTCTTTGAGGGCCCAGAAAGTGGCCAGTATCACACGGCGATCCAGGAAATGTGCCGGTCGTCAGTAGGCTTATCCTAGCGCATGATTTTCGATTGTGAGTCACTAAACACTGATGCCCCTTGTGCGTGCGCGGAACTGGCACCACAAGGGGCTGGAAGAGTTGGGCTACAGAGAGTAGTCGCGAAGCTTGTCGGCACGCTCACCATCACGGAGCTTTGCCATCACTTCACGCTCTATCTGCCGGACACGCTCACGGGAGAGCCCGAACTTGCGGCCAATCTGATCCAACGTGCGTGGCACGCCATCATCGAGGCCATAACGCAGACAGATAACATCCTGTTCCCGCTGCTCAAGGGTGTCCAACACGGAGCGGATATCAGAATGACGCAATGAGGCAACGACGGCAGTCTCTGCGTCAGTGGCTTCAGAGTCCTCAATGAAGTCGCCCAACGGGGCTTCCTCGTCTGCGCCGACTGGCATATCCAGGCTCACTGGATCACGAGACTGGCGTAGTAGCATTTCGATTTTTGCTTCGTCGATACCGGACTCGGCTGCCAACTCTTCATTAGTCGCCTCACGTCCCAGGTTCTGATACAACTCACGCTTAATGCGGGAGAGCTTGTTCACCTGTTCTACGAGATGCACTGGGAGACGAATGGTGCGGGACTGGTCGGCCATACCGCGGGTGATGGCCTGACGAATCCACCAGGTGGCGTAGGTGGAGAACTTAAAGCCCTTGGAGTAGTCGAACTTTTCCATCGCGCGGATGAGTCCAAGATTGCCTTCCTGGATGAGGTCGAGCAGTGGCATGCCCCGACCGGTGTAGCGCTTGGCTAGGGACACCACCAGGCGTAGGTTGGCCTCAAGCAGGTGAGCGCGAGCCTTTTTACCTTCCTTGGCGAGGACCTTCAGGTCACGCTTCTTGGCGCGGGTGAGGGAATCAGCCTCGTGCTTAAGCAGATACTCCGCATACAGGCCCACTTCAATATCTTGAGCGAGGGCGACTTCTTCCTCCGCGTTGAGCAGTGGGGTTTTGCCGATACCGTTCAGGTACACGCGAACCAAGTCCGCGGACGGATTATCATTCGTATGACCACGACGGCTACCGCGGTCAACTTCCGTGTCATCCATAAAGTCTGCGGACGCTTGAGTCATAAGTGCCTCCTGCTCGTCGTAGGTTCTATCCTTCCTAACGGCCGAGGCTGCGGGATAGTTCCCGAATCGCTAAAAAAGTTTTTTATGTTTCGACCAAAACGGTGAACGGGCCGTCGTTAACACTTGCTACCTGCATCATTGCCCCAAACTTGCCTTCCTGAACAGTGATGCCCCGCGCCCGCAAACCCGCGGCAATCTTCTGGATCACCGGCTCCGCAATATCGCCCGGCGCGGCGTCCGACCACGACGGCCGGCGCCCCTTCGCGGTCCGGCCGTGCAGTGTGAATTGGCTGACGAGCAGCACAGGGGCTCCCGCATCCTCGACGGAGGTTTCGCCGGCAAGGATCCGTAGCTCCGCGATTTTGCGTACCATCGTCTCCCAGGCATCCGGGGCGTCGTCCCGCCCGACGCCTACCAGCGCCAACAACCCGCCGGTCTCGGGGCAGTCGATGGCACCGACGACATCGCCGTCCACGGTGACGCTGGCGGATGTCACGCGGGTGAGCACTGCTTTCATCGTTACTCCGTTTCTATGAGTGCGGCGGGGATGAGGAACCCGTGGCGAATCAAATCTATGCACGCTCCCAGTGCGGCCGGGGTGAGAGTCCCCTCATCCAGGTCATTAGCCATACAGTACAGGCCAATCACGTCGCCCAGGCTGAGGCCTGCGGGGTGCAATCCGGAGATGATGGTGAGCAAGTGCTGGTCAATTTCGTGGCTCCACCGCGGCCCGTCCATGCGGACCAGCCGAAGAACGGTGTCTGTGAGCCCCATACCGCTGTCTGTGTTGGCAACGGCAACGGATTCGGTAGCCACCGACGGTCGCAGCAGATAGAAAGAATCAAGGATGTCCTGCGGGGATACGGTTCGTAGCCACTCGGAGCGAAGGAAATGCTCGGTGACTTCGTCGCGGAGAGGGTCGGTGAACGCCTGGGGCATTTCTTCGGCCACGATATCGGAGGGGGTGGCGTCGTCAAGGCGTTGCACGGCGACGTAGCCGAAGCCAATGCCGGTCACGCCGTGCCGGTCGAAGTGGTCGAGCCACACGCGGGTGCGCTGCGCTGCTTCTTCGGAGCGGGGGTCGATCGACTCATCTCGTAGCCAGGTGCCCACATACATCTCGGGGTCAACCACGTCGCGTTGGATGACCCAAGCGCACACCCCGTTATCGGGTAACCAGCTGGCTACCCGCTGCTGCCAACGCTCGGAATCGGTATGAACCCACGCCGCCAGCACGTGAGCAGTGCCTCCGGGTTCCAAATGATCGACGAGCTGCGAAATCACCAGCTCGCTCGCCCCATCGAGGTTGAGGCCGGAATCGCGGTACACGTGCCCGACCTCGGGAAGGCCCACCACGAATGGTGGGTTGGCGACGATGCGGTCGAAGCGTCGTCCCGCAACCGGCTCAAACCACGACCCTTGCAACAGCTCAACATGTGAGTGGCCCGCGAGGGTGGCCCGGGCGTAGTCGAGGGCGCGGCCATGAACGTCGGTGCCGGTGAGCTGCTTCACGACGCCCAGCTGCCCCAATACCTGAACCCCGGACCCGGTCCCTAAATCCAACAAGGTCTGAACCGGAGTGAGTGGGACCGTACCCAGCAACGACAACGACGCTGCCCCCACCCCGAGAACATGATCTGGGCCCGGCACATGCTGAATGAGGGAGGCATCCACGTCGGAGAACACCCAGTGGTCGGTGTCATTAATGACGTGCGGCATGATGTCCGCTGCCACGCGTCCGTTATCTGTGAGCTGCGCTAGAACGTCCTCACCCACTAGCTGAGCCGTGGCCGCGGTGACAGGATCTTTCAGGATAAATGCAGCGATCAACACCCCGAGTGGGTCTGAACCGAGTTTGCGGCGCACTGCTTCCGGTTCGCCGCGCCGCCACGCGTCGGTAGCTGCCGGGCCCAGGTAATCCGAGATGCCGCTCACCGTGAAATTGTGCGTGCGAAACAGCTCGCGCAGGTTAGGGGCAATGCTGGCGAGGTTAGAAGGGGAAAAGGTCACTAGGGTTCCTGATTAGTCGTGGTCGATGATGGTAGGGGGTTCGGGATCGGAGTTGGTGTTCGTCCCAGCTTCAAGCTGGTGCCGTTGCGGCTTTTGCTCTGACAAGGCCTGTAGCTGCTGGTGGTGGTGCCGAGCCATCTGCGGCTTGTATACCTGTTTGGTCCGCTTATCTTTCGGCTCGCCAGCCCCATTTGCGATGATCACGGCAATTCCCGGCAGCGGGATGGAAATGATGAACAGTATTGTTGCCAGAATCCAACTGTGTAGCCACATATAAGCAGCTCCAGCCGCTAGGAGAAACGGAATACGGGAAAATTGAATCCAGTTGTAGACGCGCTTACGGTGCTCCCAATTTTCCAGCGGAGAGCGCTGTGCGTCAGTGATGAGTGTGGCTTTAGGGCGTCGAAAAGCAAAGCGGCGCCGTTTTTGCTTTGAATCCCTGCTCATACCGTCAACCATAATCCCGTTGCTACATCTGCATGCACGATGGGGCATGATAGGTAACGTGAGTACGTTAACGAAGACCATCGAAAAGACCGACGTCCGGGAAGATACCGGAACTAGCGACGATACCCCGAAGTTCTTCCACTACGTCAAAAAGGACCAGATCCTCGATTCTGCTGTGAACGGCCGCGTGGTTGTAGCGTTGTGCGGTGAGACCTTCCCAGTGACTAAGCAAGCCAAGCCAGGTAGCCCTGTTTGCCCAGACTGCGAACGCATTTACCGAGGTCTGCGCAAGAAGTGAGTAGAAAGCTTCGCGCTTGGCAGCAAGCAGCGCTGGATAAATACCTTGACCAAAAGCCCCAGGACTTCCTCGCAGTAGCAACGCCGGGAGCCGGTAAGACGACCTTTGCGCTCACGGTGGCTTCCGAACTGCTCGGCAACCGAACCGTGGATCGGGTCATCGTGGTGGTTCCTACTGAGCACTTGAAGGTGCAGTGGGCGGAGTCCGCGGCGCGCTTTGGCATTTCTTTGGACCCGAACTTTAGCAACAGTTCGGGTGTGGTGAACCCGCAATACCAGGGCATTTGTGTCACATATGCGCAGGTGGCAATGCACCCCTACAAGCATCACGCCATTTCCACTGCGCGACGGACGCTGGTGATCCTCGATGAGATCCACCATGGTGGTGACGCCCGCAGCTGGGGCGATGGCATTCGAATCGCATACGAAGATGCCGAGCGGCGCCTGGCGCTCACGGGTACACCATTTCGTTCCGACGACTCCGCAATCCCCTTCGTGCGCTACGTGGAGGACGGGGAGGGGCACCTGGTGTCCCAATCTGACCACACCTACGGATACTCCGACGCACTCAAAGACGGCGTGGTGCGCCCCGTGGTGTTCCTGGCCTATTCGGGTGAAGCCCGCTGGCGAGACAGTGCGGGCGATGAGTACGCAGCACGGCTGGGGGAGCCACTGAATGCGGAACAGACAGCGCGTGCCTGGAAAACGGCCCTCGATCCGCGAGGGGAATGGATCCCGGCGGTGCTGCAAGCAGCTCACATCCGGCTGCGCCAGCTGCGGCAATCCATCCCCGATGCCGGTGGCCTCGTCATCGCGACCGATAAAACCACGGCCCGTGCCTATGCGCGTATCTTGGAGCAGCTGTCAGAAACCCCGGTATCAGTGATTCTTTCTGACGAAGTCGGCGCCTCCGAACGCATCGAGAGCTTCTCCGCAGGGACCGACGAGTGGATGGTCGCGGTTCGCATGGTGTCGGAAGGCGTGGATGTGCCTCGCCTAGCGGTGGGCGTGTACGCGACGTCGGCGTCGACCCCGCTGTTTTTCGCGCAAGCCATTGGGCGTTTCGTGCGTAAGCGCGCGGCAGGGGAGACGGCGTCGGTGTTCCTGCCGTCGGTCCCGGTCCTGCTGGAGTTAGCCTCCAAGCTGGAGACCTCCCGTGACCATGTGCTGGGGAAGCCAGACCGGCCGAAGGAAGGTTGGGATGATGAGCTACTCGCAGACGCCAACAAGCAGAAAAACGAGAAGGACGATGTGCCGTCCTACGAATCTCTGGGCGCTGAGGCGGAACTAGACTCGCTCATCTACGACGGCTCCACCTACGGCACGGGAGCATTCACTGGGTCGGCGGAGGAAGCTGACTACCTAGGGTTGCCGGGGCTTCTCGACGCCGATCAGATGCGCGCCTTATTGCGCCAACGGCAAGCTGAGCAGATTGAAGCCCGGGCCGCCGAGGAAAAGCGACACCAGGCAGCTGAGGCGAACAAACCGAAGGTTGTGCAGCGTTCGGAACTCGCTGCTGATGAAATACCACAGTTGCGTAAGGAATTGAACGCGTTGGTCTCAATCACCTCGGGACGTACCGGTCGCCCGCATGGAGCGATCCACACCGAGGCCCGCAATGCCTGCGGTGGCCCGCCGACGGCGCTATGTACTGCGGAGCAGCTGCGCGACCGTATCGCCTACTTGCGTAAATGGTAGCTTAGGAACCGTTCAACGTTTACGTATTGGTTTGTGAGGATTATCGTCGAATATGACTGCACCTGCTCCACGCACAGGACGAATGCTAGCTCCCGACTTTGCCAGAGGTTTAACCTTGCTCGGTATCGCAGGAGCAAACATCACCACGACATGGGCTAATGTTTCGGACGCGCCACTTGGCAAGCTCATGGGTGGCGTCGTCGATGACAGTGTGTGGGACAAGATAGCCATCATGGTCGGCGCAGTGCTGTTCCACGTCCGTGGCCTCCCGATGTTCGCTACCATGCTGGGCTTTGGTGTGGGTTTGATTTCCTTAAGCCTGTACCGACGCGGATACCCACTATCCGATGCACGGAAGAAGCTGATGAAACGCTACGGCTACTTGGCGCTTTTTGGTCTGGTGCACTGCGTCTTCATGTTCCACGGCGACATCATGCTCACCTACGGAGTGCTGGCAATAATCCTTGCGTTGTGTCTCACTCTAAAAGATAAAACTCTGCTCATCATCGCCGCAGTGCTGTTCGCACTGAATGCCCTCGCGATGACGGGGCTAGGAATCCTTGCCGTGGTTTTCGGGAACTCTGAAATCATGGGGCAAGCCATGTCTGGAAACTCTGGTATCGGCGCAAGTTTTGGATCATTCGATACCGGATCGTACCTCGGGCAGCTAATTGTGGGCGGTATCACGGCGGTTGCCCTGCCGTTTTCCCTTCCAATGCTGATCCCTATGATCGGCCCGCTGATGATTGTCGGCTTTGTTGCTGCCCGCCGTGGCGTGCTGTGGGACGTCGATAAGCACCGGCGGATGTTGGTGTGGTGGGCGGTTATTTCTGTGATCGTGATGCTCGGGATGGGCGTGCCTCTTGGCCTGTCTGGTATAGGTGTGCTTCCTACTAGCTGGGAACCTGGACTCTTCCTTATCAATTCGGGCGTCGGAGTACTTACCGGCCCTGGCATTGTGGCAATGATTGCTCTTGCCGTGCAGCGACTGCAGCGTGCCGTCTCCAATGGAGGACAGGTCCCTGAGCCGCTCGTAGCAATCCAAGCGCTGGGCAAAAGGTCGATGTCCGGCTATGTGTTCCAGTCGGTGGCCTTCATGATCTTCGTTATGCCTTACGGGCTCGGTTTAGGCCAGGGCCTGGGCGCGGCAGAGACTACCGGCATCGCTGTGGTGGTGTGGCTGGTCAGCGTTGTAGGGGCATACGGTCTCGAACGAGCAGGGAAGCGGGGCCCACTCGAGGCACTGCACCGTCGCCTGTCTTATGGGCCAAGCGGGTCCCTTGGTATCTATCAGCAACCCGCGGGGGCTCAGTCGTAGCCCCTTGCGGGATCGCCTCGGTGTATGAGGGGCGAGGTCTGGGTGTTGAAGGAAATACGATATTGGCTTAAGGCCGCTTGGTAGAGAATGGTTAGTAGAGAATTCGAGAGAAAGTGGCGCCACAATGGGGTTGAGGTTGTTTTCCACTCGAACTCTCTACCAACCACTCTCTACCAACCGTGATGACGCTGACCTGGAGGAGGAAAAGTCTGTCGCCGCTGGCCGGGCATTGTGGCGTCTGTACATAGTGAAGTTCCGGGCCACCGGAGATAGGTAACCGCAACTGCTAGCACAGGTGCGGTTATACGATCCGAAGCAATATAAGCCACCATGGTTCTACCACGGAAACTAGACAACACGTTTTGCCTGCTTTACCTCGAGGTCTGGGTCTTTGCTAGGGGCATTAGTTATCGTGTGAAACCCGGGAAGCATAACCCGGATCTCGGCACAAAATCGGGCTGCAGAGGGGCTATTTAGCTGATTTTCTTCCGAAACCCGGGTTATGCTTCCCGGGTTCGTTAATTGTCAGACTACTTGTGAAACGCCTTTTAAGGAGGATTCATGAGTACGAAAGTTCATTACTCGGCTAGCCGGTTTACCCCCGAGCAGCGGCGTGAGATTGCGTTGAAGTATGCCGGTTTGCCGTGGGGTCAGAAAGGCCCGTTTGCTCAGCGTCTCGGTATTTCAGGAGATACGCTCCGGTCGTGGGTAGCTGCGTGTGCTGATGGTGATCTCGACAACGGGTTGATTCCACGCAAGACTGGAAAGATGACTACTGATGATGTCGCTGAGATCACACGGCTGAAAAAGCTTCTAGATGACCAACATGCCCAACACGCTGAAGCGTTAGCTCAACAGGAGCAGAAACACGCAGAACTTGTCGCAGCATACGAGGCGAAATTAGCTGATAAAGACGCAGAGATCATCAAATTGGACAAGGCGGCTGATGCGTTGGGAAAAGCTATCACCGTCTTGCACGACCTTGGCGGGGCACGCGGCGAGGCGGGAAACAACTAACCGACGACCAGCAGGAAGAGTTCGATTCTTTCGTTGACAATGAGCTACGCCTGTATCAGGAACTAGTAGATGCTGGTTTTAGTCACCGGGAGGTCTCCCGGTTGACGGGGTTGGCGTCTTCGAGTCGGTATCAACGCCTTCACCCTGGATACCGAACGGTGGATAACCCCACCCCTTATGATCAACGCCGTGGTGACGTGGCCTTGATACCTGAAGAAAAAGCGACGATTGTCACCCAACTGTCTGATGGTTGCAGTAAAACAGTACTCCAGGCGTATCACGAAGCGTTAGATACAGGTCAGGTGGTGGCATCGTTGTCATCGTATTACCGGATCGCTAGAGACCCGTTTGCTTGTCCTGGCCGTCTGGCAGGGGCACCGCAACAACCGTCACGACGTGTCCGTCGTGGCCAGAGCACATCCCGCCCACCGCAGCTGCATGCTACCCGCCCCTTCCAAGTCATCGTGTGGGATATTACGATTCTGCCGTTGCTTTACCGTGGGCAGTCAGTGGCGTTGCATATGGCACTGGATTTGTACTCCAGAGCCATTGTTGGGTTTATCCTGGCTGAATCCCCGTGCGCTACCACAGCCAAAGCACTGTTTAACGATGTGATCACCCTCGCCCATGAGCACGGGCACACAGTAGAATCCGTCCATTCTGATAACGGGCGGACCATGAAATCACACGTGTTGAAAGAGTTGTTTGCCTCCCACGGGATTACTCAATCCTTTACCCGTCCACGGGTCAGCGATGACAATGCTCACATGGAATCATCGTTTTCCACGATGAAAAACGATCTGACCTACCCAGACGTCTTCGACGATATCGACCAAGCAGCCGCATGGGTGACTGACTGGGTGAAGTTCTATAACACTGCCCGTGTCCATTCCGGGTTGGCGTATTTCACCCCGCATGACGTGTTGACCGGTACATGGGCACCAGTCTGGCAGAAACCGGAAAGCCACCAAAGAAAAACTTTTCAACAACAACCCCGCCCGCTACAGGCACAAGCCACCGATCACACCCACCCCACCAACAGAAGTGAGGTTCAACATCACCAATACCCCCGAAAGTCACACAACCCAAACAATATTCGACACAGTGATGACCTAACAGCCACTACTACCTACCCCCCATTTACCCTCAATGATTCACAACTAGTTGACAACGATCGTTTCACGGGTTTCAGCTGCCGCTAGACCCATTCCCAATACAAAACCCGGCCGGTCACAAACGACCGGCCGGGTTTTTGTATTGGAATCTAGTCGAGGTAGTCGCGCAGCACCTGGGATCGTGAAGGGTGGCGCAGCTTGGACATAGTCTTGGATTCGATCTGGCGGATGCGTTCACGGGTCACGCCATAGACCTGGCCAATCTCGTCGAGGGTGCGTGGCATGCCGTCGGTGAGGCCAAAGCGGAGCTTCACCACGCCAGCTTCGCGTTCGGACAGGGTTTGCAGCACGTCTTGCAGTTGATCCTGCAGCAGGGTGAAGGAGACTGCGTCGACGGCGACGACTGCTTCGGAGTCTTCGATGAAGTCGCCCAGCTGGGAGTCTCCTTCATCGCCGATGGTCTGGTCGAGGGAGATTGGTTCGCGAGCGTACTGCTGGATCTCCAGGACCTTTTCCTCGGTAATGTCCATTTCCTTCGCCAACTCAAGCGGGGTTGGCTCGCGGCCGAGGTCCTGGAGCAGTTCACGCTGGATACGGCCGAGCTTGTTGATGACCTCCACCATGTGTACTGGGATACGGATGGTGCGTGCTTGGTCGGCCATCGCGCGGGTGATGGCCTGGCGGATCCACCAGGTGGCGTACGTGGAGAACTTGTAGCCCTTGGTGTAGTCGAACTTCTCTACGGCGCGGATGAGGCCAAGGTTGCCTTCCTGGATCAGGTCAAGGAACGCCATGCCACGGCCGGTGTAGCGCTTAGCCAGGGAGACCACGAGACGCAGGTTGGCCTCGAGGAGGTGGTTCTTAGCCTTGCGGCCATCGCGGGCGATAGCGCGCAGATCACGTTTCACGGCAGGGGTGAGCTTGGCATCCTTGTCACCGCCAGCGAAGGCTTCTTCTAGCTGCTCAAGCTTGTAGGTGGCGTAAAGGCCGGCTTCGATGCGCTTTGCCAGGGACACCTCCTGTTCCGCGTTAAGCAGGGCGACCTTGCCGATCTGCTTCAGGTAGGCGCGCACCGAGTCTGCGGAGGCGGTCAGCTCGGCGTCTTTGCGGGCCTGGCGCAGCGCAGCAGATTCGTCCTCGTCCCAGACGGAGGAGCCGTCGTCTTCGTCTTCTTCCTCTTCGGTGTCGTCTTCGTCGTCTTCTTCGCCGAGTTCGGTGAAGTCGCCGTCGAAGTCCTCGTCCATGTCGCCGTCGAGGTCGTCGCCGTCCATGTCACGGTCGAGGTCGTCGTCTTCGAGTTGATCATCCTCGAGGAGTTCGTCTTCGTCCTTGGTCTCTGGAGCTGGCTTTGCTGCTGCTTTCTCGGCTGTCTTTCTAGCTGTTTTCTTCGCAGCCTTTTTGGCAGTCTTCTTAGCGGCTTTCTTAGTGGCCTTTTTGGCTGTCTTCTTGGCAGCCTTCTTAGCAGCAGCAGCCACTGGGGTGTCGGTTGCTTCGGTATCTTGCGCAGGAGCAGTCGCCACAGGAGCAGCCGCGACTGGCTCAGTTGCTGTTTTAGCCACGCGCGGGCTTGCCTTGCGGGCCGCCTTCTTAGCGACCTTCTTCACTGCGGTCTTCTTCACAGTCTTCTTCTCAGCGGCACCTTCAGGTTGCGCCGAATCAGGAGAGTCAGTGGCTACCACGTACGCCCTTTCACCTTGATGATTCATCTTTCGCCAAACGCTATTGCCACGGCGTTAGCGCTAGTGCAGAAATCAAGCGCATCGTGGACATCGTGTCTTATCAGTTAGGTTGTCGCCGTCTTGTGGGCGATGTGGGGATGTCCGTGCCGATGCATACCTGAAGTCAACGGTCAACACGCCAGTATAGAGCAACTTGTGCTCGCCGTGTGTCAGCGCCCCACGTTTTTAAGGGGCAAGCCGCTTTTCGACGGCCATTGCCGCCCCCACGATTCCCGCTTGATTACGCAATTGTGCTGGGATAACAGGAGTGTCGACGGAAAGCAGTGGCACCCACTTTTCGTGTTTACGAGATACGCCGCCGCCCACGATGAATGCGTCGGGTTGGAAGAGTCGCTCGTATTCGCGCAAGACTTTGTCCAGGCGCTTGGCCCACTGTGCCCAGGAGAGATCCTTTCGCTCCTTGACCGCTGAGGAGGCCCGCTTTTCGGCCTCTTTACCCTCAATGATCAGGTGCCCGAGCTCGGTGTTGGGGAACAGTTCACCGTTCAACAGGAAGGCAGATCCGATGCCGGTACCCAGGGTTAACAAAATAGCGGAGCCGGTGGACGCTTCTGGCGTGCCGAAGGTTGCTTCTGCGATTCCGGCGGCATCGGCGTCGTTAAGCACGTAAACTTCGCGGGCGGCCAGGTGCTTGCCGAAAAGCTCCTGAACGTCGGTGTTGACCCAGGTTGGGTCAATGTTGGCGGCGGTGAGGGCGTGCTGCTTTTTGATCACCGACGGCAGTGCGATGCCGACGGGGCCGTCCCACTCTGCCTGGCGGACGATTTCGGCAACGGTTTCACCGACAGCGTCTGGGGTCGCAGGCTGCGGGGTAGCAATTTTGATGCGGTCTCCGATTAGTTCGCCGGTGGCTAGATTGACCAGCCCACCTTTGATTCCGGAACCTCCAACATCGATACCTAATCCTTGCTGAGTCATGCCGTCCATTCTAGGAAAATTTGCGGGTGCTCGGCGCGCGGGCAGCAAACCAAGCACAATGAAAGCTATGACTACACACCTTGCTGCTCTGAAAGACGTTGCGGAACAGGTAGCACTGGAAGCTGCCACCGCGATCCGCAACAAACGCGCCGAACTCGGTGATATCGCGGGGTACACCCAAACCAAAAGCACGCCTGTCGATCCGGTCACGGTGGTGGACACCTATGCCGAAGAAGTCATTGCGCAGCGGTTGCGCCAGCTACGGCCGGATGATGGGCTGGTCGGAGAAGAAGGCAGCGATACCGCAGGCACCTCTGGCGTGACATGGATTGTGGATCCCATCGATGGCACCGTGAACTTTGTGTACGGTATTCCGCAATTCGCGGTATCCATCGCGGCAGCCATGGACGGCGAGGTCATCGCGGGGGCTGTGATTAATGTCTCCACGGGAGAGTTGTTTAGTGCCGCGAAAGGGCAGGGGGCCATGGTGCAGCGCGACGGAGGCACCGAGCAGCTCGCGTGCAACTCCGTGACGGACCCCGCGAAGGCGCTGCTCGCGACCGGGTTTGGGTATTCGGCTGCGCGTCGAGCACAGCAGGCACAGTTCGTCGCAAAGCTGTTGCCACAAGTGCGCGATATTCGCAGGATGGGCAGCGCTGCCCTCGACCTGTGTGCCGTCGCCTCCGGGCAGGTCGATGCTCACCTCGAACATGGGCTCAATGCCTGGGATTATGCTGCCGGAGCCCTCATCGCTGCGGAAGCAGGGGCGGAAGTTCATGTGCCGCCACTGTCCAGCTCAGGTGCACTTGGGGAGCTCGTATTTGTCGCCGCGCCTGGGATTTTCGATCAGCTATGGGAAATTGTGGCACAGGCGGGCGGAACCGAGCCGTTTCGGGTGCACTGAGGGGCAAAAAACTCGCAGTAAAACGCCTGGTCACGGGTAGTGTCGAAAAAATTTGGTGTGGCAAGATGACAATTCAAAAAATCTGTTTTAATATCCGCCACGACATAACGCACAAAATCAACCTCAGCGGTTGACGAATATCTCAAGGACTCAAACAGTCATGGCTACCGATTACGACGCTCCCCGCCGCCGCATCGACGACGACCTGGAAACCGACTCTCTGGAAGGTTTGAAGGCTGCGGAAAACACCGTCAACGATATGGACGATGATGGTGACATCGTCGAACCATTCGACCTGCCAGCACTGGACCTTTCCGGTGAAGAGCTCAACGTGACCGTGGTGCCACGTCGCGATGACGAATTCACCTGCGGCAGCTGCTTCCTAGTGCAGCGTCGCAATCGCATCTCTCACGTGGAACCAGACGGCACCATCATCTGTCTCGACTGCGCATAGAAAGCACCGCACGACAAAGCCCTGCCAGAGGAATCCTCTGGCAGGGCTTTAGTTAGTTGAGGAAGCGAAATCGAGCGTACGGTTGGGATTTTTTCGCCACTTGCAACGTCCCATCGGTACACTCGATTTCGGCTACCTGTAGAACCTAGCTGTGGAACGCCTCCAGGAGCTCGGTCGGGTTGTGAGAGGAGACCAGCCAATAAGGGGTGGGGTCCTCGGGGTCGTCGATAACGAACATAGCCATCTCTGGCACCCAGCTGCGCGCGACGACGAAGGCAGCCGGATCCAACTGACGTCCCAGCGCGTTGCGTTTCGCGGTGGCTGGGACGGCTAGGGTACGGGAGACGACGGTCGTCGGTAAGTTTGCGCCCTTCGCGGTGAGCCACGTGACCCCGTCGGCGTCCTTCTCCACGGTGATGACCGTGCTGGACAGCTGCCACAGCGCCCACAGCGCCAACGTGGTGAAGATGATGAGTGGGATCCAGAACCAGAAAACGGAGCGGTTGTGGCCGAGCTGAGCGGCTGTCAGCAAGGAGGCGCCGATGCCGGCGAGCCACCAATACCAGGGAACCCACTGTTGCTCTCGGTAGATAACGTTGGGGGCATTGTCGGTGGCATTAGATCCTGGAGTACTCACGGCTAATAACATTACTAGACCGAAGAAAGCTAGGGTGGAGACCGTGGATTACCCAGAAACGATAAAAATCAAACGCCTCGATCCCGAGCTGCCCCTGCCTCGGCGCGCGCACCGTGGCGACGCGGGAGCAGACCTGCACGCTGCGGAATCAGTGACCATCGCCCCCGGTGAGCGTGCCCTCATTGGTACCGGTATTGCTATCGCCCTGCCGCTCGGCACCGTGGGGTTGATTCACCCGCGGTCCGGGCTAGCTGCTAAGCACGGCATTTCGATCGTTAATACACCGGGGACGGTCGATGCCGACTACCGTGGAGAACTGAAGGTATGCCTGATCAATCTTGATCCGCGGGAACCCTTCACCGTCGAGCGTGGTGACCGCATCGCTCAACTCGTGGTGCAGCGCGTGGAGCTTGTGGACTTTGAAGAAGTTGATTCGCTGGATGAGACGGTCCGTGGCTCCGGTGGCTACGGTTCAACGGGCGTGTAGCAGGTAACTTAAGAAGGAGAGCTCAATGTGGCCGTTTAAAAAGAACTCAGCAACCGAGGAAGAACCAGACGTAGAGGCACCATTAACCCCCGAGCCCGACCCTACGCCCGACCACGGGCCGTTTAATGGCGATAGCGTCGAGATCACCGACTTCGACTTCTCAGACTTTTCCGACGGCACCCTCGACCTCGGTTCGATCAAGGTGCCAATGCCGCGCCCTTCCGAAGTGCAAGTGGAGATGGGGCCGGATGGCCCCCGCATGGTTCACATTGTGACGAAGGTCGGACGCATCACCCCCGTGGCGTTCGCGTCTACCGCTTCCGGCGGGTTGTGGCAAGAGTCGGTGACCGACATCATCGCGGGTATGCGTAACGATGGCTTGGAAGCGACCACCGAACAAGGCCCTTGGGGTGAAGAGGTCGTGGGCGTCACAGAGCACGCTACGATTCGGATGATCGGTGTGGAGGGCGACCGCTGGACGTTGCGGGTCACCCTAGCTGCTCCAAACGAATTTGCCACTGACCTCGCCGAATTGGGTAGGGAAATAGTCGCCCGGACCTTCGTGTACCGCGGTGAACAACCGATGATGGCGGGTACCGTGCTTCCCGTGGTCATGCCGGCGCCGTTGGTCGAACAGGTGCAAAAGGCCATGACCGAACGCGCTGCGGCAGCGCAAAAACCGGCGCCGACCCCAGCGCCGGAACCCGTCGCGCCAGTGGCACCGACCCCGAACACCACTGACCTTAGCCACGACGAAGGCTCCGCGCTGGAACAGATGCAGCAACGCTCCGATAACCCAGAACACCCATGACAGGACTCACCGTGGGGGAGGAACTAACCCTCACCATCACCGCGCCAGCACACGGCGGGGAAGGCATTGCCCGGCACGAGGGCGGCGTTGTGTTCGTGCGGGGCGGGCTTCCTGGCGATACCGTCACCGCACGGCTTTACGACGCCAAGAAGAAGTTTGCTCGTGCCACCATCACGGATGTCGTACACCCCGCTTCTGGTCGCGTTTCCCACCGTTGCCCGGCAGCGGCGCAGGGCGCCGGGTGTTGCGACTACTCCACCGCCAGCCCAGAGCTGGAACGCAGCCTCAAAGAGGAGGTGCTGCGGGATCAGCTGCGTCGCATCGGCAAGCTTACTGACCTGCCGGATATCGACTATGTCGACCTTGCGCCCGCAGATGGGTGGCGCACCCGACTACGCCTCGGCGTCGATTCCCAGGGCCGCGCTGGATTTCGGAAACCCCAGTCCACGGACATCGTGGTGGGGGCGCAGTGTGTGCAGGCCCCAGAGGGTGTTCTTGACGATATCCTGGCGCCCGATGCGCGGTTTACCCCGGGCGCGGAGCTCGTCGTTGCCGTTGATTCTGATGGGCAGCGCGCTGTTCTAGAGACGAAACGAGCTGCCCGCGGGCGGAGCGTATCGCGCGTCATCAGGCACGTATCCGGGCCGAAGAAACTGACGCAACGAGTCGCAGACACCGAATTCCGTCTGGACCCGCTCGGATTTTGGCAAGCCCATGTGGCAGCGCCCGAGGCATACACGGACACGGTCACTGACTGGCTCGAGCCCCTCGCACTCAGCGAACCGACAGTTTGGGACCTCTATGGTGGCGTTGGCCTCTTCGTCCCAGCGATCCTTCGAGCGCTAGCTGGAGCGCACGTCATCTCGGTGGAACTCGGGCCGGCAGCGGCCCGGACGGGGTCGAAGGCGTTGGCAGGCAAGGCAGTCGAGTTCGTGACGGGTGATGTGGGACGGGTCGTCGATAAGCTGCCTGCTCCGGACGTTGTGGTCCTAGACCCGCCACGTAAAGGCGCCGGCGCCGACGTTGCGGCAGCCATCGCTGCACGAGAGCCAGCCGCCATCGTTCATGTCGGATGTGACCCGGCCACGTTCGCACGCGACGTCGCCGCGTGGAACCAACAGGGATACCAGCTCAAGCGCTTGCGATTGTTCAATGCGTTCCCCGGTACGCATCACAGCGAAACCTTCGGATTTCTAACACGCATCTAGGGGAGTTGGAACCTGTGCGGTACAACCGCGTACCATTGCGAGAAACGGTTTTACGCTGCCCGCGCCACCACTGCGAGAGCGTCAAACAGGAAAAATTGGTGAGACTGAGGTGTCTTTATGGATGAGATGAAGCTATTAGCAGGGATTTCGTCGCCTGCTGATGTGAAGGCGCTGGATCCTGAGCAACTCCAGAAGCTAGCGGCTGAGATCCGTGACTTCTTGGTCCACAAGGTATCGGCCACCGGCGGGCACTTGGGCCCAAACCTCGGCGTTGTGGAACTCACCATCGCCCTGCACAAGGTTTTCAATTCGCCCGAGGACCCGGTTATCTTCGATACCTCGCATCAAAGCTATGTGCACAAGATCCTCACTGGTCGCCACGACCAGTTCGATACCTTGCGCCAACAAGGTGGGTTGTCCGGTTACACCTGCCGGGCGGAAAGCGAACATGACTGGACGGAATCCAGCCATGCCTCAGCGGCGCTTTCGGTAGCAGACGGCCTATCCAAGGCAGCAGCCCGACGCGGTAAGATCGGGACCAAAACGATCGCCGTGGTCGGTGACGGGGCCCTCACCGGCGGCATGTGTTGGGAAGCCCTCAACAACATTGCGGCGGACAAAAACAGCAACGTGGTTATCGTGGTCAACGACAACGGGCGGAGCTACTCTCCAACCATCGGAGGCCTCGCAGACAACCTCGCTCAGCTGCGGATGCAGCCTTTCTACGACCGCGTCATGGAGCAGGGCAAATCCACCCTAAATTCCATGGGGTGGGTGGGGCGCCGCACCTTCGACGTGATGCACGCCTTCAAAGAAGGAGTGAAAAACACTGTCATAACCACGGAAATGTTCCCAGAGCTGGGAATGAAATACGTGGGGCCCGTGGACGGGCACAATCTCAAAGCCCTGGAGAACGCGTTCGAATATGCGCAGGAATATGAGGGACCACTGATTGTCCACGTGGTGACGGAAAAAGGGCGTGGTTATGCGCCCGCCGAGGCTAACACTGCCGACCTGATGCACTCCACCGGCGTGATCGATCCCCGCACCGGCGATCCGCTCTCTGAATCCGGGCCATCCTGGACCGGGGTGTTCTCTCGCGCTGTCATCGCCGCCGCCGAAGAGCGCGAAGACATCGTGGCGATCACCGCCGCTATGGCGGGTCCTACCGGATTGGCTGCATTTGGAGAGAAGTTCCCCGACCGCTTTTACGACGTAGGCATTGCTGAACAACACGCCGTCGCTTCCGCGGCGGGCCTCGCGCTCGGCGGACTGCACCCTGTGGTCGCCATCTACGCCACGTTCATGAACCGCGCGTTTGACCAGGTCCTCATGGATGTTGCTTTGACTAAGCTGCCGGTGACGTTCGTGCTCGACCGCTCTGGAATCACCGGCAATGACGGCGCTAGCCACAACGGCGTGTGGGATCTATCGCTACTCAGCATCGTTCCCGGCATTCGCATCGCCGCACCACGCGACGGGGTACAGCTGGAAGAACAATTCGCTGAGGCCCTCACCGTGGACGATGGCCCGACGGTGGTGCGGTTCCCTAAGGGCAATCTGCCAGAACCAATCGAGGCTGTGGAGCAGCTTGGCGACGGCGTCGACGTGTTACGCTACGCCGACGCGGACGACTCAGAGGACACCCCGAGCGTTTTGATCGTCGCGGTCGGATCCCTGGCCAAGGAGGCGCTCGTCGCGGCAGAGGAGCTGGTGGCGGACGGCTGTAATGTGACCGTGGTTGATCCGCGGTGGGTGGTTCCTATCGCGCCGTCGCTCGTTGCGATGGCCGCGGACCATGACCTGGTGGTTACCGTGGAAGACGGCGTGATGCACGGCGGTGTGGGCGCGCTGCTGGCAGAATCGTTGACATCCGCCAGCATCGACGTTCCCGTCAGGCACATTGCCGTACCGGAAAAATTCCTGGACCACGCCTCTCGTGGCCAGATCATGGCGGAACTGCAGCTTGATGCCCCAGGTATTATCGCGCAAGTGACCGGGTGGGTAGCAGAGCTCACTGAACCGGCAGAAAGCTAAAACAGTGCGGAGGCAAGCAGCGGGGTAGTAAGTTCTCGCTGCCATTGCCGAGCGCCCTTTTCCGCAAGGTACTGCGCCACGTCCGCGCTCGTGGTGAGTTTCCGGGTCACCGTCACGTCCCACACCAGGTGACGAAGCGTCGCTGGTTGCAGGAGGTTTTCTACCGGAGTGTGGCAATTCTCGCTCAGTTCCGAGAGCAGTTCACAGCAACGATCGAGCGCTTCCTGCGCCTCTGGGAACCCGGACTTCCACTGCGAGCGTGGGGCTGGGAAGTCATTGAAATCAATGCGCGGTTTGCTCGGCCACTGCAGCTTCGGGGTAGCTCGTGCCTTTCCGAGTACTCGGGATAGCCGGGTGACCTGGCTGGTATTGCTGCGCCTACCCAGGACGCTCCGGATCTGCTGCCGAGAAGTAGGCAGTGTGTAGGCCAGCTCCACTAGCGCCTTGGTAGCCAACACCTTATGGGGTGCCCGGTCGGATTCGCGGGCTATCTGTTGCCGGCGTTCCCAAAGGGCCTTCGCCACCATGAGTTGCTCTGAGGTTTTCAGTCGGCCGATTCCCTTCATGTCGGTCCACTGCGGCTCTGGGATGGTTACTGAGCGCATGATGTGCGCGCATTCTTGTTCCAACCAGGTAAGTTTGCCGGCGTCGTCGAGAAGCTCAGCGAGCACTTCGGCGAGTTCTAGCAACAGCTCGACATCGAGAGCGGCATAGTTGCGCCAGGATTCCGGAAGAGGCCACTGGGACCAGTCTTCGTTGCCGTGGTTTTTCTCCAGCAGGACGCCCAATATGTGCTCGGTGAGGGCCGCGAGGTTGACCTTGGGCAAGCCCAGGAGCCGGCCGGCAAGTTCGGTGTCAAAAAGGTTGCCGGGGTGTAGCCCCAGCAGCTGCAGGGAAGGTAGGTCGCTCGGCGCGGCATGGAGAACCCACTCGTGACCATTGATAACGGGTGCTAGTGCGTCGGTACACGCACCGCGATCGGATTCGGGGGCGATGAGAACGGTCCCAGAGTCGCGGCGTCGAAGCTGGATGAGGAACGCGCGATCATCGAAGCGGTAGTCAGACGCACGCTCGGTATCGATCGCGATGGGGCCTCGGCCGGCGGCGATCTGTTGCGCGGCGCGGTGAAAGCCCGCTGGGGTATGCGCAACCTCGGGAATGCCGTCGGTAGGGCGTAGCAGCGGGGTAGCAGACACCTAAGCCCTACCTGGGATCCCGGCAACACCTTCGGGTGGCAGACCAGCAACGTTGGCGAGAACCTGCGCAAAGGCCTCCACGTGTGGCGTGAGGTCATTAGTCTTAGCGGTCCACGAGGCTCGCAGTTCCAGCTGGAACGCGCGTGGTGGGCCGCCTATTTCCCCGAAGCGCACCGATGCGGTGGAAGTAACGGTACCACCCAGGTTGCTGTAAGAAGCATTGATGTCGTCGAGTCCCTCTTTGAGCCACTCCCACGCGACATCTGGCAGCAGGGGATCGCCTGCTACAGCGTCATCCATATCGGCCTGGATGTACGCGACGAGACGCATGTCGCCGTCCCAGGTGTCATCGGAGCTGGGGTCATGGAGCAAAATGAGGCGCCCGAAGGCATCGCCGTCACTGGTTTCGGAGATATAGTCCGTCTCCGGGTGCAGCACTTCAATACCGATGGCGTGACTAAACGGGGCAAGACGCTGGGGCGGGCGAATCGTCCCGAGCGACAGTTCGGATCGCAGGCTCGCACGATGCATCGAGTCGACCGCATCCCGAAACGCCACCGGGGTGGCATCCTGCTGGGAGTTAGCGGACGATAGGGTTCGAATTTCGGAGTCGCTCACAAGCAATTAAGCTAGCCACCGGAATTAGCACAGTGGTGAAGGCGCGCCGAGGGAAGGCGGGGGCTTATCGACGCCGTGGGTCGTCATCCTCATCCAACTAAAGATTGATATAGTTGGCGAGAATACTCATTTGAGAAAGGACATCAGTATCCATGGCTGAGAAGTTGGATTTTGACAAGCTCAACAGCATGCAGCGCTACTCCCAGTTCGTTACTTTCAAGGTGCTCACCGGCGCCTTGGGTGAAGAACGCGCCGACATCGTCGCAGAAGCACGCGCCTTTTTCGCCAACCTGGAACAGGCCGGAGTTGTCACCGTGCGTGGTATCTACGACATCTCCGCAGTCCGCGCAGAAGCTGATTTCATGATCTGGTGGATCGCTGAAGAGCTCCAAGACCTCCAAAAGGCTTACAACGACTTCCGTCGCACCACTGTCCTCGGCCAGGTTTCCGAGGTGTTCTGGACCGGCACCTCGCTGCACCGCCCAGCTGAATTCAACCGCTCCCACCTCCCATCGTTCATCATGGGTGAAGAGCCAGGAGCCTGGATCTGCGTCTACCCATTCGTCCGCTCCTACGACTGGTACCTGATGGATCCGAAGGAGCGTCGCCGCATCCTCGCCGAGCACGGCATGCAAGCCCGCGAATACCCAGACGTCCGTGCTAACACCGTCCCAGCGTTTGCGCTTGGCGACTACGAGTGGATCCTGGCGTTCGAAGCACCGGAGATGCACCGCATCGTCGACCTCATGCACGAAATGCGCTACACCGAAGCACGCCTCCACGTCCGCGAAGAAGTACCGTTCTTCTCCGGCCGCCGCGTCGCTGACATCGCAGAGATCATCGACGTGATGCCATAACCATGACACGAAAAATGGCGCCCGCTCCAGCAGGAGTGGCGCCGTTTTCCTTACTCTTCCATTTGATCAGGCTCAAACGTCAGGCAAATAGAATTGATGCAATAGCGCAGATCCGTGGGGGTAGCATAGCCCTCGCCTTCAAAGACGTGTCCCAGGTGCGACTTGCAGTTAGCACAGAGCACTTCTACGCGGCGCATACCTAAGGAATTATCTTCGCGCTCAATGATCCGATCCCCGGCGAGTGGGCTAAAAAACGCCGGCCAGCCACAGTGAGCCGCAAACTTCGTGTCAGAACGAAACAACTCTGTGCCACAGGCCCGGCAAGAATACACTCCCGCCGCAGTGGTATCGGTGTATTCGCCAGTAAAGGGAGCTTCCGTACCAGCGCGTCGGAGAACCCGAAACTCTTCCGGGGAGAGGCGTGCGCGCCATTGGTCGTCGTTAAGCAGTGCGAAGTCTGTCATGAGCGATCCTTTCATCGATGATCACCCACACTACCGCGGACACCGAAATCACGACCACCGTCAGCGCCCAGCCCACGGTAGGAAGCAAGAAATTGAACCACCGGCTGGAATCAATCCATTCGACGGAATTCCAATCGTCATAGGACAAAAACCCGTATGCTGCCAGCCACGCTAGCCAATTATGCATCGGGGAGCGGGGCAATAACACCGTAAAAAGCAGCGGGAACAGCAGCATCGAATAGTACATTTGGCCCAGCGAAGAAAGGAAAAACACGCCCGCAAACAGCAACGACGACGTCCCCGTCAGCCATAGCAAAGGATCACTGTAGCGATAACGCAACAATGCCAACAGCCCTGCAATCACAATCGCGGCGAACGTGAAAAACCAGAACTTTTCCTGCCAACCTGGCATCCCGAAATAAATTGCGATACCAGGAAGGGAGGAATTAGCGAAATCGCGGACCTGTCCCAAATACGGCATCGTGCGAGTCACATAATCACTGGCCTGCGGAACAATCGGCCACGCCACGACGTTAAGCACCACCGGAATCGCCAACGCCGACACAATAGTCTGCCAATTAGCCTTCACAAACGGTAAAAACAACAGCGGTGCAAAAATCGGCTTAATCAAAATAGCCAGCCCCAGAACAACGCCCGCAGCCCACCGCTTATCGGCGTGAAAAAGGGACAGAAAACCAGTCAGCGCAAGCAGCAAAAGACCATTAATGTTGGAGAAAATCAGCGTATTGTGTACCGCCTCGGTCAAATAGGCGAGCGCCACCGCAGCAGGAAATACGCCACTACGCAAACTAAACCCAAACAACCGAGTCAAAATGCCCAACGCGACAATGATCGCCACCGCATTAGCGATAATGAAGATTGTGCGCGCAGTTTCGAAATCAGTCTGCAAACCTAACGGCGACAAAAACAGCGTGGCGCCAGGACTATACAAATAGTGCGGGTCCACGAAATAATAGGTCTCGTTATACACCGGAACACCATCATGGAACCGGCGCAGGGCGTAGTACACCGTGGAAAAATCATCCGTGACACTGCCATTGACCGCAAGCACGAACACACGGTGAAGCACCAACATCACCGCAAGCGGCCACAATGCGAGATTCGCCACCCGATCAAACGGAGTACGACGAATCTCCGTCGGTCGGCTCACAGCCGGGGGAGAAGACACCCAAACATTTTCTAGCTTCGTGGTTAGCGCAGTGATCACCCGCTAACAGTAACTAACCGGGCGCAGCCGGTGAGCTACCAACACTCAGTTGCGTACCCGGTAGCGTAGAAAAACACAGCCCTCATCATCGTGGACACAGTGCTCCAGGTCTAACGCGACCCGATCCGGAGAGTCGCTAGGCAGGAGCGGGGCAGTGGACGCCAAGCTCAGAGATGGATCAATAGTCAAATGGATCACATCCACCTCACCGCGAGCGAGCACCTGCCGATAGAGCGAAGGGCCACCTTCCACCACGATGCGGCGAAAGCCCCGGGCGCGAAGAACGTCGATGAAATCCCCATCACAAGGCACAACCGTGCCGCCCGCTGCTTCGATCCGGTGGTGCGCCGATGGATCGTCATTGGTCGTCAAAAACAACGGCTGGACTCGGGCTTCCCGGAACACCCTCGCCGATGCCTGAAAGTCCAACGAACTCGATACCACAGCCAATGGGGAAGGATCATCTCCGCCGACCCCGCCGTAATCCTCCGCCCGCACTGTTCCGGCCCCCACCAGCACCACATCAGCCCACTCGCGCAGCGCCAACAGCAGCTCAGCATCAAGTGCGCTGCCCAGGCTTGCCGACGTCCCTTCATGGGAAATCTGGCCATCCGCAGTCACCACAGCAATCATCCGCACTTCGAATTCATCCGGCTGGCGGAGGGGACCAATCATCTCAGACAACATGGCAGCTAAGCATACCGGGGAGTGTGGGGTGGATTGATCTGCTGGGTGGATTGTTTTTGCTAAAACCCGGGAAGCATTTCCCGGGTTTCACGGGATTAAAAAGTAGGGCATGGGGCTGACCGGGGTAGGTACGACACAGGGCCCCGGTCCAAAACGAACCGGGGCCCTGCTTTCACAGAGAGCGGATGACGAGACTCGAACTCGCGACCCTCACCTTGGCAAGGTGATGCGCTACCAACTGCGCTACATCCGCATTCGATTCCCGAAGGAATCTGTGCGCGATACTGGGATTGAACCAGTGACCTCTTCCGTGTCAGGGAAGCGCTCTCCCGCTGAGCTAAACGCGCTAACTGTGAGGTGGAAACGGGAATCGAACCCGTGTGCACGGTTTTGCAGACCGTTGCCTCACCACTCGGCCATTCCACCGTGGCAGGAAATTCCCGCCTCGAGTATTTCCTGGAAAGAAATACCAGAGCGGATGACGAGACTCGAACTCGCGACCCTCACCTTGGCAAGGTGATGCGCTACCAACTGCGCTACATCCGCATTCGATTCCCGAAGGAATCTGTGCGCGATACTGGGATTGAACCAGTGACCTCTTCCGTGTCAGGGAAGCGCTCTCCCGCTGAGCTAAACGCGCGAAATAATGGTTTGAAAATAAACCAGAGCGGATGACGAGACTCGAACTCGCGACCCTCACCTTGGCAAGGTGATGCGCTACCAACTGCGCTACATCCGCATGCTCCGTGCAACCTGTGTTGCTTGGTGCGAACACAAACATTAGCGGTAAATGGCGGGCCAACACAAATCGCCACCTTAAAGGGCATTTTTTAAAGTTACGGCTGTGTAACTCACGCGCCTAGGGGGCGATTTTCTTTTTTGGTTAGCTCGGTGCTAGTGTTATCCGCAGATTGCTTCCCGCAGTCGTACACCGGTCCTATGGCTCAGTGGAAGAGCGTTCCGTTCACACCGGAAAGGTCGCTGGTTCGATCCCAGCTAGGACCACAGTTAAAGCCCCTGCACATGCTGCAGGGGCTTTTCGCTTACGCCGGGCGGGGGTACACTCAAAAGGCGCTGGGAACTAACCTAAACTCCTCTCCGACTATTACCCAGACCGTTACTTTGGTAGCCCTTTTATTGAGGGGCTGCCAATGTTGCCATGTTTAAGGAGAGGGAAGGACGGAAGTGAAAAAACAATTCACTGCACTCGTAGCTAGTGCCGGAATCCTTTTCGCCCCGGTCATGGGCGGTTTACCGGAAGCTCAGGCGCATGACGTGGTCATGCGCGCCAATCCCGGAGATGGGGCAATTATTAGCCAAGCCCCGACGGAGTTGGAACTTGAGTTTTCGGGTATTCCGAAGGAAACCTTCAATACAGTTGCCTTGAGCAACCAAGATTCTGGAACCGTGTTGTTCACGGCCACCCCCACGCTTGATGGGCCGATTATTCGAGCTGCGGTGCCGGAGGATGTGGACCTTGGCCCGGGCCACTACAAAATCGGATTTCAGATCACCTCGTCAGATGGTCACGCTACTCGTGGCATGACTACCTTCACCATTGCTGGTGATATACCAACGGCCAGTTCCGAAGAGGAGATGGTCGCCGGTGCTTCGGAATCACCGTGGTCTAATAACCAGTTCCTCTACGCGGTAGTCGGTGTATTCATTGCATTGATTATTATTGTCGTAGGGGTAGTCCTCGCACTTTCACGAAGGAAGAAATGAAGATGAACGCATCTATCAAGAAGATCAGCACCATTGCTATTGCGGCACTGACCGCGGCATCCCTCGCCGCGTGTGGTAACTCTCAGAAGGATTCTGAGACCAAGGTTGAGACGGCAACGGGCGTCGAAAAGCCAGCACAGACCTCCGCTATGAAGTCTGAGAAGACCACCGCTGTAGCTGCGGCTAACGAAGTGACCTTCGAGGACACCTTCGTGAAGGCAAAGCCAGCTGACAAGTCTATGACCGGCATCTTCGGCACCTTGAAGAACGGCACTTCCAAGGACGTCAAGATCGAGTCCTTCACCACCAACCTGAACGCAGGTAAGTACGAGATCCACGAAGTGGTCAACGGTGTCATGCAGCTCAAGTCAGGCGGTATCACCATCCCAGCTGGCGGTGAGTATGTGCTCAAGCCAGGCGGCGACCACCTGATGATTATGGACATCAATGATCCGATCGAAGCTGGCACCACCGTCAAGGTGACCCTGAACTTCAGCAACGGCGAGAGCGTTGACGTCAATTCCGAGGTTCGCACCATCGCTTCCGGTCAGGAAAACTACGGTGCAAACGGTGGAGTGGAAGGCGTCACCGGCATGACCCCAGCTGCTACTCCGATGCACGATCACAACCACGACCACAACCATGGCTAAAAAGCGCATTTCACGTCGTAGTTTCCTCACGGCCTCCGCTACCGCGGCGGCCGGTGGGGTAGTTGCGTCGTGCTCTTCACCGGCGGGTGACGCGCCCGAAGAAACCGTTGCGCTGCTTGCAGACCAGGTAGTGCCTTTCGACGGGCCTCATCAAGCCGGTATCTCGACTGCGAGCCAGGCGCACCTGAACTTGGTCGCTTTTACGCTGCGGCCTGGTGTCGATCGGGTGCGGATCATTCAGCTCATGAAGGTATGGACCGATGATGCCCGTCGGCTCACTTCCGGGGCCACCCCGCTGGGGGATCTGGAACCGGAGATGACGAAAGCGCCATCTAATCTCACGATTACCTGCGGTTTTGGTGGTCGGTTGTTTGAGATCATCGGTGAGGACGTTCCGGAGTTTGTCAAGCCCATCAAACCGTTCAGCAGAGACAAGCTGGACGATCGTTGGGGTGAAGCGGACATCGTGCTGCAGCTGTGCTGTGACGACCCGCTGACACTGTCACATGCAACACGCCAGCTGATTCGGGGTGGTATTGACTACGTAGCGGTGCGCTGGATGCAACAAGGCTTCCTGCACGCCGACGGTGCGAAGTCGAAGAATGATACCCCGCGTAATCTGTTCGGCCAGCTTGATGGCACTGTTAACCCGCGGGAGGACCGCGAGTACAACGAACAGGTCTGGATTGATGAAGGACCAGCATGGGCCAAGGGTGGCTCTGTCATGGTGGTGCGCCGCATCAGCATGAACCTGGACACCTGGGAAATCCTCGACCGGGATTCCCGCGAGTTGTCAATGGGGCGAAAACTCGATAACGGAGCTCCGCTGACCGGAAACGAGGAACTTGACCCTGCAAAGTTCGACCAAATCGATGATTTCGGTTTGCCCGTCATTGATCCGATGAGCCACATGGCCCGGGCCACCATGCCTAAGGGGCATCCGGAGCAGCGGCTCAAGCGGAGGGCGTATAACTACGACCTGCCTGTCGAGCCTGGTTCGGAGCAGACGTCAAACGCTGGCCTGGTGTTTGTCTGCTTCCAGAAAGATCCCAGGACCCAATTCGAGCCGATCCAACAGCGACTGGACGAGGGGGACCGACTCAACCAATGGATCGAACACATCGGCTCAGCAGTGTTCTTCATTCCACCGGGAACTGAGAATTCGGACGAGTATTGGGGTGCTGCACTTCTAGAGAAGTAGAGCCTCTTGTAGGATCATTTTCTAGGCAACTTTGATCGGCGGCGACAGGACTAGCTGAGCTTGGAGAAAGCCAGCTAGTCCCGTTGTTGTTTTTGACGAGTATGTTGGGAATTTTAGGAACACGGGTGACGGCCAGGTATGCCGCCACCCCTAAGCGCGTAAGGAGCGCAAACAGTGACCACCATGACTTCTTTCCAGGTTCCAGCAGGAGTAGCCGTCGGTGCTGCAATGCGGAAACTGGACCTGCCAAACAAGGGCCCAGAGGCGATTGTCGCAGCTAAAGATACCACCGGCGACATCAAGGACCTTTCCTTCGTTCCTACAGAAGAAACTACGTTCACTCCTGTCCCAGCTAACACCGAGGATGGTCGCGGTGTTATCCGTCACTCCACCGCACACGTGCTAGCACAGGCTGTGCAGCAGCTGTTCCCTGGCACGAAGCTGGGTATCGGCCCAGCGATTGAGGGTGGTTTCTACTACGACTTTGAGACGGCCGAGCCGTTCACCCCGGAAGATCTGAAGAACATCGAAAAGGCGATGAAGAAGATCATCAAGTCGGGGCAGAAATTTGAGCGTAAGGCGTATGCCTCCGTGGAGGAAGCCCGCACGGAATACGCCGCCGAGCCTTTCAAAATGGAGCTTATCGACGACAAAGGCAACGTCGACCCAGATTCCGACGAGGCGATGGAAGTGGGTGGCGGTGAGCTGACTGCGTACTCCAACATCAACCCACGTACCGGCGCCGTGGAGTGGTACGACCTCTGTCGCGGCCCGCACGTGCCAACCACCAAGTACATTCCGGCTTTTGCTCTGACTCGTTCCTCGGCTGCGTACTGGCGTGGCGACCAGTCCAAGGCCGGCATGCAGCGCATTTACGGTACCGCCTGGGAATCCAAGGAAGCGCTGGAGGAGTACCAGACGATGCTGGCGGAGGCTGAGAAGCGCGATCACCGTCGCCTCGGCGCTGAGCTTGACCTGTTCAGCTTCCCGGACGAGATCGGCTCCGGTTTCCCGGTGTTCCACCCCAAGGGTGGCATCATTCGCCTTGAGATGGAGGAGCACTCCCGTCGTCGGCACATCGAGTCCGGATACTCCTTCGTGAACACCCCGCACATCACCAAGGGGGATCTGTTCAATAAGTCCGGGCACCTGGATTTTTACGCGGACGGCATGTTCCCTCCAATGCAGCTCGATGGCGAGTACGACGAGCACGGCAATTGCACCAAGCAGCCTCAGGACTACTACGCCAAGCCGATGAACTGCCCGATGCACAACCTGATTTTTGCATCTCGAGGCCGTTCCTACCGTGAACTGCCACTGCGCCTGTTCGAGTTCGGTACGGTGTACCGCTACGAGAAGTCCGGCGTGATCCACGGCCTGACCCGTGCTCGTGGCTTCACCCAGGATGACGCGCACATCTACTGCACCGAGGACCAACTCGAAACGGAGCTGACCTCCGTGCTCGAGTTCATCATCTCGCTGCTGAAGGACTACGGTCTGGACGATTTCTACCTTGAGTTGTCCACTAAGGATCCGAATAAGTTCGTCGGTTCCGACGAGATTTGGGAGAAGTCCACCGAGATTCTGCAGCGTGTCGCCACGAACTCGGGTCTGGAATTGGTCCCAGACCCAGCTGGTGCGGCGTTCTACGGCCCGAAAATTTCGGTGCAGGCCCGTGACGCGATTGGCCGTACCTGGCAGATGTCCACGGTGCAGCTCGACTTCAACCTCCCGGAGCGTTTCAACCTGGAGTACACCGCGCAGGACGGTACCAAGCAGCGCCCGATCATGATTCACCGTGCACTGTTCGGCTCCATTGAGCGTTTCTTCGGTGTGCTGCTGGAGCACTACGCTGGTGCCTTCCCAGCATGGCTTGCGCCGCTGCAGGTAGTGGGCATTCCGGTGGCTGCGGACTTTGCGGAGCACCTGGAGGGCGTCGCTAAGCAGTTGCGTGCCCGTGGCTTGCGTGCCGACGTCGATACTTCCGACGACCGCATGCAGAAGAAGATCCGCAACCACACGCAGGCACGCGTGCCGTTCATGCTGCTGGCAGGTGCCCGTGACGTGGAGGCCGAGGCAGTGAGCTTCCGTTTCCTGGACGGTACGCAGATTAACGGCGTGCCGGTGGCCGAGGCAGTGGAGCTTATCGACGCCTGGGTCCGCGAGCGCATCAACGATCAGCCGAACGAGGATAACATTGGTGCCCGCCGATAGCGACGACACGTATGTCGATACGGGGCTTGGCCACGAGGATCGGTTGCAGCGCCTGTGGGCGCCGTACCGGATGAACTACATCGCTACCAAGCCCCGTACCGAAAAACGGTCCGACCCGTTTGTTGAGATCCCTCAGCTCAGCGACGAAGAGGGCTTGATCGTGGCGCGCGGTGAGCTCGTGTATTGCCTGCTCAACCTGTTTCCGTACAACTCCGGGCACTGCATGGTGGTGCCGTACCGGAAGGTCGCAAACTTGGAGGACCTGCAGCCGGAGGAGAGCGCGGAGCTGATGGCGTTTGCGCAGGCGCTGGTCACAGTGATCAAGACGGTGTCCCACCCGGATGCGTTCAATGTCGGGTTTAACCTGGGGCGGGCGTCCGGCGGGTCGATCGGTGACCACCTTCATCTGCACGTGGTGCCACGTTGGTCTGGAGATGCTAACTTCATGACTGTCCTGGGGGGCACGAAGGTGTTACCGCAGCTGCTTCGGGATACCCGCCACATCTTGGCTGAAGAGTGGGCGCGGCGCGATGATCTGCCTGGCGTTGCCCGGCCGTAGCGGGAGGAGAGGAAACTTAAGTGTTAAGCGTGCATGGTCGCAAGCCTGCAGCCGTCATCGTGGAGCCGATTGCCCGGACCTTCCTGAAGCTGGGGCTGAGCCCTAACGTCGTGACCGTTGCGGGGACAGTGATTTCTTGCGCGATCATCCTCACGTTAGTGCCTACCGGCCACCTGTTCCTCGCAGCGGTGCTCTCGGGGCTGTTTACGGCCTTTGACATGCTCGACGGCACGATGGCTAGGCTACGCGGTGGTGGTACCGTGTTTGGCGCTACGTTGGATGCCAGTTGTGACCGTGTCACGGACGGGGTGCTGTTTTCTGTCATCGTGTGGTGGCTGATCTACCGCTATGAGGCGTCGCAGGCCCTGGTCGCAGCAGCATTTACTACGTTGGTGGCTTCCCAGGTGATTTCCTATGTGAAGGCGCGGGCAGAGGCCGGTGGCATCAAAATCATCGGTGGCCTGATCGAGCGCCCGGAGCGGCTCATCATTGGCCTCACAGGGCTGGGGCTGACGGGCCTGGGCGTGCCGTACGCCATCGATGTGGCCCTGTGGGTGCTGGCTGTTGGTTCTGTGGTCACTGTTGTTCAGCGCCTGATGAAGGCGAGCCATGATCCGCACGGAACCGAGTTCATCACGGCTCCGCCGGGGGCGTAAGGTGCAGCTCATTCAGGCGCTTCGATCCCGCGATGTGGCCGCTGTGGGTTATATCGCTGCGTGGAAGATAGTGGGGTTGTTGCCTCCCCGGTGGGTTCGTCGTCTTGCGGAGTTCGCAGCGTCGCGGGTCACGCCTCCTAAGCAGCTCCGAACGAACCTCAGGCGGGTGACCGGCGCGGATCCTTCGCCAGCACTTCTCGACGCCTCCCTGCGCTCCTACGCCCGGTACTGGGCGGAAGCGTTCTGCTTGCCTCGCATGGCTTCCCGCGCTGCGTTGCGTGCGCAACTCGACGCCTCGGTAATCGGTGTGTCTTACCTGGACTCATCGCTCGCCAAAGGCAAGGGTGTTGTCTTGACTTTGCCGCATTCCGGGAACTGGGACATGGCCGGGGTGTGGTTGGTGCATCACGCGGGCAGCTTCACGACGGTTGCCGAGCGCCTCCGCCCAGAAGTCCTTTTCGATGCGTTTGTGGAATATCGCAACAAGCTCGGGTTTGAGGTGCTGGCCCACCGCGGTGGCCCTGCGCCTTTCGAACACCTAGCAACCGTGCTGCGCGGTGGCGGGGTCGTGTGCCTCATGGGAGAGCGGGATTTGAAGGGCAAGGGCGTGCCTGTGACATTCTTCGGTGAGCCCACCACGTTTCCCGCCGGGCCGGCAGAGCTTGCTCGGGTGACAGGCGCGGCCTTGCACACTGTGGATTGCCATTTCACCGATGGTGGATGGGAAATGGAGATTTCCGAGCCGCTGGTGGTTGACGACCTAGTAGCCACCACCCAACGCATTGCTGATCGCTTCGCCCGCACTATTGCGGAGCACCCGGCAGATTGGCATATGCTGCAACCAGTATGGCCGGCTGACAGATGGAGGGACTGACCGTGCGCATCGGCATCGTGTGCCCCTATTCCTTTGACGAGCCGGGTGGCGTCCAGGCCCACATTTTTGACCACGCACGTTACCTGCAGCAACAGGGCCATTTCGTGCAGGTCATTGGACCGTGTTCGGCCCGTACCGAGGTGCCTGATTTTGTGGTGAAGGGTGGTCCGTCCATCGGGATTCCATACAACGGGTCAGTTGCGCGGCTAGCCGTGGGGCCGGAAGTGCGTCGTAAAGTGCGGCGGTTCATTACGGAGGGCGACTTTGACATCTTCCATATTCATGAGCCCAACGCGCCGAGCTTTTCCCTGCACGCTCTAGCTCTGGCGCAGGGGCCGATTGTCGCTACGTACCACGCCTCGGCCACAGATTCGTGGTTGTTGCGGCTGGCGGCGGCGAGTCTGCGCCCGCTGCTGGAGAAGATTCGCGGTGGCATCGCGGTGTCGGAGATGGCCCGGCGCTGGCAAGTCGAGCAACTGGGCGGGGATCCAGTGTTGATCCCGAACGGGGTAGAGGTGGCGCAGTATGCCACGGATCGGCCTCATACTCCACGGGAGCTGGTGTTTCTGGGGCGCCTTGATGAACCGCGCAAGGGGTTGGCTTTGCTATTGGAGGCGCTGGAGATGCTGGAGACTAAACTGCACGTCACCGTGATTGGCGGTGGTACCCCGATCCCAGCCCCTGGGGTGACGTATGTGGGCAAAGTGAGTGAGGAGGACAAGATCGCCTACTTACAGCAAGCGGACATCTATGTTGCCCCAAACACCGGCGGGGAGAGCTTCGGCATTGTGCTCGTGGAAGCGATGGCCGCCGGGGCTGTGGTGGTAGCT
Organism: Corynebacterium hindlerae; assembly: GCF_014117265.1. Lineage (NCBI taxonomy): Bacteria > Bacillati > Actinomycetota > Actinomycetes > Mycobacteriales > Corynebacteriaceae > Corynebacterium > Corynebacterium hindlerae. Next base: position 281,197 of record NZ_CP059833.1, on the reverse strand, counting down.
TCTGACCTGGAAGCGTTCTCTAGCGTGCTGCACAGCGACTCAGCTACTCCGTGCGGATACACCTTTCGCTCCGGATCAGCAGTCGACTTAGCGCGCGTGCTTGATCGGGTGGTAGGCGAGCAGCAGCGTAGGGACGAGGTTCGGGAACGGGGCCGGGCGCGGGCCTGGGATTTTGATTGGTCGCGGATCGGCGCGGAGATCCAGCGGGTGTATGACACGGTGGCGGACGGCACGAAGGTACGGGTGCGATGAGTTGGACAATCCTTGCGGTCATCGTACTCACGCTCGCACTATCGTGGGCATTTTTCACCGCGCAACGCCTCAACCGCCTGCACATCAGGGTCGACGCGGCGCTCAGCAGCCTCCAGTCCGCGCTCGATCGTCGGGCTGCCGTGGTCGCGGCGCTGGAGCCGTCGGTAAGCGAGCTTGCGCAGCACGCTGAGTCCATCCGCCTCACGCCCGCGCTTTTCGACGACCGGGCCGCCGCCGAACGGAAACTGATGGAGAGCGTGACCAGCGAGCACCCTCTGATTGTGGACGCCTCTGCCCGGGTACAGCTCGCGCATCGCTTCTACAACGATGCCGTGAGCGACACCCGCGCCGTCCGCACCCGGCCTCTCGTGCGGGCGTTACGACTCGGGGGAACCGCCCGCCTGCCGGTGTATTTTGAACTGCGTTCATGAACTAGGCGGGGCGGTTGGTAGCTCGGAAAAGTGAACCGTTTAACATGGGGTGAGTCGAAACTATTGACATAAAAATAAAGGAGGCACCACCGTCGTGACCAACCAGGAACCAACACAGGGCACTGCGCGCGTCAAGCGCGGTTTGGCAGAAATGCTCAAGGGCGGCGTCATCATGGACGTTGTTACCCCAGAACAGGCAAAGATTGCTGAAGACGCAGGTGCAACCGCCGTAATGGCACTCGAGCGCGTCCCAGCCGACATCCGCGCCCAGGGAGGCATTTCCCGCATGTCTGACCCAGACATGATCGAGGGAATTATTAACGCCGTGTCCATCCCAGTGATGGCGAAGGCCCGTATTGGTCACTTCGTAGAAGCACAGGTGCTGCAGTCCCTCGGTGTCGACTTCATCGACGAATCCGAGGTGCTGTCCCCAGCTGACTACGCTAACCACATCGACAAGTTCGACTTCACTGTGCCGTTCGTGTGCGGTGCCACCAACCTTGGCGAAGCACTGCGTCGCATCAACGAAGGCGCAGCGATGATCCGTTCCAAGGGCGAAGCCGGCACCGGCGACGTCTCTAATGCCGTGACCCACATGCGTACCATCCGCGCAGAAATCAATCGCCTCAAGTCCATGGCTGAAGACGAACTCTACGTGGCAGCCAAGGAACTGCAGGCGCCATACGAGCTGGTCCGCGAGGTCGCACGCGAAGGCAAGTTGCCAGTGGTACTGTTCACCGCAGGTGGCATCGCCACTCCAGCCGACGCGGCTATGATGATGCAGCTTGGCGCTGAGGGCGTCTTCGTGGGATCTGGCATATTCAAGTCCGGTAACCCAGAAGCTCGCGCCAAGGCGATCGTCCAGGCAACCCAGAACTTCGATGATCCAGAGACCATCGCCCGCGTCTCCCGCGGCTTGGGCGAAGCTATGGTTGGCATCAATGTTGAGGACGAGCCAGTACCGCACCGGCTCTCTGAGCGTGGCTGGTAGCCACTAGTCGCTCCAACGGAAACAGCCCGCTACCTGTGAACATAGGAGGTAGCGGGCTTTGTGGATTAAGAGACAGAATGTGTGTCTGAATTCCACAGTAAAGCCAGGTCAGGGCATGTAAACAGGTGCTGTATATTGTTTCGGGCCTTGTAAACCCACAAATCTTGTTCAATACCGCCAGTGATACCGCACCTGTGCTAGCAGGTGCGGTTACCTAACTCCGGTGACCCAAAAACCGAGCCGATTTCCCGTCTGCCTGGGACAATGCAAAGACAACGGCACCACCAAAACCAGAGCTGATCTCACACACAGGGCGACCTTTTCGGGCCGTCCTTGCTTGTGCTGTCGGCTCAACCGCAATGACCGATGCTGCAGGCTCGTTGGGTATCTCCCGATGGAGTCTGAACCGCAGGTTCGCGCCCTTGTGTTGCTTAACCCTGTAAAACCCGGGAAGTATTCCCCGGGTTTCGGTGATTTTTTAGGCTTTACACTTGCTATTTCGCTGTTTTTGGTCAGAGATCCGGGGAATGCTTCCCGGGGTTTAGTAAGAAACTTCAGGGGCCGTGATCAGAGCCCCCCAGGGGTGAGGTAACAACTGACAACACGCCGACCGGACACACTTTTTGCTACTTAACCGTTGCTTGTTGCGGGCTAATTCTTCAGTGCTTCGAGTGGGGAACCGAGAGACAGCAACGTAAGGAACACCACCACGATCAGTGCGAGGATCACGACCGCTGCGATCAGCGGGCGACGCACGATCAGCGCCAGGATGTGCTCGAAGAACCCTTGTGGCTGCTCGGTGGTATCGCGGAAGCGCCACGGGCCGTCGATAAGCCCGGCCTTTTCTACGGAGCGCTCAAACGGCACGGTGCAAAACGGAATGAGGGTGGATAACAAGCCGAGGATGCCACGGGAAGCTGGCCAGCGGTTGTTAATCCATAACAAAATGGTGACCGCGCCGTAGCAGAGGAAGACGAAGCCGTGAATACCGCCGGCAAATCGAACCGCTAGGTCAGTAACTCCGGTGTATTTCAGCACCATGGCGCTCAGGAGGAGTGTCCAGGTGACCATTTCTGCTTTGGCAAGGGTGGCATAGAGCTTTTTAGGGGACATAGCGATAGAGCCTACGTCAGTCGTGGTGTAATGGTGAGGTCAGGTGTATGGCCCTGGTGTAGATGGGAGTTTTTAGTATGGCTGTGATTGATGAGGTCCTTAACCTCGAGCGGATTGACCGCGATATCTACCGCGGGCCGGTAGTCCCTACAGCCTTCATCCGCACCTTCGGCGGGCAAGTTGCCGCCCAAGCCCTGGTCGCAGCAACTCGCACGGTGGACCCGGAATATCGAGTTCACTCCCTGCACGGCTACTTCGTGGCGCCCGGTAAATCCGACCAGCCCACCACATACCTCGTGGATCGAATCAGGGACGGTCGCAGCTTCTGCGCTCGGCAAGTCAAAGCAGTGCAAGATGGCGAGCCGAACTTCATCATGCAGGCGAGTTTCCACAAGATCGGTGATGTAGGTATCGAACACACAGATCAGATGCGGGACGTTCCCGATCCTGAGGACATCGTGGTGAACACTGAGGCAATGATCCCCAGGTCACGGGCACTGCTGAAAGAGTGGAGTGAATGGGACATCCGCATGGTGCCAAACGACGCCTTCGACCACAACAAATACACCTCTAGCCAGCAAGTAGTGTGGTTCAAATCCAAAACCCCACTGCCTGACGACGACACTTTCCACGTCTGCACCCTGGCATACATGTCCGATATGACACTGCTGCAAAGTGCACTGGTGCCACACCCTGATGTTGCCGTCATGCAGGCCTCGCTGGACCACGCCATGTGGTTCCTGCGGCCGTTCCGCGCCGACGAATGGTTGCTTTATGATCAAATTTCACCGTCCGCAGCCGATGGGCGTGCGCTCACGCACGGACGCATCTTCGACCGCAGCGGCAACCTCGTCGCTGTGGTCACCCAGGAGGGGCTCACCCGGCTACTCAAACCCGGCAAGAAAGCCTTCCCCATGAAAACACTCAAGGTAGGAGAAGCATGATCATTGGCGTACTGGCAGTTCAGGGAGGCGTTGCAGAACACGAGAGCACCCTGGATGAGTTGGGGGTGGAGCATCGGCAGGTACGCCGGGTAGCGCATTTGGAGGGCCTCGACGGCATCATCTTGCCGGGCGGGGAGTCCACGACCATCTCCAAGCTGCTGGAACTGGGTGGCCTGCTGGAGCCGCTAAAGGACGCTATCCGAGGCGGGCTTCCGGCTTATGGCACCTGTGCCGGGATGATCCTGCTGTCTTCCGAGATCCTCGATACCCGTGCAGACGCCCAGTGCTTGAGTGGGTTGGACATCACGGTGCGGCGCAATGCGTTCGGCCGCCAAGTCGATTCCTTTGAAGCGGCACTGGACTTTGCCGGTATCGTCGATCCCGTGCCAGCTGTTTTTATTCGTGCGCCGTGGGTGGAACGAGTGGGCGAGGGAGTAGATGTAGTCGCCACTGTCCCAAACGGCCCCGCAGCTGGGGCAATTGTTGCAGTTCGCTCCGGAAATGTGATGGCCACGTCCTTCCATCCAGAGGTTTCAGGCGACACCCGGGTGCACGAATACTTTGTTGATATGGTGCGCAGGCACACTAGCTAGTTATTTTTCTCTCACAGCGGGCGCGTATACTGAGCCCCTAGAACTGGCACCGTTGTCAACAGGTGCGAATCGAAGAAAGGTTTATAGTTAATGGCTGGCCACTCTAAATGGGCAACAACCAAGCACAAGAAGGCAGCGAACGATGCCAAGCGCGGCAAAGAATTTGCCAAGCTGATTAAGAACATCGAAGTTGCTGCTCGTACCGGCGGTGGCGATCCTGCTTCGAACCCGACCCTCGATGACATGATCCGGAAGGCCAAGAAAGCTTCCGTTCCTAACGACAACATCGAGCGTGCCCGCAAGCGTGGCTCCGGCGAAGAAGCTGGTGGCGCGGACTGGCAGACCATTTTCTACGAAGGCTACGGCCCGAATGGCGTGGCCATGCTCATTGAGTGCCTAACCGATAACCGCAACCGCGCCGCCACCGAGGTCCGCACCGCGCTGACCAAGAACAACGGTAACCTGGCTGAGTCTGGCTCCGTGTCCTACATGTTCACCCGCAAGGGGATCGCGCTGGTGAAGAAGGGTGAGCTAGAAGAGGACGACATCCTGATGGCCGTGCTTGATGCCGGTGCGGAAGAGGTCAATGACCTCGGCGAACAGTTCGAAGTAGTGTCTGACTCTGGCGACGCTACCGCCGTGAAACAGGCTCTCATCGACGCCGACATCGAAGTCGACGACACCGACACCGATTTCCGTGCTTCCGTCCTGGTTCCGCTGGAGCTCGATGGTGCTAAGAAGATCATCAAGTTGATCGATGCCCTGGAAGACTCCGATGATGTCCAGAACGTGTACACGAACATGGATGTTTCCGATGAGGTGCTCGCAAAGCTTTAGTCTGTTACAGCGTGACAAGCCCAAACCGATAGTGGTTTGGGCTTTGCTGTTGTTTCGGCAGCGCTCTGAAATACGTTCGACGATTCGAAATTGTGTGCTATGTGTTGTACAGTGGCGCTTACAGTGTGAGGAAAAGGAGAGCGGTGTCAACTGCGGGATTGCGGGTGATGGGCATTGACCCAGGGCTCACCCGATGCGGGCTGTCCGTGGTGCAAACGGGAACTGGCCGTAGTATCTATCCGGTCTCGGTCGGGGTGGTGCGCACTCCGGCGGACGCACCGCTCAGCGAACGCTTGCTGCGGCTTAGCGACGCCGTAACCAGCTGGATCGCAGAATACGAACCGGATGTCGTGGCTATTGAACGCGTCTTTGAACGAGGCAACGTCTCCACCGTCATGCACACCGCACACGCAGTGGGAGTGTTGGTCCTTGCTGCGGCGCAGCAAGGACTTCCGGTGCACATGTACACCCCCAGTGAGGTGAAAAAGGCGATCTCGGGTAATGGCAGGGCTGACAAGAAGCAGATGACCTCGATGATCACTAGGATCCTGGGGCTTAGCGAGCCGCCGAAACCCGCTGACGCCGCTGACGCCCTGGCTCTTGCGGTCTGCCACTGCTGGCGGGCACCGATGCTGGAGAGACAACGACTCACCGATGAACAGCTCGCCCACGCGCGACGCATCCAGGCCGGTAAATTGGGTAAAGCGAAAGCTGTGTTCAACCAGAATCGGCGACAGCGCAGCACCCCAGTTCCCACCATCACCCATTCAAATACGCACCGAAGGAGCGGCTCATGATTGCATCACTGCGTGGCACGGTAGTGGCCATCGAATTGGGAGGAGCGGTGATCGAATGTGGGGGAGTCGGCTACTACTTCGCAGCAACGCCACAAACCCTTGGCGAGTTGCGCCGCGGTGAGGAGGCGTTCGTCCACATCACGATGACGGTACGCGAGGACGCGATGAACCTCTACGGCTTTCACGATGCCGAGGCCAAAGCGATGTTCTCAACACTGCAAGGCGTGTCCGGCCTGGGACCAAAATTGGCGCTGGCAGCGCTGGCTATGTATAGCGCAAGTGACCTCGCTGGCTTCATCTCTCAGGGAGAAGTGAAGCAGTTGCAGCGGATTCCGGGGGTGGGAAAGCGCACAGCGGAACGCATGATCGTGGATCTGAAGGACAAGGTGGCGGTCTTTGCTGAGGAAGAGTCGGTGGCGTCGGTAAGCGTGGCTACTCCAGTTGCAGGTGGTGCCGACATCGTGGAAGCACTGGTCGGCCTCGGCTTTCTGGAGAAGAATGCTTCCGCCGCGGTGGATTCGGTGCTTGCGGAAAAGCCGGACAACGACCGCTCCAGCACGCTGCGGGACGCCCTGAAACTCTTGGGCAGGAAGTAGGCGCACGTGAAGGATATTGAACGCACGGAATTCGAGATCCCCGGTGTCCTCCCGCCACGGGGAAGGACCCCAGACTCAGCTGTTGATGCCACCGCCCAGCGCGGTGAAACAGACATGGAGGTGTCGCTGCGCCCGAAAAGCCTCACCGAATTCATTGGCCAGCCGAAGGTCCGGAGCCAGCTCGACCTTGTTCTTACAGGGGCGAAGAACCGCGGGGTAGCGCCGGATCACATTCTGCTGTCCGGGCCGCCAGGGCTGGGCAAAACGACGATGGCGATGATCGTCGCCCAGGAACTCGGGGCTAGCCTGCGGATGACTTCCGGGCCGGCGCTGGAACGCGCTGGCGACTTGGCCGCGATGCTGTCCAACCTCATCGAAGGCGATGTGTTGTTCATCGACGAGATTCACCGCATCGCACGCCCCGCCGAGGAAATGCTGTACATGGCGATGGAGGATTTTCGGATTGACGTGATTGTCGGCAAGGGACCCGGCGCCACCTCGATTCCGCTGGAAATCGCCCCCTTTACCCTGGTAGGGGCCACGACTCGTTCCGGTATGCTCACCGGGCCATTGCGCGATAGGTTCGGCTTTGTCGCCCAGATGGAGTTCTATAACGATGAGGATCTCACCAAGGTAGTGACTCGCGCCGCGTCGATTCTTGGTGTCGCGATTGACGCCGACGCTGCCTATGAGATTGCGTCTCGTTCCCGAGGCACGCCACGTATCGCTAACCGGTTGCTGCGCCGCGTGCGAGACTTTGCCGAAGTGCACTCCGACGGCCACATCGACCTTTCCGCAGCGCAGCAAGCGCTCGTGGTGTTTGACGTCGATGAGCTAGGGCTTGACCGCCTGGACCGCGCCGTGTTGGACGCACTTATCCGTGGTCATGGGGGAGGCCCGGTGGGGCTCAACACGCTCGCGGTCGCCGTAGGTGAGGAACCTTCCACCGTGGAAGAAGTTTGCGAACCGTTCCTCGTGCGTGCAGGTCTCATCGCCCGCACCGCGCGGGGCCGCGTCGCCACGGCAGCCGCCTGGCACCACATCGGATTGCAACCGCCTGACGACGCAATCGGCAGTTACAGCACGCCCTAGCGACCTAGCCGTGCGCTATGACGTACCATAAGGCGTTGACTTTTTACATGACCGTGGTCCGGCTATCCGTTGTAGCGGACCACCTTTAAAAGGAGTTCGTTAGTGTCAAGTACGTCAAGACGACCTCGTGGCCGTCGGGCATGGCCGATACAAGCCATCGGTTTGTTTTTTCTCGCCCTAATATTCGTCTACGGTGTCGTTTTCCTCACCGGTGACCGTACCGCCAACCCGAAACTCGGCATCGACCTGCAAGGTGGCACCCGAGTCACGCTCGTACCCCAAGGCGCTGAGCCGACCCAAGACCAGCTGGCTCAAGCCCGCCTGATTCTGGAAAACCGTGTGAACGGCATGGGTGTTAGCGGCGCGAGCGTCGTCACCGACGGCAATACCCTCGTTATTACGGTTCCTGGTGAAGACACCAGCCAAGCCCGGGCGCTGGGCCAGACCTCGCAGCTGATGTTCCGCCCGGTGTCGCAGCCGGGTATGCCGGACGCCAAGGCAGTAGTGGATTCCGCTACCGACATGGCCACCCGATGGGTGGAAAAAGGCCTGATCACCTCTGAGCAGGCGAACACGTCTATGAAGGGCTTGATCGAATCCGTTAATAGCGGACTCGCAGAGGGGGAGGCGCCATTCGAGGTCAAGGAGATTAGCGCCGCTGGACCTGAGGAGCCAAAGAACTCCGTTGAGGCGACGAAGCGCCGCCAGGAGATCACCGAAATGCTGCGCAAAGACCGGCAGAGTGACGATCCGAACGTGCAGTTCGCAGCCGCGTCGTTAATGCAGTGCACGGAAGAGCTGGATCCGCTGGCCGGCTCGGATGACCCGGCCAAGCCGTTCGTCACCTGTGATACCAGTGGCCAGAAATACGTTCTAGAACCGGTGCCACTGCTGGTGGGCGAGCAAGAAGGTGGCAAGCGCCTGACGGGTAACGAGATCGACTCCAACCGGCCAATCTCCGGTGGATTGAACTCGCAGACCGGCCAGATGGAAATCGGTTTTTCCTTTAAGTCAGACGGCGGTGAACAAGGTGGCGCTACCTGGGCGAAAGTCACGCAGGAATACCTGCAGCGCCAAGTAGCGATCACGCTGGACTCCCAGATTATTTCCGCACCGACGATTCAAGGCGCAACTCCAGCCGGATCTGCCACCTCGATCACCGGTAACTTCACGCAGCAGGAAGCGCAGGATCTAGCGAACAACCTTAAGTACGGTGCGCTGCCGCTGAGCTTCGCCGGTGAAAATGGCGAAAAGGGCGGCACCACGACGACGATCCCAGCGTCCCTCGGCGTGGCCTCGCTGAAGGCCGGTCTTATTGCAGGCCTCGTCGGGTTCATCGCTGTGGCGCTCTACGCCCTGGCTTACTATCGGGTCTTTGGCGTCCTCGCGCTGTTTACTTTGGTAGCATCTGGCGCCTTGGTGTACGGCTCACTCGTCATCCTGGGGCGGTGGATTGGCTACTCGCTGGATCTGGCTGGCGTCGCAGGCCTCATCATCGGTATCGGCACCACGGCTGACTCCTTCGTGGTGTTCTATGAGCGCATCAAGGACGAGATCCGCGACGGCCGCACGTTCCGTTCCTCCGTTCCACGGGCGTGGGATTCCGCAAAGCGGACAGTACTCACCGGTAACTTTGTGTCCTTGATTGCGGCCGTGGTGCTGTACATCTTGGCTGTTGGTGAGGTCAAGGGCTTCGCATTCACCCTGGGTCTTACTACCGTGTTTGACTTGTTTGTCACCTTCCTGCTCACCGGGCCACTGGTCATCCTGGCGTCCCGGCACCCATGGTTCGCCCGACCGGGGGTCAATGGCCTTGGCGCGGTGACGAGGGTGGCGCAACGGCGTCGTGAAGCAGGCGAGCTCGCCGACGTAGAGGAGAAGAACTAATGACCGCAGGTACCCTCAGCCGCCTCTACACAGGCGAAGGCGGAATCGACTTTGTCGGCCGCAGCAAACTCTGGTACGGCATCACCGCCGTACTCCTCGCCGCTAGCGTCGCGCTTATCGCGCTGCGCGGATTCTCCCTCGGCATTGACTTTGAGGGCGGCACGAAAATGAACATGCCCGACGCGAACTACAGCGTCGAGCAGGTCGAAGAAACATTTGTCGACGCCACCGGCATCACCCCAGAACTGGTGCAGGTGGTCGGCGCGGGCGACTCTCGCATGGTCGAGATCAACTCCGAACGACTCACCGAGGAACAGATCGAAAACGCCCGCGTGGCGCTGTTCGAGAAGTTCCAGCCGACCGACCAAACCGGCGAGGCAACCCCAGACGCCATTGGCGACTCCACGGTGTCTGAATCCTGGGGTTCCACGATCACGAACCGCATGCTGATGGCCATGGCGGTGTTCCTGATCCTGACCTTCGTCTACATCGCGATCCGCTTCGAACGGGACATGTCCATCGCAGCAATGAGTGCCCTCCTCGTGGACCTCGTGTTGATCTCCGGAATCTACTCGCTCGTCGGCTTTGAAGTCACCCCAGCAACCATCATCGGCCTGCTCACCGTGCTGGCTTTTTCGCTGTATGACACCGTGGTCGTGTTCGACAAGGTGAAAGAAAACACCGCAGGCTTTGAAGCTTCCCGACGCCGCACCTATGCCGAACAAGCGAACCTAGCGGTGAACCAAACTGTCATGCGTTCCATCTCCACCACCGTGATCTCCGCGCTCCCTATCATCGCGCTCATGGTCGTGGCAGTTTGGCTCATGGGCGTAGGCACCCTCAAAGACCTTGCCCTCGTGCAGCTCATCGGCGTCATCGAAGGCACCTTGTCTTCCGTATTCCTGGCAACCCCAATCTTGGTATCCCTCAAGCGACGCCAAAAGAAAATGCAGGAACACGAACAATCAGTTCTCGACCTGCGCGCTGGGAAAAACCCGGAAGAAACTCCAGTCACCCGCATAGTGACACGAATGGCGGACAACATCCCACAAGGATTCCGCGACACCATGGGCAATGGAAAAACCTGGCGACCAGGGCAGTAGTGCATTAAGAAAACAGTCGGCGACTGAGGTAACCGCCGGCTGTTTTTCTATTTCTGTTTCCAAAGGTCCCGACATTACCCTCCCGAAGTTCGGGCCCGTTGGGGGTGTTTTTGGAGCATTCTCGGGGGCATAATGTCGGGGTGGTTGCAAGCATCTCGTCAGCTAACCACAGTGTGGTGCGTAGCCCGAGCACAGTGAGTCATTCCGTGGGCACTATAATTGATTCGGTTGATAGCAAATGAGCTAAAGGTTCGTCATGTTTGGGTTTGGTAAGTCAGCTTGTGGGCTTATAAGGGCTGCGCTAAAGCATGCACGCGCTGTGGCTGCTGTGGTTGCGGTGACTGCCGTTACGGGCTGTTCGCAGGGAAGTCCAGCTTCGGCTGTTGACCATTTTGGTTACGCCGTCGCTTCGCCATTGCTGACCACGAATGCCCAGACACTAGTGGGGGCTTCCACCGCGAGCGAGATGCTGGCGGGGCGGTTGTATCCTCCTGTGTTTGTTCCGGGGCCGTCGGGGCAGATGATTCCGAATCGCGATTTGGCGACTGTCCAGCTGCTGCCCGGCCCGAACATCCAGGTGGTGTACAAGATTAATCCGAAAGCGGCGTATTCGGATGGCGAGCCAATCACGTGTACGGACTTTTTGCTGGCGGTGAAAGCAGGGTCGCATCCGAGTTTGTTTGGCTCTCGTGCGCCGCTGATGCAGCAGGTTGCGTCCGTTGATTGTGTTGCGGGCGCCCGGGAGTTTACGGTCAAGTTCAAGGAAAATACGGGGGCTCGTTGGCGCCAGTTGTTTGGGCCGGGAACGGTGGTGCCTTCGCATGCAGTGGGCCGACGGTTGGGACTGTCTGAGGAGCAGTTCGTTGCGTTGTTGCAGTCTGACAATCGCGCTGCGTTGATGCCGGTTGCTCAGCTGTGGAATAAGGGTTTTGATCTGCGGAACTTTGATCCGGAGTTGCAGGTGTCGGCAGGCCCGTACCGGATTCAGTCGGTGGGGGACCAGGGGCAGGTGCAGCTTGTGCGCAATGAGAATTTCCACGGCGACGCGGCGAACATCGAGCGCGTCATGATGTGGCCGCAGAACACTGACTTGGTGGAGGTCAATGAGTCGAACAGTGTTGAGGTGGCCGACCTGGTAGGCGTCAAGGACATCCCGTGGGTGAACCGCGACGATCCGCGTAACAGGTTTACGGTTCAGCACGAGGCGGGGCTGCTTACCGAGGTGTTAGCACTGGGCAATGCGGGTGTTTTTGCAGAGGCTGCTTCACGACGCGCATTTGCCGCATGCGTGAACCAAGAAGAGATCGCTCGAGTTTCCAGCACCGAGTCTGGGGTAGAGGTCATGCCCATGACCAGCAGACTGACTAACGCTGATGATCCTATTAACGCCCAATTGGAATCGGTCGGTGCGGCACATGTCGGCGTCAACCTGGCGGAGGCTGAGGCGTTGCGCGGACAAACGATCCGCATCGGCTATTCAGGCCCCAACCCGCGGAAACAGGCGATGGTCGCGGCAATTCAAGCCTCGTGTTCCCCCGCCGGAATCACGGTGGTCGATGCCTCCTCTGACAACGCATCGCTGGGTGATGTGAGCCGGAAGGAAAACTATCACGGGGGAGAGCGCGACTATCAGGGATCTCTTGACGCCTTCCTGTATGCCGCTGATCCACATCAGGGATACGGACACGTTGATGGGGGACTTGATGACGTCGAAAAGCTGCGTGCCACCGAACAGCAACTGTGGGACGAAACTGACACCATTCCGTTAGCAGCCCAACCACGCACTATTGTCTATGACAGCAAGATTGCGAATATTGTGCCCAACAGCTCCCTCTCCGGCATCGGATGGAACATGGAACGTTGGGTAGAAGGGACCACCAAGTGAGCAACCGATACGCCACCGCGCACGAAGCACTAACCGACCTCGTCCGGTTAGTCCCCGACTTCCCCAGCGAAGGCATCCTATTCGAGGACCTCACCCCGGTGCTGGCCAGCCCGGAAGGGTTCTCAATCATCGTGGACGAACTCGCGGCGGCTGCTAAGGGCATGGGCGCCGAAATCATCGGGGGACTCGATGCACGTGGTTTCCTCCTCGGCTCCGCCGTGGCCTACAAGCTTGGGCAAGGCATCCTGGCAATCCGCAAGAAGGGCAAACTGCCGCCACCAGTTCACACCAAGTCTTATTCGCTGGAATACGGCAAGGCGGCGCTGGAAATTCCAGCCAGTGGCATCGAGGTAGAAGGTAAGAAAGTGGTGCTCGTCGATGACGTCCTCGCTACCGGTGGCACCCTGGTCGCGGCGCATGACCTCCTGGAAAAATGCGGCGCGGAGGTCGTCGGATACGTTGTGGTCCTGGAAGTTCCCGGCCTTGGTGGCCGCGATCGACTCGCGGGCGCACCAGTGGTGGTTCTGAACGAACAGTACTGATTACTCACCGCGATACCTGTGATGGGTAGCATAGAGGGGTAGTTACGAAGGGGTGTGTGATGGCCGAGCGAAAGCAGCAAAAACAGCAGGTTAACATGCGCAGTATGTCTGCGCGGTTAGCCCGCAGCCTCACCGGTGGGCGCACGCGGATCGATCCGATCCTGGAACCACTGCTCAGCATCCACCGGCAGTTCCATTCCCGCGCCGACGCGGCGCTGCTGCAACGCGCCTACGACACTGCTGAACGTCTCCACGAAGGGGTTTTCCGGAAGTCCGGAGACCCGTACGTGACCCACCCGCTGGCCGTCGCGACGATCGCCGCGGAGATCGGCATGGACACTACTACGCTGGTTGCCGCTCTGCTGCACGACACCGTGGAAGACACGGACTACTCGCTTGCAGACCTCACCGCCGACTTCGGTGAGGAAGTAGCGCGGCTTGTCGACGGCGTCACCAAACTCGATAAAGTTGCCCTCGGCGCGTCCGCTGAGGCCGAAACGATCCGCAAAATGATCGTCGCGATGAGCCAAGACCCTCGCGTCTTGGTCATCAAGGTGGCGGACCGGCTGCACAACATGCGCACCATGCGGTTCCTGCCACCAGAAAAGCAAGCGAAGAAAGCCCGCCAGACTCTGGAAGTGATTGCGCCTCTGGCGCACCGTCTGGGCATGGCGTCAGTGAAGTGGGAGCTAGAAGACCTCTCCTTCGCCATCCTGTACCCGAAGAAATACGACGAGATCGTCCGGCTTGTTGCTGATCGCGCTCCCAGCCGTGACCGCTACCTTTCGGAGATTATTGATTCGGTCTCCGGAACGATGAAGGAAAACCACATCGTCTCCGAGGTCGCGGGACGACCAAAACACTACTGGTCGATATACCAGAAGATGATCGTCCGGGGACGCGACTTTGACGAGATCTTCGATCTCGTCGGCATCCGCATCCTGGTCGACAGCATCCACGATTGCTATGCAGCCATCGGCGCCGTCCACGCCCTCTACCCAGCGATGCCAGGCAGGTTCAAGGACTATATTTCCGCACCACGGTTCGGTGTGTATCAGTCGCTGCACACCACAGTCATTGGCCCCGGTGGCAAGCCCCTCGAAGTGCAGGTTCGTACGCACGAAATGCACTACAACGCGGAATTCGGCATCGCAGCGCACTGGCGATACAAGGAAACCAAGGGCAAAAACTCCGGTGAACAAACCGAGGTCGACCAGATCGCGTGGATGCGGCAGCTGCTGGACTGGCAAAAGGAAGCAGCCGACCCAAACGAGTTTCTAGACTCGCTGCGCTACGACCTCACCACGAAACAGATCTTCGCCTTTACGCCTAAGGGCGACGTGGTAACCCTGCCAGCTGGTTCCACCCCGGTGGATTTCGCTTACGCCGTGCACACCGAAGTTGGGCACCGTTGCATTGGTGCGAAGGTCAACGGCAAGTTGGTGGCACTGGAATCCGCACTCAAATCCGGGGACCGCGTTGAGATCTTTACCTCCAAGGATCCTGCCGCTGGGCCGAGTCAGGACTGGCAGAAGTTCGTCGTTTCGCCACGCGCTAAAGCGAAGATTCGCCAATGGTTCGCAAAGGAACGCCGCGAGGAGTCTCTCGAGGCTGGTCGCGACGCCCTCGCAGCGGAAATTCAGCGAGGCGGCTTGCCGAAGCACCGGTTGTTCAACGCCCACTCCATGAAGGATGTGGCCTCCCTTCTGAACTTCCCAGACGTGGACGCCCTCTACACCGCAATCGGCGACGGCAAAATCACACCACGGCACGTGGTAGAACAGATCACCGCCTACTACGGTGACGACGAAGACGTCCAAGACGTCCTCGCATCCCGCGCCCCACTCAGCGAAATCGTCAACGCGCAGTCTCACGCACGAAACACCGGTGCCACTGGCTCCGGGATCCTGGTCGACGGCAGTCCCGACGTGATGGCCAAGCTCGCCAAATGCTGCATGCCAGTACCCGGTGATGAAATCTTCGGCTTCATTACCCGAGGCGGCGGGGTGTCCGTGCACCGCGCCGACTGCACCAACGCCGCCAAACTCTTCGAAGAAAAAGAGCGGCTGATTAAGGTGGAGTGGGCGTCGGAAAGCAAGGCGGTTTTTGCGGCGAACCTGCAGCTTGAGGCGATTGACCGTAGCGGCTTACTCATGGACATTACTCGCGTTATCAACGAGGAACGCCTCACCACAACCGCGATGAACATCCATACCGCCGACGACCGGGTCGCCGTTGCGCGCTTCACCTTCGAAGTTTCGGACACCAAACAATTGGGTTCCGTGATGGCGCGCTTGCGCAATATCGAAGGCGTATATGACGTGTACCGCTTGACGTCAGGCGGGTAGCGGGGTGAGAGGATACTCGGGAAATTTAGCGTACGGATGGGATTTTTGAGCAACGAATCGTCCCATCCGTACGCTGGATTTCGCTTCTGAATTGCGAAGCCCGCTAGGAGTATTCCTAGCGGGCTTTTAATGCAAGGCTTGAAGTGCCAGTGTATTAGAACTTGAGCAGCTTGGTGATAGCGTCGAAGTTCTTGAAGATGGTGATGATAGCACCCAGCAGGCTGCCGATACCGGAAACAGTCGCAACGACCTCTTTGAGTTTCTTGGAGTCGAAGTCGGAAGAACCGGAGACGAAGTCGGTGGACCCATCGCCGTTAGCTGGCTTCGTGGCGTCTTCCTTCTTGTTTTCCTGGGCAACAACGGTCACAGAAGGAGCAGCCATTGCAGGAGCGGTCAGAGCGCCGGTGGAGATCGCAGCGGCAGCGACGGTTGCAGCAATTGCCTTGCGGGAGAAGAGCTTCATATTGTTCCTATCGTCTTGTAGAAGCGGTGAACCTTCCAACATGATATGGGTCGGACCGTAACAATGCAACGGGTTAGTAAAAGTTTCCTGTGTAAAAGTTGTTCAAATATGACACCTTAAAAATTGCTTACCGAACCATAAAATATTGCTTCTACCTTGAGGTATGGCAAAAAAGATTCCGGCTCCACTACTGAAAACTAGTGTGAAAAGCCGGAAACTTGTTATGGAATTGTTATCAAGGTCTGTTGCTGAAGGGGCCTATGGTGTTAGTGGTACCTGCGGGGGAGCCTACTATTTCGCCTCAGCCTTGGTGATGCGCACCTCTTCAGTTGGGGCACCATCCGCAGCGCCTCCCTGCACGCCATTAGCTGCAACCTTGTCCAGAGTTTCCAATCCAGCCTCATCGATCTGACCGAAGTAGGTGTAGTTGGCGGCAAGTGGCGAATCCTTGAAGTTCAGGAAGAACTGGGAACCGTTGGTGTCCTTGCCCGAGTTTGCCATTGCTACAGAGCCTCGTGGGTAGATCACCTGTGGGTCGTCTGCCATCTCGTCAGTGGGGTACTCATTAGCGAAGGAGAATCCTGGACCACCGGTTCCGGTTCCAGATGGGTCGCCACATTGCAGCACGAACAGGCCAGCGGTGGTGAGGCGGTGGCACACAGTGTCGTCATAGAAACCGTTGCTCACGAGGTGCTCGATGGCGTTAACGGTACATGGCGACGCAGCACGGTCCAGCTCAAGTCCGATGGGGCCCTGGGAGGTGGTCAGGGTGACGTTCACAGTGCCCGTTGCTGGGACGCCGCTGGTCTTAGCCGGCGCGGTCACCGGTTTGGCTGCTTCGCCGCTGGCCGGGTAGGCACATTCCACAGTGTCCGGCAGGGCAGTGGCACGCTTCATGGCCAGTGGTTTTACTTCTAGCGCTTCGGTGGATGGCTGCGTCTGGGTGGATTCAGAGCCAGCCTCGGTTTCGGTGTCATTGGTTCGGGTGGCTGCGAACCAAATACCGCCGACGAGCGCCAGGATCACTACCGCGGCGGTCACGATGACGCCCAGTGGTTTCGTCTTTTCCGCTCGATCGCGGCTTTTCAGTTCCCGCTCGAGGCTGTGCATAGCTTGTTCGCGCCGTTGCTTATTAGAAGTCACAGTAGTGTTGCTTTCCATAGAAGAGGACATAAATCGTTCATTAATCCTAGTCGAGTGCCTTGGCAGAGTATGGTGAGGGCATGGAAATTATGGGGTTTGCCGCTGGGCCATTCCAAACAAACTGTTACTTCTGGGTCAACGAAGGCGCTTGTGTGATCATCGATCCCGGCATGCACGCCCACGATCGGGTGGTACAGGCCGTCGACAAGCAGCAGCTAAGAGTAGAGGCGATCGTGCTTACGCACGGTCACATCGACCACACGCGCGACGCCGGCTCGTTGGCGCAGCGGTTCGGGGTGCCGGTGTACATCCACCCTGAGGATGAGTTCATGCTCGATAAGGGGGCGGGCATGAGGGAGGAAACGCGGCAGCTTTTCGACGCAGACAGCATGGTTGCTATTTCCGACCTGAAACTGATGAACCACGGCGATAACGTCTCCATGGCCGGTGTGGACTTTGAGGTCCGCCACACCCCTGGCCACTCGCCAGGATCAGTGCTGCTCGTGAACGCCGACGCACAGGTGTGCTTCGCGGGCGATGTCCTTTTTAAAGGCTCGATCGGTCGAACCGACCTGAACTTCTCCAATCACGCGCACATGCTGACCTCGCTGCGGGAACAAGTCCTCACTCTGCCGGATGAAATGAATGTGCTGCCGGGACACGGGGGCGTTACTACGATCCGGGCCGAGCGTGCCACTAACCCCTTCCTGCAACAACTGAAATAGAACAAGGTAAAGTTTTTCGTTGTGAGTCAAGCAAAGAAATTCCAGCCCCTGTCCGCTCCCAAAGGCGTGCCGGACTACGTCCCACCGGTCTCCCCGGAGTTCCTCGCCGTGCGCAACACCTTTGCGCATCAAGCACACCTCGCTGGATACGAGCACATCGAGCTGCCGATCTTTGAAGAAACCGCCCTGTTTGCCCGCGGCGTCGGTGAATCCACCGACGTGGTGTCTAAGGAGATGTACACGTTCGCCGATCGTGGGGATAGGTCCGTGACCTTGCGCCCCGAGGGCACCGCCGGTGTGATGCGCGCCGTCATTGAACACGGCCTCGACCGGGGACAGCTACCCGTGAAACTCACCTATGCTGGCCCATTCTTCCGGTACGAACGCCCCCAGGCTGGCCGCTACCGCCAGCTGCAGCAGGTGGGCGTCGAGGCCATCGGCATCGATGACCCAGCCCTCGACGCTGAGGTCATTGCCCTGGCGGATCGCTGCTTCCGCTCCATCGGCCTAAGTGGCTTCCGTCTGGAGCTCACCAGCCTTGGCGACGACACCTGCCGCCCGGCCTACCGTGAAAAGCTGCAAGAATTCCTGTTCAAGCTGCCGCTCGACGAAGAAACCCGCCGTCGCGCTGACATCAATCCGCTGCGCGTTCTGGACGACAAACGCCGAGAAATGAAAGAGCTGCTAGTCGACGCGCCACTTATGCTCGACCACCTCTCCGACGAGTCTAAGGCCCACTTCGACACCGTCCTCGGCCTGCTCGACGACATGGGCGTGCCGTACGTCATCAACCCGCGTATGGTCCGTGGACTTGACTATTACAACAAGACCACCTTCGAATTCGTCCACGACGGCCTCGGTGCCCAATCCGGCATCGGTGGCGGCGGCCGCTACGACGGGCTCATGGCCCAACTCGGCGGTCAGGAGCTCTCCGGCGTTGGTTTCGGCCTGGGCGTAGACCGCGCTCTGCTCGCCCTCAAGGCTGAGCAACAGCAGGTCACTGCGGGAAACCGCGTCGATGTCTATGGTGTGGCCATGGGCGCAGAAGCCAAGCGCCGGATGGTCGGCCTGATTAACGAGCTGCGCGTCGCTGGGATCTCCGCCGACATGGCATACGGCGATCGCGGGCTCAAGGGAGCGATGAAGGGCGCAGACCGGGCAGGCGCAGCCTACGCCCTCGTGCTCGGCGACCGGGAGTTGGAATCCGGCGTGGTGGCAGTGAAGAACCTCGCCGAACATTCACAGGAAGAGGTGGCGCTGGAGAGCGTCGTGAAGCAGCTCGGTGCAGCGCTCGGCTAACACTCCGTGTGGTTGACCGGCAACCCAATATGTACAGCGAGGCCTCCCATGGAGGTCTCTTTGTATTTGCTCATCATGTCGCGGCCGGTGTCGGCCATCGTGCGGACGCAATCGTCGAGCGACACGTGGTGGATACCAGTGCCCAGGTTCGCCAATCGCGCCGCGTTGATCGCCTGCACCGCCGCGATGGCGTTGCGTTCGATACATGGAATCTGCACTAGACCACCCACCGGATCGCAGGTGAGCCCCAGGTTATGCTCCAGCGCAATCTCGGCGGCGTTAGCGACCTGCTCCGGGGTGCCTCCCAAAATTTCGCTTAGGCCTGCAGCAGCCATTGCAGCCGCGGAACCCACCTCGCCCTGGCAGCCGACCTCGGCACCAGAGATCGAGGCGTTTTCCTTGATAATCAGGCCCACAGCGGCGGCCGCCAGCAAGAATCGGCGTGATTCGGCCTTAGTGAATTGTGGCAGGAAATCGCGGGCGTAGTGCATCACCGCAGGAATAATACCAGCGGCGCCATTGGTCGGGGCTGTGACAATCCGGCCGCCGGCGGCGTTCTCTTCGTTCACCGCGAGGGCATAGAGGTTCACCCACTCCATCGCTCCGAACGCATCGGTGGCAAGCTGCTCCCGCTTCCGTACCAGCTGCTTGTAGAGGCCCGGCGCGCGACGTTCCACGTTCAATCCGCCCGGCAGTATGCCTTCCGTAGAGATACCGGCAGTGACGCACTCGCGCATCGTCTGGTACACCAGGTCGAGATGTGCTTCTACGGATTCCCAGCCGTGCAACGCAGTCTCATTGGCCTTCATGAGGTCTGAGATGCTGAGGTCATACTTGTGGCACAGCATGAGCAAGCGGGCGCTGGAGGTGAAATAGTAGGGGACATCGTCGGGGCGGCCGGTGGTGGACACGCCGGCGCCGACACCGCCTTGGTTGTGCTGTTCCTCGTATTCAGGGGCGGAAAGGATGAAGCCACCACCTACGGAGTAGTAGCACTCCTCCTGGTCCCCGGCGCGGAAGATGACTGCGTTGGGGTGTGCGGGCAGAGGTTCGGTGTCAAAGGTGATGGAATAGGTAAGTCCGCCGGGCAAGGTTCCGCTGGCGGGGATGTCGGAGCCTGCGGTGGGTTCTACGTCGGCGGGCACTGTGGCGGGGGCAAAGCCTTGGAGGCCTAGGAGGACTGCACGGTCAGTGCTGTGTCCTTTGCCGGTGGCGGCGAGTGAGCCACGCAGTTCGATGTCCACGTGCGTGGCGGGGTGTTCTGTGATGAATCGTTGGGCCGCGCGCATCGGTCCCACGGTATGGGAGGAAGAAGGGCCAATACCTACGCTAAAGAGATCTACGACACTAATCGTCATAGCACGCGATTTTAGTTATATTTCCTTATTCTGTCCGCGAAGCTGCCTTCTCCCAGGTCATCTGCCTCTCCGTCGCGTGCGAAGGTACCACCGAGCCCGCCGACGGTCGTACTTACCGACGTCAAACTGGTAGCCAATTCACCGGCTGCGCGCACGATCCGGTCCCCGAGTTCGTTGGAACCACCGAAGTCTTCGGTAGCAGCGAACACCGCGGTGGCGATGGTGCGTGCCCGCAGGAAGGAAAACAGGGGACGGACAGCGTGTTCGAGAGCGAGGGAATGCCGAGGGCTACCGGCAGTGGCGCCCATGAGTACCGGCTTATCGATGATCGCTTTTTGATCAATGATGTCGAAGAACATCTTAAATACGCCGGAGTAGCTTGCCTTGTAAATGGGTGTGACCACGATGAGAGCGCTCGCCGATTCCGTGCGCTCAATCGCGGCGCTGAGCTTCGGAGAGCTAAAACCAGGGTTGGTAAACGACTGCGCCAGGTCCATTACCAGGTCACGCAGGTCAATGTAGTGGATGTCTGAGGCTTCGCCACGCGTGGAAAGTGCGGTGGTCGTTGCTGCCGCGAGTTGCTCGGCGAGGGTGCGGCTCGAGGAGGGCGTCGATAAGCCTGCGTTGATCACAACGAGGTGATGCATTAACTTTCCTTTCCTGGCATGACCTTAAAGTGCGGCGAATCTGGTTGTGCTTTGAGGGTAGCGTGCGTGGGCGGATTGGATGGCACATGGTCCGGGCGACGCGCTTCCATACGACGGCGCAGCTCCGGAACGATGTCGCGACCGAGAATCTCGATCTGTTCGAGGACCATTGTAAGGGGCAGCCCGGCGTGGTCGATGAGGAAAAGCTGACGTTGGTAATCGCCGACCCAATCCGCGAACTGCATGGTGCGTTCGATGACCTGCTCGCACGTGCCGACGGTCAGTGGTGTTACTTCGGTAAATTCTTCTAGCGACGGTCCGTGACCATACACTGGGGCGTTGTCAAAATACGGGCGGAAGATGCGCTTTGCCTCGGCTTCAGAATCGGCCACGAAAATCTGACCGCCCAATCCGACGATCGCTTGGTCGGCCCTGCCGTGGCCGTATTGTTCGAAGCGGCGCCGATAGGAGTTCACCATGCGAGCGGTGTGTTCCTTGTTCCAGAAAATATTGTTGTGGAAGAATCCATCGCCATAAAAGGCTGCCTGATCTGCGATTTCGACCGAACGAATTGAGCCGTGCCACACGAACGGAGGCACGCCGTCCAGTGGGGCTGGGGTGCTGGTGTAGCCCCGCAGCGGGGTGCGGAACTCACCTTGCCAATTCACCACATCCTCGCGCCACAAACGACGAAGCAGGTGATAGTTTTCCACGGCGAGCGGGATGCCCTGGCGGATGTCCTTACCAAACCAGGGATACACGGGGCCGGTGTTCCCGCGACCCATCATCAGGTCCACGCGGCCACCCGATAGGTGCTGCAGGAACGCGTAGTCCTCCGCGATCTTCACCGGATCATTGGTGGTGATCAACGTGGTAGCGGTGGACAGGATAATGTTGTCGGTTTTTGCGGCAAGGTAGCCCAGGTGCGTGGTAGGGGATGAGGGGACAAAAGGCGGGTTGTGGTGCTCGCCAGTCGCGAACACATCAAGGCCTACCTCTTCCGCTTTGAGTGCGATGGCAGTCATGGATTGGATGCGCTCGGCCTCGGTGGGGCTGCGCCCGGTGGTGGGATCCGTAGTGACGTCGCCGATGGTAAAAATTCCGAATTGCATGTGGA
This sequence comes from Corynebacterium hindlerae, assembly GCF_014117265.1. Lineage (NCBI taxonomy): Bacteria > Bacillati > Actinomycetota > Actinomycetes > Mycobacteriales > Corynebacteriaceae > Corynebacterium > Corynebacterium hindlerae. The sequence continues at coordinate 259,034 of NZ_CP059833.1, read as the reverse complement.
TCCTAACTGACCGAGAAAATATTGTTACATCAACAATAATGCTTTTTGTTAGCGTTTTCGAACAGCCCTCACCGGCTCGGTTGCCGCATGGAGAGTAGGCAGATCGCTACGACCGATGACGCGCAGCGGGGTCTCATGCTGGTGCCCGTTCTCTGTGATCAGCGCAAACTGGATCGAGCCGGGGCTAAGGAGAGTGAGCAGAGCCGTCGTGGCCGAGACATTACGAGGCAAAAACTCCACCGCCTCCGAGTTACTGGCGTAGCGTAAAACGTCAGTGACCGTCATAGCATCGAGTGTGCCGTTATCCGTATAGTCATTGGCCACCCACCGGGTGAGTGTGCGGGCGGAAAGTAAGCCATGAAACCGGCGCCCCTGATACACGGGGAACTGGGTGAACTGTGTCGTGCGCACTAGCTCCAACACGTCAGCGATGGTATCTTCCGGGCCCACCGTCCGCACGGGGAGGGGGCCGAGGACAGTGAGAGCTGACGGGGGATGAAGCAAACTATCTCGAATAGCCTCAATGGTTGTGATTGTTTGTTCTCGGGGGTCAGCGATCGGCTGACCATCATCGAACTCGCCGTGGTCAATTGCGTTCCGTAACTCCGCATAGTCCAACAACGTGCGTGACTGGCGCTCTGTCATGATCCGGCGCTGCGCTGCCTGACGCACCATCCAGGAAAAGCTATCGGAATTTCGTGCATTCAAGGCGTTCCGAAGGTGGCTCTCGATGGCGTTAAAAGCTGCGAGAAAAGCTGTGGCTGGCGACGTGGTCATACCTTCCAGACTAGGTCAGGAGACGGGCCGGAGCCCGGTGAGCACAATATCGACCAGTCGGGTTTCCACGTTCGGCACCGCCGGCAGGATGGTAGTGACTGCTGGCCGGGCTGCCTGAATAATGCCGTTAATAAACAGTGCGGAAGAAATATCCGCCCGCACCAGTCCATGCTGCCGGGCCAAGCCGACAATCCGTCGATTGTTGGCTGTGATCTGGTCGCGGAACTCCAAGAAGTGGGGAAGTAGCTCGCGCACCGTGTCATCACTCGCTTTGACGATCAGCGGAGCCAAGCCAAGGTCAATAAGACCATGAGCGTAGGCGTGCCACTTTCGTTCCGGTTCTGATTCGAAAGAGGCAAGCGTGTCTTCTTGGAGGCTGACGATCGCGGCCAGGAGGTCGTCGAGAAGCGCGATGAGCAATGCATCCTTGTCGCGGAAGTTGCGGTACACGGTGGCGATGCCCACCCCGGCCACTTTGGCTACATCCTCCAACGTGCCTGAGTCTGGGCCGGCTGCGAAAACAGTCTTCGCGGCCTCGATAATTGCCTCTCTGCGTCGACGCGCATCAGCACGCATGGCTGGCTTCCCACCTCCATATTTGCGAATGTATCTCTGTAGGAGCATGATAGACCCACAGTTAAGTGATAGTCCAACCTCCGGTTAGGAAATTAGGAACCGATGCCCCCGGATACTTTTTTGCATGTTGACTCCCTTGTGGTCGCTACCGGACAACATGTCCCGGATTTCACCCTGACCACACCCCTCAATCTGGTCACCACAGGTCGGGAGTCTTCCGCAACCACCACTATGCTCACGCTCGCCGGACGCATGAAGCCGCGGGAAGGCAGCATCGTCCTGCGCGGAGTGGGCGGTGAGGAACTTTCCACGCCTCGCAGCATCGCGCAACAAGTTGCCCTCGCAGGTGTCCCGGACATCGACGGCCTCGACCGCAACGTCTCCGCCGCCACCTACATTCGCGAGGTATCTGCCTGGTCAGCGCCGTGGTACCGGCGCACCCCGCGCGACGTCGACCAGATCGAGCGGTGGAAAGAACTCGCAGAGCTGTTTGCCCTCGAGTTTGATCCGGCGCTGCACGTCGGCAAGCTGGGGCCCGCCGACCGCTTCCTGTTGCGTGTCGCTCTGGCACTCCTTGCGAGGCCCGAACCTGCCCTCGTCATCATCGACGACATCGACCAGGTTCGCAGCGGAGCCATCCGGGCAGATTTGATTTCTCAGCTCCGGCGCCTTTCTGAACGAGTGCCTGTCCTGGTGGCCTCAACCAATCCTGATGAACACTCAGACTTTGACACCGTTATTTCCCTGGACGGAGGAAGCGTCCAATGAACCTGTTCCACATTGGCTCTGAGTTGCGTCGATTTGCTACTGGCAAACTCCCACGCGCGGCCTTCGTTGTTCTCACTCTCCTCCCACTGATCTTCGGCGGATTGTTCCCCTGGGCATACTGGGACCCAATTACGGGCCTGAAAGACCTCCCCGTAGCGGTGGTCAATTCCGACACCGGAGCCGAGGTGAAGGGCGAGCACATCAACGCCGGTGAACAAGTCCAGCGCAAGCTCATCGAGAGCGACAAGGTCGGTTTTGTCGAAGCCACAGCGCAAGAGGCAGAACGTGGCGTCGCCGACGGTACCTACTATTTCGCGCTCGAACTGCCCACCGACTTTTCCGAGGCTGTGACCAGCGTCGATAGCGACAATCCGCATGCCGCGCAGATCGCCACGGTGTACAACAACGCTAACGGCTTCATCGCCACCATGCTGGGCAACACCGTCACAAACCAGGTCGTGAGCACCATCGACGCGGAACTCGGCAAAAAGGCCACCAACCAGCTGCTCATCGGCTTCAACACCATCAGTAGCGGTCTGGGGCAGGCAGCCGATGGCTCCAAGAAACTCAGCGACGGCGTCAGCCAGGCCCGCACCGGCTCCGATAAGCTCGCCGAGGGCAACCACACTCTCGCCGAGAAAAGCACCCAACTCAACAACGGTGCACAACAGCTTGCCAACGGCACATCCCAGCTAGACGCAGGGATTAAAAAAGCTGCCGACGGCGCAGTCCAGCTCGATAACGGACTGGGCCAGCTACAAGGGGCCACCACCCAGCTCGGTTCCGGAGCCTCCCAAATCGCTGCCGGGGTAGACAAGATCGTCGGGATGGCAGGCGGCCTCACCAACGCCCAAAACCAAGTGCTGGCTCCGCTGGTGAACGCTTCGGCGCAACTTCGCGCCCTGGGCATCCCAGCAGCGATCGACTTGGCCAACCAGTTTGATGGGGTCATTGCGTCGATAAGCCAGCAGGGCGTCGGGCCCGCATCGAAAACCGCCGCCGACCTGCAGCGCCTCCAGACCGGCGCGCACGCCCTCGCGTACCAGCTGGACAACCCTGAGTCCGAGTACCGCCAAGGCATGACCGCGGCTGGAACCGGCGCAAGCCAGCTGGCCACGGGACTTGGTGCGCTTTCAGAAGGGTCGGGCAAGCTTGTCATCGGCACGAAAACTCTCACCGCGGGCACCACGCAGCTTGTCGACGGCACCCAACAACTCTCCGTTGGAGCAGCCGCCTTGCGTGATGGCCTGGTGCAACTCGACGAAGGCTCCGGGGAGCTATCCCTAAAACTGAGCGACGCCAGCCAAAAAGTCCCCAACTTCGACGACGACAAACGCGAAAACGCCTCCACCATGCTGGGACGAATGGTCAACACCCACAATGAAGGGCAAGAGCTGACCAAATTCGGTGTCGGTCTCGCACCATTTTTCGCATCGCTGGCCATGTTCCTCGGCGGAACCATGATGTTCATGGTGCTGCGGCCCCTCAAGCGGCGTGCCATCGACGCCGGCATGCACCCCTTCCGGGTCGCTATTTCCTCCTGGATCCCCGGCATCATTATTGGCAGCCTCCAGGCCACCGCAGTATGGTTCGTCCTCGAATTCCTCCTCGGGGCCCACGCCGTACACCCACTCGGGCTGTGGGCTGCGCTGATTGGGGTATCCATGACCTTCGTGGCCGTCACTCAATCCATCAACGCCCTCGTGGGGACCTCGGCAGGCCGCTTGCTGTGCATCATTCTGATGGCGCTGCAACTTGTCTCTTCCGGTGGGCTCTACCCGCCGGAAACACAGCCAGCCTTCCTGCGCTGGTTCCACACGATAGACCCGATTACCTATTCAGTGAACCTGTTCCGACAGATGCTGGTAGGGGGACACTCCGTCTGGGACGGACGCCTCACGCAATCAATTCTGGTGCTCGGCTGCGTCCTCATCGGCGCACTCACCATCACCACGCTGTCCGCCTGGCGCGACCGGGTCATGAGCTTGGATACCCTGCATCCGGAGCTGAATATTTAGGGCAACCCGGATTTAGCGTACGGATGGGATTTTTTAAGCTGGAATCGTCCCATCTATACGCTAAATTTCCTATTAGCTTCTACTTATATACCCCGCGGCCGAGAGTGTCGCAGGACTTCATGGTGCCTTGCTGGTATCCCGTCATGAAAGCTTTAGCGCGGTCGGCGGAGGAGCCGTGGGTCCACAGGTCCGGTCGAACCTCGCCTCCGGACCGCTTTTGGATGTTGTCGTCGCCCACCGCAGCGGCTGTTTCCACAGCGGAACGGACCTGGTCGTTAGTGATTGTCTCCAGCATCGCGCCTTCGCCCTTGTCAGCGTGGTGGGCCCAGATGCCGGCGTAGCAGTCGGCCTGCAGTTCGATCTTGACCGCATTGGAATCTGCGCCCGGCTGGTTGTAGTTGGAAAGGCCGAGAGTGCCCTCGATCTTTTGTACGTGGTGCCCGAATTCGTGGGCCACAATGTACATCTGTGCCAGTGGTGCGTTGTCACCTCCGAGCTTTTCTAGCTGGTTGAAGAATGATACATCGAAGTAGGCGGTGTCGTCGGCAGGGCAGTAGAACGGACCGGTGTTAGCGGATGCCATACCGCAACCGGACATGGTCGAGTTGGTGAACACGACGAGTCCTGGCTTGGTGTACTGCAGTCCTGCCTGCTCGGGCAAAACCTTTTCCCACACCTTGTTGGTGGACACACCTGCTTCTTCCACTCGGCAGTCTGCGCGAGTGTTGGCGGCTTCCGCGCTATCGCAACCTTCGAGATATCCAGCCTCACCACTGGACTGTTGGGTGTTATCGCCGAGGATTTCACCGATATCGCCGGGGTTGCCACCGAGAAGTAGGAATAAGCCCACCAGCAGCAGGGAACCGATGCCACCACCAGCAGCGAGGCGTCGGCCTCCGCCTCCGGTGCGGGCGTACTTTTCGGAATAGTCAGCGTCTTCGCGGAATGTCATGGCGATAATCTTTCCACATCACTGGCGATAACGGGGCGTAATGGCGGTATTGGGTGAGGTAATCGTGTACTCCACCAACTGTGGCAGGTAGACTGGCCGACAGACTAAATGACGTTAGACGTTTTCGCTGGAAGGACACGATCTGAAGTGTTGCGTACGCACCTTGCGGGTGAACTCCGTAAAGAATCTGTTGGGCAAACTGTCACTTTGACTGGTTGGGTGGCGCGTCGTCGCGACCACGGTGGCGTGATCTTCATTGACCTGCGCGACCGCTCCGGCATCGCACAGGTTGTGTTCCGGGAAAGTGAAGTGGCCGAGCGAGCACACTCACTGCGTTCCGAATACTGCCTGCGTATCACCGGTGTTGTGGAAGCACGCCCGGAAGGTTCCGAGAACCCGAACCTTGCTTCCGGTGACATCGAAGTCAACGTCACCGAGCTGGAAATTCTCAACGAGGCAGCGGCACTGCCATTCCAGATCGACGACCAGTCGAACTCCGGTGAAGTCGGCGAGGAGACCCGACTGAAGTACCGCTACCTGGACTTGCGTCGGGAATCCCAGGGCAACGCGCTGCGCCTCCGTTCCGAGGTTAACAAGGCTGCTCGTCGCGTGCTGGATGCGAACGACTTCACCGAAATTGAAACCCCAACGCTCACGCGTTCCACCCCTGAAGGTGCCCGTGACTTCTTGGTTCCAGCTCGCTTGAAGCCAGGTTCCTGGTATGCGCTGCCGCAGTCCCCGCAGCTGTTTAAGCAGCTGCTGATGGTTGCTGGTATGGAGCGGTACTACCAGATCGCCCGTTGCTACCGTGACGAGGACTTCCGCGCCGACCGGCAGCCCGAGTTTACCCAGCTGGACATCGAAATGTCCTTCGTGGATCAGGACGACGTCATCGCGCTGGGTGAGCAGCTTGCCACCGAAATCTGGAAGCTCATCGGGTACGACGTACCAACGCCCATCCCACGGATGACCTACGCCGATGCCATGAAGTACTACGGCTCCGACAAGCCGGATCTTCGGTTCGACATCAAGATCGTGGAATGCACCGAGTTCTTCGCCAACACGACCTTCCGCGTGTTCAAGAATGACTACGTTGGTGCCGTCGTGATGCAGGGCGGTGCCTCCCAGCCACGTCGTCAGCTTGACGCATGGCAGGACTGGGCGAAGCAGCGTGGCGCCAAGGGCCTGGCCTACATTCTGGTGGGCGAGGACGGCGAACTGGCCGGCCCGGTAGCCAAGAACATCACCGATGAGGAGCGCGCAGGCATTGCAGCTCACGTCGGCGCGCAACCTGGTGACTGCATCTTCTTCGCAGCTGGCGATGCTAAGAGCTCCCGTGCGCTGCTTGGCGCTGCTCGTGGCGAGATCGCTAAGAAGCTGGGCCTGATCAAGGAAGGTGATTGGGCATTCACCTGGATCGTGGATGCGCCACTGTTCGAGCCTTCTGCCGATGCGACGGCCTCTGGCGACGTTGCGCTCGGTCACTCCGCGTGGACCGCAGTGCACCACGCATTCACCTCGCCGAAGCCGGAATGGATCGATACCTTCGATGAGAACCCAGGCGAAGCTACTGCATACGCCTACGACCTGGTATGCAACGGCAACGAAATCGGTGGCGGTTCCATCCGTATCCACCGCCGTGACGTGCAGGAACGCGTGTTCAAGGTGATGGGTATTACCGAGGAAGAAGCGCAGGAGAAGTTCGGCTTCCTTCTGGAGGCCTTCTCCTATGGTGCACCACCTCACGGCGGCATCGCTTTCGGTTGGGACCGTATCGTCTCCCTGCTGGGCGGCTTCGACTCCATCCGCGACGTTATCGCCTTCCCGAAGTCCGGTGGCGGCGTCGACCCGCTGACCGACGCTCCGGCACCGATCACCCCGCAGCAGCGTAAGGAAGCCGGCATCGACGCAAAGCCAAAGAAGGCTGAGCCGAAGAAGGCTGAGCTGAAAAGCTAGCGGACGACCAAGTATCGGAAAGTGGCTTGCGCGCAGATGCGTTGGCCACTTTCTTGTGTGACCTAGCCCCACAACTGTTGTTCAACCCCTGGGGCGCTTACGTAGAATAAAACTCAGTTGAACACTTACGTTCTAGGAAGGACCACGATATGCCAACCGATTCCGACATTGTCGGGCTGGCAGCGGAGCTGCTGTCTAAAAGGCTGGGTGGTACCCAAACGTTGTCTGATCCGGAGCCGTTGAGCGGTAATGGTTCGGCGCGGGTGCTTCGCGCACGATTGAGCCCGTCGCCGTTTCTAGACGAGCGCTCCGTGGTCATCAAGTACGTTCCGCCTTCCGAGGACGCGATCGATGATGCCGCCCTGATCCGCGAAATCGTCGCCTACCAGTTCACTAACTCTCTCGGTGAGGATGTGCGTCCGGGTCCGGTGCTGCTCGGTTACGACGTCGAACACCGCATCCTCGTTATCACCGACGCCGGTGATAGCGAAACCTACGAGCAGCTCCTGGCACACCCCGACCTGGAGGTGCGTAAGCAGCACCTGCGGAATTTGGGTCGGGCGTTGGGCAAGCTGCATGTGGCCACGGCTACGCACGAGCAGGACTTTGATGTGTTACTTGCGCGGATGCTCAAAGCGCACCCGGATACGGGACACCTGCAGAATCTGCGTGATCTTTCGCTGCTTGCCAGCATTGACAACGGCCTGGACCTGATCGAACAGTCGGGGGTTGCGGCGCCGGAGGAAGTGCGCCGTGTGGCGCGCGAAGCTAAACGACGCCTCACGTCCGGCAATCACAGGGCGTTCACACCGTTTGATTTGTCTCCCGACAACATTTTGTCGGCGAATCGCACCTATTTCCTGGATTACGAGTGGGCTGGTTTCCGCGATGTCACCTTCGACGTGGCCTGCGTCGTGGCGGGATTCCCACAGTTCGTGTCTGCCCGCATCATCACTGATGAGGAAGTGGATGCGTTTGTGGAGTCTTGGGCTCGTGAAGTCCGGGAGCTGTGGCCGAACGCTGATGATGTGAACCGTCGTGGCGGCCGGATTGTCACAGCTTTGATCGGTTGGGCTCTGGCTAGCGTGGCATACCTGTATCACGGTTCGATGAACCAGGCGGTGTCCCTGGTGGGTTCGGTAGACGAGTGGGACGGTGAGGTTGATCCCGAGCTTGAGGCGCTGATCGCTGCCGATTTGGACGCTGAGTTTAACCTGTTCACGGCAGATTTCTTGTCGGAGGGTACCCCGGAGGGGCGCCTTGCCCGCAAGGATTTGTACGAGACCTTTGAGGCCCTGGCCCGCTTCGCGGCACGCTGGGACGATGGCCGGTTCGCCCCAATCCAGGTGTTCGCCGAAACTATGGTCGATCGGCTCAGCTTGTCTGACGGGTAAACCGTGACTCAGTCGTCGTTGTTTCCTGAAGAACCCAGTACCGAGGCGAAGGACTATTTCCATCCTGACCACGGTGCTCCGCTGGCCGTTCGGATGCGCCCGCGGTCGTTGGACGAGGTGGTAGGCCAGCAGCAGGTGCTGGGCCCTGGGAAGCCGCTGCGCCGGATCATTGAAGGCAATGGGGAAGCGTCGGTGATCTTGTATGGTCCGCCCGGAACTGGCAAGACGACTATCGCCTCGCTGATCAGCGAGGCCACCGGCGATAACTTTGTAGGGTTGTCCGCGTTGAGCTCTGGCGTGAAGGAAGTTCGCGCGGTGATTGACAAGGCCCGCCGGGATCTCATTCACGGTAAGCGGACCGTGTTGTTCATTGATGAAGTGCATCGGTTTTCCAAGACTCAGCAGGACGCGCTGCTGGCGGCGGTGGAAAACCGGACCGTACTGCTCGTTGCAGCGACCACGGAAAATCCAAGCTTCTCCGTGGTGGCACCGTTGCTGTCGCGTTCCCTGCTGATCCAGCTGCATTCCCTGCCACCCGAGGCAATTAGGGAAGTATTGCAGCGCGCAATTCACGACGACCGTGGCCTGGCATCCCGGATCACCGCCAGTGCGGAAGCCGTTGAGATGTTGGTCCAGCTTGCCGGTGGTGATGCCCGTCGTTCGCTGACATACCTGGAGGCTGCTGCGGAAGCTGTGGACGACGGGAAAGAGTTGACTCCGGAGATCGTGGGAGCGAATATCAACCGGGCTGTCGCACGTTATGACAGGGATGGGGACCAGCACTACGACATTACGTCGGCGTTCATTAAGTCGATTCGTGGCTCTGACGTAGACGCCGCACTGCATTATTTGGCCCGGATGATTGATGCGGGGGAGGATCCTCGTTTTATTGCTCGACGGCTGGTGGTGCATGCGAGCGAGGATGTGGGGATGGCGGACCCGTCGGCCTTACAGACCGCCACTGCTGCATACCATGCTGTGAGTTTCATCGGGATGCCTGAGGGACGGCTGGCGTTGGCACAAGCCACCATTCACCTGGCCACAGCGCCGAAGTCGAACGCGGTGTACGTTGCGATAGACCGCGCGCTTTCCGACGTCCGTAGCGGCAACATCGGTGTGGTGCCGCCGCATTTGCGAGACGGCCATTACGCCGGAGCAAAGCAGCTCGGAAACGCAGTCGGCTACGCCTACCCGCACGATGATCCTAGGGGAGTGGTGCCCCAGCAGTATGTGCCGGAAGAATTAGCCGATGCTGTGTATTACGAACCGACAACCCATGGCGCTGAAAAGCGGTTGCATGACTTCCTTGGCCGGCTTCGCAGGATAGTGCGTGGCACGTCCTAGGCCTTCGGGCCCCTCGGGTGGTATGAGCCCGAACGTGTCGGTCGCCTGTTCAGAAAGTTGCCACCCTAGGTGCTTGGCCAAACCCCGGATACCCACCAAAGCGTCGTACCGCCGCAGTGCAGCGTCCACCAACACATCGGCCAGAAAAGTAAAGACGTCATCAAAAGTGACCGTGAAATCTGGTGGCAAGAAGTCGGAAACCAGCACAACAAATCCAGATATACATATCCAGGGCCTAAGATCTCTGCAGCTACCCCGCCCAAGTACCGAAACGCATCGGTGCGGGCTGCCAACCGGTCGGAGTCAGGGGTAGCTGGATCTGCATAGTAGAACGCCTCTGTATTGAAGGCCTCCAATTGCATCTGTCGCCCGAACTGAAAATCTGCATGGGAACTGGGCTAAGGTCCCTACGGTCAGCAAACATGGAGGCGTAGCCCCACAGTACTGTGGTAGGTCCCAAGGACAATGACGCCATCAAGTGCGCCTTGGCGTGCAGCACCGGGGCATCGGGACGATCCGGATGATAGAACAAGGCAAACGGTGGCTGGCCGTATAGGTCCATGTGACGGTGGAAATCCGTACGGACACCAGCTGGATTGTCGATCGTGGGTACGGTGTCTGGAAAAACCTTATAGCTAATCTGCCGGGTGAGTGCGCGTTGTTGAATCTCAGAGAAAAACAAGCCGTGTCTGCCGACGGCTCGGATTTCATTGAACTAATGAAGGGGAGAGTTCACGGCTCCGACAGTACCGAGAATGAAGAAAAAGTGTGGCCGTCGAAAAGCGCACTGTGCAACGGGGTAAACTGAGACGCTGTAACTTATCGCCCAACGAAGCAAGGAACATTCGTCGTGCAGACCCATGAAATCCGGGAACGATTCACCCAGCACTTTGTCAACGCCGGCCACACCGCAGTGCCCAGCGCGTCCCTGATTCTGGACGATCCAAACCTGCTGTTCGTTAACGCAGGCATGGTCCCTTTTAAGCCCTATTTCCTGGGTCAGCAGACACCTCCGTTTGAAACCGCCACCAGCATCCAAAAATGCGTGCGCACCCTGGACATCGAAGAGGTCGGCATCACCACCCGCCACAACACGTTCTTCCAGATGGCGGGCAACTTCTCCTTCGGCAACTACTTCAAAGAAGGCGCCATCAAGCACGCTTGGTCCCTGCTGACCAATCCGGTAGAAGAGGGTGGCTACGGCTTCGGTCCAGAGCGGCTCTGGGTGACTGTGTACTTGGATGACGACGAAGCTGCCGACATTTGGCACGAGCAGATTGGCCTGCCAAAGGAACGCATTCAGCGCCTCGGCATGGCGGACAACTACTGGTCCATGGGTGTTCCTGGCCCGTGCGGCCCCTGCTCCGAGATTTACTACGATCGCGGCCCAGAGTACGGTAAGGAAGGTGGCCCGATCGCCGATGATTCCCGGTACCTGGAGATCTGGAACCTCGTGTTCATGCAGAACGAACGCGGCGAGGGCATTGGCAAGGATAACTTTGAAATTCTCGGGCCGCTGCCGAAGCAGAACATCGATACCGGCATGGGCGTCGAACGTATCGCCTGCCTGCTGCAGGGCGTGGACAACGTCTACGAGACCGACCTCCTGCGTCCAGTGATTGATGTTGCGGAGAAACTCACCGGCGCCACCTACGGTGCTAAGGACGAGGACAACATCCGTTTCCGTGTCATTGCTGACCACTCCCGCACTGGCATGATGCTCATCCTCGACGGCGTCACCCCAGGTAACGAAGGCCGTGGCTACATCCTGCGTCGCCTGTTGCGCCGCATTATCCGCTCGGCACGACTGCTTGGCGCTACCGGCGCTACCATGGCCGAGTTCATGAACACCATCATGGACACCATGACCCCGTCCTACCCGGAGATCGCGGATAGCCGCGAGCGCATCCTCGCCGTGGCTGTCAATGAGGAAAAGGCCTTCCTGAACACCCTCGAATCCGGCACCAAGCTCTTCGAAGAAGCAGCCGCTGCGGCCAAATCTTCCGGCAAGACCATCCTGGACGGTGCGGAAGCATTCACACTGCACGACACCTACGGTTTCCCCATCGACCTCACCCTGGAAATGGCGGCAGAAGCTGGGCTGTCTGTGGATGAGGACCGTTTCCACGCCCTGATGGCTGAGCAGAAGGCCCGCGCCAAGGCTGATTCCCAGGCAAAGAAGCACGGTCACGCTGACCTGTCTATTTACCGCGAGTGGGTGGATCAGAATCCGACCGAGTTCGTTGGATACGACAACCTCGATGCAGAGGCCAATGTCATTGGCTTGCTCTCTGGCGGGGAGAAGAAAACGTCCGTATCTCAGGGCGAAGAGGTCGAGGTGATCCTTGACGTGTCCCCGATGTACGCTGAGGCCGGTGGCCAGCTGGGCGACCGTGGCCTGATCAAGGCTGGTGGCGCGCTGCTGAGCGTCACGGACGTGCAGAAGATCGGTAAGAAGCTTTGGGTGCACAAGGCGGTGGTGACCGAAGGTGAGCTGGGACTGGAGCGGGTCACCGCGAGTGTGGATAAGCAGTGGCGTCACGCCGCTCGTCAGGCACACACCGGTACCCACCTGATCCACGCTGCGCTGCGCCAGGTACTCGGCCCAACAGCTGTCCAGGCCGGTTCCATGAACAAGCCTGGCTACCTGCGGTTCGACTTTAACTACACCGAGGCTCTCACCCCGGAGCAGCTGCACGAGATCGAGCAGATCACCAACCAAGCCGTGGATAACGACTGGGCTGTCAACACCATCGAAACCAGCCTGGCGGAAGCCAAAGCCATGGGTGCGCTAGCCCTGTTTGGCGAAAACTATGGCGACGAAGTTCGCCTGGTGGAGATCGGTGGTCCGTTCTCCATGGAGCTGTGTGGTGGTACCCACGTGTCTCACTCGTCCCAGGTTGGTCCAGTTGCCGTCCTTGGTGAATCCTCCGTGGGCTCCGGCGTGCGTCGCATCGAGGCCTACTCCGGCATGGATTCCTTCAGCTACCTGTCCAAAGAACGCGCCCTTGCGGCTGGTCTGGCAGCTTCGCTCAAGGCACCATCGGAGGAACTACCGGATCGTATCGCAGCGCTCACTGAAAAGCTCAAGGCGGCAGAAAAAGAAGTTGAGCGGATGCGCGCAGCTCAGCTCGCAGCCGACAGCTTGAAGCACGTGGACTCCGCTCAGAACGTCAACGGGTTCAAGGTGGTCACGGCGCAGTTGGCCAAGGGCGTGCAGGCTGGTGACTTGCGTGGCATCGCTACGCAGATGCGTGACAAGCTCTCCGCCCAGGACGCCGTGATCGTGCTGGCAGCGGAGGCCGGCGACAAGGTGCCGTTCATCGTCGCCGCTACCAAGTCCGCCATCGACCGAGGCGTCAAGAGTGGTGACTTGGTCAAGTTGATGGGCCAGTACGTGGACGGCCGTGGCGGTGGAAAGCCGGACATGGCACAAGGCGCAGGTACCAACGCTGCTGGGCTACACGAGGCATTTGCCGCTGTAAAGCACGAGTTGGAGCAGCGCTAAGAGTTTTCAGACACGCCCAGGGCATTGCCCTGTGGCGGGCCGGAAACCCGCTAAGTTGAAAACATGGTGAAACCGGACATCCCAGGGGAAAATGACCCAGGCCAAGGCCGACGGCTCGCGTTGGACGTGGGTACTGTCCGTATCGGGGCTGCCTACTCAAATAGAGAAGCAACCTTGGCGATGCCCCTGGAAACCATCGCCCGCACTACCGGCCTGAAAGACCGCGATTCCACTGATATCGAGCGGATCTTGGCCCTCATCGAGGAATACGATGTCGTGGAGGTAGTCGTGGGACTGCCCCGTGATCTGCAAGGCAATGGTTCTCGCAGCGTCAAACACGCCAAGGACATTGCCTTCCGCATCAAGCGACGAAAAGACATCGCCGTGCGCCTCGGTGACGAGCGGCTCACTACGGTAGCAGCCCTCGGGGCTGTTCACGCTGCTGGGCGAACAGAAAAGCAAACCCGCGCCGTGATTGACCAGATCGCGGCCGTGGAAATCCTGCAATCGTGGCTCGACGCACGCCACCGGTACCTAGAAAGGGCTTGAACGACATGCGTATGGAACCTAAGTACCGGAAGCGCCGTGAGCGTGGCCTCGCCGTGCTGGTAGCCTGCCTCCTCCTCATCATTGGAGCGATCGTGTTCATTGGATACACCCGTGCGAATCCCCCGAGCCTGGGAGACTTCAAAGGTGCCGGAAATGGCGAGGAAGTCATGGTGGAAATCGCGGAAGGCGAGAGCGTTTCTCAACTCGGCCCCGAGCTTGTGAAACTGGGCGTGGTGAAGTCCAACGGCGCGTTCCAGCGGGCCGCCGGTCAAAACGATGCCGCCGCTACTGTCTCGCCTGGGTTCTACCGGGTGCAGAAGGAAATGTCGGCTGCCGACGCGGTAGCGGCGCTGGTTGATCCTAAGAACAAGGTGGAGTTGTTGCAGGTGCCGGGCGGACAAACCCTGGCTGATGTGACGGTCGTTGGCGGTGAAACCCGCAAAGGTATTTACTCCACCATTGAAGATGTGACGTGCAAGCACTCAAACAACTGTGTGAACGTCGCGCAACTCGAGCAGGTTGCGGCCTCAGCAGACCCGAAGGCGCTCGGGGTGCCGGAGTGGGCGGTAGCGGACGTCGTGAAGCGTGGCAATGACCCGAAGCGTCTGGAGGGCCTTATCGCCCCAGGGCAGTACGTGATCAACCCTAGCCACGACGCCACCGCCATCCTTACCGATCTGATCACCCGCTCCGCGAAGCAGTATGAGGATTCCGGTATTGTTGAGCGCTCTGCCGCCATGAAGCTCACGCCGTATCAGCTGCTCACCGCAGCATCGCTGGTGGAGCGGGAGGCACCGCGCGGTGACTTCGATAAGGTCGCGCGAGTGATCCTGAACCGCCTCGCCGAGCCGATGCGCCTGGAATTCGACTCTACGGTCAACTATGGGCTCCCCACCGTGGAGGTCGCCACCACGGACGAGGATCGCAAGCGCGAAACCCCGTGGAACACCTACACCAAGGAAGGCCTGCCGGAAACCCCGATCTCCGCAGCGTCTATGCAAGCTATCGAGGCCATGGAAAATCCCGCAGAGGGAGACTGGTTGTTCTTCGTCACCGTTAGCAAGGACGGCACCACGAAGTTCAACCGCACCTTCGAGGACCACCAGCGCGATACGAACGAAGCGATCGCGAACGGCGTGTTGGATAGTCAGCGCTAATGCCACACGCAGCTGTTTTAGGAAGCCCGATCGCTCACTCGCTCTCCCCGTTGCTCCACAACGCGGGGTACGCGGCCTTAGGGCTCGATGACTGGACATACACCGCGATCGAATGCACCGCGGAGCAGCTGCCGACGCTGATTGACCCATCATTCGCCGGTTACTCAGTGACCATGCCCTGCAAATTTGCGGCCCTCGACGCAGCGACCGAGGTCACTGATCGGGCCCGCGAGATCGGCTCAGCTAACACCTTGGTACGCCGTGGCAACGGGTGGCTCGCGGACAACACCGACTGCCTCGGTGTGCTCGGCGCGCTCGAAGAACTCGATGTCGCACCCCGTACCGCCGTTGTCATCGGCGCAGGTGGTACTGCGCGCTCCGTGCTGTGGGCGCTGCGCGAGCTCGGCGTCTCGGACGTCACCGTGATGAACCGCAGCGACCGCACGAAGGAACTCGCCGGGCTTGCCGACGCCCAGTGGCTGCCACTCGGGACCATTCCGGACGCTGATGTGGTGGTCTCTACGCTACCCGGTGCCGCCGCGGCCGAGCTGAGCATCGATGCGCCCTTGTTTGACGTCAGCTACAGCCCCTGGCCACCGCCACTGATCGCGCAGGCCGCGTCGAAAAACTTGCCACACGTGGCTGGGCACGTCATGCTCGCGCACCAGGCATACGCCCAGTTTGAACTATTCACGGGCCAGCCGGCACCTCGCGATGCGATGCGCAGTGCGCTGGAGGCACGGTTGTTCCCCGCGCGCGAAGAGGCGTAACGCCTGCTAGCCTGATGCCCCATGGGGGTATTTTTCTGGGCCACTGCGCTGTGTGGCTATGACATCTGTTTTCGGCGCCTGCCGGATTGGCTGACTCTTCCGGCTATCGCGGTGGCGTGGTGGTGGCATCCGACTTGCATTCTTGGGGGAGTGGCATGGGCCGCGTTATACCTGCGACGTGGCGTCGGGGGTGGTGACGTCAAGTTGGCCGCCAGCCTGGGCACGCTGGCTGTAGCGGGCGGAATCATGGATTTATTCGCTGCGATTGCGCTGGCGTCGTTAGCAACGGTGTTACTGTGCCTCCTGCTGCGGCGCTCTGCACTGCCACACGGTCCAGCTATGATCGTGGCCACATTGCTAATAAGGGGGTATTAGCTTTAAGTGCACCACGCCACATGAGACAATGTTGGGCATGCTTCGATGGACTACTGCAGGTGAATCTCACGGCCAAGCCCTCATCGCGATGGTGGAAAACATGCCAGCCGGCGTGCCGCTGTCCTCTGAAGAGGTCTCCTACCAGCTCGCGCGTCGTCGACTCGGCTACGGTCGTGGCGCCCGCATGAAGTTCGAGGCCGACGAGGTCACCCTGCTCACTGGCGTTCGCCTGGGTGAAACCTTGGGCTCGCCCGTGGCCATCATGGTGGGCAACACCGAGTGGCCCAAGTGGACCACCATCATGTCCGCCGATCCTGTGGACACCTCCGATGAAGAGGTTGCTAAGGCTTTCGACTCCGGTCGTGGCGCCAAGCTCACTCGGCCTCGCCCAGGTCACGCCGACTTCTCTGGAATGGTCAAGTACGGTTTTGAGGACGCCCGCAACGTGCTGGAGCGTTCCTCCGCACGAGAAACCGCGGCCCGGGTCGCGGCAGCGACGCTGGCCCGCAACTTCCTGAGGGAGACCCTCGGGGTCGAGGTGTTCTCTCACGTGCTCGGCATCGGCGGGTTCTCCTACGAAGGGGCCGTGCCGGACTTCAGTGATCTGGAAGCCATCGACGCTTCTCCTGTGCGTTGCTTTGACAAGGACGCCGAACAATCCATGGTGTCTGAAATCGAGGCCGCGAAGAAGCAGGGAGACACGCTTGGCGGCGTGGTGGAAGTCGTCGTTAAGGGCTTGCCAATCGGTTTGGGATCGCACGTGTCCGGCGAGAGCCGACTGGACGCGCAGCTCGCAGCAGCGTTGATGAGCATCCAAGCCATCAAGGGCGTGGAGATCGGCGACGGTTTCGCACAAGCGCGCAGCCGGGGCAGTGACGCCCACGACCAAATCGTGCGAGATGCCGACGGTATTCGCCGCGAAAGCAACCGCGCCGGCGGCCTCGAAGGTGGCATGACCAACGGGGAAACCCTCATCGTGCGTGCTGCCATGAAGCCGATTTCCACCGTGCCTCGCGCACTGAAAACCATCGACATGAAGGACGGTTCCGCAGCGAGCGCGATCCACCAGCGTTCCGATGTGTGCGCTGTCCCAGCAGCCGGCGTCGTCGCCGAGGCGATGGTTGCGCTCGTGCTGGCCAAGGCCGTGCTGGAAAAGTTTGGTGGCGACAGCCTCGCAGAAACAAAACGTAACGTAGCATCCTACCTGGATGCAGTTGCCCAGCGGTTGGAGTTTTAACGTATGTCCACTTTGGTTTTGGTCGGCCCACCCGGGGCCGGGAAATCTACCATCGGGCGCCGATTGGCGCGGGCATTGAACCAAGAATTCACCGATACCGACGAGCTCATTGCCCAGCAATTCGGGAAAACCTGTGGTGAGGTGTTTGCAGAACTCGGTGAGCCTCGGTTCCGGGAGATTGAGGAAGAGGTCGTCGCTAAGGCCGTGCGGGGCGGTGGCGTGGTGAGCCTCGGCGGTGGCGCCGTCCTCAGCCCCCGCACCCGCGAGCTGCTGCGCGACTACGAAGTGGTGTGGCTCGACGTGTCCGTCGTGGAGGGGCTGCGCCGGACACAGGACAATTCCCGCCCGGTGTTGCAGGCGGAAGATCCTGAGGCCCGCTACCGGGAAATCCTCACCACCCGCGAGCCTTTGTACCGCGAGGTGGCCAGCTACCGCGCGAAAACCAGCTCGACGACGCCACAGAAAGTCGTTACCGAAATTCTGACGCACCTGGAGGAACAGTGAGTATCAAGGTCGGCACTTCTTACGAGGTCCACATCGGGCGCAATCTCCTTGACCAGGTGGCAGCAACACCGACAGGTAAAGCCCTCATCGTTCACCAGCCCGTGATGCGGGATCACGCCAAGCAGCTTGCCGAGGCCTTCGAGGATGCTCACCTGTTTGAGATCCCTGATGCCGAGGAGGGCAAGACCCTCGCCGTGGCGGAGAAGGCCTGGGACTTACTAGGCAGCCTCGGATTTAGCCGCAGTGACCTCATCGTGGGGCTCGGCGGTGGCGCAACCACTGATGTCGCTGGTTTCATCGCGTCGGCGTGGATGCGGGGCATCCGCGTGGTGCAGGTGCCCACCACCTTGCTGGCTATGGTCGACGCCGCAGTTGGTGGCAAAACCGGTATCAACACCGCGGCCGGCAAAAATCTAGTCGGCGCATTCCATGAGCCTGCTGCGGTGTACGTGGACCTGGCTTTCCTGGACACTCTGCCACGCGAGGAGCTGGTGTCGGGGTCCGCCGAAATCATTAAGACGGGCTTTATCGCTGACGAAGAGATCCTGCGGATCTACGAGTCCGGCGAAGACAAGCTCCCTGAGCTCATCGAACGCTCCATTGCCGTGAAAGCGCGCGTCGTGGCCGCCGACCTGAAGGAAAGCTCGCTGCGGGAAATCCTCAACTACGGCCACACCTTCGGACATGCCGTTGAGCTTGCGGAAAACTACCAGTGGCGCCACGGCAACGCCGTCGCAGTGGGGATGAGCTTCATCGCGCACCTGTCGCACCGCAAGGGGCTTATCGACGCCGATCTGCTGCAACGCCACCTGTCCATCATCACCGCCGCTGGCCTGCCTACCCGCTACGACGGTGATTTTGACGAGCTATATGACGGCATGACCCGCGACAAGAAGAATCGTGGTGGCGGGATCCGCTTCGTCGCCATCACCGCGGTGGGCGAGACCACGCGGTTGGAAGGCGTCACCAAGGAGGAGATGCGCGCCGCGTTTGAGGAGATGAACCGATGATTCTGGTGCTCAACGGACCGAACTTGGATCGGCTCGGGAAGCGACAACCCGAGATCTACGGTTTCACCACTCTCGCCGACGTCGAGGCTGACATCCGTCGCGTGGCCAGTGAGCTGGGCGTGGAAGTAGAGTGCCGGCAGTCCAACTACGAGGGGCAACTTATCGAATGGGTCCACGAGGCTGCCGAGAACGGGTGGAGCATCATCATCAATCCAGGCGGATACACGCACACCTCCGTCGCCCTCCGCGACGCCCTCGTGGAAACCACCTTCATTGAGGTACACATTTCCAATGTGCACGCGCGCGAACCTTTCCGCGCGCACAGCTACTTATCACCCATCGCGCGGGGCGTAATTGCGGGGCTTGGGGTGAAAGGATATGAATTAGCACTTCGCAGCCTAGCTGACGAAGTACTATAGATTTCATGTCTCATTTTGCCGATACCCGTTTCCTCACCCGCCGCCGTGCGCTGTCCGCAAAACTTGCTGGGCAGCGCATCGATTCCATGCTGGTCACGCACCTGACACACGTGCGGTTCTTGTCCAACTTCTCCGGCTCCAATGCTGCGTTGCTGGTAAACAAGGATCTCACTGCGAAAATATGCACCGATGGTCGCTACACCACCCAGATTTCTGAGGAAGTCCCGGATATCGACGCTCTGATCGAGCGAAACAGTGCCAGCGCGCTGTTGGCAACCGTGACGGGGCCACGTCGCGTGGGTTTCGAGGCGGATTATGTCTCCGTGGCGCAGCTGGAAAAGCTCAAGGAAGCAGCGGGGGACGACATCGTCCTGGTCCCCGTCACTGGGGTCATCGAGGAACTTCGCTTGCTGAAAGACGCCACCTCGCTGGAGCGGCTGCGTGACGTCGCGGCACTCGCTACTGGCTGCCTGGAACAACTCCTGGCAGGCCCGATTAAGGGTCGTACCGAGCGCGATGTTGCTGCAGAACTGGAATATCTCATGCGCAAGGCCGGCGCGGAACGACCCAGCTTCGACACCATCATGGCATCCGGTGAGAACAGCGCGAAACCACACCACGGCGCAGGTGACCGGGTCATCCAGGACGGGGATTTCCTCACCATTGATTTCGGTGCCCATGATCGCGGATTCAACTCCGACATGACCCGTACCTTTGTCGTCGGCGAGCCGTCCGAGCAGCAGCGCGAGATTTACAACCTGGTTCTTCAGGCGCAATTGGCCGGCGTTGCTGCGGCAACGCCGGGGACGGCGCTGTCGGACGTCGATAAGGCGTGCCGTGACATCATTGAGGCGGGAGGCTACGGTGACTATTTCGTCCACTCCACCGGCCACGGCGTCGGCCTCGATGTCCACGAGGCACCATACGCCGCGAAGACCAGCGAAGGCGTGCTCGAGGAAGGGATGACACTGACGATCGAACCCGGTATTTACGTTCCCGGAGTCGGTGGCGTCCGAATTGAGGACACGCTCATCATCACCGGTGGCGCGCCGGAAATCATCACCGTAATGTCCAAAGACCTTCGGGTGTTGTAGAATACTCGGGTTAATACCTAAAGAGGGAGATTTTTCGTGGCGACTACCGCTGATTTCAAGAACGGCCTTGTCCTGAAGATGGAAGGCAAGCTCCAGCAGATCATCGAGTTCCAGCACGTCAAGCCAGGCAAGGGCCCAGCTTTCGTGCGCACCAAGCTCAAGGACGTGGTCTCCGGCAAGATCGTCGACAAGACCTTCAACGCTGGCGTCAAGGTTGAAACCGCAACCGTCGACCGTCGTGACATGACCTACCTGTACTTTGACGGATCTTCCTACGTCCTCATGGATTCCAAGACCTACGACCAGATCGAACTCGCACCACACCTGATGGGTGAGGGCGCAAAGTTCCTGCTGGAAAACATGGTTGTTCAGGTGTCCTTCCACGAAGGTGAGCCACTGTTCGCAGAACTGCCAATTTCTGTTGACCTGAAGATTGAGCACACCGACCCAGGCCTGCAGGGCGATCGCTCCACCGGTGGCACCAAGCCTGCCACCCTGGAGACCGGCGCGGAAATCCAGGTCCCGCTGTTCCTCGAAACCGGCAACGTGGTCAAGGTAGACACCCGCGACGGCTCTTACCTCTCTCGCGTCAACAACTAATGCGCAACGATCCGAAACGACGCGGCGCCCGCTACAAAGCACGTCGCCGCGCAGTTGACATTCTTTTCGAGGCCGAAGCCCGCGACGTCGACCCAGTTGCCGTCGTTGAAGACCGCATCGAACTCGCACGCCTCCCCGAGCCACCGGTCGCGCCCGTTGCACCGTACTCGCAGGAGATTGTGCGTGGTGTCGCCGTCGAGCTCGACCGCATCGATGAGGCCATCGAGCGGTTCCTTGCCGAGACCTGGACGCTGGAACGCATCCCAGCAGTCGACCGGGCGATCCTGCGTGTCGCCACCTGGGAAATCCTGTTCAACCCAGAGGTTCCGCGCAAGACCGCTGTAGTGGAAGGCATCGAACTTGCGTCCGAGTACTCCACCGACGTAGCTCCGCCATACATCAACGCCGTACTCGACGACGTGCTCAGCAACGCCGACGAGATTCTCGCCGCGCCCGAAGAAGTAGCTTCTGAGGTTGCTTCCGAGGATTCTCCTGAGGCTGAAACGTCGTAGTCGTAGCTGGAAGTGTGAACCCCCGATCCATCGTGGTCGGGGGTTTTCCTGTTTGCTTATTGTCGGGGCTACGACAGTACCTTCACCCGATGTGCAAGTCCTGTTTTTCGAGTCTCGGTGAATAAAATGGCTATGCGCCGTCAAACTGGCCTAACGGGCTCCGAGACTCGAATTCTAGGTTTCGAGTTTTCCGTACTCCCGCCAGCCCCGACGCCCGTACACTGGCTCTATGAGCACATTGACAGTTAAAGAAGCAAAAAGCTTGCGGTTTACCACCATGGATGTGGATCCGCAGGCGACGCCGGGCTTTAAAGGCGACAAAGCAGCTATCGAGAAGAATGCTGAGAAGGTTGATGCCGAGCTGCGGGAGTTGCAGGAGAAGCTTTACGCTAACGCGCGGTCGGGCGATAACCCGGGCAGTGTGCTGATTGTGCTGCAGGGGATGGATACCTCGGGCAAGGGCGGGGTGGTCAAGCACACGCTTGATCCGCTCGATCCGCAGGGAGTGCACATCGCGAGCTTTGGAAAGCCTACCGAGGAAGAGTTGGCGCACGATTTTTTGTGGCGGGTGGAAAAGCAGCTGCCTGCGCAGGGAAAGATCGCGATCTTTGACCGTTCGCATTATGAGGATGT
Organism: Corynebacterium hindlerae; assembly: GCF_014117265.1. Lineage (NCBI taxonomy): Bacteria > Bacillati > Actinomycetota > Actinomycetes > Mycobacteriales > Corynebacteriaceae > Corynebacterium > Corynebacterium hindlerae. The sequence goes on along the minus strand of NZ_CP059833.1, from coordinate 236,881 downwards.
GATCGTGCATCGCGTTCATCAGCTCTCCAGCCCGGAGGAGATCGAACGCCGGTACGGGGCGATCAACGATTTTGAGGCGCGGCTGGTGAAAAGCGGCACCCGGGTGATTAAGGTGTTCTTGCACATTTCGCGTAAGTTCCAGAAGGAGAATTTGCTCGAGCGTCTGGAAGATCCGGAAAAATACTGGAAGTACAACCCCGGGGACGTGGATGAGCGCGCCCGATGGGACGACTATATGGAGGCGTATCGGATTGCGTTTGAGCGCACCGATACCGACGCCGCGCCGTGGTACATCGTGCCAAGCGATAACAAGCCGTACGCCAGGCTGGTGGTGAAGATGCTGCTTCTCGACGTCCTACGCAGCATGAACTTGGACTGGCCAGCGCCTGATTTTGATGTTGCTCGGGAACTGGAACGCGTCAAGAATTCTTAGCAGCAAACAGCTGATCGATGCCAACCTTGAGCAGGTGCTCGAGTTGTTCATCGTCCAGACCCGCAGCGGTTGGGAAACTATATTCCAATCGGGTGAGAGGGGATTGGGCGTCGATAAGCGCGGCGCTCACAAACAGTGGGGCAGCGTTGACCTCGTTGCACCACGGGATGGACGTGGCGGGGCAGTCCATGCGTAGCACCACCTGTGACGGCAGCGAGAGGACCTGCATCAACTGTCCATTCAAATCAGCGACCCACAAGCGTGGCGTCGGAGTCGGGGTGAGCTCCACGCCGAGAGCGCGGGCCGAGTCGAGGATACGGGGGTATGTTACTTCCATTGTGCAAACCATTCGCAAGCGGATCCGATCGAGCCAAGAGCACTGGCGAGGAAGAATCCGAGTTGATCAACAGTCGGGTCCGCCAGCGCTAGCCCAGCCTTAAAATACAGCTCCCCACCCAGCACAAACGCTGTTGGATTTGGGTGTTCGACATTCCACTGGTTGACCTTCGTGAGGTTCTTAAACGGCTCCCGGTACCGGGCGCTCACCAGCAGCTGCTGGCCCGACCACAACACGGTGATCGCCACGTCATCGAACCCCGTGGACACGCTCCGGTCGTCGGACACGTAGGCAATGCCCTCAGCATCAAAAAACGCCGCCACTCGATTAAGCACGATGTCCTCCCAATTCGTGAGCCAGCGCCTCAGATAGCGCAGGGAAACGGAACTGCTCAAACGACGTCGCTACCCGCTGATCCGCCAAGGCCAACTCCGTCGCGCCTTCCTTACCCAACAGCAGTTTCGGGCCGAAGCTCGGCACGTTCAGCAGTGCGGGACGACGCAGCTCCTTCGCCAAACATTCCGCGAACTCAGAATTGCGCACCGGCTGGGGCGCCACCGCATTGACCGGGCCGGAGATGGACGAGAACAGGGCAGTGGCATACATGTCCAGCAGATCATCAATCGCCACCCAGCTCATCCACTGCTCACCAGTGCCCAGTGGGCCACCTAGACCGGTAGAAAATAAGGCTTTAAACACCGGCAGCAACCCACCTCGTCCAGAAAGCACCAGACCAGTACGCATCAGCACCGTGCGTTTAGTACAGGTCGCAGCCGAAGCCTCCCATTGCTGCACCAAATCCGCCAAGAATCCTGAGCCTGCCGGTGAATCATCAGTGACGGAGGCATCGCCACCGCAAGACGGGCCATAGAAACCGACCGCAGAAGCGGAAATCATAGCCTGGCACGTTTCGGACCGGGACACTAGGTCTGCCAGCTTTGCTGTCGGCTCCACCCGGGACTCGACCAACAGTGCCTTGTGACTGTCTGTAAACCGGCCCCCAATAGGCTCTCCGGCCAGGTGAATGAGGGCGTCCACCCCGTCCAACAGGTCAGCAGCCGGGGCGTGCGGGTTCCAGTGTCGTTGGCCCTCCTTCACATTGCCGCGAACAAGCTGAACTACCGTCACACCCATCGTGGACAAAAATGCAGACAGGGCGCGCCCCACCAGACCGCGGGATCCCGTCATCGCCACAGTGAGGGGGCGGGTGTCCAACCGGGCGGCAGTGGTGAGATCCCCGAGCAGCTGGGCCTGGCGGTAGGCGAAGGTGGCCCGCACTGTGGCAGAGGGGACGCGGGTATCGACAAAGTCCGTGACGGTGCACCCGCCTTCCGCATCCGCAAACCGGTGTACGTGCCGCCACTGCGCGAAAGCCTTAAATGGGGCCGACACACATTCGTCGGCGAATTGCCGACCACCCCGATAGGCGGTGATGTCATGGCGCGCGATCCACTTGAGGCCTGCGGGGAGGGAAAAGATAGTTGTGCCGTCGGCAAGGCTGTTGGCCTGACGCACGGGGGTCATCGGCAAAAATGGGGGTGACAGCCGGGTGATGGCACCCTTTCGGGTGTGGTACTCCCAGACGGTGGCGCGGTCGAACGGCAGGAATTGCGTGGTGGTGTAGCTCATTCGTTGTGCCTTTCGTGCCTGGGTAGGTACCGGTGCTAGACTCGTCGTTGCCATACCAGCATAGAGACATCCTTTAATGGTCCGCACAGAGAGGCGGGGAAGGAGGTCACGATGAGCGACAACGTGGAAACCGAACTGCTGTCCACAGCAGATGTTGGTCGAACCGTCGCGCGAATCGCGCACCAAATTATTGAAAAGACGGCCCTGGATGCCCCAGGGAGTGCCCGAGTGGTCTTGCTTGGCATTCCATCCGGAGGCGTCCCACTAGCGCAGCGACTAGCTGCGAAGATCGAAGAATTCTCCGGGCAGCGGGTTCCCACCGGCTCGGTAGACATCACCTTGTACCGCGACGATCTGCGCAAGAAGCCGCATCGCGCGCTACTTCCCACAGTGATCCCCGAGTCCATTGACGGAGCAACGGTCATCCTCGTCGATGACGTGCTGTTTTCCGGACGTACGATCCGGGCTGCGCTCGATGCGCTGCGGGATGAAGGTCGCCCGGCGATGATCCAACTGGCTGTCTTGGTCGACCGTGGCCACCGCCAGCTACCGATCCGTGCCGACTACGTGGGCAAAAACATCCCGACGTCCAAGGACGAAGACGTGATCGTTCGCCTGTCGGAAATCGACGGCCACGACAGCGTCACCATCACTCGAGAAAGCTGACTATGAAGCACTTGCTGAATATTGCTGACTTAAGCTCCGAGGAAATCATCGGGCTTTTGGATGAAGCTGATAAGTTCCGCGAGGCTCTTGAAGGACGCGAGGTAAAGAAGCTGCCCACCCTGCGTGGTCGCACCATCTTCACCATGTTCTACGAGAACTCGACCCGTACCCGTTCCTCCTTCGAAACCGCCGGCAAATGGATGAGCGCAGATGTTATCAACATTTCCGCGTCCAGCTCCTCGGTGAAGAAAGGCGAATCCCTCAAGGACACCGCTGCCACACTAGCCGCCGTTGGCGCCGACGCGATTGTGATGCGACACCCGTCGTCAGGCGCGGCGCAGCAGGTAGCACAGTGGCTCAGCCCCGACGGAGTGAGTGGCCCGTCCATCATCAACGCCGGCGATGGCGCGCACCAGCACCCAACGCAGGTGCTTCTCGACGCCGTCACCATGCGCCAACGCCTCGGCCGGATCACCGGTCTCAAGGTCGTCATTGTGGGTGACTGCCTGCACTCGCGTGTGGTCCGCTCCAACGTGGATCTGCATGCCACCCTTGGCAATGAGGTGGTCCTCATCGCGCCACCGACACTGTTGCCAACAGGCGTGGAGCACTGGCCGGTGCGCTTCGCCTATGACATGGATGAAGAGATTAAGGAGGCGGACGTCGTTATGATGCTGCGCGTCCAGCAGGAGCGCATGCACGGCGGGTTCTTCCCGTCGCACCGCGAATATGCGACGCTCTACGGCATGTCCAAAGCCCGGGCCGCGTCGATGCGTGACGATGCGATCATCATGCACCCCGGCCCCATGCTGCGCGGGATGGAAATGAATTACCACGTGGCCGATGCACCACAGACCGCCGTATTGCAGCAGGTCAGCAACGGTGTGCACGTGCGCATGGCAGTGCTGTTCACCACTTTGATCGGGACGGAGGGCTAAGAATGCACTACCCAGAAACCGGGCGACTCGCGCCAGTGGCGGAGCAGTCCTTATTGATTAAAAACGTCCGCCCCTACGGTGAAGACACTGTTGATGTGTTCGTAGAAAACGGCGAGATCACCCAGATCGGCGCCAACTTGGATGTCACGGCGGATCGAGAAATCGACGGGCAAGGCCAGGTTCTGCTTCCGGGCTTGGTGGATATTCACGTCCACCTGCGGGAGCCGGGCCGTGAGGACACCGAAACCCTCGCTACCGGTTCGGCAGCTGCTGCGAAGGGCGGGTTTACCGCCGTGTTTACTATGGCCAACACCATCCCGGTGATGGATCAACCGACCATCGCAGAATCAGTGTGGCTGAAATCCCAGGCCCTTGGGCTGTGCGATGTGCACCCGGTGGGATCGATCACCAAGGGCCTCGAAGGCACTGAGATCACCGAGTTCGGCATGATGGCCCGCTCCGCAGCCAAGGTGCGGATGTTCTCCGATGACGGCAAATGCGTGGACAACCCGATGATCATGCGCCGTGCCATCGAGTACGCCAAAGGCCAGGACGTGTTGCTCGCGCAGCACTGCGAGGACCTCCGCCTGACGGACAACGCCCCAGCCCATGAAGGTGAAACCGCAGCCCGGCTCGGGCTGCGCGGGTGGCCCCGTGCCGCCGAGGAATCCATCGTTGCCCGCGACTCTCTCCTCACTCGTGACTACGGCACCCGCATGCACATCTGCCACCTGTCCACCGTCGGCTCTGTGGAGCTGGTCAAATGGGCAAAGAGCCAGGGCATTCCGATCACCGCGGAAGTCACGCCACACCACCTGGTGCTTACCGACGCGTTGCTGGAATCCTACGACGGCGTGTACCGCGTGAATCCACCGCTGCGGGAAGACCACGACACCGTGGCGCTGCGCCAAGCCCTGCTCGACGGGATCATCGACTGCGTCGCCACCGACCACGCCCCACACGGCTCGGAAGAAAAGTGCGTCGAATTCGAGCACGCTCGGCCCGGCATGCTGGGGCTGGAAACCTCGCTGGCAGTGATCGCTGATACCTTCGTTCGCACCGGCCAGGCCGATTGGCGCTGGGTGGCAAAAGTCATGTCCGAACGTCCCGCCGAGATCGTCCGGCTGCCGGGCCATGGTCGCCCGATCGCCGTCGGCGAGCCAGCAAACTTGACCCTCGTTGCGGAAGACACCACCTGGATTGCACGTGGCGTGGACATGGATTCCAAGGCGGAAAACACTCCGTACGAAGGCACGGAGTTCCACACCAAGGTCACTACCACCATCCTGCGTGGCCACATCACCTGTGCTGAAGGCAAGGCCGCCGCGCCTCGCGCCGTATAAGTTAAATAGAAAGGTTTTCACAGTGAACAACGACGTACCAGCAATCTTGGTGCTGGCCGACGGCCGCACGTTCCGCGGTACCGGCTTCGGCGCGACCGGAACCACCCTCGGCGAAGCAGTTTTTACCACTTCTATGACGGGTTACCAGGAGTCCATGACGGACCCATCCTTCCACCGCCAGATTCTGGTCACCGCCGCACCGCACATCGGTAACACCGGTTGGAACGACGAGGACAATGAATCCCACGACAACCGCATCTGGGTTGCCGGCCTTGTGATCCGCGATCTGTCCCAGCAGGTGTCCAACTGGCGGGCGAAGCGGAGCCTTCCGGAACAGATGCAGGCCCAGGACTGCATCGGTATCGCGGGCGTCGATACGCGCGCGCTGGTGCGCCACCTGCGCAACCACGGTTCAATCGCAGCCGGCATTTTCTCCGGCGATGACGCCTTGAAGCCCGAGGCAGAACTGCTGGAAATTGTGAAGGCGCAGCCAGCGATGGCCGGAGCCGACCTCGCGGCAGAGGTATCCACCAAGGAACCCTACGTGCTAGAGGCGGAAGGGGAGACCAAGTACACCGTCGTGGCCTACGACATGGGCATTAAGTCCCAGACCCCACGCAACTTCGCTGCCCGTGGCATCAAGACCGTCGTGGTCCCAGCAAACACTCCATTTGAGGAAATCAAGCAGTACAACCCGGACGGCGTGTTTATTTCCAACGGCCCTGGTGACCCAGCAACTGCAGACGTGATGGTGGGCATTGTTGAAGACATCATCAAGGCAGATCTGCCACTGTTCGGTATCTGCTTCGGTAACCAGATCTTCGGACGCGCCTTGGGGCTCAAGACCTACAAGATGAAGTTCGGCCACCGTGGCGTGAACATCCCGGTGCTCGACCACGTCACGAACAAGATCTACATCACCTCCCAGAACCACGGCTTTGCCCTGGAAGGTGAGGCCGGGATGGAGTTTGAATCACCATTCGGCCCGGCACACGTCACCCACACCTGCCTCAACGACGGCACCGTGGAGGGCGTGGCGCTGAAATCCGGTCGCGCATTCTCGGTCCAGTACCACCCAGAGTCCGCCGCCGGCCCACACGACGCCAACCCTCTATTCGACCAGTTCCTCGAGCTGCTCGGCTCCAAGTAACACCGATCGACCACGAAAGGAAAAACAATGCCAAAGCGCACCGACATTAAGCACGTTCTGGTCATCGGTTCCGGCCCGATTGTCATCGGCCAGGCCTGTGAGTTCGACTACTCCGGCACCCAGGCATGCCGCGTGCTCAAGGAAGAGGGCCTGCGGGTTACCCTCATTAATTCGAACCCAGCCACCATCATGACGGACCCTGAGTTCGCCGACCACACCTACGTGGAGCCGATTCAGCCGGAATACATCGAGAAGATCTTTGAAAAGGAGATCGCTCAGGGGCACCCTATCGACGCCGTCCTCGCCACCCTCGGTGGCCAGACCGCATTGAACGCGGCCATCCAGTTGGATCGACGTGGCTCACTGAAGAAGTACAACGTAGAGCTGATCGGCGCGGACATCCCGGCTATTCAGCGTGGTGAAGACCGCCAGATGTTCAAGGACATCGTAGCCAAGATTGGCGGCGAGTCTGCCCGCTCCCGCGTCTGCCACAACATGGAGGAAGTCCACGAAACCGTGGCCGAACTGGGCTTGCCGGTAGTGGTCCGCCCATCCTTCACCATGGGTGGCCTCGGCTCCGGCCTGGCTTTTAACGACGAAGACCTCGAGCGCATCGCCGGTGGTGGCCTCGCAGCCTCCCCAGAAGCCAACGTCCTGATCGAGGAGTCCATCCTCGGCTGGAAGGAATTCGAGCTCGAGCTAATGCGTGACGGCAACGACAACGTCGTGGTCGTCTGCTCAATCGAGAACGTTGACGCTCTCGGCGTCCACACCGGCGACTCCGTCACCGTCGCCCCATCCATGACCCTGACGGACCGCGAGTTCCAAGTCATGCGCGACCAAGGCATCGCGATCATCCGCGAAGTGGGCGTGGACACCGGCGGCTGCAACATCCAGTTCGCCATCAACCCGCGCGACGGCCGCATCATCACCATTGAGATGAACCCGCGCGTGTCCCGCTCCTCGGCGCTTGCTTCGAAGGCCACCGGCTTCCCAATCGCGAAGATCGCCGCGAAGCTAGCCATCGGATACACTCTGGATGAAATCACGAACGACATCACGGGTGTTACGCCTGCGGCATTTGAGCCAACGCTGGATTACGTCGTCGTTAAGGCGCCGCGCTTTGCCTTCGAGAAGTTCGTCGGCGCAGACGACACCCTCACCACCACCATGAAGTCCGTGGGTGAGGCCATGGCCCTGGGCCGTAACTACATCGGTGCGCTGGGCAAGGTCATGCGTTCGTTGGAGAACAAGCAGGCCGGTTTCTGGACCATGCCTGACGAATACTTCGCCGGCGACCGCGCCACCGACGTCGACGCCGTCCTGGAAGACCTCAAGCGCCCCACCGAAGGCCGCCTGTACGACGCCGAACTGGCCCTCCGCCTCGGCGCCACCATCGACCAGGTCTACGCCGCCTCCGGCATCGACCCGTGGTTCCTTGGCGAGCTGCAGGTGCTGGTGGACTTCCGCCAGCAGCTTATCGACGCCCCCGTCCTCAACGAACAGCTGCTGCGCAAGGCGAAGTTCCTCGGCCTGTCCGACCGCCAGATCGCAGCCCTGCGCCCAGAGTTCGCAGGTGAAGATGGCATCCGTCGCCTGCGCTGGTCCCTCGGCATCCGCCCAGTGTTCAAGACCGTGGACACCTGCGCCGCGGAATTCGAGGCACAGACTCCATATCACTACTCGGCCTACGAGCTGGATCCGGCAGCCGAGTCCGAGGTCTCGCCACAGACCGAAAAGGACAAGGTCATCATCTTGGGCTCCGGACCGAACCGCATCGGCCAGGGCATCGAGTTCGACTACTCCTGTGTCCACGCCGCCCTGGAGCTCTCCCGCGTCGGATATGAGACCGTGATGGTCAACTGCAACCCGGAGACTGTGTCTACTGACTACGACACCGCAGACCGCCTCTACTTTGAGCCGCTGACCTTCGAAGATGTCATGGAGGTCTACCACGCGGAGTGCCAGTCCGGAAACGTCGCCGGCGTCATCGTTCAGTTGGGTGGTCAGACTCCACTGGGCCTGGCAGAAAAGCTCCGCGACGCTGGAGTGCCAGTCGTGGGCACCAGTCCGGAGGCCATCAACCTGGCCGAGGACCGTGGCGAGTTCGGCGAGGTGCTCCGCGCAGCTCAGCTGCCAGCCCCAGCCTTCGGCACCGCTACCTCCTTCGAGGAAGCACGCTCTGTGGCTACCTCCATCGGTTACCCGGTCCTGGTCCGTCCGTCCTATGTGCTCGGCGGCCGCGGCATGGAGATCGTCTACGACGAAGCCTCCCTGAAGGACTACATTGAGCGCGCTACGGAGATCACCTCTGACCACCCAGTTCTGGTTGACCGTTTCCTGGACAACGCGATCGAGATCGACGTCGACGCGCTGTGCGATGGGGAAGAGGTGTACCTGGCTGGCGTGATGGAGCACATCGAGGAAGCCGGCATCCACTCCGGTGACTCCGCGTGCGCACTACCTCCAATGACCCTCGGTGCCGAGGACATCAACAAGGTGAGGGAATCCACCAAGGCTCTCGCCCACGGCATCGGTGTGAAGGGCCTGATGAACGTGCAGTTCGCGCTCAAGGACGACATCCTCTACGTCATCGAGGCGAACCCACGTGCATCCCGCACGGTTCCATTCGTCTCCAAGGCTACGGGCGTGCCACTGGCTAAGGCTGCCTCCCGCATTTCCCTGGGTGCTACCATCGCTGAGCTCCGCGCTGAAGGCATGATCCCATCCGATCACGACGGTGGCTCCCTGCCACTGGATACCCCAATCGCAGTGAAGGAAGCTGTGCTGCCGTTCAACCGCTTCCGTCGCCCGGATGGCACCATGCTGGACTCCCTGCTGAGCCCAGAAATGAAGTCCACTGGTGAGGTCATGGGTCTGGCTGATAACTTCGGCGCCGCCTACAACAAGGCCGAGGCTGCCGCATTCGGCGAGCTGCCCACCGAGGGAACCGTGTTCGTATCCGTAGCTAACCGCGACAAGCGCACCCTGATCTTCCCAATCCAGCGCCTGGCGACCCTCGGCTTCAAGATCCTGGCCACCTCTGGTACAGCGGGCATGCTGCGTCGTAATGGCGTGCCGTGTGAGATTGTGCTGAAGCAGTCTGAGGCCCGCGGCACCGGTCGCGAGTCGGTGGTGGACATGATCAATTCCGGTCAGATTGACCTGATCCTGAATACTCCAGCAGGGTCCGCCGGTGCCCGCAACGACGGCTACGACATCCGCGCAGCCGCTGTCAACGCCGGTGTCCCCCTCGTCACCACGGTCCAGGGCGTTACCGCTGCTGTCCAGGGCATTGAGGCGCTGCGCGCCGGTGAGCTCGGTGTACGTGCGCTGCAGGAGCTGGATCACTCGGCAGGGGAGAAGTAAATGGAAACCTTCGGCAGTAAACTCCTGGCCGCGACCGCTGAGCGCGGCAGGCTCTGCGTCGGAATTGACCCGCACCCGTCGCTGCTCACCGCGTGGAACCTCCCGGTTTCTGCCGAAGGTGTGGCAGAGTTCTCCCGTATCTGCGTCGCCGCATTTGGGGACACGGTGGCCGTCGTCAAGCCGCAAGTAGCGTTTTACGAAGCTTACGGCGCGAAAGGATTCGCCATCCTGGAGGAAACCATCGGCGCGCTCAAGGAGAAAGGCACGCTGGTGCTTGCCGACGCCAAACGCGGCGATATCGGGTCCACCATGGCGGCATACGCAATGGCTTGGCTCCACCCCGAGTCAGCCCTCGTCTGCGACGCCGTCACGGTGTCTCCCTACCTGGGGGTCGGCGCCCTGCAACCGGCGTTTGAACTTGCGAACCAGCACGGCAAAGGCGTGTACGTGCTGGCTGCGACCTCAAACCCCGAGGGGCAATCCGTGCAGGGCAATCGCTCCGACGCCGACGTAACCCTCGCACAGCAGGTGGTGGACAAAGTGGCGGCGCTAAACCGCACTACTGCTCCCAGTGGCAAACCCGGCAACTTTGGTGTCGTCGTTGGCGCAACGCTCAGCCAGGCCCCAGACCTCTCGCGGTTGAATGGGTCAGTGTTGATGCCGGGCGTCGGTGCGCAGGGTGGCTCCGCGGCCGATGTGGCCCGATTAGCAGCGGGCGTTGAGCACCTGGCCATCCCGAATATCTCGCGCGCAGTCCTGCAAGCAGGACCTGATGAGGCGGATCTGCGTCACGCCGCGCGGGCGGCCGCCCAGGAATTTCCTGGACTATCGGCGCCCTAAAGCATAGCGATGACCTGGGATTATCCCAGGTCATTTTTGTCTGCTGCCTCCTTTGTGACATGCAGTTATGGTGGTGTCACCACGGCTTTTACGGAAGTAGTGCTAGACTGATCGAAGCTTGCCCGAAAACCAGCTGGAGATTCTCAAATCTTCCCTGGTGGGGCGGCAAGATGAAAAGGGCGATTATCGCCCAGACAATGGACACTTATTAGAATCGGAGGAACCCGTGGCCCTTCCAAAGTTGACCGACGAGCAGCGTAAAGAAGCCCTCGCCAAGGCAGCTGAAGCCCGCAAGGCACGTGCAGAGCTGAAGGAACAGCTCAAGCGCGGTGGCACGAACCTGAAGGAAGTTCTCGACAAGGCTCAGTCTGACGAGATCATCGGCAAGACCAAGGTTTCCGCTCTTCTCGAAGCTATGCCAAAGGTTGGCAAGGTAAAGGCTAAGGAGATCATGGAAGAGCTGGAGATTGCTCAGACCCGTCGCCTGCGTGGCCTGGGCGACCGTCAGCGTCGCGCCCTGCTCGAACGCTTCGGTTTCTCTGAGGACGACTAAGTCAGATGGCCGGCGATAACCAGCGGGGAAATCTCGTCGTACTGGCGGGGCCATCCGCCGTGGGCAAATCCACGGTGGTTCATCGCCTTCGGGAAGAAGTTCCCGGACTTTACTTCTCGGTCTCAATGACGACTCGTGCGCCACGACCAGGTGAAGTCCACGGACAGGACTACTTCTATGTCACTCCCGAACAGTTTCAAGAGCACATTGACCGTGGCGAAATGCTCGAATGGGCAGATATCCACGGTGGGTTGCAACGTTCCGGCACCCCCGCCGGTCCGGTGCTGGAAGCACTGGAGGCCGGCAGACCAGTTCTCGTCGAAGTCGACCTGGTTGGTGCCCGCAACGTCGTCGCAGCCCTCCCAGAAACCCAAACGGTGTTCCTTGCACCCCCTTCATGGGAAGTGCTGGTGGAACGTCTGACCGGCCGTGGGACGGAAGCCGAAGATGTGATCGCACGTCGGCTGGAAACCGCACGTGCTGAGCTGGCCGCTCAGGAAGAATTCGACCATATCGTGGTCAACGACAATGTCGATGAAGCTGTGAATGCGATTTCTGCTATCCTGCAAAACCCGCGTTAACGCAAGGGATTAGCGAAACACCCGGTGCGGTCGCTAGAATAGACGACCGCACTGCTTTTATGTACAACCTCAAACCTGGAAAAGGTGTAAGTGACCCAAGTGAGCAACGACAACGCCACCACTGCTGCCGTATTTGACCAGCCAGTGGGTATTACCGATCCACCGATCGATGAGCTGTTGGACAAGGTTTCTTCCAAGTACGCTCTGGTCATCTTTGCTGCCAAGCGCGCACGCCAGATCAACAGCTACTACCAGCAAGCCGACGAAGGTGTATTCGAGTTCGTTGGTCCGCTGGTAACCCCTGAGCCTCAGGAGAAGCCTCTGTCGATTGCGCTGCGGGAAATCAACCGTGGCATGCTGGATCACGAGGAAGGTTAAACTTCCAACATATACCGCCTGGCCCTGTCTGGTTCGCTGCTGGCGAATCGGACGGGGCTTTCGCGGGTTAAGGGACAAAATGTGTGTCTGAATTCCACAGTAAAGCCAGGTCGAGGCATGTAAACAGGTGCTATATATTGTTTCGGGCCTGATAAACCCACAAATCTTGTTCCATACCACCAGTGGTAACGCACCTGTGCTTGCAGGTGCGGCTGCCTTACTCCGGTGACCAAAACCCGACCCGATGTCCCCGTCTGCCTGGGACAAAAGCAACAACAACGGCGCCACCAAACCCAGAGCTGATCACATACGCGGCGATCTTTTCGGGTCTTCCATGCTTATGCTGTCGGCTCAACCGCAATGACCGATGCTGCCGGCTCGTGAAGTGTCTCCCGATGGAGTCTCGACCGCAGGTTCGCACCCTTGTGTTACATAACCCTGCAAAACCCGGGAAGCATTCCCCGGGTCTCGGTGATTTTTTAGGCTTCACACCAGGTATTTCACTGTTTTGGGCCCAAGATCCGGGAAATGCTTCCCGGGTTTTAGTAAGAAACTTCAGGGGCCGTGATCAGAGCCCCCAGGGGTGAGGTACCAACTGACAACACACCGACCGGACACACATTTTGTCCCTTAACCAGCGTTTCGTCCGAAGCATTTCAGCGTTAGGTATCGTGATGGTGTGAATAAACCTTTGAACATTGTCGTTGGTGTTGCAGGCGGGATTGCTGTCTATAAAGCGTGCGGGCTAGTCCGCTTTTTTAAAGAGCTGGGGCACGAGGTGACCGTGGTTCCCACGCCATCCGCGCTGCAATTCGTGGGCGCTGCGACCTTTGAGGCGTTGTCCGGAAACCGCGTCTCCACCACGGTATTTGAGGCCGTCGATGAGGTTCAGCATGTCCGCGTCGGGCAGGAAGCTGACCTGGTGGTGATCGCCCCGGCGACGGCAGATCTCATGGCGCGCCTCGTGGCTGGCCGTGCCGACGATTTGTTGACGGCGACGTGCCTCGTAGCAACATGCCCCATCGTAGTCGCACCCGCTATGCATACCGAAATGTGGTGGAATCCCGCCACGCAGCACAATGTGTCGGTCCTGCGCGAGCGGGGGATAACGGTACTCGACCCGGCCCACGGCCGACTGACGGGCAAGGATAGTGGGCCGGGGCGGTTGCCGGAGCCAGTACAGATTGGCAATTTAGCGCTGACCGTGGCTGCCCGCGGTGGGTTTAACCGGGAGCTGGCGGGCAAGCGGGTGTTGATTACCGCTGGTGGCACGCAGGAAAATGTCGATCCAGTTCGGTTCTTGGGGAACCGGTCGAGTGGCCGTCAGGGGTTTGCGTTAGCTGAGGTGGCTGCGCAGCGGGGCGCCCACGTGACAGTGATTGCTGGGCATACTGATTTCCTGGAAACACCGTGTGGCGCTGAGGTAGTGCGCGTTGTTTCTGCTCGTGAGATGGCGGAGGCCGTGGCGCAGCGCGCAGGGGGCGCTGACGTGATCATCATGGCTGCTGCAGTGGCTGATTTCCGACCTGCGAGCGAGGCCTCGGCGAAGCTCAAGAAGGGCGTAAACGACTCTGATCTCACCACGATCTCACTGGTGGAGAATCCGGATATTTTGGCGACGACAGTACAGCGTCGCGCTGCGGGCGAGATTGGCGCACGTGTGATCGTAGGTTTTGCTGCGGAGACGGGGTCAGCAGATCAGGATCCGCTGGAGCTGGCGAAGGCGAAGCTGCAGCGCAAGGGCTGTGACCTTTTGATGTTCAACCACGTGGGACACGGAAAGGTGTTCGGTCAGTTGGATAATTCCGGCTGGTTGCTCGCTCCCGATCGCGCGCCGCGTGAGGTACCCAGTGGCAGCAAGTTTGAGGTGGCAGACGCAATCATCGACGCCATTGTAGATCTCACGGTTTTGCCATCTTAGACAGCTTGGTCTATTGTGGTGAATATTCGATGACCACTCTTTTAGTGAAAGAAGCATCTTGACTAACGCGAACTCCGCAGTGCGACTGTTTACCAGCGAATCGGTGACCGAGGGCCACCCGGATAAAATCTGCGACGCCATTTCTGACACCATCCTCGATGCGCTGCTGACCGAGGACCCGCACTCCCGCGTGGCCGTGGAGACCGTGGTGACCACGGGCCTCGTCCACATCGTCGGCGAGGTTCGCACCAGCGGTTATGTAGAGATCCCGAACTTGGTGCGCACCAAGTTGAAGGAGATTGGTTTCACGAGCTCCGAGGTGGGTTTCGATGGCACGACGTGTGGCGTGACGGTAGCGATCGGTGAGCAGTCTCAGGAGATTGGCGCCGGTGTGGACAATTCCCAGGAGGCCCGGGAGCGCACGGATGTTGATGATGATGACCGTGCCGGTGCCGGTGACCAGGGCTTGATGTTCGGCTACGCCTCCAACGAAACCGAGGAATATATGCCGTTGCCGATCGCGTTGGCGCACCGCCTGGCTCGGCGGTTGACTCAAGTGCGCAAGGAAGGCATTGTCCCACATCTGCGCCCCGACGGCAAGACCCAGGTCACGTTCGCTTATGACCAGGATGACAAGCCAAAATTCCTGGATACCGTGGTTATTTCAACTCAGCATGACCCGACGTGCACTCAGGAGTGGCTGGCAGAGCAGCTGCGTGAGCACGTGTTGGACTGGGTGATTGCTGATACCGGGTTGTCTCACTTGGTGACTGACGAACTCACTTTGCTGGTGAACCCTTCCGGGTCGTTCATCCTCGGTGGACCAATGGGCGACGCCGGTTTGACCGGCCGGAAAATCATTGTGGATACCTACGGCGGCATGGCCCGTCACGGTGGCGGCGCGTTCTCCGGTAAGGATCCAAGCAAGGTCGACCGTTCCGCGGCTTATGCCATGCGATGGGTAGCTAAGAACATTGTGGGCGCGGGGCTCGCTGATCGCGCCGAGGTGCAGGTGGCGTACGCCATTGGCCGCGCGAAGCCAGTGGGCCTATACGTAGAGACGTTCGGCACTGCGCGCGAAGGCCTCACTGACGAGCAGATCCAGGCAGCGGTGGCAAAGGTGTTTGACCTCCGACCGGCTGCGATCATCCGTGCGCTGGACCTGTTGCGCCCGATTTACGCGCAAACCGCGGCGTACGGTCACTTTGGGCGTACGGATCTTGATTTGCCGTGGGAGCAACTGAATCGCGTCGAGGAGCTGCGCGCCACAGCTCTGGGGTAAAATCCTTGGGCATGAAGACCCGCACCGCAGCACCGCATTTGCCTGTGGCGCGGGTTTTGCCGTTGCTGGGGCTAGCTCACCTGGATCGCACCTTCGACTACTTGGTAGACACCGAGCTGGATGAGGTGGCGCAGCCGGGGGTTCGCCTGCGCATCCGGTTTGCGGGCAGGCTTATCGACGCCATCCTCCTGGAACGCCTTCCCAGCAGCGATCACGAGGGCCAGCTCAGCTGGCTGGAACGGATTATTTCTCCCGACGTGGTCTACCCGAAGGAAACCGCCGAGCTGGTGGAGGCGCTGTGTCGTCGTTATGCTGGCACCCGCTCGGATTTGATCCGTTCCGCGATCCCTGCGCGACATGGGGGTGCGGAGTCAGCCGACACGTCCCTGGCATGGGAAGAGCTGGGGTCTACCCAGGAACCTGACTTGTCGGATTGGGCCTGTTATACCCACGGCCAGTCCTTTGTTGATGCCGTGCTGGGTGGCGCGACCGCACGTGGCGTGTGGCAGGTGTGTCCCGGAATACCGTGGTGGCGCTCGCTGGCAGCGCTAGCGGCCAAGACCGCCATCGATGGGGGCGGTGTCCTGATTGTGGTGCCGGATCAGCGTGACGTGGACCGGTTGGAGCGGGCGCTGCGGGAGCACGTCGCGGCAAAGCAGGTCACTACGCTTACCGCGGCGTTGGGACCGCAGGCCCGGTACCGGCGGTTCCTTTCTGTGGTGCATGGCCAGGCCCGCATTGTGGTTGGCACCCGTAGCGCGGCATTTGCCCCAGTGGCAGACCTCCGCCTCGCGGTAGTGATGTTCGATCAGGATGATAACCTGGTTGACCCCCGCGCTCCGTACGTGCATGCCCGGGAGGTGCTCACCACGAAGAGTCAGCAGCAGGGGTGCGCCTTCCTCATTGGCGGCCATTCTCGCAGCGCGGAAGCCCAGTTGCTGGTGGAGACGGGATGGGCGCATGACATCGTGGCACCACGGGAGACAATTCGGCAGGCAATGCCACGCGTGACCGGTATCGGTGACCACGAGTTGTCCCGGGACCCGCTGGCACACCAGGCGCGCATTCCCCACGTCGCGTTCACCGCGGCGCGCGCTGCGTTGGAGCGGGGCACCCCGGTGTTGGTGCAATCACCCCGAAAAGGGTATCTGCCGACGCTGAGTTGTGGCACCTGTCGCACCCCAGCCCGCTGTCGCGCGTGCAATGGTCCGCTGGGGATTCCGGCTGATGAGGGCAACGCCCCTGGCGTGGTGAGTTGCCAGTGGTGTGGCCGGCCGGAAACGCATTTTCGCTGTTCGTCGTGCGGATCACCGAAGCTCCGCGCGGTGGTCTTTGGTAGCGGTAGGACCGCTGAGGAGCTTGGTCGGGCGTTCCCGGGAGTACGCATTATCATCTCCGGAGGGTCCACTGTGATCGATGAAGTGCCGAGTGAGCCGGCAATAGTCGTCGCAACGCCCGGCGCAGAGCCGGTCGGCGAGTATGGAGCGGCACTGCTGCTGGACCCCTGGGCGCTGCTCACCAGGGCAGATCTGCGGGCCACGGAGGATACGTTAGCGAAGTGGTTCCACGCAGCCTCGCTGGTGCAGTCGCATCGGGCGGGTGGGGAAGTTGTCGTCACAGCAGAATCGCGCGTGCCCGCGGTCCAAGCCTTGGTGCGGTGGGACCCCGTGTGGGCGGCCCGAGGGGAGCTGTATCAACGCAAGGAAGTCTCGCTACCTCCGACGGTGCACATGGCCGTTATCGACGGACCCGTCCGCGCCGTGGAGAAGTACCTGGAGCTGCTAGAACTTCCCGAGCAGGCTGAGGTGTTAGGCCCGGTACCGTTGCCGAGCGGCGTGACTTTGCCCGGCGAATACGATACGGACGCCTTGGGGCCTCCACAACGTTTCTTGGTTCGTGTCCCGCTCGGCCCACGCGACGAACTAGGTACCGCACTGCGCACCGGGTTGATTCGGCGCGCCGCGATCAAGGACTCCGCGCCACTTAGGGTACAGGTAGATCCGGTGAATATTGGGTAGTGGCTAAGATAGCCAGTATTAATGCAACCGGTTGAAAAGAAGTGAGGTTTCATGACTATTCGCGCCGTCCGCATCTTCGGCGACCCCGTCCTGCGCACCCGCGCCGAGGAGGTTACCGAGTTTGATGAGACCCTCGCGACGCTCGTCGACGACATGCTGGACACCATGGACGACGCCGACGGCGTCGGACTGGCTGCGAACCAAATAGGCGTCACCCGCCGAGTCTTCGTCTACGACTGCTCCCATGAAGTACCAGGCGCCCGCGGACACATCATTAACCCAGTATGGGAGCCAGTAGGCGAGGAAAAGCAGGTTGGGCCGGAGGGATGCCTGTCTATCCCGGAGATCTCTAAAGATACTGAGCGGTACCAGAAGGTAGTGGTTCGGGGCGTCGATAAACAGGGCGAGCCTATCGAGTTCGAGTGCGATGGCCTGCTCGCACGGTGCGTACAACACGAGACCGATCACCTGGATGGCGTGCTGTTCCTGCAGCGCCTCGCCCCAGCGCTCCGGAAGGAAGCCATGGCAGAAATCCGCAACTCGGAGTGGTTTAACGCATGAGAATCATTTTTGCTGGTACACCAGAACCCGCCGTCGTCGCGCTGCAGCGCCTGCTGGAATCCGACCATGAGGTCGTCGCGGTGCTCACCCGTCCAGATGCGCGGAAAGGGCGCGGTCGGACATTGCACCCATCACCCGTTGCAGCGTTGGCGCAGGAGCACGGAATTGAGGTGCTGAAGCCACAGTCGCTGAAACTTGACACAGAGGACGGCCAAGCAACGAGGGCGCGGCTAAAGGAACTGGCCCCGGACTGCATACCCGTCGTCGCATACGGCAACCTGGTACCAAAGGACCTGCTGGACATCGCGCCCCACGGCTGGGTGAACCTGCACTTTTCCCTGCTGCCTGCTTGGCGTGGCGCAGCCCCGGTGCAGGCGGCCTTGTTCGCAGGCGATGACATCACCGGCGCTACCACCTTCCGCATTGAAGAAGGCCTGGACACCGGCCCAATCCTGGGCACCCTGACCCACGCCATTGCGCCCACCGATACCGCGGACACCCTGCTGACCTCGCTGGCGCATGCGGGCGCAGAGTTGCTCGTGGCCACGATGGATGGTCTTGAAACCGGCGCGCTCGTCGCCGAGCCACAGCGGGGTGAGCCGAGCTACGCTGCGAAGATCACCAAAGAAGATGCGAAAATTATCTGGTCCCAGCCCGACTTTGCCATCGACCGTCTGATCCGCGCCTACACTCCAGCGCCCGGCCCCTGGACCGAGCTCGGCGGTCAGCGATTCAAGATCGGCAAGGTAGCGCTCACTGACCAAGACACTCTTGCACCCGGCGCCTTGGCCATCGGCAAGAACCAGGTGCTGGTCGGCACCGGCAGTAATGACCTGGAAATCGTCCAGCTGCAACCGCCGGGAAAGAAAATGATGGCAGCAGCTGATTGGTCACGGGGCGCGAACCTAGCCGAAGGTGCGGAGTTTACGTCATGAGCCTCAACGAAAGTGGTGGATTCCGGTCCCGTAGCAAGCGGGGCAACGCCCCGAAACGCCCAGCTCAGCCCCCGAAAAAGCAACAGCAACCGCGGCAGCGCCAGGCGAAGCTGCGACTGGAGGGCGTCGATAAGCCACGTGCGGTGGCGTTTGAGGTGCTCACCGCCGTCGCTACGCAGGATGCCTACGCCAACCTCGTGCTGCCTAAAACCCTCCGCGAGGCGCGCTTGTCTGGACGTGACGCGGCCTTCGCTACTGAGCTAACCTACGGCAGTCTGCGAACTCAAGGGGTGCTCGACGAGGTCATTGCTGCGGCGTCCTCCAGGGCGTTGAGCGACGTCCACGTCGATGTCCTCACTGCGCTGCGCCTCGGGGCATACCAGGTGCTGTACACCCGCGTGGAGCCCCATGCGGCCGTAGATACTACCGTGCGGATCGTGGGCGCTGCCGGGCAACCGCGGGCGAAAGGCTTCGCCAACGCAGTCATGCGCACCATCACGCGCAAAACGCCCGAGCAGTGGCTGGACCAGCTCACTCCTGCCGGTGAAGTGGCGGCCATGGCGTTTCGGACCGCGCACCCACAGTGGATCGCGGAAAGCTTCGCGCGGCACATGCCCACCGAGGAACTTGCCAGGGCGCTCGAGGAAGATTCCGCGCGTCCGATTGTGCACCTCGTTGCCCGTCCGGGGGAGATTTCCGCGGAGGAGCTCGCCCTCATCTCCGGGGGCGAGGAGGGTGCTTATTCGCCATATGCGGTGTACCTATCCAGCGGTGACCCCCGTGACGTGGAACCTGTGAAGCAGGGCCTGGCAGCGGTGCAGGATGAAGGCAGTCAGCTCATCGCGCGGGCGGTGACCATCGCCCCCATCGACGGTCAGGATCAAGGAAAATGGCTTGACCTTTGCGCCGGGCCGGGTGGAAAAGCAGCGCTGCTAGGGGCACTCGCGCGTATCGACGGCGCACACGTCGACGCCGTCGAAGTAGCCCCGCACCGGGCCAAACTGATTCAGAAAGTGACCGGAGACCTGCCCGTTACTGTGCATGTTGCGGATGGTCGCGAACCTGGCCTGGAACCGGGTTTTGACCGGGTCCTCGTGGACGCGCCATGTTCCGGGTTGGGTGCGCTGCGCCGACGCCCGGAGGCGCGGTGGCGTAAATCAGAATCCGACATCGCTGAGCTCAGCCAATTGCAGCGACAGCTCCTCGCCTCGGCGGCGAAGCTCGTGCGTCCGGGTGGCGTGATCGTGTATTCCACGTGTTCACCAGACCTGCGGGAGACGCGTGAAATCGTTAACCACGCCGTCGCTCACCTCGGGTTGGAAGAGCTCGATGCCCACGATCTAGCCTGCGGAATGGATAACGTAGGCACCGACAAATCCGTCCAGATGTGGCCACACCGCCACGGCACGGACGCTATGTTTTTCGCCGTTTTGAAGCGACCAGCTGACCTAGGATAAGACCATGACTTCTTACACTCGCCCGATCATCGCCCCGTCCATCCTGGCTGCCGACTTTTCCAAGCTGGGGGAGGACATCGCCGCCACCAGCAACGCAGACTGGATCCACGTGGACATTATGGATGGGCATTTCGTGCCTAACCTCTCCTTCGGCGCGGACATCACCAAGGCCGCCGGCCGGTGCACTGACAAGGAATTGGATGTGCACTTGATGATTGAGCACCCTGAGAAGTGGGTAGATAACTACATCGACGCTGGTGCCGCGTGCGTCGTCTTCCACGTCGAGGCCACCAACGATCCGGTGTCGCTGGCTCGTTACCTCAAGGGCAAGGGGGTGAGGGCTGGTTTCTCGCTCCGCCCGGGCACCCCGATTGAGGATTACCTGGACATCGTCCCTGAGTTCGACCTCGTATTGGTGATGAGCGTGGAGCCTGGTTTTGGTGGTCAAAGCTTCATGCCAGAGCAACTGGAGAAGGTCCGCACGCTTCGCGCGTTGATTGATGAGAAGCAGCTGGAATGCTTCATCGAGATCGACGGCGGTATCAACGCAACGACCATTCGGCAGGCAGCGGAGGCCGGGTGCGACGCGTTCGTCGCCGGTTCGGCCGTTTACGGCGCCACTGATCCGGCAGCCGCGGTCGACGAGCTGCGAGCACTCGCGACGCTAAATTAATGGAGTGTTCGGAAGCCGTCCGCTCGGCCGCGTGGAATGCCGCCATCGCTGCCGGTGACAGCGTTCGCGGCACGACCTGGCCCAACCCTTCAGTGGGGTGCGCGATCGTCGCACCTGACGGGCGGATTGTGGGGGTGGGCGCGACTCAGCCCCCCGGCGGGACAGGCGAGCACGCTGAAGTGATGGCGCTGCGTCAGGCCGGTGAGCTCGCGCGCGGCGCGACAGCCTTTGTCACCCTCGAACCGTGCAACCACACCGGGCGCACCGGACCCTGCTCGCACGCGCTTTACGACGCCGGTATTGCAGCAGTCCACTACGCCACCCCGGATCCCAACCCCACCGCCTCCGGAGGCGCAGACTTTTTGCGCCAGCACGGGATACCCGCCACCCATGAGCCGCGGGAGGTTTCGGCCTTGGAACCGTGGCTGCACGGTGTACGCCATAGGCGTCCGTTTGTCACGGTGAAGATGGCGCACACCTTGGATGGGTTTTCCGCAGCGCAGGACAGCTCTTCCCAGTGGATAACGGGGGAGCAGGCCCGAGCGCATGCGCACGAGATCCGGGCGAGCCGGGATGCGATCATCGTCGGCACGGGCACGGTGCTCGCCGATAATCCGCGCCTCACCGCGCGCAGGCTGGACGGGTCGCTGTACCCGCACCAGCCGCAACCGGTCATCATTGGTTCGCGCCCGATCCCCGCTAAGCTGCACCTAGGACAGGGCGGGGAGCTGCGCTACTCGAGTATTTCGGAGGCCCTGTCTGACCTGTTTGCCCGCGGCTACCGGGACATTTTGGTGGAAGGTGGACCTGGTCTGGTCGGAGCGTTTGTGTCCGCCGGGCTTGCCGACGCCATCCACAGTTACATTAACCCCTCCCTGCTCGGGGCGGGACTGAATCCGGCCCGACTCGTGCTTGATGAACCGACGAGTATGAAGGACATTAGACGTTTTCACATTCACCAGTTAAGACAGCTGGGAAACGATATCTTTATAGAATCACGACTGAGCTAAAGGAGTTAACGGGTGTTTACCGGAATTATTGAAGAATTGGGCTCGGTGAGCGACATCACCGCATTGGACGATTCCATCCGGTTGCGCATCTCGGCGAAGCTGGTGCTCAGCGACGCGCAGCTCGGCGATTCCATTGCCGTCAACGGAGTGTGCCTCACCGTAGCGGAACGTACCGAGGACAGCTTCGTCGCAGACTGCATGCAGGAGACCCTGGATCGGTCAAGCTTGGGGACCTTGTCCGTAGGCGACGCGGTGAACTTGGAGCGCGCTGCTCGGGTGGATTCCCGACTCGATGGGCACATCGTGCAAGGACATGTGGATGCGACCACTACGTTGCTCTCCCGGGAACATTCCCAAAACTGGGACGTGCTTCGCTTCGCGCTGCCCGCGCATCTGGCCCGATATGTGGTAGAGAAAGGCTCCATCTGTATCAACGGCACCTCGCTGACAGTGTCTGCGCTGGGCCCGGACTATTTTGAAGTGTCCCTCATACCGGTCACATTGCGGGAGACGGTCTTTGGTGAACTACCCGTGGGGGGCGTGGTAAACCTCGAGGTAGATGTGATCGCGAAATATGTCGAACGGATGTTAGGTCAACGGACGTAGCCTCCCGCAAAGGGGGCAATGACTCAATCACCAACAATGCAAGATTAGGCTAGGACAGCGTGGCTCAAACAGATTCTGACAAGCAGGGCGTTCAGGTTCGCCTGGACAGCGTCGAAGACGCAATTCTCGATATCGCTGCCGGCAAAGCGGTAGTGGTGGTGGATGACGAAGATCGAGAAAACGAAGGGGATCTTATCTTCGCTGCTGAGAAAGCCACCCCCGAGCTGGTGGCATTCATGGTGCGGTATTCCTCCGGTTATGTGTGCGCGTCGCTGACGGAAGCAGACGCGGACCGGCTGCAGCTGCCACCGATGATCTCTCACAACGAGGATGCCCGCGGCACCGCGTACACCGTGACCGTGGATGCCAACACCGGCACAACTGGTATTTCCGCCACCGCCCGCGCGGAAACCCTGAAGCGACTGGCATTCCCAGAATTCGGACCGGGCGATTTCACCAGGCCAGGCCACGTGGTTCCGTTGCGTGCACGTGAAGGCGGCGTCCTGGTGCGGGCTGGGCACACGGAAGCGGCGGTGGACTTGGCCCGGATGGCGGGCCTGCGCCCCGCAGGCGTGCTGTGTGAGGTGGTCAGTGAGATTGATCCCACGGACATGGCGCGTGGCCCCGAGCTGCGCGATTTCGCTGACAAACACGGCTTGAAGATGATCTCCATCGAGCAGCTCATCGCGTGGCGTCGCCTCAACGAGGTTCAGGTAGAACGGGTCGTCGAAACGCGGCTGCCCACCGACTTCGGCGAGTTCCGTGCTGTCGGCTACCAGAGCACGATCAACGGCGTGGAGCATGTCGCCTTGGTGGTCGGCCACCCCGAGGACGATGGGGGAGAAAACGTGCTAGTCCGCGTGCACTCGGAGTGCTTGACCGGCGACGTGTTCGGTTCTCGTCGCTGTGATTGCGGCCAACAGCTGCACGCCTCGATGAGGATGGTGCAGGAAGCTGGCCGCGGCGTGATTTTGTACATGCGTGGACATGAGGGTCGTGGTATTGGGTTGCTCGCCAAGCTCAAGGCCTACCAGCTGCAGGATTCCGGGGCGGATACGGTGGACGCCAACCTGGCGCTCGGGCTTCCTGCCGATGCCCGGGAGTTTGGCACCGGCGCCCAAATCCTGCACGACCTGGGTGTAAAGACGATGAATTTGATCTCCAACAACCCTGATAAGCGCGCGGGACTCACGGGGCATGACCTTCGGATCGTGGGACGCACCGCCATCAACGTGGACATCCATGAGGACAACATCAAATACCTGCAGACCAAACGAGACCGCATGGGGCACACCGTCCCAGGTCTGGACGAAGCGTTAGGAGCAACCCATGAGTAGCGACGGCCGCCCCGCACTGCAGCTTGTCGACGCCACCGGCCTCCGCGTCGCCGTGGTCACCGCAACGTGGAACGCGGACATCTGCGATCAGCTGCACGCCCGCGCGGTATCCGTGGGCAAAGAATGCGGCGCGCAGGTGTCCGAATACCGCGTAGTGGGGGCACTGGAACTGGGCGTCGTAGTCCAAGAACTTGCGGAGCATTTCGACGCCGTCGTGGCACTCGGCTGCGTAATCAAGGGCGGCACCCCGCACTTTGACTACGTGTGTGACTCGGTTACGCAGGCGCTGACCCAGATTTCCTTGGCCACTCGCACCCCCATTGGTAATGGGGTACTCACCACGCTCACGCATGAGCAGGCAGTAGATCGCAGTGGCGTACCAGGCGCAATGGAAGACAAAGGCGGCGAGTCCATGGTGGCGGCGCTGAATACGGCGGTGCTGCTTTCTCGGATTCGGCAGGAGCAGGGTTAGACTTGGAAGTTGATTCTGCTAGCACAAAGGATGATGTGAACGTGACGGACCTGGAACGGGAGCGCGAGCACCTCGCGGCGCTTAATTCAGTAACAACTACCACCAAACCGTGGGAGTTTGAGCTTCGCTCAAAGTACCTGGCCCGCATGTCCTGGGTGGCGATCGCAGTGGTCATGGCGGTTCACATCTTCATGGCTGCTGTGGTGGGCATTGACTTTACCGGCGCTGCTGTGACCTTGATTGACAAGCTTGCGTTCGTCGGCATCGGCCTGGTGATCTCCTTCTTCGCGTTCCACCTGCGTCGCCCGCGGGTGCGTGCCAACGAGGATGGGGTAGAGGTCCGCAACTTCATCGGTACCCGCTTTTACCCATGGTCCGTGGTGTACGGCCTGTCCTTTCCAAAGAATGAGCGGATGGCTCGCCTGGAGCTTCCCGAATTCGAGTACGTTCCGATGTGGGCGTTTCAGTCTGGGGATTCAGCCCGAGTCGTCGCTGCGGTCGCGGACTTCCGCAAGCTTGAAGATAAGTACATGCCGGAAGATTAAGTTGTGGCTGATCCAACCACGTACCGCCCGGCTGCCGGAACCATTCCGACCCAGCCGGGCGTCTACCGCTTTCGGGACCCATCCTCGCAGGTCATCTATGTAGGGAAAGCGAAGAACCTGCGGGCTCGGCTATCAAACTACTTCCAGGATCTCACCCAGCTGCACCCGCGCACCCGCCAGATGGTGCAAACCGCGTCCAGTGTGGAATGGACCGTAGTGGGCAGCGAAGTGGAAGCGCTGCAGCTGGAATACACGTGGATCAAAAAGTACGATCCGCGGTTTAACGTGAAGTACCGGGACGATAAGTCCTACCCGTATCTAGCGATCACGATGAACGAGCCCTTTCCACGCGCCTACGTTTACCGTGGCCCGCAGCGTAAGGGCGTGCGCTATTTCGGCCCGTATTCTCACGCATGGGCAATCCGCGAAACATTGGACCTGCTCACGCGGGTGTTTCCGATGCGGACCTGCTCTAAAGGGGTGTTTAATCGGCATGCGCAGCTCGGGCGCCCCTGCCTGCTCGGGTACATCGACAAATGCGCCGCGCCATGCGTGGACAAGGTCACGGCACCCGAGCACCTCGCCATCGTGCGCGAGCTCATCTCGTTTCTCTCCGGCAACACCAGCGCGGTGACCAAGAAACTAGAGCAGGACATGATGGCGGCCGCGGAAGAACTCGATTTCGAACGAGCCGCCCGATTGCGTGATGACCTCGCTGCCGTCAACAAAGTGATGGAGCGCCAATCAATCGTTTTCACTGATGGCACCGACGCGGATGTCGTCGCCACCGTGACCGACGAGCTGGAAGCGGCGATTCAGCTGTTCCACATCCGCGACGGTAGGGTGCGGGGACAGCGGGGATTTGTCGTCGAAAAGCCTGCTCGTGCGAGCGAGGAGGACGGCGACAGTGCGATCATCGCGGATTTCCTCATGCAGTTCTATCACGACGATCCCACCGCCATCCCACGGGACATCCTGGTGTCCGATCAGCCGCAGGACGCTGAGCTGGTGTCCGAACTACTTGCGGAGATGCGCCACGGCCCCGTGCACATTCGCGTCCCGCAGCGCGGAGAGAAACGTGAGCTCATGGAGACCGTCACCGGCAACGCCACCGAAGCGCTGCGGCAGCACAAGTTAAAGCGCCAAGGCGACTTAACGACGCGCTCGGCTGCACTCCAAGAACTGCAAGAAGCCTTGTTTTTGGACACCGCGCCCCTGCGCATCGAATGCACGGATATTTCGCACATTCAGGGCACAGATGTGGTGGCATCACTGGTGGTCTTTGAGGATGGTTTACCCAAGAAGTCGGACTATCGGCGCTACCGCATTAAGGAAGCCGCGGGGGATGGGCACTCTAACGACGTCGCCTCCATCGCGGAAGTCACCTACCGGCGGTTTCTTCGTCATACCCAAAACAGCACGGCCGTACCGGATGACTCCGAGTTCGACGGCACTAGGTTTGCCGATGAAGCAGTGGTGGAAGAGTCAGCTGGCGGCAAGCGCTTTGCGTATCCACCGCAACTGTTCATCGTTGATGGTGGTCTTCCTCAGGTCAACGCAGCTCAGGCGGTATTTGATGAGTTGGGTGTCCATGATGTCGCGCTCATTGGCTTGGCGAAGCGTCTGGAAGAAGTCTGGCTACCAGGAGAAGAAGATCCTCTTATCCTGCCGCGCAACTCCCAGGCGCTGTACCTGCTGCAGCATATTCGCGACGAAGCACACCGTTTTGCTATCACCTACCATCGGCAACAGCGTTCCAAACGGTTGCGGGTATCTGAACTTGATGGTGTTCCCGGCCTGGGAGATCAGCGGCGGGCAGAGCTGGTCAAGCACTTCGGCTCCGTGAAAAAGCTTCGGGCAGCATCCTTGGAAGAGATTCAGGCGGTCAAGGGCTTTGGGCCTTCGTTAGCGGGGAAAGTTTACGACCACCTTCATCGCTCGGAGACATAACTGGTCAGGGCGCGTTAGACTGAGGTGCATGACGCGCAACGACATTGTGGTTACACCTGAGTCCGATGACGAGCTGATCCGCGGTGCCGTGGTATCCACTGCACGCTCCGGGAGCACTACCGACGCTCCCGTTTTGATCACTGGCATGTCTGGGGCCGGCCTGAATTCCGCCGCCCGCGTGCTGGAAGATATGGGCTGGTATGTGGCTCAGAACCTGCCCTCCGCGTTGTTGTTGCAGATGGTGGAGATGGCGACCGCCCCAGATTCTCCTATTGCTCGTCTCGCGCTGGTGTCTGACGTGCGTTCCTTGCCGTTTAACCATGACCTCGTCCAGGTCATTGACGAGCTCGATGCTCGCGGGCACCGTCCAGTCATCCTGTTCATGGAAGCCCGGGACGACATCCTGATTCGTCGATTTGACTCCGTGCGCCGCACACACCCGATGCAGGGCCCTGATACCTTGCAGCATGGCATTACCCGGGAGCGGCGCGCGCTGTTCGAGGTCAAGGAACAAGCGGATATCGTGATCGACACCTCGGAGCTGTCGATCCATGACCTACGGCGTGCGATTGAATCCAGCTTTGAAAGCGTCGCGGAAAACAAGGAGCACGTCACGGTGCAGTCCTTCGGGTTCAAGCGAGGCGCACCGCACGATACTGACCTGCTGTTGGATGTCCGGTTCTTACCGAACCCATATTGGGTTGGGGACCTGCGCAAATTCCGTGGCACTGACGCACCGGTGTCTGACTACGTTCTCGCGCAGAAAGGCGCGCGGGAGTTTATTGATAGCTTCGTTGCGATGTTCCGCACCATGATCAAGGGATACCGTCGGGAAGGCAAGCGGTTTATCACGGTGAGCGTCGGCTGCACCGGGGGCCACCATCGCTCCGTGGCAATTGCCGAAGAGATTGGGCGGATCTTGCAAGAAAACGGTGAGCTGGAAGTGGCGGTGATTCACCGCGACATCAAGCGCAGCTAACCCATTTTCGCTCCCCGTCACTTTAAGGTTTTCACATGACTTCCGATCTCTGGACCGTGCCTGAACATATCAAGTCGATGGTGTGTTTGGGTGGCGGCCACGGCCTGTTTCAGACTCTCCGCGCGGCCCGTGCCCTTCGCATTCCCGATATCAATGCCATTGTTACTGTCGCTGACGATGGTGGTTCCTCCGGCCGGATTCGGCGCGAACTAGGGCAGATTCCTCCTGGCGACCTGCGCATGGCTCTCAGCGCTCTTGCGCGCGACGATGCCGAAGGCGAAATGTGGGAGACGCTGCTACAACACAGGTTCGGTGGCACGGGGGCGTTGGCGGGCCACGCGGTGGGCAACCTGCTGCTCGCGGGGCTCACGGACGTTTTGGGGCATGAGGTGGCGGCGCTGGATGTTGTCGCAAAGCTGACGCGTTCCTACGGACGGGTGCTTCCTGTGTGCGCGCAACCACTCAATATTGAGGCGGAAGTCGCTGGGCTTGCCGACGACCCCCGCATCATGCGCATGATCCGCGGCCAGGTCGCGATTGCTACTACGCCGGGTGAGGTTCGGCGGGTACGACTCATGCCGGAGCATCCTCCCGCTGCACCGGAAGCGGTGGAAGCTATTCGTGGAGCGGACCTGCTCACGCTTGGCCCCGGTTCGTGGTTCAGCAGCGTGATCCCGCACCTGCTGGTTCCGGAGGTGGTGGACGCGATCAATGAATCTAACGCGTTGCGCGTGGTGATCCTCAATCTCTCGAACACGCAGCTGGAGACCACTGGGTTTTCCATGGAGCGGCACGTCCACATGTTGCAGCAGCACGCCCCGACGCTTCGGGTGGATCGCTTCTTGGTGGATCGGTCCTCGCCGATCGATAGCACTGATCTCACCCACCTGGAGCGGGCGGCCGCAGCGATGGGGGCTATGGTTGTGGTTGATGACGTGCGGTTGTTCGCCGAAGACGGCACGATGACGGAACGTCACAGCCCCGATAAGCTCGCCCGGTCGTTGGTACAGCTATGCCAAACCCGCTAATATAGTCGCAATTTGCTCCTCAAGAAGAAAAGGACATTCGTGTCTCTCACTGCACAGGCCAAAACGGAACTCGCGGAAACGACGATGACGCGTGCCACTGCTCGTACTGCCGAGGTCGCCGCTATTGTCCGCTTTGCCGGCCAGCTAGATACGGTGGCGGGCCGCCCGGTGCTGGAGATTGAGCTGGACTCGCATGCAGCTGCACATCGCTTCTGTGAGGCCATCGATGAGCTGTTCCACAAGAAAGTCCAGCTCAACGTCATTGGGCCAGGGGGGATGAGCAAAAACACCAGGTATGTGCTGCGGCTTACCGACGGCGTCCCCGACATCATCCGCAGGCTCGGCCTCGTCACTCGTTCCGGGCACGCTGTCCGTGGCCTTCCCCCGGCGATCGTGTCCGGTACCGTGTCCGATGCTGAGGCGGCGTGGCGGGGTGCGTTCCTCGCGGCCGGCACGTTAACGGAACCGGGCCGCACCTGCACCTTGGAGATTGAATGTCCCTGCCAGGAAGCCGCATTGGCGCTGGTGGGATGCGCCCGTCGCATGGGTATTGCTACCAAAACCAAGGAAACCCGCGGCGTGGAGCGGGTTCTCGTTCGGGACGGGGACACCATCGGTGCGTTACTGACCCGGATGGGGGCGATGAGCACCCGGATCGAGTGGGAAAAGCACAGGGAGCGTAAGCAGCAACAACAAGGCGGGCACCGCCTAGCCAATTTTGATGACGCTAATTTGCGTCGTTCCGCGCGCGCCGCCATTGCCGCTGCTGCCCGCGTCGAGCGTGCCCTGGAAATCTTGGGTGATGACATTCCGCCACATCTTGCCGAAGCCGGCAATCTGCGTATCGTGCACCGGCAGGCGTCGCTCGAGGAGTTGGGTCGGCTCGCTGACCCACAGATGACAAAGGACGCGGTGGCCGGGCGCATCCGCAGGTTGCTATCGATGGCGGACACTCGAGCTGCCGAACTGGGCATTCCGGATACCAACGCGGCCGTTACTGAGGATCTTCTCGACGACGTGTAAATATGGTTTTTCTCACATGGCCCGGTGCTTTAAGCACAGCGCACTGTGCCATGTGGGGGTGCTGTTCACCCAGGTGTTAGCGCGTATGCAGCTCTTTGCGACGACGCATGCCGAAAACCAAAAACACACCACATCCACATGTTGTTTAATGTCTGATTATGTTGCTTTTTGAGGGTAGGGGTAGCGGTAGCGCAACATCTCCTCCTGCACAGTCCACAAACCGTAGGTACGCTAAGAGGCATACGCGGATGCATCAACGCCAGCTCAATGACTGGACTAGAGAGCTTGCAGCATCCTCGGTGCATATAACGTCTACTTTGAGGAGAAAACTCGTGACCATTCGTGTGGGAATCAATGGCTTTGGCCGCATCGGACGTAACTTCTTCCGTGCTGTTCTGGAAAACGGATCTGACATTGACATCGTCGCCATCAACGACCTGACGGACAATGGCACTCTGGCACAGCTGCTCAAGTACGACTCGATCCTGGGTCGCCTGGGCAAGTCCGTTGAGTTCGACGACGAGTCCATCACCGTCGACGGCAAGAAGATCACCGTCTCCGCAGAGCGCGAGCCAAAGAACCTCAAGTGGGGCGAGCTCGGTGTGGACATCGTAATCGAGTCCACCGGCTTCTTCACCAAGAAGGAAGACGCTCAGGCACACATCGACGCTGGTGCTAAGAAGGTCATCATCTCCGCCCCGGGTAAGGGCGTGGACGGCACCTTCGTTGTTGGTGTGAACCACACCGACTACGACCCAGAGTCCATGACCATCATCTCCAACGCATCCTGCACCACCAACTGCCTGGCACCAATGGCGAAGGTCCTGAACGATAAGTTCGGCATCGTCAAGGGCCTGATGACCACCATCCACGCCTACACCGGTGACCAGCGCCTCCACGACGCTCCGCACCGCGACCTGCGTCGTGCCCGCGCCGCCGCTGTCAACATCGTCCCAACCTCCACTGGTGCTGCTAAGGCAGTTTCCCTGGTTCTCCCAGAGCTCGAGGGCAAGCTGGATGGCTTCGCAATGCGTGTCCCAGTGATCACCGGTTCTGCAACGGACCTCACCTTCGAGGCTTCCCGTGACGTCACCGTCGAGGAGGTTAACGCAGCTATGAAGGAAGCTGCTGAGGGCGAGCTCAAGGGCGTCCTGCTGTACTCCGAGGATCCACTGGTGTCCTCTGACATCGTCACCGATCCACACGCTTCCATCTTCGACTCTGGCCTGACCAAGGTCATGGGCAACCAGGTGAAGGTTGTGTCCTGGTACGACAACGAGTGGGGTTACACCAACCAGCTCATCAAGATGACCGAATACGTCGGCGAACGCCTCTAATCTTTCGCTAGACTTGATCAGTAGTGGCCCGCGCCTTCGACAGGCTGCGGGCCAGCTGCCTGTTTAGCCCAATTTCAGGAGAATTTAACACATGAAGAACCTCAAAGACCTGCTTGCCGAAGGCGTTGAAGGCCGCAACGTCCTCGTCCGCTCCGACCTCAACGTTCCTCTCAACGACGCCGGCGAGATTACCGACCCAGGCCGTATCAACGCCTCATTGCCCACCATCAAGGCTCTCGCAGAGGCGGGCGCCCGCGTCATCGTCATGGCTCACCTGGGTCGCCCAAAGGGCGAGGTGAACCCTAAGTTCTCCCTGGCTCCTTGTGCCGAGGCACTGTCCGAGGCTCTCGGCCAGTACGTGGCCCTGGCTGGCGATGTGGTGGGCGAGGACGCTCATGAGCGTGCGAACGGCCTTAACGACGGCGACGTGCTCCTCCTGGAGAACGTCCGCTTCGATGCCCGGGAAACCTCCAAGGATGAGGCAGAGCGTGGTGAGTTCGCAGACCAACTGGTTGCCCTGACCGGTGATAACGGCGCATTCGTGTCCGACGGCTTCGGCGTGGTCCACCGCGCTCAGGCATCCGTCTTCGACGTAGCCAAGCGCCTGCCGCACTACGCCGGTGGCCTCGTGGAAACCGAGATCGACGTGCTGAAGAAGATCGCCGACGAGCCACAGGCGCCATACGTGGTGGTGCTGGGCGGTTCTAAGGTCTCCGACAAGCTCGGCGTAATCGAAGCACTCGCACCAAAGACTGACGCCCTGATCATCGGTGGCGGGATGTGCTACACCTTCCTCGCAGCTCAGGGCTACAACGTCCAAAAGTCGATGCTGCAGGAAGAAATGCTCGAGACCTGTAAGGATCTGCTGGCACGCTACGGCGACAAGATCAACCTGCCAATCGACCTTGCCTGGGCTCCTGAGTTCTCCGCTGACGCTCCTAAGACCATCACCGGTCTGGAAGACACCCCTGAGGGTCAGCTGTCTCTGGACATCGGACCAAAGTCCGTGGAGAAGTTCGCAGCTGTTCTGGGTTCTGCTAAGACCATTTTCTGGAACGGCCCAATGGGCGTGTTCGAGTTCGAAGCATTCTCTGACGGCACCCGTGGCGTCGCACAGGCAATCATCGATGCCACCGCTAACGGCGCGTTCTCCGTTGTCGGCGGTGGCGATTCTGCTGCATCTGTCCGCGTTCTCGGCCTCGACGAGGACGGCTTCTCCCACATTTCCACCGGCGGTGGCGCTTCCCTCGAATACCTTGAGGGCAAGGAACTGCCAGGCGTCGCGGCGCTGGCATAGAAAGGTAAGAAACACATGTCCCGTAAGCCACTGATCGCTGGCAACTGGAAGATGAATCTGACCCACCTGCAGGCAGTAGGAAGCGCGCAGAAACTCGCCTTCAAACTGCCTAAAGACCGCTACGAAAAGGTTGACGTTGCCCTTATGGTTCCGTTCACCGACATTCGCAGCATCCAGACCCTCGTCGACGGCGACAAACTGGAGTTCACCTACGGTGCTCAGGACGTCTCCGTGCACGAGTCCGGCGCCTACACCGGCGAGGTCTCTGCCGAGATGCTCAAGGCCCTGGGCTGCACCTGGGTGGTCGTCGGCCACTCCGAGCGCCGTGAGTACCACGGCGAGTCCGACGAACTCGTCGCAGCCAAGGCCGCGATCGCCATCAAGCACGAGATAACCCCAATCGTGTGCGTGGGTGAGAAGCTGGATGTCCGTGAAGCGGGCAACCACGTCTCCTTCGTGGTGGAGCAAACCAAGGCATCCCTGGCTGGCATTGCAGACCTGTCCAAGGTCGTTATTGCCTACGAGCCTGTGTGGGCGATCGGCACCGGCAAGGTCGCCTCGGCAGCGGACGCTCAGGAAGTATGCGCCGCCATCCGAGGTGCCATCGAAGAGCTCGCTGGCGCTGAGGTCGCGGAAGGAATCCGTATCCTCTACGGTGGCTCCGTCAAGACTGATTCCGTCGGTGAGCTGGTTTCCCAGCCGGACGTTGACGGTGGTCTGGTTGGTGGCGCTTCGCTGGACGGCGAGCAGTTCGGTGAACTGTGTGCCGCAGCGGCAGCAGCTGTCTAAACTCTCCGCGCGTTAGTTAACTTCAGCCAAAGTGCCTCGTGTACAATGGCTGAAGTTAATTGCTTTTTACATTTAGAAGGAACCGTTCATGGCCCTCGCACTTCAGATCATTCTTGTTGCAGCCAGCATCATCATGACTATCTTGGTCCTGCTGCATAAAGGCAAGGGTGGCGGCTTGTCCAGCCTGTTCGGTGGCGGTATGCAATCCAACCTCGCTGGTTCCACCGTGGTGGAAAAGAACTTGGATCGTTTCACCATCATTACCGCGATGATCTGGATTGTCTGCATCGTAGGCCTGAACTTGCTGCAGGCGTACAGCTAGCCTAAAAAGACATCGAGCCCCTCGGATACCGAGGGGCTTTTCCATCGGAATCTAGCGTACCGATGGGATTTCTGATGCTGAAATCGTCCCAACCGCACGCTAAATCCGGGGTGCTACCGCTATTTCGCCAAATACAGGCGCGTATCACGGCGACCGATAGCGCCAGCGGCCGGCCACTCGCGGTAGTCCGCCCCTTCGATCACGTGGCGGGCTGCCTCGGCTTTTTCCGCACCGGCAACAAGCAGCCACACGGCGTCTGCCTGCCGGATTGCTGGCATCGTCAAGGACACGCGCTCGGCGGGTGGCTTCGGGGAGTCAGTGACTGGCACGACCAACGCCTCGTTCTCATTCACGGCGGAGGTGTGGGGGAAGAGGGAATTGATATGGCCTTCTCCGCCCATGCCAAGTAAGTGCAGGTCAAATCCTTGCGGTGCCCAGGTTTCGATCTCTTGGCTGTACCACTTTGCGGATTCGGCTAGGGACAGTTCACCAAGCTGGTAGGAGTGCACGAAGTCGTCGGTGACAGCAACGTGGTCCAGCAGCGCTGCCCGGGCCTGGCCTTCGTTGGAGTCAGGGTGGTCGACTGGGACTGCGCGCTCATCGCCAAAAAAGATGTGGACGCGGGACCAGTCGATCCGCAGCGCTGGGAAGTCGGGTTGCTGCTGGGCAGCCCAGTCAAGTTCCCGCAGGCGGCTGAGCAGCCCAATACCGGCGCCACCGCCGGTGAGGACGATTCGGGCCACACCGTCGTCGTAAAGTCCTGCACCGGCCTGCGCCCGAGTGACAACGTCGATGACGTCGGACGCTGCGCGGGCGACGAGAGCGTCCAGATCGGAGACGGGGACAACGTTCACGCTCATGACATCTCCTGTACACGGTAGAGGCCACGCAGGGCCTTGGCATAGGCATTGTCGGGGTCGAGGTGGCGCAGCTCTTCAGCGAGGCTGTCAGAAAGCGCACGCCGCCCGATAGCCACGAGCGACGGCGGACAGTGCGGCAACTGTACCGACATAGTGTGCGCGTCCGCCACCTCGACGACGACCGGCCCCGACTCCCGGTGCAGCTCGATCTTGGAAATCGGGTGGCACAGCTCGCCGTTGGAATCCACGCTTTCGCAGGCGTCAGAGGTGCGGTGCAGCCTGATTGGGCATGCCAGCCGGTCCGCCAACCAGCCAGCTGCGATGTTAACCGCCGGGTCTTTCGGCCCATAGATGTCCACGGAGGTCACCTGCTCGTGTGGCGGTTGATCCAGAGCGGAAGCAAGCACCCCACGCCATGGGGTCAGGCGGGACCAGCTCAAGTCCGAATCACCGGGAGCGTAGTGGTTACGGCGGGCCAAAGCTGCCGTGGGGCTCGGATCGTGCGCGACATCGGTGATGCGGCGCTGCGCGATCTGACCGATTGGATCATGGGCCAGCTGCTTCGGCGCGCTCGTCGGCCACCACGCGACGATCGGGGTGTCCGGCAGCAACAGGGGAGTGACCACGGAAGCGAGGTGTTCCACGATCTCGCCGGTAACCTGCATGATGATCACTTCGGACGCACCGGCGTCGCCACCGATCCGAATCTGAGCGTCAAGCTGGGTTGGGGCCGTAGCGTCGCCGGTGACCAACACCAGCACACGGGCTGGGTGTTCCCCGGAAGAGTCGTTGATCGAATGGAGGATGTCCTCCAAATCGGTGGCACCGTCGGTGACCACAATCAACGTCAGGACACGACCGGTGGTGACCTGGTTGCCCATCTCACGGATCGCCACTAGTTGCTTGGCGATGTCCCGGGTGCTGGTGTTTTGCAGTTCAAAAATCATCGTTGCTCCTTGGGCCTGCTAGGGACGACGCCAGGTGCGACCGTCGCGGGCCATCATGCGGTCAGCGCTTTCCGGCCCCCACGTACCTGCCGGGTAATCTTCGGGCTTGCCACGGTTCTCCCAATACTCCAGGATCGGATCGAGGATCGCCCAGCTGAGCTCGACTTCCTCGTTGGTGGGAAAGAGGGAGTTTTCATCCAGCAGTGCGTCCAGGATGAGGCGTTCGTAGGCCTCCGGGGATTCCTCGGTAAACGCCTCGGAGTAGGCGAAGTCCATGTTCACATCACGAACCTCCATGGTGGAGCCTGGAACCTTCGAACCGAAGCGCATGAGCACGCCTTCATCAGGCTGCACCCGGATCACCAGCGCGTTTGGTCCCTGCGCGGAGGTCATCTGCTCATCGAAAGTCAAGTGTGGCGCTTGTTTGAACACCACTGCGATCTCCGTGACGCGACGGCCGAGGCGCTTGCCGGTGCGCAGGTAGAAGGGCACGCCGGCCCAGCGACGAGAATTGATCTGGAGCGTGCAGGCGGCAAACGTCTCGGTGTTCGATTCCGGATCAAAGCCATCCTCGTCGCGCAAGCCCACCACGCGCTCCGAGCCTTGCCAGCCCGCAGTGTACTGGCCTCGGGCCGTGGACTTGGACAGTGGGTACACCGGGGCGGTGGCGCGCAGCACCTTGATTTTTTCGGCGCGCAGCTCCCGCGGGTTGTAGATAATCGGCTCTTCCATCGCCACGAGGGCGAGGAGCTGCAGCAGGTGATTCTGGATGACGTCCCGGGCGGCGCCGATGCCGTCGTAGTAGCCAGCGCGCCCGCCAAGGCCAATGTCTTCAGCCATGGTGATCTGCACGTGGTCCACAAAGTTCGCGTTCCACAGCGGATCAAAAAGCTGGTTGGCAAAGCGCAGCGCCATGATGTTCTGCACCGTTTCTTTGCCCAGGTAGTGGTCGATGCGGAACACCGAGTCCTCCGGGAACACGGAGTTGACCACCCGGTTGAGGTCACGGGCCGTGGCTTGATCGTGGCCGAAGGGCTTTTCAATGATGACGCGGCGCCAGGACCCGTCGCTGCCTCGTGCCATTTCGGAGCGGTCCAGTTGGTGAACGACGTCGTCGAAGAAGTTAGGGGGCACGGACAGGTAGAACGCCCAGTTACCTGCGGTGCCGCGTGAGGCATCCAGGTCTGCGAGTTGTTGGGCTAGGGCGTCGAAGGCTGCGTCGTCGTCAAAGTTTCCGGAGACAAAATGCATGCCCTCGGCTAGGCGTTCCCACACGTTGGCGCGGTATTCGGTGCGCGCACCGGCGCGGACGGCCTCGTGGACGTAGTCTTCGAAGTCTGCTTTGGACCAGTCGCGCCGTCCGAAGCCGACGAGAGCGAAACCGGCAGGCAGCAGTCCGCGATTGGCGAGGTCGTAGATAGCGGGGAGCAATTTTCTGCGGGCTAAGTCGCCCGTCACTCCGAAGATCACCATGCCGGAAGGCCCAGCGATTCTTGGCAAACGTTTATCTTGTGGATCCTTGAGGGGATTCACCCAGTGCTTGCTCATGTAGGGTACGCCTTAGCCTTTCCGGTGGTGGTGACAATGCCAACCAGCTATCTTAGGCTAGTTGACCTTCCATCGAAGTTAGCAGGTCATTCCAGCTGCTAATAAATTTCTCCACGCCCTCGCGTTCCAGCACCGTAAACACGTCTTCGGTGTCGATGCCCACCGCCAGCAGCTGGGTGAACAGCTCAGATGCGGCCTCACCCTGACCGGTCAGGGTGTCGGAGGTGACGTCGGTGCCGTCGAGCACAGCGCGTAGCGTCGGCTCCGGCATGGTGTTCACCGTGTTCGGTCCGGCGAGCTGCGTGACGTACATCGTGGCGGGGTAATCGGGGTTTTTCACGCTTGTCGACGCCCACAGTGGCCGTTGCACATGTGCCCCTGCCGGCAATTCGGCATCCGCAAACAACTCCTCGAATGCCGCGTAAGCCAGGTGGGCATTCGCAATGCCGGCCTTGCCCTTCAGCGCGAGTGCTTCCTCCGTGCCAATCGCATCCAGGCGCGCATCGATCTCGGAATCCACGCGGGAGACAAAGAAGCTAGCCACCGAGTGGATGCGGGACACATCGTGGCCTGCTTCGTGTGCGCGGGTAATGCCGTCGATAAACGCGGCGATGACCTCTCGGTAGCGCGCGACCGAGAAAATCAGCGTGACGTTGACGCTGATCCCTTCGGCCAGCGCGTCGGAGATTGCTGGCAGGGATTCCGGGGTGGCCGGAATCTTGATCATGACGTTTTCGCGACCGACCCGCTCATAGAGTTCGCGGGCTTGGGCGAGGGTGGCGTCGCGGTCCGCGTGCAGGCGCGGGTCTACTTCGATGGAGACCCGGCCGTCTACACCGCCAGTGCGCTCGTAGATTTCGGCGAACTCGTCGCAGGCTGCGCGGACGTCGTCGATAGCCATGTCGTACACCGCGGTATCCACCGTGGCACCGTTGCTTTTCAGCTCGGCGATCTGGGCGTCGTAGGCAGTGCCGGCAGTCATGGCGGAGGCGAAAATTGCCGGGTTGGTGGTCACTCCCACGATCCCGGTGGTGGCGATCATGTCGCGCAGGTTGCCGGAGGTGAGTCGGTCGCGGGACAGATCGTCCAGCCACACGGAGGTACCAATCTGAGCGAGCTTATCTACTTGAGTCATGGGTTATCCCTTCAAGGTTTCGCGGGCAGCGGCGACGACGGCCTCGGTGGTGATACCGAATTCGCGGTACAGGGTGGCAAAGTCCGCAGAGGCACCGAAGTGCTCCAGGGAGACGGCCTTGCCTTGAGAACCGAGGAAGCGGTGCCATGGCATAGCGATGCCAGCTTCGACAGATACCCGAGCGGTGACCGCAGCAGGCAGCACCTGCTCGCGGTAATCCGCGTCTTGCGCCAGGAACCACTCCATACACGGCATGGACACGACGCGCGCCTTGGTGCCCTCGGCGGCGAGCTCGGCCGCAGCGGCGACGGCGAGCTGCACTTCGGAGCCGGTGGCGATGATGATGACGTCAGGAGTGCCGTCGGTGTCGACGAGCACATAAGCGCCCTTAGCGACGCCCTCCAGCGCCTTCTCCTTGGTCCCCTCAAGAACGGGAACATTCTGGCGGGTGAGCGCCAGTCCCTTAGGTCCTGCTGGCGCTTCGATCGCGCACTTCCATGCCGCTGCGGTCTCATTGGCGTCGGCTGGGCGCAACACGGTCATCTGTGGGATGGCACGCAGCGCAGCGAGCTGTTCGACAGGCTGGTGGGTAGGACCGTCCTCACCAAGGCCGATGGAGTCGTGGGTCCACACATAATAGGTGTCGATGCCCATGAGGGCGGCTTGGCGCACGGCTGGACGCATGTACTCAGAGAAAATCAGGAACGTGCCCCCGTATGGCAGATTACGGCCATGCAGCGTCATGCCGTTCAGGATCGCTCCCATAGCGTGCTCACGGATGCCGAAGTGCAGGTTACGGCCATACGGGGAAGTGGACCACATATCGGTGGAAATTTCTCCCGGACCGAAGGACTTCTCTCCCTTGATCACGGTGTTGTTGGAACCAGCCAGATCGGCGGAACCGCCCCACAGCTCCGGCAGGGTAGCGCCAAGTGCCTGGAGGGTGGCCTCGGATGCCTTACGCGTTGCAAGGCCCTTGGCATCAGCGTCCCAGGTGGGGAGCTCATCGGCCCAGCCTGCGGGCAGTTCGCGATCCTGGGTACGGTCGAAGTAAGCCTTGCGCTCCGGGTACTGGGCAGCCCAGGCGTCGAAACGCTCTTGCCACTCGGCCTGCAGCTTGGCACCGTGGTCGGCGGCCTTGCGGGTGTGGGCGAGGACCTCGTCTTCGATGAAGAAGTCCTGCTCCGGGTTAAAGCCCAGTTCGCGCTTGGTCGCGGCGACCTCCTCCGCACCGAGAGCTGCGCCGTGGACCGCACCGGTATTCATCATGGTGGGGGCAGGGTAGCCGATGATGGTGCGCACCCGGATGAAGGTCGGGCGCTGCGTCTCTGCCTTAGCCTTCTCGACGGCATCGAGGATCGCCGAAACGTCTTCGCCACCCTCGATCTCCAGCACCTGCCAGCCGTAGGCGCGGTAGCGGGCGCACACATCTTCGGTGAACGCGATGTTGGTGTCGTCCTCGATGGAGATGCGATTGTCATCCCAGAACACGATCAGGTTACCCAGCTGCTGGGTGCCGGCGAGGGAGCAGGCTTCCGAGGTGACGCCTTCCTGAACATCGCCGTCGGAGGCGATGACGTAAATGAAGTGATCCCAGATGGACTCACCAGGGGCAGCCTCAGGTTCGAGCAGGCCACGTTCGCGGCGGGCTGCCATCGCCATGCCGACGGCGGAGGCCAGGCCCTGTCCGAGTGGACCGGTGGTGATCTCCACGCCCTTGGTGTGGCCGTACTCCGGGTGGCCTGGGGTAAGGGCGTCCCAAGTGCGCAGGGCCTTTAAGTCATCCATTTCCAGGCCGAACCCTGCCAGGTACAGCTGGATGTATTGGGTGAGTGAGGTGTGACCGCAGGAAAGCACGAAGCGGTCTCGGCCCACCCACTCGGCGTCATTAGGGTTGTGGTTGAGCACACGCTGGTAGAGGGTGTACGCCAGTGGGGCCAGACTCATGGCGGTACCTGGGTGACCGGAGCCCACCTTCTGCACGGCGTCGGCAGCGAGGATGCGGGTGGTATCAATCGCCTTGGTATCCAGATCAGTCCAGTCAGATGGGTAGTTTCGCGCGGTGAGAGCTTGGAGTTCAGGCGACAGTGCCACGGTTTTTCCTCGACTTTCGGGTCGGTGACAAGGGTGCACGACGACTGTTACGTGTCGCGTACAGATAACGAGGACTAGTTTAGTGAAAAGTGCCGGAGGGGTAAGACGATTCGTCAGAACTGGTGGGATGGGGCTACCATGTTCCAGTTGACATTTCTACCCCCGGGAACTTTTTATAGTTGCGACACGACTAATTCTAGTGGCGTTCATGTCCACAACTGGCGTAGCGTCGACATGCGACTACACATACTTAAACAAATACACTGCTGGAGGAAGTCCCTTGGAGACAATCAAGGCTTATATCGCTCTGACAAAGCCCAAAGTGATTGAACTCCTTTTGGTTGCCACTATTCCTGCAATGCTGCAGGCTGACCGAGGTGAAAACCACGCCCTGCTCATCCTGCTGACGGTCGTCGGTGGCTGGATGGGTGCCGCGGCAGCCAACACCTTCAACATGGTTG
Organism: Corynebacterium hindlerae; assembly: GCF_014117265.1. Taxonomy (NCBI): domain Bacteria; kingdom Bacillati; phylum Actinomycetota; class Actinomycetes; order Mycobacteriales; family Corynebacteriaceae; genus Corynebacterium; species Corynebacterium hindlerae. Next base: position 196,077 of record NZ_CP059833.1, on the reverse strand, counting down.
CGGACTCGGACATTGACAAGCTGATGGGCCGCACCCGGAAACGACCACTCGCGAAGGCGACGGTTTCCAACCGCGCCGCCACCATCTTTGCGTGGACGCTCACCGTCGTGAGCTTCCTGTGGCTGTGGCTGCTTTGCCATTCACTGCTGGCCGCGGTCTTTGTGATGGCCACCATCGCTTTCTACATCTTCGTCTATACCAAGTGGCTCAAGCGCTCCACTCCGATGAACATCGTCTGGGGTGGCGCCGCCGGCTGTATGCCCGTGATGGTCGGCTGGGCAGTGATCAAGGACAATCTCCCTGCTGGCACCGCCTATGAGTGGTGGCAACCACTCGTGCTCTTCCTCGTCATCTTCTTCTGGACGCCACCGCACACCTGGGCGCTGGCGATGAAGTACCGAGAAGACTACAAGGCCGCCGGGGTCCCGATGTTGCCCGTCGTCAAGCCTGCCCATGAGGTAACCCGCCAAATCCTCTGGTACACCTGGGGCACTGTGATCGTATCGTTGCTGCTGGTTCCCGCAGCCGGCTGGCTCTACGCCGCTGCCGCGCTGCTTGCTGGCCTGTGGTTCATCGTCATGGCTACCCGCCTGCACGGCAAGGTATCCCGAGGTGAGGAGACCAAGCCGCTAGCACTGTTCATCCTCTCCAACAACTACCTGGCCGCACTGTTCGTGGCGCTGTCCGTCGACGCCCTCCTGGGCCTGCAGACGATCGGCAGCTTGTTCTAGCTCAACAAATAAAAAGCCGGGCCTGGCGTTGAACCAGGTCCGGCTTTTGGGGTTAGGGGACAAAAGCGTGTCTGGTCAGCATTTTGCGTTGCTACTTCACCCGCTGGGGCTTCGGCCACGGCCCCTGAAGTTTCTTACTAAAACCCGGGAAGCATTCCCCGGATCTCGGCCCCAGAATAGTGAGATAGCAGATGTGCAGCCTAAAAAATCACCGAAACCCGGGGAACGCTTCCCGGGTTTTGTGGCTACGTTAATTGTCAGACTACTTGTGAAACGCCTTTTAAGGAGGATTCATGAGTACGAAAGTTCATTACTCGGCTAGCCGGTTTACCCCCGAGCAGCGGCGTGAGATTGCGTTGAAGTATGCCGGTTTGCCGTGGGGTCAGAAAGGCCCGTTTGCTCAGCGTCTCGGTATTTCAGGAGATACGCTCCGGTCGTGGGTAGCTGCGTGTGCTGATGGTGATCTCGACAACGGGTTGATTCCACGCAAGACTGGAAAGATGACTACTGATGATGTCGCTGAGATCACACGGCTGAAAAAGCTTCTAGATGACCAACATGCCCAACACGCTGAAGCGTTAGCTCAACAGGAGCAGAAACACGCAGAACTTGTCGCAGCATACGAGGCGAAATTAGCTGATAAAGACGCAGAGATCATCAAATTGGACAAGGCGGCTGATGCGTTGGGAAAAGCTATCACCGTCTTGCACGACCTTGGCGGGGCACGCGGCGAGGCGGGAAACAACTAACCGACGACCAGCAGGAAGAGTTCGATTCTTTCGTTGACAATGAGCTACGCCTGTATCAGGAACTAGTAGATGCTGGTTTTAGTCACCGGGAGGTCTCCCGGTTGACGGGGTTGGCGTCTTCGAGTCGGTATCAACGCCTTCACCCTGGATACCGAACGGTGGATAACCCCACCCCTTATGATCAACGCCGTGGTGACGTGGCCTTGATACCTGAAGAAAAAGCGACGATTGTCACCCAACTGTCTGATGGTTGCAGTAAAACAGTACTCCAGGCGTATCACGAAGCGTTAGATACAGGTCAGGTGGTGGCATCGTTGTCATCGTATTACCGGATCGCTAGAGACCCGTTTGCTTGTCCTGGCCGTCTGGCAGGGGCACCGCAACAACCGTCACGACGTGTCCGTCGTGGCCAGAGCACATCCCGCCCACCGCAGCTGCATGCTACCCGCCCCTTCCAAGTCATCGTGTGGGATATTACGATTCTGCCGTTGCTTTACCGTGGGCAGTCAGTGGCGTTGCATATGGCACTGGATTTGTACTCCAGAGCCATTGTTGGGTTTATCCTGGCTGAATCCCCGTGCGCTACCACAGCCAAAGCACTGTTTAACGATGTGATCACCCTCGCCCATGAGCACGGGCACACAGTAGAATCCGTCCATTCTGATAACGGGCGGACCATGAAATCACACGTGTTGAAAGAGTTGTTTGCCTCCCACGGGATTACTCAATCCTTTACCCGTCCACGGGTCAGCGATGACAATGCTCACATGGAATCATCGTTTTCCACGATGAAAAACGATCTGACCTACCCAGACGTCTTCGACGATATCGACCAAGCAGCCGCATGGGTGACTGACTGGGTGAAGTTCTATAACACTGCCCGTGTCCATTCCGGGTTGGCGTATTTCACCCCGCATGACGTGTTGACCGGTACATGGGCACCAGTCTGGCAGAAACCGGAAAGCCACCAAAGAAAAACTTTTCAACAACAACCCCGCCCGCTACAGGCACAAGCCACCGATCACACCCACCCCACCAACAGAAGTGAGGTTCAACATCACCAATACCCCCGAAAGTCACACAACCCAAACAATATTCGACACAGTGATGACCTAACAGCCACTACTACCTACCCCCCATTTACCCTCAATGATTCACAACTAGTTGACAACGATCGAATCCGATGCTGTGTTGGCACTCGGCTGGGCTAGCGTTGTCACAACAGGACTGGTCGGCCTGTTTCCCAGCTTGCTTTATTCTCGATTGCTTCCAGCCATGCCAACATCAGCTCTCTAACCCGCCACTGGGCATGGACGGTGCAGCGTTGAATCCTGGTTCTGGCCCAGCACCCTCTGGGCAGGAGGGTCGGTTTTGTTCACCGCCACACCCCACCACAAGCGCAAAAAGCGGTATCGAAGGACACCGACTGGAATAAACACAGGTTTTAGGGCTCCTACGCTCTGGAAAACACGAATCAGAGACACACTTGACTCTGAAAACAGGTTAAGTAACAAATCGAGCGTACGGATGGGACGTTTCACGGCCGAAAAATCCCATCGGTACGCTCGATTTCCCCCTCGCTTAGGAACGAACGCGTCCCGCTGCGTAGAGCAGGGCAGTGTACGCGGTCACAACACCAGAAAGACCGACGTGGAGTGGAACGGTCCACCGCGGGATACCGAACCAGTACTGGATGATTCCCACGGCTGCTTGCACCACGATAAACGCGATGAGGAGGTAGCCGAACTTCATAGCCTTCTGGGAAGCCTTCACAGTGAGAAGAGCGACCACCAGGCCGATAGTGAGACCGAGGTAGAGGTACATGAAGTGGGCGTGAATGTGCGCCATTTCAGCGATGTCCACTTCGAGGCGACCTTCCATGCCGTCCCCGGCATCACCGGAGTGGACGCCAGCGCCGGTGACCATGGTTCCAGTGGTGAGAACGCCAGCTAGAGCGACGGCGGAGCCGACGGCGAGGAGGCGCAGTGGGCGTGGGTAGTGCCACTCGTCCACCCCCTCGTCTGGTGCCTTAACGTGCTCGTACAGGAGCACGGCCAGCCAGATGAGGATCATCGATGGCAGGAAGTGCAGGGCAACTGCCCACCACTTCAGGTCGAGGTGCACAGAAATACCCCCGATCACGCCCTGGATGACCACACCGATTACCTGGTACCAGGCGTGAAGTTTGATCAGTGAGTGGCGTTTGCCGGCGTAGACAGCGACCAGGAGGGCGACGGTGATGAGGCCCAGGATGATGGCCAAGCCACGGTTACCAAATTCGATAGCCTGGTGGAGCGCTGGAGCTGCACCTTGCACTGGAACCAGTGAGCCGGGGTGGCAGTTCGGCCAGGTATCGCAGCCGAGGCCGGAACCGGTCACGCGGACAATTGCGCCAGTGACGGTGATAGAGATCTGTCCGATGAGAACCGCAAGTGCCAGTGCGAGCTGGGTTTTCATCGGCTTGTTATCTTTTGGCAAGGGAGTATACACGCTTGCTTATCTTATCTGGTGTGGCTGGAAAACCGCCCATCGGATCAGGGAGCCACCGCGTAACTCTCACCACATTTGGGTTAGCTGAATCGGAACAGCTTGGTGGCAGCCGCCATACCCGCGATCGCCCAGAAACTTAACAACAGCAGATTCAGCCACGCGATGCTGCCGGTTAGCGCCTGCTGCAGCGCATCGGCGAAGGACACTGAAGGGATGATAAGCGCGGCGGTCGGAATCGGCCCGCTGGCCCGCAACACGAAGTAGGCGGCTGAACCGAGCAGCAGGAACCACAGGGTGTTGGCCACAGCGAGAACCACCTCAGAGCTGCAGGTACCACCGAGCAGCAGGCCGACAGCGGTGAACGTGCCCACACCGAACAACATCACAACCGCGGCCGGAAGGATCCCGCTCAGGGGCATCGTCCAGCCGATAGCCAGCGCAATGGCACCCAGAATAAGTGTTTGGACGATCGATACGCCCACCACGGCCACCACTTTTCCGAGGATGATAGTCCACGAAGGCACCCCTGAGGCCCCGATCCGTTTTAGGGCACCGTAGCGCCGGTCGAAAGCTACCGCGATGGCTTGGCCAGTGAATCCGACGCTCATGCCCGCAATGGCGAGCGTGAACGGGAACACGGTGTGGACGGGGGAGTCCAGGCCCAGGACGTCGGTAAGCGACAGCCCAATGAGCAAGGCAGCGGGGATGATCAGAGACAGCAGCTGCTGCTCGCCGTGGCGAAGGAATAGTGTGGCCTCGATGCGAGCCTGCGCCGCGATCATCACCGGCACGCTGGCGTGGCGCGGGTCCGGGGTGAAGGTGCCATCGCTAAAGGTGTGGTTCTTGGTCATGTCAATTTACCTCCGCATGTCCCGTCCGGTGAGGTCCAAAAAGACTTCTTCTAGGGATCCGGCATCGACCCCGATTGATCGAATCAGCACGCCCTGCCGCGCGGCCTCGGCGGTCAGCGCAGCGAGCAGCGCAGGGGTTACCTCGCCGAGGAGACGATAAGAGTGCGGTTTCACGGCCTCTACCTGCGCGCCGAAGGAAACGAGCTCTCGCTGCAGTACATCGACGTCCAGCGCGTCCACGGTATCCACGTGGATCCGCATAATCTCCGCGTCGCGCGCCTTCATCAGCTGCGCGGGAGTGCCACTGGCAACCACGCTGCCTTGGTCAATGATGACCACGTTGTCGGCTAGTGCCTCCGCCTCGTCCATCAGGTGAGTAGTGAGGACGGTGGTCACGCCGTCGGCCCGCAGCTGGTTGATCAGATCCCACACCAGTAGTCGCGATTGGGCGTCCATCCCGGCGGTCGGTTCGTCCAAGAACACCAGCTCCGGACGGCCGACCAGGGCAAGCGCCAGCGAGAGTCGCTGCTGCTGCCCGCCGGAGAGACGTCGATAGGCGGTGCGACGGTGCTCGGCCAGCCCAACAAGGTCCAGCAGCCAATCGGAGTCGAGGGGGCGCGCGCTATACGACGCCACCAGCCGCATCATTTCGCCCACCCGGATTCCTGGATACGCGCCCCCACCTTGCAGCATGATCCCGATTCGGCGGCGGACCTGGCCGGCCTGCGTCACCGGGTTTAGGCCCAGCACCGAAATAGTCCCGCTGTCCGGACGTTGGAAACCCTCGCACATTTCAATCGTCGTGGTTTTGCCCGCACCATTGGGACCGAGGAGGGCAACGACGGAGGCCGCGGGAACCTCGAAGGAAAGATCATTGACGGCGGTGTGCGTGCCGAACTTTTTGGTCACGTTGCGCAGCGAAAGCGCAGATTCTTGGGCAGTCACAAGCACTCAGTTTAGGCCAATGATTCCGCGTTTTTGGAAAAGCCACCCAAAAGCGAGGAGCAACACGATGAACAGCAGCGCAGCTCCCACGTAGATGCTGAGCACGGTATCAGCTGGGAGCCTCAGTCCACGAGGAAGGACGAAAAAGCTCATGATCGCAGAATATCCGGCCGCCAGCACACGAAACAGCGGGCGGTTCGCCCACGCGGCGAGAGGCAGGATCGCCCACAGCAGGTACCAGGGGTGCACGACGGGGAAGAGCACCACCATCACGAACAAGGACACCCCCAGACCGCCGACAGGGTGGATGCGCCCCCACCAGGTGGCGAGCAGCATACGAAGCATAAACGCGCCGGCCACCGCGAGCCCTACCGCGCGGGTCACGGAGAGCATCCGTTCCGTGTGGTCACCGATCTGGAGCCAGTTGCCGATCACCCCAGCGATAATGCCGACGTCGGTGGTCACCGACATCCAGCTGCGGATCGTGGCCGCACCGCCTTGCCCGGTGATCCACCCCAGGCCGATCCCGGAAATGGCGGTGACAAGCGCGGTGACCGCCACCAGGACGGTAGCTGGCGCCACGACAGCAACGCCCAAAGCAACGAACGGCCGACTGCCCCGCTGCTGCAGAGCGCGCGCCAACGCCATCCCCAGGAAACCCAACGCGATAAACCCAGTGACTTTCACCAGACCCGCGCAGGTAATGAGAGCGCTACCGAAGGCGAACAGGGCCCAGCCGGGTACGCCACGCTTATCGACGCCCCGCAGCCCGAACTCAAGGCCCGCCAGCAAGAACCCGAGCAAAATAGCCTCGTTATGGATGCCACCGATCAGGTGCAACAAGGAAAGCGGGTTGAGCGCGCCCAACCAGAGCGCGGTTTGTTTGGACACCTGGCAGCGCTGTGCGAGCTTGACCAAGGCCCACGCTGCGCACACCAGACCGATTACGGACACGAGTCGGTGCCCGAGCACCCCGAATAAGATGCTGTTGTTCGTGACAGTGCTAATTGCGGAGGCTATCGCAAGAGCCACCGGGCCATACGGGGACGGGGAGTGCGCCCAAATGAATGGCACGCTCCGCGCAAGCACGTGATCCGGCCCCAACAGATCAACGGGCCCGCCGGAATACGGATCCATCCCGCTGGCCACTATGGCGCCTTGGGCGAGGTAGGAGTAAATGTCCTGGGTAAATAGCGGAGCGGTGAGCGCGATCGGGAAAACCCAAGCAATAAAAGTGCGGCGCAACATCGGCAGGGACACGCGAGCGGCGTTTCCTGGCCGCAAGGAAAACGGATTCGCCAAGGTAGTACTGACGAAGGGAGCCATGAGCACCCACGCGAGCACCAAGCACCCGACGCCCAGCAACGTGACGATCGACGAGGTCGTGAGCATCCTGGCCATGACAGCGCCAGCCGGGAACTGTGGATATGGGTTGCCCACCACCGGAAATGCCCCAGCCCCGAGCGCGCCAATTCCCATCATGAAGGCGCCGAGAGTGCCAATCCAGCGCAGCGCGACGAAGCGGCGCAGCTCGAAATAGTTGAGGTCCCGGGCTTCCAGGCTGTGGTCGTCGTGAAGCTCAGCAGAGCGCGAACCGGGTGCCCCAAGCCGTGGCAGGGCATCCTTTAGCCAGGTCAGAGGGCGGGTGTTGCTGGATACGGTCACGTTCCCACATCCTACTAGAGGGCTTGCTAAGCACGGGTTCGGCGTGTCGCTGGTGTAGAGCTGGACAAAGCGCACGAATTACGGAACACTTATGTTGTCTAATAGCAATGTTGGACGTTAGCGCCAGTACAGTACACGAGCGGAGGTGACAACCTACGATGACGCATTCAGATAACGCCGATGGGCGCACCAGGAGCGAAATCATGGTCACGCTGCTGCGCAGCGGCCCGTGCAGCGCCTCGTTCCTCGGCCAGCACCTCGGAATTTCAGCCGCCGGAGTCCGCCGGCACCTGGACATTCTGGAAGCCGAGGGCCTCGCGGAAGTCGCTCCCGCTCGCAGCAGTGCACAGCGGGGCCGAGGCCGTCCGGCAAAGTCCTTCGTTCTCACAGATCGGGGACGAAGCCAGTTCGGTCACGACTACGACACTCTCGCAGCCTCGGCGCTCGAAGCACTCCGGGAGACCGGTGGGGAAGAAGCCGTCCGGGCCTTTGCCCGCAAACGCATCGAAAAGATCGTCGCCGGCATCACCCCCGCGGACGCATCGGAGGATTCCGTCAAACAAACCACCGAGCAGATCGTCGCTGCGTTCGCCAAAAGTGGCTACGCCGCGTCGACCAGCGAGGCCGGTGGCGGAGTGCAACTGTGCCAGCACCACTGCCCAATATCGCACGTGGCCTCGGAATTTCCTGAACTATGCGAGGCCGAACACCGCGCGATCGCGGAACTGCTCGGGCAGCACGTGCAGCCATTGGCGACCATTGTGGATGGCCACGGCATCTGTACTACTAACATTCCACTGACACCTATTAACAACTCACCTAAGGCACCACGTGTAACAAAGGAAGGAGCGGCTAATGACGCAGGCAACTCATGACCGCGACGTCAAACCCCAGCTCACTGACGAAGAGATCATCGATTCCATCGGTGCATACCAATTCGGCTGGCATGACCCAGACGTAGCCGGCGCTTCCGCCAAGCGCGGTCTGTCCCGCGAGGTCGTGGCAGACATTTCCCGCATGAAGAGCGAACCCGAATGGATGCTCGAACGCCGACTGAAGTCCCTGGACATCTTCGAAAAGAAGCCCATGCCAACCTGGGGTGCCGACCTTTCCGGCATCGACTTCGACAACATCAAATACTTCGTCCGCTCCACCGAACAGCAGGCCACCACCTGGGACGACCTGCCGGAAGACATCAAGAACACCTACGACAAGCTGGGTATTCCAGAGGCCGAGAAGCAGCGCCTGGTCGCCGGTGTGGCTGCGCAGTACGAGTCCGAGGTGGTCTACCACCAGATCCGTCAGGACCTGGAAGAAAAGGGTGTCATCTTCGTCGACACCGACACCGCACTGCGCGAGCACGAGGAGCTGTTCAAGGAGTACTTCGGCACCGTCATCCCTGCCGGTGACAACAAGTTCTCCGCACTCAACACCGCCGTGTGGTCTGGTGGTTCCTTCATCTACGTGCCGAAGGGCGTCCACGTGGACATCCCGTTGCAGGCTTACTTCCGTATCAACACGGAAAACATGGGCCAGTTCGAGCGCACCCTGATCATCGTGGACGAGGATGCTTACGTCCACTACGTGGAGGGCTGTACCGCGCCGATTTACAAGTCCGATTCCCTGCACTCCGCGGTGGTGGAGATCATCGTGAAGAAGGGTGGCCGCTGCCGCTACACCACCATCCAGAACTGGTCCAACAACGTCTACAACCTGGTGACCAAGCGCACCAAGTGTGAAGAGGGCGCCACTATGGAGTGGGTCGATGGCAACATCGGTTCCAAGGTAACCATGAAGTACCCGGCAGTGTGGATGACCGGACCATACGCTAAGGGTGAGGTGCTCTCCGTCGCTATGGCGGGCGAAGGCCAGTTCCAGGACACCGGCGCAAAGATGGTGCACATGGCGCCGTACACGTCCTCCAACATCGTGTCCAAGTCTGTCGCCCGCGGCGGTGGCCGCGCCGCTTACCGTGGCCTGGTGCAGGTCAACAAGGACGCCCACCACTCCACGTCGAACGTCGAATGTGATGCGTTGCTGGTGGACAATATCTCTCGTTCGGACACCTATCCTTACAACGACATCCGCAATGACCACGTCTCTCTCGGACATGAGGCGAAGGTGTCACAGGTGTCTGAGGACCAGCTGTTCTACCTGATGTCCCGTGGTATTGGCGAGGACGAGGCGATGGCGATGATCGTCCGTGGCTTCGTGGAGCCGATCGCCAAGGAGCTCCCAATGGAGTACGCGCTGGAGCTCAACCGCCTGATTGAACTGCAAATGGAAGGATCTGTGGGTTAATGACCGCCCCTGTGAAGAACGCTACTTACCACAACAACAAGGGCGACCTGTTTACCTCCTTCAACGTTGAGGATTTCGAGGTTCCCCACGGCCGTGACGAAGTGTGGCGCTTCGTACCACTGCGTCGCCTTCGGGGTCTGCACGACGGCAGCTTTACGACGGCCACCACCCCAGACATCCAGGTGACCGTACCGGACACCGCCACTGGGGTCACCGTCGAGACTGTTTCCAAGGATGATCCGCGGCTCGGCCAAGCTGGCGCACCGGTAGACCGCACCTCGGCTCAAGCATGGTCCGCAATGGCTGAAGCCACCATCGTCACCTTTGCCCAGGACAGCGTGAACTCCGACGCGGTGGAGATCACCGTCACCGGCCGGGGCGACGATGTCACCTCATTTGGCGCGATCACCATCATCGCCGAAAGTGGCGCGGAAGCGCTGGTGAACCTGCACTTCGTTGGTTCCGGAACCCACAGCGACAACCACGAGTTCATCGTTGGCGACAACGCTCGCCTGTCTGTGGTTGTTCACGAGGACTGGAACGATGACGCCGTCCACCTGGCGCACGAACGCGCAGCTCTCGGGCGCGATGCCACCTTCCGCCACGCCGCAGCCGTGTTCGGTGGATCCTTGGTCCGCCTGGTGCCACAGGTGAAGTTCACCGCTCCGGGTGGTGACGCAGAAATGCTCGGCGTGTACTTCGCCGATGACGGCCAGTTCTTCGAACAGCGCCTCCTCGTAGACCATGCACAGCCAAACTGCCGGTCAAACGTGCTCTACAAGGGCGCGCTTCAGGGCGACGCAAGCTCCGAACGCACCGAGGCCCGCACCGCCTGGGTGGGCGACGTGCTCATCCGTGCAAATGCACAAGGCACGGAAACCTACGAGGCAAACCGCAACCTGGTTCTCACTGAGGGTGCTCGTGCGGACGCTGTTCCGAACCTGGAAATCGAAACCGGCGAGATTGCCGGCGCTGGCCATGCAGCCACCGTCGGACGCTTCGACGACGAGCAGCTGTTCTACCTGCTCTCTCGCGGCATCAACGCCGAAGATGCCCGCCGCCTCATTGTGCGGGGCTTTTTCTCGGAAGTAATCAACCGTATTCCGGGGGCTACCACCCGCGAACTCCTTGAGTCCAAGATCACCGAAGAACTTGACGGCACCGAACTTTAAATAACGAAGGAAAACTACATTGAGCACTCTCGAAATCCGCAACCTCACCGCGCAAGTTCTCCCTACCGATGACTCTGGCGAGCCAAAGCAGATCCTTAACGGGGTGAACCTGACCATCAAGTCCGGCGAAACCCACGCGATTATGGGTCCGAACGGTTCCGGTAAGTCCACCTTGGCGTACACCCTCTCCGGGCACCCTCGCTACGAGGTCACCGGCGGTGAAGTCCTCCTCGATGGCGTAAACATCCTCGACCTTGAGGTAGACGAGCGCGCCCGCGCCGGCCTGTTCCTGGCTATGCAGTACCCAGTTGAGGTTCCTGGCGTGTCCATGGCCAACTTCCTGCGCACCGCAGCAACCGCAGTGCGTGGCGAAGCCCCAAAGCTGCGTGACTGGGTGAAGGAAGTAAAGACGGCTCAGGAAGAGCTATCTATTTCCAAAGAGTTCTCCGAGCGGAGCGTGAACGAGGGCTTCTCCGGAGGCGAGAAGAAGCGCCACGAGGTGCTGCAGCTGGGTCTGCTGAAGCCAAAGTTTGCTGTGCTGGACGAGACTGACTCCGGTCTGGACGTCGACGCCCTGCGCGTGGTCTCCGAAGGCATCAACCGTTACCAGGAGCGCGAAAACGGTGGCGTGCTGATGATTACCCACTACAAGCGCATTCTGAATTACGTCAAGCCTGACTACGTTCACGTGTTTGCCAACGGCCAGATCATCACCACTGGTGGCCCTGAGCTTGCTGATGAGCTCGAGGCAAACGGCTACGACCAGTACCTGTAATGGCTTGTCTCGTTCATTCCGACGGATCGCTCAATGTTGACGCGATCCGGTCGGAGTTTCCTATTCTCCACCGAAAGGTACGCGGTGATCAGCCACTGACGTACCTTGACTCCGGGGCCACCTCGCAACGGCCCGAGCGGGTGTGGCGAGTAGAAGAGCAGTTCGTGCTGCACACCAATGCCCCCGTGCACCGTGGCGCCTACTCTCTGGCAGAGGAGGCAACCGACGCCTACGAAGGTGCCCGTAACGCTATCGCCGCGTTTGTTGGTGCGCACCCGGATGAGCTGGAGTTCACCAAGAACGCCACCGAGGCCCTGAACCTGGTGGCCTATGTTCTAGGCGATGATCGCGCAGGCGAGCTGCAGGTCAAGGCGGGCGACACGGTTGTCGTCACGGAGCTAGAGCATCACGCGAACCTGGTGCCGTGGCAGGAGCTGTGCCGTCGGACCGGCGCCACGCTCAAGTGGTACGGCACCACGGACGACGGCCGGATTGACCTGGACTCTCTGGAGCTGGATGAGACGGTGAAAGTGGTTGCCTTCACCCACCAATCCAACGTGACCGGTGCGATCGCTGATGTGCCGGAGATGGTGCTTCGTGCCCAGGCCGTTGGGGCGCTGACGGTGTTGGATGCGTGCCAGTCGGTGCCACACATGCCAGTGAATTTCCGTGAGCTGGGCGTGGATTTCGCCGCGTTTTCCGGGCATAAGATGTGTGGTCCGTCCGGAGTCGGTGCGCTCTATGGGCGACTGGAGCTGCTGCAGCAGCTGCCGCCATTCCTCACCGGTGGCTCCATGATCGAGCTGGTGAAGATGGAAGGGTCCACCTACGCGCCGCCGCCGCAGCGCTTCGAGGCCGGTACCCAGATGACCTCTCAGGTGGTCGGGCTGGGTGCTGCCGTCGATTTTCTCAATGAGATCGGCATGGAAAACATCGCCGCGCACGAGCATGACCTGGTGGAATACGCCCTGGAACAGCTGCAGCGCATCCCTGGGTTGTCGCTGCTGGGTCCCGCGACGGCGGAGAATCGTGGCAGCGCGATTTCCTTCGCTGTGGAGGGTATTCACCCGCACGATTTGGGTCAGGTCCTCGACGACCAAGGCGTGTGCATCCGTGTGGGCCACCACTGTGCGTGGCCGATCCACCGGGCGAAGTCGGTTCAGGCGTCGGCACGTGCCTCGTTCTACCTGTACAACACGCGTGAGGAAGTTGACCGCCTCGTGGCTGCGATCAAGCACGCCCAAGAGTTCTTTGGAGTGGCATAGATGAAACTGGAACAGATGTACCAAGAGGTCATTCTCGACCACTACAAGAACCCGCAGCACGCCGGACTCCGGGAGCCATACGAGGCCGAGGTTCACCACGTGAATACCTCCTGCGGCGATGAGCTGACGCTCCGCGTCCATTTGTCAGCCGACGGCACCACGGTGGAGGACATCTCTTACGAAGCGGAAGGCTGTTCCATCAGCCAGGCTTCCACGTCCGTGATGGCTGAGGAGATCGTCGGTCGTCCTGTGGCAGAGGCAATGGAGACCCTGGCTGCTTTTGAAGAGATGGTCACGTCCCGAGGCCATATTGAGGGCGACCCAGAGGTCATCGGTGACGGCGTCGCCTTTGCTGGCGTTGCGAAATATCCGGCCCGCGTGAAATGCGCCCTGCTGGGCTGGAAAGCGTTCCAGGCAGCGACCGCTGAAGCTTTGGAAGGAAAGAAAGACTAGATGTCGGAAGAGAACGTAACTGAGGAAAAGGATCCGGTACCACCAAAACCGGAGCAAACCGAGGCAGACCTGGCCAAGGCGTCCGATGTTGAAGAGTACATGCGCGACGTGATCGACCCCGAGCTGGGTATCAACGTCGTTGACCTGGGTTTGGTGTACGACATTTACATGGTCGACGGCACGCACGCCGTGGTGAACATGACGCTCACCTCACCGGCCTGCCCGCTCACCGACGTGATTGAAGAGCAGGCCGAGCAGGCCGTGGTCGGTTCCGGCACCGCCGAAAAGCTGACCTTGAACTGGGTATGGATGCCCGCGTGGGGACCACACATGATCACCGAAGACGGCCGCGACCAGCTACGCGCCCTGGGATTTTCGGTTTAAATCAGCGCCCGCAGGATCGCTGCTTTCGTAGACAGCGGCACGCGGGCGAACACCCAGGCCATCCCGGTGAGTGTGCCGGGCAGGTCACCCAACTTTAGAAAGCGGGCGTGAAACGGCGATAGCAGCAGCGCTTTCAGCAGGTGCTGCACCTGCGCGGGCTCAAGTTTGAGAAGAACCCGCTGTAGGCGGCGCGCGAGCGCCACGTCAGCGCGGAATGTCCGAGTGCGCCACGGTAGCGGCCCGCCGCGCCACAGGGCGTCCAAGGTGGCGTCCGCCAGGCTTATCGACGTCCCCAGGCTGAAGCCACAGACAGGATTAATAAACCCGGCCCTCGCACCATAGGGCAGAGCGGGACTATCATAGTGCTGCGGTCCCATCGGGATGAGCACTTTTTCTTCCCCCGTATTCTGCTGCTGAGGCAGTGTGCTTGCCAGTTGCTCCCACGGCCGCTCGGTGGCAGTGACCAGGAGGGTTTCCTCCACCAAGTGTCCGCGGGGAGTGGGGAAGCTGTACTGGAAAGTCTCGCCATGGAAGTCCATCCAGGTCACGGGGCCGCTGTCCAGGAACACACCGAATGCTTGTTGGTAGGGCGGTTGTGGCGTGGCGCCACGGGCGTCGATAAGCATCTGCGTCTGATATTCCACCCCGGCCACCCGCACCGAGTACGCCGAGGTGATCTCCGCGGACTCCTGCAGCACCTCGAAGTTCAGGAGACGCTCCCGCCACGAGTTATCAATGATCCCGTACTCCCGGTCCAGCTGGTAGCCCAGGCCGCCAAAGCGCACGCTGGGAAATCCGCGCCAAAACAGGGGAGCGTCGGCAAGTTCGTCCACCCAACCGCCATACGTGGCGGTCCACTGCGCGGCCGGATCGATGCCGAGCACTTTCAGTCCCCGCGCGGTAGCCCGATGCCCCAGGTAGGCGCCTGCCGGGCCGAGGCCAAGGATGATCATGTCGAAGGTGCTCATACCTCACACGCTATACCGGCCTACGGCGGATGTCACCAGGGGCGAAACCGTGGTTAGGAGCTCAGGCCACCGGAGAGGAGATCCTGCTTTGCTGCCGGCGTTTCGGCTGGCTCGTGCGGGGCGCGTGGCTCGGGGGAGCCGGGCATACTGTCAATCTGACGCGGCGCCGGCATATCCGGCTGAGTTGCCGTTGGACCATCGGCAGCCACGGTATCTTCCATTCCCGCACAGGCCAGTTTTGCTGCAACGCTGTCGCCGGTTTCCCCGGTAGCAACAATGTTGAACTGCAGTGGGTAGCTGACGGAGTAGTCCATCATGCGGGTGTCAAAGTTGAGCATCCCAGGACGGATGAAGAAGTGGGAGGTGCCTTTGCGCACCGCGTGAGACTTCACCACCACATCCGGCACTGATGCCACGAAGCTATCCGCCGTCTCCTGCAGCGCAAGATCACTGGTATCGATGGTGACGGCTTCCATGCCGTGAACCTCGGTGAGCGAGATTTTCGCCTTGGTTTGTTCGCTGAATTCAGCCGAGTCTACTTTCAAGGTCAGTGGAACGCTGATATCGAGTCGCAGATTGCTCAGCTCGGTCACTTGCAACTGGTTGGCACCGTTACGCAGCGACTTTGGAATGACGATGTCATCAATTCGGATCTGGTGCGAAGCGGAGTCACCAAGCTCCACCCAATCCGGTCCCCACGAGCGGGCCTGAACCGAGACCCCATTGTCACCGCGGTACACACCAGCTGCTGGGTGAGCATCATCCTTAGGTGTGGTGGTGAGGTAGCAGTGCATGGGCGCTACAGCAGTGCCGGGTGCGGTTTCAGCCGCACCTGCAAGTGTGCTGCTGCCAAACAAGACTCCTGCCAGAGCGACGCAGGTAGTCCGGGTAACGCGTACCATGTTCCGAGAAGATGCCGTCTTCACTTTTGCTCCAGTTTCTTAAGACAGATCGATCACGCCAGGTGCTGGCACGATCGTGCGAATGGCTGGCCTTGTGACCAACCTGACACAGGACGATAGCGGTTAAATTAAACAGCTTTCAAACGCAAAACTTCTTTATCTTCTTGGGAACTTTTCTAAGTAAATTCCTACCTCGAGGACATAAAAAGATCCGATATAACCTGTCAAAGCACCTATGTACCAGGTGTTTTCCGAAAGCAGTTGCACTAACATCGCAGTCCACTGCTGAGCTAGCTATCACTGCAGGACTCCACCGAAAGTTTCCGCCCGCCGGGTACAGTCATCTGGGGGACAGCAAGAGTTCCCAGCACAGCTATTTTCTGATGCAACACATAGCTGAGCCCCGCTGACGACTAAGGACAATGGGCACCCGGCTATACTGTCCTGCTGTGATTGTCACCGAAGATTTCGAAGTGCACGTCGGCGCCCGCACCCTCCTCAACGCCCCTGGCCAACACCTCCGTGTCCAACCGGGGGACCGCATCGGCCTCGTTGGCCGCAACGGTGCCGGCAAAACCACAACCATGCGCATCCTCGCAGGCGAGAGCGAACCGTACGGTGGCAAAGTGATCCGCTCCGGTGAAATTGGCTATCTGCCACAGGACTCCCGCGAAGGAAACATCGAGCAAACCGCCCGCGACCGGGTGCTCTCAGCCCGGGGCCTCGACCGGATTAAGGTGTCAATGGAACGCCAGCAGGAAATCATCGAAAGCGGTACCGACGCGGAACGCAACCGCGCCGTAAACAAGTACTCCCGCCTGGAAGAGCAGTACTATTCGCTCGGGGGCTACGAAGCCGACTCCGAGGCCGCCCGCATTTGCGACGCCCTCGGCTTGCCCGCACGAATCTTGGACCAGCCGCTGAAAACGCTCTCCGGCGGTCAGCGTCGGCGCGTAGAACTCGCTCAGATCCTGTTCGCAGCCACAGCCGGTTCCGGCCGCTCGAAGGTCACGCTGCTTCTCGACGAACCAACCAACCATCTCGACGCCGACTCCATTACCTGGCTGCGTGAGTTCCTGAAAAAGCACGAGGGCGGCCTCATCATGATCTCTCACGACGTCAAACTGCTGGAAGCCGTCTGCAACAAGATTTGGTTCCTCGACGCCGTCCGAGGGGAAGCTGATGTGTACAACATGGGCTGGAAGAAATACCTGGACGCCCGCGCCACCGATGAACAGCGCCGCCGACGCGAACGCGCCAATGCAGAAAAGAAGGCTGCGGCGCTCAAGCAGCAGGCCGCCAAGCTCGGCGCCAAGGCCACGAAGGCCGCCGCGGCGAAGCAGATGCTGGCGCGTGCGGAAAAGATGGTGGCCACCACGGACGAACTGCGCGTCGCGGATCGGGTAGCGCACATTCAGTTCCCGGAACCGGCGCCATGTGGCAAAACCCCTTTGAACGCCAAGGGACTTACCAAGATGTACGGATCCTTGGAAGTCTTTGCCGGGGTGAACCTCGCAATTGACAAGGGCTCGCGTGTGGTCGTGCTCGGCTTCAATGGTGCAGGTAAGACCACCCTGCTCAAGTTACTCGCCGGAGTGGAACGTACCGACGGCGAAGGCGGCATCGTCACTGGCCACGGCCTCAAGATCGGCTACTTCGCCCAGGAACACGACACCATCGACCCTTCCAAAAGCGTTTGGCAAAATACCATCGAAGCCTGCCCGGATGCAGGGGAGCAGGACCTGCGGTCCCTGCTGGGCGCCTTTATGTTCAGCGGCGAACAGCTCGACCAGCCAGCAGGAACCTTGTCAGGTGGTGAGAAGACCCGCCTCGCGCTTGCGTCGCTGGTGTCCTCCCGCGCCAACGTTCTGCTTCTCGACGAGCCGACCAACAACCTCGACCCACAATCCCGAGAACAAGTGCTCGATGCCCTGCGCACGTACACCGGCGCCGTCGTCCTCGTCACTCACGACCCCGGCGCCGTCAAGGCTTTGGAGCCGGAGCGCGTGATTGTCTTGCCTGATGGCACCGAGGATCTGTGGTCGGAGGACTATATGGAGCTGGTGGAGCTAGCTTAGGGGTGTCGAATTTGGGGTTCTGATTGGTGATGGCGGGGGTAGCTTTTGGCTAGATCGAGCCAGTATTTCGACGGCTGCACACAGCTTTATCAGCTACGAAAACCGCATAGCCACAAACGGCGACGAGACAAATCACGGGGATGTTGAGCGCTAATATCGGGTTAACATGAATTAGTTCGAGAATAACGGCGATTATGTTTGTTACCACCTGAAGAAAAACATTCAACTTAACCACAGGTTTCGCTGCAGAATGCCCGGTTTTCCACTGATCAATACCCGCGGTGGTAGCAGACGTTCGCAACCCAGGACTCCCAGGCAGCGACTCTCCATTTGCTGCCTTATTCGTGATGTGCAGCAGGTAAAACGCCATCACGATTAATGAAATATGCACCAAAATGAGCACTTCCATATGAAATCCTTTTTCTCCAAAAACCAATTACCAAGGAATCTTCTTTTTCACTGCTGGATGAATAATATTGAGCTAGCCTAGCAGCTGACTGTAGTGTTTTTTGGAGAATAGAATTGTGGGGGGAGGGCTAGTTCTAACCATTCCACCTGCACAGATTGCTTTCCATACGGGGGTACTTTGTTTCGAAAGTTAACATTGGCCACACCGCAGTAAATACCCAAACAGTGTGGCCTAGAACATGAAGCCGGCGACAAGCCTAGCTAGTTACATCAGAACCGCTAGTTCCTAAACCCATGCACCGGCGCCGGAATGAATCCGCCACGGGCGATAAAGGAAGAGTTGCCCACCTTGTTGACCGGGATCACCGGTGCATAGCCGAGCAGACCACCGAAGTTGACTTCGTCGCCAGGTTCGGTGCCCGGAACTGGGATGACGCGGACTGCGGTGGTCTTATGGTTCATGATGCCGATGGCGGCCTCGTCCGCGATCATGCCGGCAATGAGCTCGGCGGAGGTGTCGCCTGGGATGGCGACCATGTCGAGGCCGACGGAGCAGATAGCGGTCATCGCTTCGAGCTTGTCGATGGAGATCGAACCAGCGCGTACAGCGTCAATCATGCCCTTGTCCTCGGAGACCGGGATGAAGGAACCGGACAAGCCACCGACGCGAGAGCAGGCCATCATGCCACCCTTCTTTACGGCGTCGTTAAGCAGCGCGAGCGCAGCGGTGGTGCCATGCGTGCCAACCTGATCCAGCCCCATCGCCTCCAGGATGTTCGCCACAGAGTCGCCAATTTCGGCGGTCGGTGCCAGCGAGAGGTCGACGATGCCGAACGGGACGCCTAGGCGCTCGCTCGCCATGTTGCCGACCAACTGACCGGCACGGGTGATCTTAAACGCCGCCTTCTTAATCTCTTCTGCGATCGCGTTGAGGGAGGCGTCGTGAGGCATGCGCTCCAGCGCGCGGGCCACCACGCCAGGACCGGACACGCCGACGGACACGACGCAGTCCGGCTCTTCGATGCCGTGGAAGGCACCCGCCATGAACGGGTTGTCACCCACGGAATTAGCGAAGACCACCAGCTTGGCGCAGGCGATGGCGCTGCGATCCTTGGTCAACGTCGCGGCGTCCTTGATCACCTGCCCCATCTGGGCGACTGCATCCATATTCAGGCCCGCCCGGGAGGTGCCCACGTTCACGGAGGAGCACACGGCCTCGGTGATGGTGAGGGCCTCCGGGATAGATTCGATCAGACGGCGATCGCCGGAGGACATCCCCTTTTCCACCAGTGCAGAATAACCGCCGACGAAGTTCACGCCGGTTTCCTTCGCCGCGCGATCCAGTGCCTGGGCCAGCTCAACCGGGTTGCCCTGAACAGAAGCGGCCAGCAAGGCAATCGGGGTGACCGAGATGCGCCGGTTCACAATCGGGATACCCAGCTCACGTTCGATGCCCTCGCACGTGCTGACCAGGTCCTTAGCCTGAGTGGTGAGACGATCATAAACAGCATCACAGGTTTCCGCCATGGACCCGCGGACACAGTCGAGGAGGCTAATGCCCATTGTCACGGTACGAATGTCCAGGCGGTATTCCTGGATCATCTCGATGGTGTCCCAAATGGCTTGGCTTCGCTGCGCAAAACTCATGACAGCCCCTAAATCTCGTTGGTGGCGGTAAACAGCGCTTCGGATTGGACCCGAATAGCGAGGTTTTCCTTCTCACCCACAGCAGACATCCGGTCCTGCACGGTAACGATGTCGAGTTTCGACTCATCGAAAGCAACGTGCAGGATCATGGTGAAGTAGCCTTCCATAATCGTTTGGGAGACGTTCTGGATGTTGACGTCCAGGGCAGCCAGTTCGGTGGCGACTGCTGCGATGATGCCCGAGTGGTCAGGGCCGGTAACAGAGATAATTGCGTACATGACTCTCACTTTAGCGCGACTAAGATTGTCCTCATGAGCAGAAACGACAAACTACAGTGGTCTGATCTCGATCCTTCGGCTAAAGGCTGGATTATCGGGCTCGGGGCCTACGAAATCCTCGAAAAACTCATCGTCTGGCACTTCATCTACCACACTCCCCGCAGCAAGACCCGGGGCTCAAAGTGGCTGTGGTTCGGGCTGAGTTTTATTAACTTCTTTGGGCCGCTGGCATACGCAGTGTGGGGTCGGAAAAAATAGTGGCGTAGGACACGAAGTTTCGCATGATCTGTCGCACCGGCGCAACGTCCACCGAAGAAATATGCGCGACGATCTCGTCGTATTCTTCCGGCGCGAAATACCCATTGTGGAGGTATTCCTGCATCCGGGTGGCTAGCCCTTGTGCATCCAGCTCCGGGTGGAATTGGGTCGCCCAGGTGGTGTCGTTGATCCGGAACATCTGCACGGGGCACGTTGGCCCCGTTGCCAGCAACGTTGCCCCGGTTACCAGCTCTTCCACGCTTTCCGCATGACCGGTCAGCGCATTAAAACGTGATGGCACGCCCTGCAGGAGCGGATCCATTGTTCCTTCCTGGGTGAGCTCAACCACCGACGATCCAGCGGTCTCGGAGTAACGGTCGCCAACAACGCCGCCACGGAAGTGGGCGAGGAGGCTGGATCCGAAGCACGCGTAGAACGCTGGAATGTCGGCATCGACCATCGTGAGGGCTTCCTGCTGCACCCACAGCTGCTCAGCCGTGGGCTGAGCGTCGGTGACATTGAAAGGGCTGCCGCCTAGGAACACCCCGGCGTACTGGCTCACATCACCGATGCGAGCGGTTTCTGAATCCAGGACAACTTGGTCCAGTTCAGTCGGCCGCAAACCGGAACTTACCAGGAAATCGCGATATTCCGCAGCAAGAACCTCTGCACCATGGCGGATGGACACCAACAAAAACTTAGACATACCACTTAGTCTAGTATGGTTGCTATGGCTCCTGTCACATATCCGCAGAAATACATCGGAATTTCTCGAAACCTCTCCACCCATCAGGGTCTATTAGAGGCTGCGGGTTGGCACTGCTTCCGTATCAGGAGCCGCATTGGTACAGGAAAAGCCGCTTTCGAAACGGCGTGCGGGCGCCTCATGGCGTGGGAGATGCAACGCCACGCAGGGCTGAGGCCGCTTATCGACGACCACACCGTCACCCTCCATCTCGGCCCCATCAAACATCGCTGTTTTATAGTCCACGCCGAGCAAACGGCCGAATCTGCGTGCGCTTCCTATGGCACCATGCCGGGCCACTGGGAAAGTGGGGAAGAGTCCTTCCGCGTCTGGATGGAAGCAGATGCCGTGTGGGCAGAATGCGCAGCCTTTTCCCGGCCACAGTCCTGGGTCACCAAAATAGGTGGCCCAGTGGCGCGCCTAGGACAGCGGATCATGGCCCGCCGCTACTTAGGCGCGCTAGTCACGTCGGACTGAAGCCTCCACTAAGTCCAGCACTGGGCTGAACTGGGCTGTTTCTGCGCCAGAGGCTAATTTCGCTGTGAGACCATCGAACATCGTCTCCAGGAACAGGTACAGCACTTCCGGGTCCACGTCGGTTCGCATCGTTCCCGCGTCGGCGTTAGCTTTCAAGCGTCGGCGGACGGCGTCGTCAAGCACGGCTTGCTGTTGCTGCCAGCGATCACGGAACGCGGCGTCGGTACGCAGAAGGCGAGTGATCTCCAAGCGGGTGGAGAGCCATTCGAAACGGTCCGGGTCTGCGAGCATATCCCGCATTACCTGCACCAAGCCTTCCTCCGCTACGGTCTCAGCCATCTGGAGCGCATCCTGGCGGCCGATTTCGAGGAATAAGGTTTCCTTATCCGCAAAGTGGTGGAAGATCGCGCCGCGGGATTTCCCCGTCGCTTCCTCCAGCAACCGGACAGTGGCTCCTTCGTAGCCATGCTCGGCAAAACATTTGCGGGCCCCCACGAGGATCTCACGGCGCCGCTCATTGAGGTCCGCGTCACTCACTCTAGGCATGGGTTCTCCTTGTAGAGGTGTGAAAGACAACTGGGGCTGACCGCCCGCCGCTAGCGGGAACTAGTCAGCCCCAGTCGAGATGATCACAGTGGCAATTAGCCCTTGATCATGTTGCGCAGCACGAACTGCAGGATGCCACCGTTACGGTAGTAATCGGCTTCACCCGGGGTGTCGATGCGCACAACTGCATCGAATTCGACCTTGTCGCCGGACTCCTTGGTTGCGGTGACCTTCACGGTCTTAGGGGTCACACCGTTGTTCAGCTCCTCGATGCCCTCGATGTCGAAGGTCTCGGTGCCGTCCAGGCCCAGGGAAGCGTGGGATTCACCAGCTGGGAACTGCAGTGGGATAACGCCCATGCCGATCAGGTTGGAGCGGTGAATACGCTCGAAGGACTCGGTGATGACGGCCTTCACGCCTAGCAGGTTGGTGCCCTTAGCAGCCCAGTCACGGGAAGAACCGGTGCCGTATTCCTTACCAGCCAGAACGACCAGTGGGATGCCAGCAGCCTTGTAGTTCTCGCAGGCGTCGAAGATGAAGGCCTGCTCGCCGCCCTTGGTGAAGTCGCGGGTGTAGCCACCAGCGATGTCCACCAGCTGGTTCTGGAGGCGGATGTTGGCGAAGGTACCACGCATCATGACCTCGTGGTTACCACGACGGGAACCGAGGGAGTTGTAGTCCTTGCGCTCAACGCCATTGGCATCCAGGTACTGAGCAGCTGGGGTGCCCGGCTTGATGGAGGAAGCAGGGGAGATGTGGTCAGTGGTGACCGAGTCGCCCAGCTTAGCCAGGACGCGTGCGCCCTTAATGTCCTTGACAGGAGCTGGCTCAAGCTCCATGCCGTCGAAGTACGGAGCCTTGCGGATGTAGGTGGAGTTCTCATCCCACTCGAAGGTCTTGCCCTCTGGGGTTGGGAGGTTCTGCCACTGCTCGTCTCCCTTGAATACGTCGGCGTAATCAGCTTCGTACAGCTCACGGGAGATGGACTGCTCGATGGTAGCCTCGATCTCCTCGGTGGATGGCCAGATGTCCTTCAGGAAGACGTCGTTGCCGTCCTGGTCTTGACCCAGCGCCTGGGTTTCGAAGTCGAAGTCCATGGTGCCGGCAATGGCGTAAGCGATGACCATGATTGGCGAAGCCAGGTAGTTCATCTTTACGTCAGGGGAGATGCGGCCTTCGAAGTTACGGTTACCGGACAGAACTGCGGTAGCTGCCAGGTCAGCCTCGTTGATGGCCTTGGACACCTCGGTTGGCAGTGGGCCGGAGTTACCGATACAGGTGGTGCAGCCGAAGCCGGAGAGGTAGAAGCCGAGAGCCTCGAGGTCCTTCCACAGGTCAGCGCGCTTGTAGTAGCCGTCGACAACCTGGGAGCCAGGTGCACAGATGGTCTTGACCCATGGCTTAGCCTTCAGGCCCTTTTCAGCGGCCTTGCGTGCGATCAGGCCAGCGCCGATCATCACAGATGGGTTAGAGGTGTTGGTGCAAGAGGTGATGGACGCAATCGCAACCATGCCGTGGTCGAGGGTGTACTCGCCGCCCTTAGGGGAGGTCACGGTGATTGGGTTGGATGGGCGACCAACGCGGCCAACAGCAGCGGACTCGCCGTTGCCAGCCTGGGAGACGTTGAGGTCGGTGACCTGTGCGGAGGTCTCCTCCAGGGCCTCACCTTCAGCCTCCATGCGCTTTGCAGGAAGGGACTCGTCGGTGCAGACTTCGTCGTTGGTGTAGTTGGCCAGGTCCTTGCGGAACTGCTCCTTGGCCTCGGACAGCAGGATGCGGTCCTGTGGACGCTTCGGGCCAGCGATGGAAGGAACAACGGTGGACAGGTCCAGCTCGAGGTACTCGGAGTAGGTTGCCTCTGGGGCGTCCTGCTCCAGCCACATGCCCTGAGCCTTAGCGTATGCCTCGACCAGTGCGCACTGCTCTTCGGAGCGGCCGGTGAGGTGCATGTACTTGACGGTCTCCTCGTCGATCGGGAAGATCGCACAGGTGGAGCCGAACTCTGGGGACATGTTGCCGATCGTGGCACGGTTAGCCAGTGGGATAGCCTTCACACCGTTGCCGTAGAACTCGACGAACTTCTGAACCACACCGTGCTCACGCAGCATCTGGGTGATGGTCAGAACGACGTCGGTAGCGGTAACGCCCACTGGGATCTCGCCGGTCAGCTTGAAGCCGACGACGCGAGGGATGAGCATGGACACTGGCTGGCCGAGCATTGCGGCCTCAGCCTCGATGCCACCCACGCCCCAGCCCAGGATGCCCAGGCCGTTTTCCATGGTGGTGTGGGAGTCAGTACCGATGCAGGTGTCTGGGTATGCCAGGCCGTCGTTGTCGAAGACGACGCGAGCCAGGTTCTCAATGTTCACCTGGTGGACAATGCCGGTTCCTGGAGGCACAACGCGGAAGTTGGAGAAGGCCTTGGAGCCCCAGCGCAGGAACTTGTAGCGCTCTTCGTTGCGCTCGTACTCAATGTCAACGTTGGTCTTCAGTGCTTCCTTAGAAGCAAAGGCCTCAACGATAACGGAGTGGTCGATGACCATCTCAGCAGGGTTGAGTGGGTTAACCTTGTCCGGGTCGCCACCGAGGGTCTTGACAGCTTCGCGCATGGTTGCGAGGTCAACGACACAAGGAACGCCGGTGAAGTCCTGCATCAGCACACGTGCTGGGGTGAACTGGATTTCGATGCTTGGCTCTGCCGAAGCGTCCCAGTTAGCAATCGCGTTGATGTGATCGGCGGTGATGTTGGCGCCATCTTCGGTGCGCAGCAGGTTCTCGCCAAGAACCTTAAGAGAGTATGGCAGTTTCTCCATGCCAGGCACTGCGCTGAGGGCGTAGTAGTCGTAAGACTTGTCGCCTACGGTCAGCGTGCTCTTGGCACCGAAGGAGTTCTTGCTAATCGTCACAGTCAGCTCCACTTCCTATTGTTATGGGTGAGTAAACGATCGGGTATTAACCATCGTCTACGAGACAGTTTAACAGTACGAGCGTTCTGTTGAGGCATTGAACCTCCAACCTGCCCCTATCTGGGGACTACTGGCCACCACAACAGGCCCGAAAACACTGTCTAGCTCACAGCCTACGTGGAAAACTTGCGCGATATGGGCGAGTCACCGCGAAGCACAGGGAAATGTGACACTAAACTCTGGATCCGTCCGCGCCCCCAACACTAAGGAAGCTGTCATGATCCCGTCAGATATTGATATCGTCTCGATGCGCGATCAAATCAATGCAGATGGCGTGGCTATCGGACAGCTGGGCATCGAACACCCAACCCTAGAACCGGAACTGCAAAATGTGGCACAGTACGGGCTGGACACCAATTTCGGACGTACTGCCTTCGTTATTCTCGATCACACGCCGCCGGAGGCGGGTGCGACGCGCGACGTTGCCCAGGAGCTGTTAAACACTACCGACTTTGACACCATCATCGTGCGCGCGCCTGGATCTGGGGCAGTAGTCAGTCACGACTTCTCACGCGCCGCCCTAGAGGCCGCGCAGTACGACTTCCTCTCCAACCCTGAAATCGCCCCGGCAGCGCGCCAGTTCATCGACACTCTGAATGGACCTGTGTTCCCTTGGATGTGGATCAATATCGTTATCGCCGCGTTATTGGGGCTCGCGATTGTTATCACCGCCATCCACACCTTCCGCTACAGTCAAGCCAAAACGCTTGACCGCTCGCAATAGTTGCAATCGCACCTCAATCGCGTAACGACACGCCCCTTTTTCGCAATGTGATATATTTCACATTCGATATCATTCCGTAACATTCTCGCAGGCCAGCACCATAAACGTAAGTCATGGGGCTGGCCTTTACTAGTGTGACTAACGAGTCAAGAGTGTCTTTATTGGGTCGTTGTGGCTTATTGTTCTTGTTGTCGGCTCATGAGTTGGCTGATTCACAATAAGTTAATTGAGGCTGTATTTGCTGATGTGGGGAAGCATTGTGCAGAAATCAAGCCTAGAAGGTTGACCTAATGTGTGTTGGCGGGACGCGTGAGCCACATCCTGTACGCAGTTAGCGAAGGTGAATGGAGTTACCCCGTGGCAACGATCAAGGATCCGCAGTCCCGCCTGGCCTCAGCCAGGGCTTTGGTGGCGGTTGCAGCATGCTGCGCGACCATTGGTTCGGCGACTGCGCTCGCCCAACCGGTACCTCCACCGAACCCGTCCGACGCGGACATCAAGGCAGCCGAGGATGCAGTCAACGCAGGTAACGGGGACGTCGCGCGCCTTGCCACCACCTTGTCTGAAAAAGAGGCCGAGATTACTCGCCTCGAAAACGAGATGGGTGGACTGCGCGAAGCCGTGAACAAGGCGATGGTCGACCTGCAAACTGCACAGGCCGAAGCTCAAAAGGCGCGCGAAGAAGTCGACCTTGCCAAGCAGGATTTGGATGCCAGCCAGAAAGCGATCGAACAGGCTCAGCACACCCTCGACGAAGTCTCCCGCGCGGCTTACCGACGCGGTTCCGCCAATGGTGCCGTCTCCGGTGCAGCCGGCACCGGCAACACCGAGGACGCTCTAGCTCGCCAAACGTACCTGCGCCAGAACGCGGCCAAGCAGCGTGCAGCGATCGAAGAGCTGGATCGCCTGCGTACCGAAGCCGCAAACAAAGAATCTGTGCTGCGTGAAAAGCGCGCCATTGCAGAACAGCGGGAACGGGAAGCATCCGCTGCCCAGTCCGCTGCGCAGCAAGCGTACGACACCAACTCTGCACTGTTGGCCCAGCGCAACGCCGAGCACAAGAGCCTGGTAGAAGAGCGAAACACCGCTAAGGCTCGTCTCGAAGCTGCGAAGGCTAACAGTGGCACTTTGCATCAGCAGCGCAAGGAATACCAGGACTTCCTAAAGGCGGAGGAGGAGCGCAAGGCTGCCGAGAAGGCCGCAGCGGAAGCCGCTGCCGCCAAGGCAAAGGCCGAGGAAGAGGCTCGCCAAAAAGCACAAGCAGAGGCCGAGGCCCGCGCCCGCGCAGCCGCGGCAGCTGAGGCGGAACGCGCCGCTGCCCAGGCTCAGGCGGAGCAAGCCGCAGCCGCTGCTGCTGCAGCCCAGGCAGAGGCAGCCGCACGACAGCAACGCGAAGCTGAACTGCAACAGCAGCAAAACGATGCTGTGGCAGCCGCTACCGCTGCGGCCGCAGCGCTCGCCGCAGCCGAGGCAGCAAACACTCAAGCAAACAGTGGGATCTTTGGTGAGAACGATTACCTTGACTTGGGTAATCTCGCTGACGCATTAGCTGCGGCGGTTGGGGCCGTCGCTAAGCCGTCCGGCAATGCACCGACGGCCCCGGCCACCGGTAGCCGCGCGCAACGCATCGAAACCATGATTGCTCGCGCTCAAGCCCAGGTCGGCGTACCTTACGCCTGGGGTGGTGGCGACGCGAACGGCCCAACCCAGGGTATCCGCGATGGCGGCGTCGCTGACTCCTACGGCGACTACAACAAGATCGGCTTCGACTGCTCTGGTCTGGTGCTCTACGCCTTCGCCGGCGTCGGCATCGATCTGCCACACTACACCGGCTACCAGTACCAGCGCGGTACCAAGGTGTCTCCAAGCGAGATGCAACGTGGCGACCTCATCTTCTACGGTCCAAACGCAGAAAATCACGTTGCGATCTACCTCGGTGACGGCATGATGATCGAAGCCCCACAGTCCGGAGCAACGGTGTCGGTCAACCCGGTTCGCTGGAGTGGAATGAGCCCCTACGCCGTGCGATTGATCTAACACCGCGTGCGCTAGGGTAGTCTGCATGACCCAGAACGAGGACTTGATCTCAGGCCTGCCATTCGATGCACTTCTCGTGTTGTCGTTTGGCGGGCCTGAGGGCGTTGCCGACGTGCGCCCCTTCATGGAAAACGTCACCCGTGGGCGCGGTATCCCGCCAGAGCGACTCGACGACGTCTGTGAGCACTACTACCACTTCGACGGCGTCAGCCCGCTCAACGGATTGAACCGGGAGATCGTCGCGCACCTCCAACGGGCCCTTCCTGGGCTTCCCATCTACTTCGGCAACCGGAACTGGCACCCCTTCGGGACCGAGGCCGCCGAGCAGCTGGTGGCGGACGGGCACCGCAACGTCGCAGTCCTGGCAACCTCCGCGTGGGGCGGATACTCAGGATGCCGACAATATGACGAAGACATCACCCACATCCGCAAGCACCTGCAACAACGCGGCCTTCCCGAGGTCACGTTCACTAAGCTGCGCCAATTCTATGACCACCCGCTGTTCATCAAAGCAAGCGTCGATAGCGTACGGGACGCCATCACTGCCTTAGGCGAAGCTGAATTCCGCCTCGTCTTCACCGCCCATTCCATCCCCACGGCCGCTGACCAATCCTCCGGCACCCCTGACGACGGCCCGCTTTATTCCACTCAGGTACGCCGCTCCGCGGAACTCATCGCGGCCGAGCTGGGAATTGCTGACTGGGATCTGGTCTGGCAGTCTCGTTCCGGCGCCCCGCACATCCCGTGGTTGGAACCGGACATCGTCGACCATGCTGCCGCGCTTGCCGACGACGGCGTCCGCAATCTCATCGTCTACCCAGTCGGGTTCATCTCCGACCACATCGAGGTCGTGTGGGACCTTGACACGGAGCTCACGGACGAAGCTAACAAGAATGGCCAGCGTGTTGTCCGCGCCGCAACGATCGGCCCCACGGAGGAATTCACCCAGCTAGTAATTGAGCTGCTGCGCGAACATGCTCAGCAGCAACCACAGCGTCTTGGCCGTGGCTGCAGCGTCAACGGGCAACCTTGCGCCGCGAACTGCTGCGTCCCGACGCGCCGCCCGCGATCCTCTTAACACCGCGCCAATTCGTGCACCGCGTAGCTCACCCCAGCGGTGCGCGCCATCCGGACATTGCGCATGAGCGGGAGCAACACCGGGTCCAGAGAATGATCCCCAACATGGCTGGACACCGTTTCAATGATCGCAGCCACCCGGTCCGCGCGAGCGAACAGTTTCGCGGCGCGCGGTGGGGTAGAAAACGGAAGACCTGGGGTGTCATAGAAGTCCGTTAGGGTGCCAACTGTGAGGCGGGGGTTCGGCAGGTCCGGAGTGACGTGGGGGATGGCGTCGATAAGCTGCGCCGCGGAGCGGGTGGCGTCGGCAAGCAGCAGGTCTGCCTCCCCAGGGGAGAGGTAGTGCTGCGCAGGCAACGGCTCCGCCTCGGCGAAAATCTCGCATGCCAACCCGCCGCCGCGGTCCACGGGCACCACCACGTGGCTGCGAAACCTGTCCGGGGTGGGTAGCACCAACGCGCCCATTCCGCTCGCCAGCGTGGCCCGGGCGCTCGGCGAGCCAGCCCGCAGCCCTGGCGCCTCACCCGGGCCGCACAATACGAGCTGGATGACGGGTTCCCCAGCATCCAGGCTTTCGGCCGCCAGCCGCCGGATGGTACGCAGCAGCTCAAGCGTGTTTCCAGGCGCATCAGGTTGCACGCCAGCGATCCTGATGTCTCCGCCCAGCGCGCGCAGCGCGTCCACACATTCATCGGTGGCGATGTGGCCGTGCAGCCACGACGCCAACCAGATCGCGATGTTCTGGAGCGGGGAGTAGACATGTGCGCGCTGATCCATAATCTAGATAAGTTACCCGATAGGCTTGACTGTCATGACTGACCGATATGCAGGAGACATCTTTTCCGGACATTCCCGCAGCAAGCGGCCACAGTATCCCGCGGTTCCGGCGGAGCCCGGACTGGTGGTTGAGGTGCTGGCTGACGGCTTTGTCGGCGCGGTGGTAGGCTTCGAGCGCACCTACGACGGCGATTTCATTCGGTTAGAGGATCGGCACGGCCGAGAGCGACTGTTCAAGATGGTCACCGGCGCGTTCCTGGTGGAGGGGCAGCGAGTGTCCCTGACGCGATATGTGCCAAAGCAAGCCCCGGCGCAGTCAAACTCTGGATCCCGCAAGGTGGCAAACGTCCAAGCCAAGGTGGCCGCGCCGTCGCGGATTTGGGTGGAGGGCATCCATGATGCGGCGATCGTGGAAAAGATTTGGGGCCATGACCTGCGCGTCGAGGGCGTAGTGGTGGAGTATCTGGAGGGACTGGACAATCTCCCGGAACGCCTCGCCGAGTTTGGTCCGGGGCCGGGTCGTCGCGTCGGGGTGTTAGCTGACCACCTGGTGCAAGGTTCTAAAGAGACCCGGTTGGTGGAGAACGTGGGCCCACACGTGCTGGTCACCGGGCACCCATTCATCGATATTTGGGCTGCTGTGAAGCCGAACAAGCTGGGCCTGCGCGCGTGGCCGGAGGTGCCGTACGGGGAGGACTGGAAGACGGGAGTGTGCCGTCGCGTGGGGTGGAGTGATCCTCGGGAAGGCTGGAACCGCGTATATAACGCCGTGGAAAGCTTCCGGGACCTGGATGCGACACTGATCGGGGCGGTGGAGAAGCTGGTGGACTGGGTCACCGTCCCGGAACTAAGTAAAGAAGATTTTCGTTAGCGTCGCCCCCGAAGTACACGTTTAGGTAGATTAGTAAATCGTGGGACCCATCATTTGGTTTATTGCAGCGCTCGTCCTGGCATCAGCGGAATTGCTCGCCGGCGAGTTCACCATGCTCATGCTTGCCGGGGCAGCCTT
The DNA here is from genome assembly GCF_014117265.1 of Corynebacterium hindlerae. Lineage (NCBI taxonomy): Bacteria > Bacillati > Actinomycetota > Actinomycetes > Mycobacteriales > Corynebacteriaceae > Corynebacterium > Corynebacterium hindlerae. The sequence continues at coordinate 165,399 of NZ_CP059833.1, read as the reverse complement.
AGCGACGGCCGGTGCCGCCATTCCTGGCATCCCGTTGTGGGCCGAAATTGCCTGCTTCGCCGTCTCGGCCCTCCTCCTGTTGGTCTTCCTCAAGCCATATCTGCATCGGCATTTGACTAGAAAGCCGGTGCTGGATACGTCGGTGAAGGCCTTGGAGGGACAGCGCGCAGTGGTGCTGGAAGAGGTAACTGGTACCGGGGGCCAGGTCCGGTTGGATGGTTCGATTTGGTCTGCCCGGAGTATCGATCCCACGACCCCGATCGCGGTCGGCGAAGAAGTAAACGTAGTAAGTATCGATGGCACAACCGCCGTCGTGTGGAAGGAGCTATAGATGGCAGGTCTTTTTGCCCTCATCGTCATTTTGCTCTTTGTGGTGATTGTGCTGGTGAAATCCATCGCGTTGATTCCACAGGGAGAAGCGGCAGTTATTGAGCGCCTCGGACGATACACCAGGACAGTGTCCGGTGGCATCACGTTGCTGGTGCCGTTTGTTGACCGGGTTCGTGCCAAGGTGGATACCCGCGAGCGCGTCGTATCATTCCCACCGCAAGCGGTGATTACCGAGGACAACCTGACGGTGGCTATTGACACCGTGGTGACGTTCCAGATCAACGATCCGGCGCGCGCCATTTACGGCGTGGATAACTACATCGTGGGTGTGGAGCAGATTTCCACCGCAACGCTGCGCGATGTTGTCGGTGGTATGACGCTGGAGGAGACCCTGACCTCCCGTGAAGTGATCAACCGTCGGCTGCGTGGTGAGCTGGACGCAGCTACCACCAAGTGGGGCCTTCGTATCTCCCGCGTGGAATTGAAGGCAATTGATCCACCACCATCGATTCAGCAGTCGATGGAAAAGCAGATGAAAGCGGACCGCGAGAAGCGCGCCACAATTCTTACCGCAGAAGGTCAGCGTGAGGCGGACATCAAGACCGCTGAGGGTGAAAAGCAGGCCAAGATCCTGGCTGCGGAAGGCGAGAAGCACGCTGCAATTCTCGCCGCAGAGGCAGAGCGCCAGGCGATGATCCTGCGGGCAGAGGGCGAGCGTGCGGCGAAGTACCTCAAGGCCCAGGGTGAAGCACGTTCGATTCAGAAGGTCAACGCGGCGATCAAGTCCTCGCAGCTCACGCCAGAAGTCTTGGCGTACCAGTACCTGGAGAAGTTGCCGAAGATGGCACAGGGTTCCGCGAACAAGGTCTGGATGGTTCCGAGCCAGTTCGGGGATTCCCTGGAACAATTCGCCCGCGCGATGGCGAAGAAGGACGACGATGGGGTCTTCCGTTACGAGCCACCAGCGGTGAGCGAAACCGATAAGAAGATCACGGAGCAGGAAGATACCGACGAGTGGTTCAACACGGAATCGGATCCGGAAATTGCGGCTGCCGTCGCAGCTGCGAATGCAGTGGCCAACAAGCCTGTCGAGCCGGAGGTTCCTGAGCTCAAGAAGCAGCTGCCGCAGGCTCAGCCACAGCCTAGCTTCCCGGAGCCTCAGTTAGCTCCTCAGCCCGTCGAAGAAGATTAACGGCAAGCTGCCACCCGGCAGTTTCCGCTTGCCACCCAGCCGCCTGCAGCCGTTGGGACATCGCCTGCTTGGTGATTCCCAGCTCTGCGGCGGCTTCGTTTTGGTTATAGCCACGCCGCATCAGTGACGTAGCTTCGCGCCCTTCGATGCTGCGCTTAGCCAGTACGGTGGCGAGCATCAGGAAACAGGCGGCGATGTCGCTGGCCCACTCGTCGGCGTCCGGCTTTAGCGTACGTGGGCCATGAACCCGCACCTTGACGACGCCCACCCGTGCCCGGGCGCCTAGTGCAGCACCGGCAATCTTAGTGACGACGTCCGAGGTTGGGTTCGTAGCTGTGGGCGCGATGCCGATCCCGATTGCCCATTCCCCAGCGGACAACAGCGCCATCGTCGTATCGGCTACTGCTTCCGGGGTGTCAACTACCGCGCAAATGTCCTCCACACCAAGGATGTCAAATGTGCCGACGCCTTCCATAGTGGACAGAGCTTCCGCGGAGCGGGCGACGAGTTCGGCGCGCCGGACAGCGCGGCCACGATAGCGGGCATGGATCGCAAACATGAGCCTAGTCTACGTTTTAGACTTGACTGGTAGCAATAAATCCGCCGTAAATCCAAGGACTCCGATGATAAACAGGGTTCCCAAAAGGAGCGCGGCGTGATTGTTTTCCCCTAACGCCACAGAGTCGCCGAGCAACACTCCAATAATCGTCGACGGGGCAGAGCCACACAGTGTCGCTAGGGTAAAGTCTTTGCGTTTTACGGGAGTGATGGCGCAGGCGTAGTTCAGTACTGAGAAAGGAATGCCGGGAATTAACCGCAGGCAGAAAATGGAGAAGAATCCGCGGTGCTGCAACCGCTGATTGATCTTTGTTAAGGCCTTGTGGTTGCGGTGGGTCCGTGCAAGACGTGAAGTCCACGAGTCCGCTGTAGAGCCTTCCGGATCAGATCCCAACAAAGCCCGCACGAGCGTGATGTTGATGAGGGCGGCGAGCGTCGTCCCCAGCAGTGCAATTCCTATCCCCAACGCTGGTCCAAAGAGCAGTCCGGACGAAACCGTCAGTGCGGTACGGGGGATGGGGAACTGCGTCACCGTGACATAGAGGAGTGCAAACAGCGCGATGGACCACTGGCCGTAGCTGTCTACCCATTGGCGCATCTCAGTGATGGAGGGGAGCTGCACTGTCGTCGCGAGGACGATTCCGGCAGCGAGGAACGCGAGAAATGCACAGATCCGCCACCACGGTGGTCCTTGGGTTCGCATGGTATTCCAGGTTAGTTTAGTGGTTGAGCGGGTGTAGTGGGCGGCGTCAACATTAGCCCCGAATTCAGCGTTGTTACACCGCTTTAACTGCAGCTTTATGAGTTCGATGGTGAATTCGCCTCCCTGTATGTGCGCAAATACGCAACAATTCACTGCGGTGGTGGCTACACTTGTTAGTGATTGTGAGCGAGGCCGTACCTGTATGGAATTGCTCATGGTGTTTTGAACTGAACGTAACCGATCCGGGTGGAGACTCGTTCCTGCCCGGGTTCAAGCACAAGGGGAGAAGGTCCGTAGTGACTGATGTACAGTCTGACGCGGTAAACACCTCGCTTCCTGCTGACTTCGCTGAGACTCAGCAGGATTGGTACAAGGCAGTAGCGAAGGTGTTTGCTCGTGTGCAAAAGAAGGACATTGCTGATGTCCCACTCGATGTGTGGACGAGGTTGATCCACACCACCTACGAAGGCATCGACGTCAATCCGCTCTACACCCGCGCAGATGAGCTCGCTGAAGTTTCTGCGCCTGGTGTTTTTCCTTACACTCGGGGCGATGTCACTGCTTCGGGCTGGGGAGTCACCGAAACTTTCGGTGGCGTGGCTTCCGGCACCGCAGGTGATGCGGCCGCAACCAATAAGGCGATTCTGCACGCCCTGAATAATGGCTCCACCGTTGTGGTCATTGACCTCACCGCGGGCCTGAGCGCTGCGGATCTTCCTGCTGTGTTGAAGGACGTATACCTGGATCTGGTTGAGGTCCGCGTGCTCGCTGGCGCCGACGTCAAAGCTGCCAGCGATGCTCTCAAGGCACTGGCTGAGGAGGCTGGTGTCGCGGAAAAGGCACGTTTTGAACTGTCCGCAGCTCCACTTTCGGCCGGTTTCGTGGGCACCGAGTCCATCGCTCTTGACGACGCCGTTGCACTGGCCGTCGAAAATGCCACCTTCGCTGGCAGCATCCGCACGCTGCTTGTCGACGCCGTGGCCTTCAATAACCAGGGCGGGACGGATGCCCAGGAGATTGGTTTCGCTCTGGCAACCGGTGTTGAGTACGTCCGCGCGCTGACCGAAGCCGGTCTGAGCATCGAGGATGCGCTGGGCCAGATCGCGTTCCGCTTCGCCGCTAGCGATGATCAATTCGCGCAGATCGCTAAGTTCCGCGCTGCCCGGACCCTCTGGGCCCGCGTTGCAGAGGTTCTGGGAGCTCCTGAGGCTGGTTTGGCACCACAGCACGCGCTGACTGCTCCAGCGATGTTCTCCCAGCGTGATCCATGGGTGAACATGCTCCGCGTGACCGTCGCAGCGTTCGCTGCTGGTGTTGGTGGGGCTGACGATGTCGAGGTCCTGCCGTTCGACCACTCCATCTCAGGTGGTCTGCCGGGAACCTCTCGTGTGTTCGCTGCTCGCATTGCCCGCAACACTAACCTGTTGCTGTTGGAAGAGTCCCACCTCGGTCACGTGATTGACCCTGCTGGTGGCTCCTACTTCGTCGAGTCCCTGACCCAGCAGCTGGCTGATAAGGCATGGGGCGAGTTCACCGAGGTTGAGGGCAGGGGTGGCCTGCAAGCTGCTGCCGACGCAGTTCAGGACAAGCTAGATGCTTCTTACGAGCGGGTGCGCGCCGACATCGCCCGCCGCGTGAAGAAGGTCACGGGCATTAACGAGTTCCCGAACCTGGGCGAGAAGCCACTGCCTGCCGAGCTGCGCGTCGAACCAGCCGGTGTGCGCCGGTGGGCTGCCGAGTTTGAGGCGCTGCGTAACCGCTCCGACGCCTTCCTGGAAGCCAATGGCAAGCGTCCGCTGATCGGCATGATTCCGATTGGTCCGCTGGCCAAGCACAATGTGCGCACCGGTTTCACCGCGAACTTGCTCGCGTCCGGTGGTATCGAAACTTTGAACCCAGGTCAGCTTGTCGCTGGCACTGACGAGTTTGCGGCTGCTGCGAAGGAAACCGACATCGTGGTGGTGTGTGGCACTGACCAGGAGTATGCGGCTACGGGTGCGGACGTCGTTAAGGCGCTGCGTGAGGCCGGTGCTGGCACTATCTTGGTCGCTGGCGCGGAGAAGTCCTTCGCGGACGCTGAGGTTAAGCCGGACGGCTACGTCAACATGAAGATCGATGCAGCCCAGGTTCTGGCTGAGCTGCTGACCAAGCTGGGAGCGTAAGGAAATATGACTACTATCCCGAATTTCGCTGAGGTGCCACGCACTTCCGACGCGGCTGCTCAGACTGAGCCCCCTGCTGATGGCCAGGTTTGGTCTACGCCGGAAGGCATTGACGTTAAGCGTGTGTACACCCGCTCCGACCGCGACGCGGCCGCTGCCAAGGGACACCCCATTGATTCCTTCCCTGGTATTGCGCCATTCATGCGTGGCCCATACCCAACCATGTACACCAACCAGCCATGGACGATTCGCCAGTACGCTGGTTTCTCCACTGCAGCCGAGTCCAACGCGTTCTACCGTCGCAACCTAGCGGCTGGTCAGAAGGGCCTGTCGGTCGCATTCGACCTGGCTACCCACCGCGGTTACGACTCTGACAACGAGCGTGTGGTCGGTGACGTCGGTATGGCCGGCGTGGCTATCGACTCCATCCTGGACATGCGCCAGCTGTTCGAAGGTATCGACCTCGGCAACGTGTCCGTGTCCATGACCATGAACGGCGCTGTGCTGCCGATCCTCGCGCTGTACATCGTGGCGGCCGAGGAACAGGGCGTGACCCCGGAGCAGCTTGCCGGAACCATTCAGAACGACATTCTGAAGGAGTTCATGGTTCGTAACACCTACATCTACCCGCCGAAGCCATCGATGCGGATCATCTCGAACATCTTCGAGTACACCTCGCTGAAGATGCCTCGCTTCAACTCCATCTCCATCTCCGGCTACCACATCCAGGAGGCGGGCGCTACCGCTGACCTCGAGCTCGCCTACACGCTTGCCGACGGCATCGAGTACATCCGCGCGGGTAAGGAAGTTGGCCTGGACGTGGATAAGTTCGCTCCGCGTCTGTCCTTCTTCTGGGGCATTTCCATGTACACCTTCATGGAGATCGCTAAGCTGCGCGCCGGCCGTCTACTGTGGAGCGAGCTGGTGGCTAAGTTCGACCCGAAGAACCCGAAGTCCCAGTCGCTGCGTACCCACTCCCAGACCTCTGGTTGGTCGCTGACCGCACAGGACGTCTTCAACAACGTCTCCCGTACTGCGATCGAGGCGATGGCCGCGACCCAGGGCCACACCCAGTCGCTGCACACCAACGCTCTGGATGAGGCACTGGCTCTGCCGACTGACTTCTCGGCTCGTATCGCTCGTAACACCCAGTTGTTGCTGCAGCAGGAGTCCGGCACCACCCGTCCAGTGGACCCATGGGCTGGTTCCTACTACATCGAATGGCTGACCAATGAGCTGGCTAACCGCGCACGTAAGCACATCGAAGAGGTTGAGGCTGCGGGTGGCATGGCACAGGCAACCGTCGAAGGTATTCCGAAGCTACGCATTGAGGAATCCGCTGCCCGTACCCAGGCTCGTATTGACTCTGGCCGCCAGGCCCTCATTGGTGTGAACAAGTACATCGTTGAGGAAGACGAGCAGATTGAAGTTCTCAAGGTGGAGAACTCCAAGGTGCGTGCGGAGCAGCTGGAGAAGCTGGAGCGCCTGCGTGCTGAGCGCGATGAGCACGAGGTGCAGCGCACCCTGGATGCCCTGACCGCCGCTGCTGCTACTGAGGAGCGCGAGCCGGGCGATCTGGAATCCAACCTGCTGAAGCTGGCCGTGGATGCCGCCCGCGCCAAGGCTACCGTTGGTGAGATCTCCATGGCTTTGGAGAAGGTCTTCGGCCGCCATGAGGCTGAGATCAAGACCCTGTCCGGCGTCTACAAGGACGAGGTCGGAAAGGAAGGCACCGTGTCTAACGTTGCCAAGGCCATCGCCATGGCCGACGCTTTCGAGAAGGAAGAGGGCCGTCGTCCCCGTATCTTCATCGCCAAGATGGGCCAGGATGGCCACGACCGTGGTCAGAAGGTCGTCGCATCCGCCTACGCTGACCTCGGCATGGACGTTGATGTTGGACCGCTATTCCAGACCCCTGCGGAGGCAGCTCGTAGCGCTGTCGACGCTGACGTCCACGTGGTGGGCGTGTCCTCCCTGGCAGCAGGCCACCTGACCTTGGTTCCTGCGCTGAAGGAGGAACTGGCCAAGCTGGGCCGCGAAGACATCATGATCATCGTTGGTGGTGTGATCCCACCGGGTGACTTCCAGGAGCTGTACGATATGGGCGCTTCTGCGATCTACCCACCGGGCACCGTCATCGCGGAGTCTGCGATCGACATGATGACAAAGCTGTCGGCCAACCTGGGCTTTGACCTGAACGTCGACGCCTAATACAGCCTCAAACACCAGCAATCATTCGGGGGTGGCGCACAGTGCGTCGCCCCCGCTCGCTTTTCGACGCCACTAGGAGCGCACCCCATAATGTCCAGCAACTTCCTCGAGCATTCTCTCGGTTCCCTCACCACGACCGCGGGCACGGACGTCGGCATGGCGGTTGCCCCGGAAGCAGTTAAGCGTGCCCGTCGGCGCATCGACGTAGACCAGCTGTATGAGGCTGTGCTGGCGGGGGATCGCACCCAGATGGCGCGGGCAGTGACCCTGCTGGAATCTACGGCCCCGGCACACCGCGTTTTGGCACAAGAGCTGCTGGTCAAGCTGCTGCCGCACTCCGGAAACGCACTCCGCGTCGGCCTCACCGGTGTTCCTGGTGTAGGTAAATCCACCACGATCGAGTCACTGGGAATGAAGCTGATCAAGGAGGGCCACAAGGTAGCGGTCTTAGCTATCGACCCCTCTTCCACAAAGACTCGTGGCTCCATCCTGGGTGATAAGACCCGGATGGCAAAGCTGTCCGCCGAGGACAATGCGTTCATTCGTCCATCGCCGTCCGCCGGCACCCTTGGAGGTGTGGCGAAGGCGACACGGGAATCTATGGTGGTGTTCGAGGCCGCGGGATTTGACATCATCATCGTGGAGACCGTTGGTGTGGGCCAGTCCGAGGTGGCGGTGTCTCAGATGGTGGATGTGTTCTGTTTCCTTGCGCTCGCGGGCGCGGGAGACCAGCTCCAGGGCATTAAGAAGGGCGTGCTGGAGATGGCTGAGATCGTGGCCATCAATAAGGCCGACGGGCCGAACCTGAAACAGGCGAAGCGAGCTGCCCGCGAGCTGGCGGCTGCGATGCGGATGGTGCGTCCCGAGGATTCCTTGTGGCACCCACCAACAATCACCATGTCAGCTGTGGAGAATGAAGGGCTCGAGGAGTTCTGGGGTCACGTTCAGGAGCACCACAAGGTGATGCGTGAGTCCGGTCAGTTTGAGCATCGTCGCCGGGAACAACAGGTGGGTTGGATGTGGTCGATGGTGCATGAGACCTTGTTGCAGCGTCTCAACACTAACCCGGATGTGGTGGCAGCCCGTGAATCCGTGGAAACGCAACTACGGCACGGCGAGATTACTCCTACGCTGGCTGCGGAGGAGATCTTGCGTGCCTTTGATGGAGCTACTGGCGACTAGGCTGCTTGGGCGCAGTGCTGGCAGGTAGTTCCTGGTGGTGCCGCGCCGAAGAGTCGCATCATCTGTCCTGGGTTAAACCAGGTGTGGGGGCTGATATTGATGCGCGGTGTTCTGTGCGGGTCGATGTGTTTCGGGGGCCGCCACAGCAGGTGGCCTGTTTTGGAACAGTAGGTCCACCACTTGTCGGGGTCTTCCTGAGCATCGTCGGTGTTTCGGTGGGTGGCGTGACCGATCAAGGTGAGATTGTCGCCGGTTGACCGTCCGCCGTAGCGCCAGGCGCAGATGTGGTGGATTTCGCACATGGCCGCAGGCAGGTTGGAGCCTGGCGTCATGTCTCCGCCCTGGGCTGCGACGAGTCCGAGGTAGGCGTGGAGGTCTGCAGTTCGTTTGAATTTCCCGAGTTCGATCAGGTTGCCGGTGCCTTCTTCTAGGAGGGCAAGAAAGGCGTTTTTGTCAGCTCCGAGCCTAATCAGGTCGGGGATTGGCAGGAGAGTGCCTACGTCTGTCGCAACGGGCCCTGCAGCGTGGGCGAGCTGTTCGATAGACATGGTGGCGACGACTGTCGAGCATCCTCTGGTGGGAGTCATAGCTCCACCCGGCCCCAGGGCGCATTTGAGTGCTGCGACAAGCGCGTCGTGACGGCGTTGCCCGGCGAAGCGGTCATCGTGGTCTTTTTCTCCAGCCGGGAGCAGGTCACCGGGGCCAGCGTAGTCAGCGAACAGCCTGCTCAGCAGGGCGTGGAGCTCCGGTGTTGCAGTGACGTAGAGGCTAGACATCAGGTCAGCGCCCTGGCGGGACAGTGTGGCGTCGCGAAGCTTGCGGCGGTTGTCGTCGGCTGGTTCAGAATCCGCGGCGAGTCCTTGAAGGATTTTTTGGCCAGCCGACCGGAGGTCGTCCGGAGCAAGCTCGGTGGCGAACCCTGCCATCATGGCTTCGACATGGGCGCGGACCTCGGCGGTGATGTCGTCGGGCAACGCCGCCATTGTCTTGGATATTTCTACAGCGGATTCGACGCCGAACAGCCCTTCACGCATTCCTTGTGCAGTATGCGGGTGCGCGGCCGGGGAGGTGTCGGGACTACCGAGAAACGGTGGCTTTTCAAAGACGTCCTCAGCGATGCGTAGGTAATTCCGTAGTTCGGCTCGGGAGAACCTCCCGACATGCCTGAGTTTGTTTGACCCTCCTGCCGTCCTCGGAAAAACCTCGCGTTCGTTGACTAGCTCCCGGAGGGCGTACAGGGTAGTAAGTTGGGCGAGTCGCTCTAGTTCGCGCGTAAGATCGAGAATCTGCCACAACTGTTCAGCATCCATGGCATGATGTTCGAGCACGTCAAAGGCTGCCCGTTGCGCCGCTATCGCGTCCACGAAGCCTTGCTTGACCTGCTCTAATGTGTTCATGGCCCCATTATAAAAATTGGGCCGGACACAACCGGAAGAAAACTAGCACACCTGTTCGAATGAAGTTTAAGTACAATGGGCACCATCTGCACCCAATAACAAAGGAGTTCAATCATGGCTGACCACGGCCCCAACCCTTATGTCCTGGATATCGAAAAGGCAACCACGGATAACGAGAATTTCCGTGACACCCTCTGGACCGGCAAGCACCTGCAGATGACTGTCATGAGCATCCCTGCCGGTGGCGAGATTGGCGCTGAAGTCCACGATGATCACGACCAGTTCCTCCGCGTCGAGGCTGGTAAGGGTCATGTGATGATCGGCGCCGACGAAAACAACCTCGACATTGATCAGGTCGTGGAGGACGACTGGGCTATCTTTGTCCCGGCCGGCAAGTGGCACAACGTGGTCAACGAAGGCGACGAGCCACTGAAGGTCTACTCAATCTACGCCGCCCCGGATCACCTCCCAGGCACCGTCCACGCCACCAAGGAGGACGCGGACAACGATCCGAACGAGCAGCACTAGGCTTATCGACGCAGTACCATCCCCATCTCTGTGACCTGCGGGTCAGTGGTGGGGATTTGCCGTGTTACAGAGAAACCGAACCTCTCATAGAGCCGCTGCGATCCCGGGGTGGTCGCTTCCAAGTAGACCAGCCCTGTAGCGCGCTCTAATCCGTGCCTGAGCAGCCTCGAACCGACACCTTTGCCCTGAGCTGCGGGAGAGACCGCCAGTGCGTAGAGATACCAGTGCGGTTCGGTGGGGTGGTAGGACATGGAGCGGGCGTCGCGAAGCAGCATGCGATAAGCGTCGCCACCATACATCGCGACGTAGCTAGGGAAGTGGAACCAGTGGTCGTCGTTTGGGAGATTCCAGCAAGCGGCGCCAACGAGTGTCGTGCCATCGAAGCACAGGTCCACGACGCCCTCGGGAACAAACTCCACTGCCAACTGGCGCTCGAAGATAGGGGCCATGTCTCCGGCGCGGTTTACCGGACCACATCCTTGAAAGTAGCTCCGAAATGCCGCATCGTCCGCGAATACCTCTGCCATCAACCGCGCAACGTGAGGAATATCCGAACGCTCAGCTTCACGAATCATAACCGCAGGCTACCACGGGTGCGGGCGGTAATCCTTTAGAAAGCAGCCGTAGAGGTCGACGCCATGTTCGCCTTGCACGATCGGATCGTACACGCGGGCGGCGCCATCTACCAGATCAAGTGGGGCGTGAAATCCTTCCCGCGCGAGGCGTTCTTTCACGGTGTGTGGGCGCTCGTCGGTGATCCAGCCGGTATCCACCGCCGTCATGAGGATGCCGTGTTCAAAGAGTTCCCCCGCTGCCGTGCGCGTGAGCATGTTGAGCGCTGCTTTGGACATGTTGGTGTGCGGGTGTCCTGGGCCTTTGTATCCCCGCCCGAACACTCCCTCCATCGCGGACACATTCACGATGTATTTTCGCCGGGCCGTGGCGGCCTCCAGCGCGGGGCGCAGCTCGTTCACGAGGATGAACGGGGCGGTCTGGTTGCACAGCTGCACCTCCAGCAGCTCAAGCGCATCCACATCGCCAACGACGGCCGACCAGGAGTTGGCGCTACCCAGATCTGGGATGAGGCCACCGGCGTCCACAGCGGTACCGTCGGCAATGCGCTCCAATGACGCTGCGCCACCTGACAGTGCCGCTAGCGCCAGCTCCTGGGCATGCGCGGTGCTCGTCCCGCCAGTGAGGGCAGCCGGGTGCAGTGCGGCGGTATCGCCTATGGACAACACCTTGACCTCGCAAGCCGGGCCTTCCAGTGGTGCGGATTCAGCTGCGACCAAGCCGGAATACGCGCCAGGTGAGCGCCGCACCGTTTGCGCGGCATTGTTAATGAGGATGTCAAGAGGCCCCGCCGCGACCACCGACGCCGCAAACTCACTCACAGCGACGGGGTTTCGCAGGTCAATGCCTACGATGTGGAGCCTGTCCAGCCAGTCTGCACTGTCACCGACCGCTGCGAACCGACGGGCCGCATCGCGCGGGAAACGGGTGGTGATGGTGAGGTCGGCGCCGTCGCGAAGCAGCTTGAGCGCAATATACATCCCGATCTTCGCCCGCCCGCCGGTGAGCACCGCCCGCCGGCCTGTGAGGTCTACCCGGGCGTCTCTGCGGGCCCGGTTGTCCGCTGCGCAGTCGGGGCACAGTTGGTGATGAAACGAATCGACCAGCGTGTACGGCTGTTTGCACACATAGCAGTTCTGCGATCGGTACAGCTTCCCGGCCCAACCATGTGGGGTGGCGACAGCTCCTCGTTCGAGAACGACGGGTTCGGAACCCGCGGGGCGCACGAGGATCCCGGCGGTTTCGTCGTCGATACGCTGCGGGTTGGCGGTGGCGGTGCGCGCGAGCACGGCAGCGTCTGCTTTACGACGCCGCTGCTTGGCCGCCGCCCGCCGCTGGCGCTTGACCTCCTTGAAAAGCTTTCCGACAGCCCGTTGCAGCGTCACAGAATCCGGGGAAGTGGGATCCAACGAGCCTGCTTCCTCAAGAACGCGGAGGCAGGTACGTAAATCAGCGGGGTCGATACTCATAGATTTAAGACTATAGTCGTGGCATGAGCGCATTATCACCGGCAAAGATTGCAGGGGCTGCCCTCGTCGCGGGACTCACACTAGGTACCGGCGCGGGCCTGGCCACGTTCCTATCCATCGACCCACCACAACGCGCTGACTACGCGATATCCGCTCCCACCCAGCGGGGGATAGCGAACACCCAAGTCCACGACCCTGACAATGTGCTGAGCGATGAAGACGAAGCGCGCATGCTGCGGGACGCCGAGCGCATCGAAGCACCCACCACGGTGCAACAACTCCACTACATCGTCTTCGCGCGCAACAAAGACAACGTCAATGACTCCGTCGAGAACTTCCTCCGTGACCACCACCCAGACCTCATCGGTGACGACCATTTCGCCGACGGCACCTTGTTTGTCGGGGTTGGGTTAAATCCGCGACAGGCGTTCGTTTTCGCAGGTGAAGACGTCGCTGATGTGCTCGATCTGCGGTCTGGCAACCACCTCGACGCGGCTGTCAACGCCATCAAGCCAGGAGTGAAGGACGGCAACATCCCTGCCGGGCTGTTCGCTGGGGCTAATGAAGCCTCCGACATTGCTGGCCTCGCCGAGGCTCGCTACGACAATGCTGTCGAGAACCGCGTCGGTGCTGGACTCGGTGCCGGGGTAGGGGTCGGTGGCGTCGCAGCTGCCGTCGTCGGTATCGGAGGGGCCGCACGTCGCAGCCGCGAAATGAAACTGGCCAAGGCCCGCGAAAACCTCGCCTTTATTTCAAAGGAGTACGGCTCCTTGGGGCAGCGCCTTGATGGCATCGACATCCGCGCCAATTCGCTCACCTCACCGCTCGCTCACGCCACGATGCGCGACGAATGGGCAGAGGTTCGCGATCGATTCCTGACCATGCACAGCCAAGTGGACAGCTTCGGCGGTCTCACTGCCTCCGACGAGCCGAAGCAGATCCTCGCCAACGCCGACCGAATCAACACCGCCGCCGAGACCGCACGGCAAGTAGGCACCGCGGAGCAGAACATCGATACAATTTTCCGCATCGAGCACGGCGACGTCGATGTTCGGCAGGTTGAGGCCACAGCCCTACGCTCCGACATTGTCGCAGCTCAAGCCGAGGTTAAGAATACCAACTCCGGGCTGTACCAGAGCCTAAGCCAAGCCCGCGCCACCGCTGACGCACTGGTAGATGAGCCCGCTGCCCCTGACTTCCTGGAGCGATACACCGGGCTGCTGAAGGATTACCAGGCAGCCCTCGCGGTACTAAAGGCTCAGCAGTTTAGCGATGCCAAAGAAGTGGAGCAGCTCCGAGCCCCCAAGGTCTACGAGCGTGACTACCGCCCGGGCTACGGCTACTCGGACTTCGTGCCGTTCTGGGCCATGCAAAGCTGGCACAACAACAACGTCGCTGCGCAGCAGTCCTCGTCGAGCAACACGAACACATCATTCAGCTCTGGGTTTTCCGGGGCAGGGGGCTCGTCTAGTTTCTAAACGCGCGCCTTGTGGGCAGCTTTTACCAGCACCTCTAGGCTGGCAGTCGTCTCCTCCCAGCCTCGGGTTTTGAGGCCACAGTCAGGATTGACCCAGAGCAGTTGGGGATCAATGGAATCGAGTGCTGCCTCTAGCAGTTGATCCACTTCCTCTTGGCGCGGCACACGAGGGGAGTGGATATCCCACACACCCGGACCAATGCCCATGTCAAAGCCGGATTCCTTGAGGGCTTTCAGCACTTGCATACCGTTACGGGCAGCTTCGATACTGGTAACGTCTGCGTCGAGGTCGCTAACTGTATCAATGAGTTCATTGAACTCGGAGTAGCACATGTGGGTGTGTATTTGAATATTGCTCGGTGCATCACCCGTAGCCAGACGGAAACTTCCCACGGCCCACTTAAGGTATGCAGCCTGCTTTTCTTTGCGTAGTGGCAGTAATTCTCGAATAGCCGGTTCATCGACCTGGATGATTACTGCACCCGCTGCAATGAGATCAGCTATTTCATCGCGTAGGGCAAGCGCTACCTGATCAGCGGTATCACCAAGCGGTTGGTCGTCCCGCACAAAGCTCCACGCCAGCATGGTGACCGGGCCGGTGAGCATGCCTTTCACTGGCTTGTCTGTGAGGCTTTGGGCCACATTGTACCACTGAACAGTCATTGGTTCGGTGCGTCGTACATCGCCGGAGATGATCGGAGGACGTACGCATCGGGAACCGTAGCTTTGCACCCAGCCGTGGCTAGTCGCAATATACCCCTGCAGTTGCTCACTAAAATACTGCACCATGTCGTTTCGCTCTGGCTCGCCATGAACTAGGACATCCAGCCCCAGTTTGCTCTGAGCCTCAATCACGGTGGAAATTTCGTCGACCATGGCTTGCTGGTACTCGGCGTCGGTAAGTTCTGCGACACGCCACTGCGCCCGGGCACGCCTAATCTCCTGCGTTTGTGGGAAAGAGCCGATAGTCGTCGTCGGAAGCGGTGGCAAGTCGAGAGTTGCGAGCTGCGTTTGCCGACGCTCCTCCCGCGATGCTCGTTGCCGATCAGCATCCGTTACTGCTGCAATTCGTTCCCGAACCTGAGCATCATGCGTCAACTCCGACTGCGCGCGATCCTGCAATGCCGTTCGCGCCGCTGCAAAAAACTCCGAGACATCTTCGCCCTGCAACGCTGCTGCAAGTGCAGCCACTTCGGCCACCTTTTCTTTACCAAAGGCTAGCCAATCTTGGATCTGCCCAAGATCCTCTTTATCAAGGCTATAAGGGACATGGAGGAGGGAGGCGCTGGTGGACACCGCGACTGGGCCTCGTGCAGCCAGTTGTTTCAGAGTGTCAAGTGCCTCATCAAGATTAGTACGCCACACATTGCGGCCGTCCACCACACCGGCAACCAGGAGTTCCTCACCAGTCCAATGCGGCAGCTCCGCCGAGCCGGCAACAAGATCAACACCGATTGCGGTGACCCCGGTTCCGCTGAGTGTCTCCACAGCCTGATCACCGTCTTCAAAATAGGTTTGAACCAGGATCTTCACTGCGGGCAGGCTACCCCCGAGAGTTTCATAGCCTGCTCGCACCCGGCTAAGCACCGCTGCCGGAAGATCAGTGACCAAAGCTGGCTCATCAATCTGCACCCATTCGACACCACTACCGCCAATACGCTTGAGGAGCTCACGGTAGATAGCGAACAGCTCCTCCAGATGATCAAGCGGATCAGATCCATCGGTGGTACGGGCAAGATTGAGATAGGTTAAAGGACCGATAATCACAGGTCGGACTGCAACGCCGAACTTGTCGATTTGATGCCGGAGATCGGCCAAAAACGCATCATCGTCTAGCGAAAAGACAGTATCAGCAGACAGCTCGGGCACAATGTAGTGGTAGTTAGTATCGAACCACTTAGTTAATGCCGACGCCGGAAAATCTACCGATCCCCGTGCTGTGGCAAAGTAACGATCGATAAAACTAGGCAGCGCGTCTCCTTCGTAATCCGCAATAGTGGATACGCGGTGGGGGAGGACTCCAAGTAGCGCCGTGGTGTCAAGTATCGCGTCATAGAACGATTTACCTGCAAAAGGAACCGCCTCGATTCCCGCAGCAAGTAAGTCAGCCGTGTAGGTGTCTGTGAGTTGCGTCGCCACCTCGGCTAGTTCATCGCCAGAGATTTTCTTGTTCCAGTAGCCTTCAAGGGCTTTTTTCAATTCACGATTAGGGCCAATTCGTGGCACACCAGCAATGGTCGCGTGGAAGGTCATAATTCTCTTGATCCTCGTCAGTCGAATTTGTCGGACAAATAACCCAGCGGCAGGTAATCGGACTTAACACGAAGAGTCTGGGAGACAACCACAGAGTTTTTCGATGCATACCGTTGCGGGACAGCTCCGGATTCTCACCGGATTCCCCTGCTTTTTACCGCACAATCTCCACACGTTCCCTAACAGGGGTGATGTGGCGCATTGTGTTGCAAAACACTGGTGAAGCAAATTAGAACACTAGACAGCTTAGTCTGTCAAATGTGGGGTGCTTGGTTTGCAGATCTACACACAACGGGACCCACATTCAGAGCCAACTATCAGAGTGCGCCTTGTTATGCCGGAAAACCGGGAATGCCATCTCCAACGCAAGATCGATCACCCCCACAAAACCCGGGAAGCGTTCCCCGGGTTTTGGCGATTTTTCAGGCTTCACACCTGCTATTTCACTGATTTCGGCCCAAGATCCGGGGAATGCTTCCCGGGTTTTAGCAAGAAACTTCGGGGCCATGACGGGTGAAGTGACAACACAAAAGCGCCGCCCGGGCACACATTTCGCTACTTAACGCAAAAACCCCAGTTCCAAAGAACTGGGGTTTTAAAAACTGTGCCCGAGGGGGGACTTGAACCCCCACGTCCATTAGTAGGACACTAGCACCTCAAGCTAGCGCGTCTGCCATTCCGCCACCCGGGCTGGGTGTTTGTCAGCCTCTCGGCTGGGCACTCGTAAACAATAGCCCGACTAGACTTGAATTAACAAATCAGCAGGTTAATTGCACTTTGTGGTAGGTTTGTCTGTCATGTTCACCCATCCGTCGAAAGTGCCGCCACGTATGCGGTCATGGGCGTGGTTTGTTCCGGAGCACCCACCGGAAGCTGCTCCCATTCTGTCTGGCCAACAGCGTGGTTTTCAGGTTGCGTTAACGGCTCTCGGGAGCCACCGCCGGGCCGTTATTGCCCTGGCCATCGCGTGGTTCTCGTCATCGATGATGTCCGCACTGATTTCTCGGATCGTGGGTTTCGCCGTGGACAAGGTGGTACCCTTTGCAGACATCACGCTGCTAGTTTCTTCCGTCACGGCAATCGTGCTCACGATGACGATCATGTTCTTCGTCGACGCAACAGGTGATTCGCTCACCACGCTTTCCATCAGCCGGGTGGCGCACGACATGCGGTTGGAGCTGGTGCAGCGACTCGTGAGGGGACACAGTACTAAAACTCCGGGCGAGATCCTTAACACCGTTGACGAGGATGCCCAACAGGTGGGGGATGTTAAGCAGATCCTCAACTTCCCGCTAGTGATGGTGGGCTATCTAGCGTCGACCATTATCATCGTCGCGCAGTTTTCATGGCAGCTCGCATCGCTGATGTTCCTCGGCGGTGTCGGCACTGCGGTTGCAAGCTACTTCACAGGTAAAGCGATCGCGAAGATTTCGCGGTCTCGTCGCGCCGCCGAGGCTGCGTCAATTTCGCTGGCGACGGATTACGCCCAGGGTTCCCGGGTGCTAAAGGGGTTGGGCGCGGTGGAACGAGCCGAGGAAAAATTCACCCAGAAAGCAACGGACGCGCTCAGCCTGATGCTCGACGACGCCCGGATCTTCGCGCTCACCAACTTCCTCCGCCAGCTCATCCCGTTGCTAGCGAACATCGCAGTGTTGGGATGCGCGGGCTGGTTCGCAGTGCGAGGAAGCATCACTCCCGGTGAGTTCTTCACGGTGACGCTGGTAGCACCCCCAGCGCTAACGGTAATGGGTTTTGCATTGGGGTTCCTCACCGACTACTGGGCACGCGCCGTCGCTAGCTCAGGCCGGGTGCTGGAGCTGGCCGAGACCACTGCCATCACCGCGCAGCATGGCGACCTCATCACTCCGACACGCACCGGTCTCGAAGTGTGGCTAACGGACACTCCAGCGGCCCGCGACGCGGCACGGAGCGAGCTCGCCACCATGGCCGCCATCCAAGTGCCACACAGCGCAAACATCTTCGAGGGCACGCTCGCGGACAACATTGATCCGACCGGCTCTGCCACCAAGGTCAAGGAAGCACTCGAGGCCGCGGCCTGCGAGGACATCATCCGACGCCTCGGTGGATTCAGCCCGAATGGTGAGCTGCCGGAAGCTGCGATTGGCGAGGCCGGACTGAACCTGTCTGGCGGCCAGCGCCAACGAGTAGCTCTCGCACGCGTCCTGGCGCTCGACCCCGACGTGCTCGTCCTCGATGACCCAACAACCGGCCTGGACGCCGTCACGTTGGACAACGTCGCCTGCGCCACGAAACAGCTGCGGGAAGGAAAACTCACCATTGTTTTGACCACGTCCCGCGGTTGGGTGAGCGTGGCCGATCGGATCGTGAAGAAAGGGGAGCGATAGATGGCAGATTTCCAGCATCCGGCGTCGTTAAGCGAGTGCGGCCGTTATCTCGGCAGCCTCCCGTCCCGCCCGAGGCGCTCCTGGTGGCTGCTGGCCACAGTCGTGTTCGCCGTGACGCTCACCGCCATGATGGGCACCTCCGTGGCGATCGGCAAGCTTGTCGACGCCATCACCGGCCGCTCCTTACCCCTCATCGGGACCGGGACGAACGCATACGTGTGGCTCATGGCGCTCATTGCGCTCGGGCTGACGCTGGAAGCTGCTGGCCGCGCGCTCGCCCAGTGGGTAATGCTCTCTCGCGCCCGACGACTCAGCGTTGACCTGCGCATTTCTGCTATGTCAGCGACGCTGCGGGCACCCATTCCTACCATCATGGAGCTGGGTACCGGCAACGTGATTTCACGGCTGACCAAGGACATTGATACCGCAATCCGCATGGTCAACGCCATTGGCTCGCGGGTGGTCATCACCGCGCTGATGTTCCCCTTCACTTTCGTTTCCCTCGCGTTCGTACATTGGAGCTACTGCATCGCGTTTGTTGGTGTGGGCCTGCTGCTGTATCCCGTCGCGGTACGTAACATCGCGCTGCTTCCAGCTGCCTCAAACAAGGTCGCCGACGCCGACGCAACGCGCAACAACCAGCTGCTGGACACCATCCGTGGCCTGCCGACGCTGCGGGCCCTGGGGCTAGAGGAGTGGGCGCACAACCGCTTGCAGCGTTCCTCGTGGAATGCGGTGAATACCACGGCCGCCCGCGAACCCCTGTTCAATAGGCTGACGATGCACGGAACAGCTGCCTACGCGCTGCTCGTGCTCAGCGGCCTCCTGCTGTCCACGCTCCTGGTCCACCGCGAAGCCTTGACCATCGGGGAGGCAACCACCGCGATGCTGTTGATCTCCCGCATGGAAGTGCACCTGTTCAACGTGATGTATTTCTCCGGCGAGATCCAAAACGCCTTGACCTGCCTGGGGCGCGCGGTAGCCCTGGCTCAGCTGCGCACCACCTCTGAAGCCAGTGACCCCGCACCGATCGACGCCTGCCCTGATGTCGAGATCCGAGACCTCGAATTTTGCTATCCCGGTGGCGCGCCCGTTCTGTCCGACATCACCATCACGTTCCGCGGCGGCACCACCACCGCACTCGTCGGTGCTTCCGGTGCCGGGAAATCCACGCTTGCGGGGCTGATCGCCGGATTGCAACGGCCAACAACCGGCCAGATCCTGGTCGGCGGCGTCGATACGGCCAGCGTCCCCGACAACTGGACCGCCCGCCACGTGGCCCTCATCAGCCAGGAAGTGCACCTGTTCGCCGGCACGCTTGCCGACGACCTCCGCCTCGCCGCCCCAAGTGCCTCCGATTCCCAACTGCTCGAGGCCTTGGAAAAAGTGGGTCTGATTCCAGGAACCACACATTGGCACCGCTGGCTCCCGGCAGGGCTCGATACCAAGGTCGGTGCCGGAGCTGAAGAACTCTCTCCCGAGGTACAGCAGCAGATTTCGCTGGCGCGCATGATCTTGCTCGACCCACCAGTGCTCATTATGGATGAGGCCACCGCCGAAGCCGGCAGTGACAACGCCCGAGCTTTGGAACAGGCAGCCACGAAGGTGGCGCGCGGTCGCACCTCACTCGTGGTGGCGCACCGGCTGGATCAAGCCCGAGTTGCGGATCGGATCATTGTGATGGAGCAGGGCCGGATCATCGAGGACGGCACCCACGACAGCTTGCTCGCGCTGGGTGGAAAATACGCACAGCTGTATGAGAAGTGGGAATCTTAGGTATAAGGGAAGTATGACTTCCTACATTGATTCTCGTTTTCCCGGCCCTGATCCTTACGCACCTCTAGGGGATAAACCCAGCTTCCCCTTGAGCTCCTCCGACTTCGTTGACGGGGGCACCTTCAAACCTGAGCAGCTCGGCGGCAACGATGTCTCGCCTCAGCTGCAGTGGTCTGATCTGCCTGAAGGCACCAAATCTCTCGCCATCACCTGCTTCGACCCAGACGCGCCGACTGCTTCTGGTTTCTGGCACTGGGCAGTATTCAACATCCCCGCCACCGTCACCGAGGTTCCCTCAGGTGCTGGCGATGAAACCCTGGGTGGAATCGAAGGCGTCGTCACCCTCAAGGGTGATTCCGGTAAGCGCGGCTACTACGGTCCCCAGCCACCAGCAGGCCACGCGCCGCACCGCTACCTGTTTGCTGTCCACGCCCTGGATGTGGAGAAGCTCGACATCCCTGAGGATGCTACCCCCACGGTGCTGGGCTTCAATCTGTACTTCCACACCCTCGGGCGCGCTATTAC
This sequence comes from Corynebacterium hindlerae, assembly GCF_014117265.1. NCBI lineage: Bacteria > Bacillati > Actinomycetota > Actinomycetes > Mycobacteriales > Corynebacteriaceae > Corynebacterium > Corynebacterium hindlerae. The sequence continues at coordinate 144,697 of NZ_CP059833.1, read as the reverse complement.
GTGGGGCTGGCACGAAAACCACTAAGATCACCCGCTATGAGTGATCTTCCCGTCGCCATCCGCTTCGGCGGAGCTTTCGTCGCCATCGCCATCGTCTTAGCGATCTTCACCTTCGTGGCTGTGGTCACGGAGGGTTTCCTGGTGCCATTCCAGGTCACACCGCGTTTTCTTCTCATCGTGGTGGCCGGGGCACTCGTCGGAGGCTTTGGCATGGCGGCTCCCGGACAGCCACGCTCCGTATGGAGCGTGTTCGCGCTTGCTGTGGCGCTATTGCTCGTCGTGGGTGGCCGGTTCATTCCAAATGAGCCGCTATATGTGATGGAGCAGTGGTGGTTGCCTGCCTACGCCATCGCAGCCCTGCTGTGTAGCCTGGTCCTACGCCGAGCAGCTATCCCACGTAGCTAGAACTTCTGACAGCCCACGGCCTCGGAGATATTACTGAACCCGTGTTCCCGCAGCCTCGCTGCGATTCCCAGGTGGATGTCGCGGATCCAATCCGGACCACCGTAGATGAACGGGGTGTAGCCCTGCAGCAGCGTTGCACCGGAGGCGATGCGTTTCCAAGCCTCCTCCGGGGTGGTGATGCCACCAACCGAGATCAGCACCAGCTGAGATCCCACCCGCGCGTACAACCGTTGCAGCACCTCCAGGGATCGTGCTGCGACTGGGGCTCCGGAGATACCGCCGGCGCCCATTGCCGTTACCTCAGCAGCTGGCGTCGTTAATCCGTCCCGGGAAATAGTGGTGTTAGTGGCCACGATGCCAGCAAGCCCCAACTCCACCGCGAGGTCAGCGACGGCGTCCACGTCCTCGTCGGACAGGTCCGGCGCGATCTTCACCAGCACAGGAGACGTGGTGGATTCCAGCACCGCGGTCAAGATCGGTCGCAAAGATTCCACCGCTTGCAGGTCCCTTAGCCCCGGGGTGTTTGGGGAGGAGACGTTGACCACCAAGAAATCCGCAAGGTCACCCAGCAGGGACGCGGAAGCGCAATAGTCCGCCACCGCTTCCTCAGCGGGCACAACCTTAGTCTTGCCGATATTGATACCGATGACGTCCTTCGACGACCGCTGCCGCAGCTGCTCTGCAGCAAAAGCGGCGCCACGGTTGTTAAAACCCATCCGGTTCAAAATCGCCTTGTCCGCAGGCAAGCGGAACAGGCGAGGAGTCGGGTTGCCCGGCTGGGCCTGTGCCGTCACGGTCCCGAGTTCGGCGTAACCGAACCCCAGGGGCGCCCAGGCGTCGGCGCAGGTGGCATTCTTATCGAATCCAGCTGCCAACCCCAGTGGACGAGGAAACTCCACCCCGAACACGGTCTGCGCCAGGATCGGGTCATGGACTGGCAGCACTTTGTTCAGCGCGCGATTAACCGGGGTGGCTTTGTGCAACAGCCCGAGTGCCTGCGCCATGAGGATGTGAATGCGTTCGGGGCGCAGGCGGAACATCTGTTTCAGTGCGAAGTTGTAGCCGGCGGTACGCAGCGGGTGAGCGGTCATCGAAAACAGTCCTTAGAGTTGCTTGTCCACGTCGGTGGCCGGGATGTACTGCAGCCCAGCGCCGGAATCGGAAAGTGCGTAGATGTTGCCGTCCGTGTCAATGGTCATGCTACGAACATTGGCCACGGAGTCCACAGCGCCCTGGAGTTCAGGGACGCCAGAGGAGATCTTAAAGGCTTGAATCTTGTTGGTCGCATTCGAAGATACCCAGGCGAGCTTGCGCTTGGCGTCCCACGCCACGGCCCACGGCGAGGGGTCGGTGCTGACGGTCTGGTGCAGCATCAAGATGTCGTCGTCGGTGTAGACGCCCAATTGGTGGCCCAAGGTATCCGAGGCTAGGAACAGGCCTTCTTCGCCTGCGGCGATGGAGCCGACACCCACTCCCATGCGCAGCGCACCACCCGGACGATTATTGCTAAAGTCCACGCCCTGGATAACGGTCTTTTCCCGTTCGATGAACACCACACCGTCACGGGTGCCAGACACTGCGCTGGAGACCATCTCGTCCGCCTTGCGGGAGGTCGAGATTTTCTTGGAGCCCGATCCACTAAACACCACAACATCCGGTTGGTTCGAACTACCGCCGATCACCTCACCGGTGGTGGTCAGCGCTGCGGAGGTGAACTCCATGTCCGCCCGGCGGGTGTCTTTAAAAGATGGGTTCTTCGCATCGATGAGGTAGATGGTTCCACCGCCCGCGCCGTCCACGGGCTTCGGGCACGGCAGCACGAAGGTATCCCCGGTAACGGAAACGTCGCCGCAGGCCTTGATGATGTCCATCTCCTTGTAAGAGTTGGTCCGCAGCTGGTCGATCGTGCCGATAGCGATTTTCTCCGCGGCACGCACGAGGAAGATGTCACCGGATAGTTCGATGTCGGTGGCTTTATCAAAGGGGGCCTCCAGACGCAGCACTTCACCTGCGGGGTGCTCCGATGCGGGCGACTGCGCCGGGGTAGCACCTCCCAGGGCGCCGGACACCGTTTGATTATTGGCGGCTTGCTCCTGGGCTTGTTTCTGTGGATCTTCCACGCCTGGTGGGGTGCACGAGGTCAACAAGGTGGAAACCACCGCGACGGCGGCGATGAGGGAGCTACGCTGGGATTTCTTCACGCCTAACAAGGTTACCAGAGGGTTACCGAGCCGAAACCTCATCTAGCGCCTCGACGATCGCCGCCGGCAGGACCACCGAGGCTGCACGCAGGACATCTGGCAACTGCGCAGCGTCGCTCACACCTACCAGGGTGGACGATACCCCCGGTCGCCCCTGCGACCAGGCCAGTGCCGCGGTGACCGGAGAGATGCCGAGCCCCGTCGCGGCGGTACCCAACGCTTCCACCACGCGACTGCTGTGCGGATCGAGCCGACCAAACACCGCGGCGTCCGTCGGCTGGGCGCCGTCGCGGTATTTGCCTGTCAGGATCCCGTGCGCGAGGGAGGAACTTGCTATGAATCCGAGCCCCAAAAACTCCGCGGCGGGCAGCAATTCCTGTTCCGCCGAGCGGTCCAAGAGGTTATATTCGGCCTGAGCGACCACGATCTGTGGGGACGTGGTGACGGCCGCCTGCCACCCCGAATAGCCGCGGACCCCGGCGTAGCGGGCCCGTCCGGAGCGCACCACGGACTCCAAAGTGTCCACTATCTCAGCCGGGGGAGTCAGGCCATCCCAGTACTCCACGCTGAAAATATCGACGTGATCCACCCCAAGCACGGCGAGGGATCGATCCAACGAAGCCAGCAATGACCTGCGGGAACAGTCCACTCGCATCCCTACCGGAGCAGTGGGGTCCACGCCGGCAGCAAGCGACAACACGAGCTCTTCTCGTGGGACTGCCGGCAGCGCCGCGGCGAGTAACGGGAGGGAGGCAGCGTCGACAAGCGTGCCCCCTGCGGACACAAAACCGCGGAGCACATCGCGCGCCTTATCGACGTCCATCCCCGCGTCCCACGTCCGCGTGCCCAAGCCAATGGACGAGATCCGCAGACCGCTTGTCCCAAGTTGCCGTTGTTTCACAGCCCTCAACGATACCGTAGGGTTACTGGCGTGAATACCGAAGCTATGTCATGGTCCCAGACCATTGTGTTGTCCGCCGTCCAAGGCTTGACCGAGTTTTTGCCGGTCAGTTCCTCCGGCCACCTGCGCATCATCTCCTCGTTGTTCTGGGGTGTGGACGCTGGCGCTTCCTTCACCGCTGTGGTGCAGCTGGGGACTGAGGCTGCTGTGCTGGTGTACTTTGCGCGCGATATTTTCACGATCGCGAAGGGGTGGCTCACGGGCCTGTTCAATAAGAACAAGCGGGATTTTGATTACCGGATGGGGTGGATGGTGATCGTCGGTACGTTGCCGGTCGCGATCCTCGGCTACCTGGGCAAGGACCTGATCCGCGATAACCTGCGCAATTTGTGGATCACCGCGACGGTGCTGGTGCTGTTTTCGTTCGTGTTCATCACGGCGGAGAAGTTCGGTAAGAAGACACGCTCCTTTGATGAGCTCACGATGAAGGACGCCCTGATCATGGGCTGCGCGCAGTGCTTGGCGCTGATTCCAGGCGTGTCGCGCTCGGGTGGCACGGTGTCAGCGGGTCTGTTTACCGGCCTGAATCGTGAGGTAGCGACGCGGTTTTCCTTCCTCCTCGCTATCCCGGCAGTGCTGGCCTCTGGGTTGTTCTCGCTCCCTGACGCGTTTGCTCCGCAGGCTGGTCAGGCTGCCAGTGGGGCGCAGCTGCTGGTGGGAACCAGTATCGCCTTTGTGCTGGGTTATGCATCCATTGCGTGGCTGCTGAAGTTCGTCTCGCATCACTCGTTCTCGTGGTTCGCCGCGTACCGCATCCCTGCGGGTCTGTTGGTGATGGGTCTGCTGGCTGCAGGGGTATTGCAGCCCTAGCTGAAGCGCGCAAACTGTGGCCTCGCTAAAGTTCTAGGTATGCATTCGTGGCCACGTCCTGAAGTTCCCCGTCTTGATCCTGCGCTCGGCGCCCCGGTTCCGCTGGTGTTGTTCGATACCTCCAGCCAGGACTACAACGTCGTGTCTACCCCCGACGGTCGCGCCGGCATGTACGTGTGTGGCATCACTCCTTATGACGCCACGCATCTCGGCCATGCGGCCACCTACCTCGCCTTCGATTTGGCGTACCGGCAGCTGCTTGACAACGGGGTAGAGGTGACCTACGTCCAGAACATCACCGATGTGGACGATCCGTTGTTTGAACGCGCCGAGCGCGACGGGGTGGACTGGCAGGAGCTGGGTACCAGCCAGATCGATCTGTTCCGTTCCGATATGGAGCAACTGGAGGTGCTGCCCCCGCAGCATTACGTAGGCGTCATGGACGCGGTGGATGAAGTGATCGCGATGGTGCAGGGACTACTGGACAACGGTTCTGCTTACCAGATCGAAGGCGACGAGTACCCAGACGTGTACGCGTCGATTCATGCCACGGAGCAGTTCGGTTACGAATCGAACTATGACCGCGCCACGATGGAAAAGTTCTTTGCCGAACGTGGCGGAGATCCGGAACGGCCCGGCAAGCGGGATCCGCTGGATGCGCTAATTTGGCGGGCGGCCCGGCCGGGGGAGCCGTCGTGGGATGCGCCGTTTGGCGCTGGCCGACCCGGCTGGCACATCGAGTGTTCGGCGATCGCCACGAACCGACTGGGCCCTACCTTTGCCATCCAGGGTGGCGGCAGTGACTTGATCTTCCCGCATCACGAGTTTTCCGCGGCGCACGCGGAGGCACTGCACGGCGTGCACCGGATGGCGGAGACCTATGTGCACACAGGCATGATGTCTCTCAACGGCGTGAAGATGTCGAAGTCCCTGGGCAACCTGGTGTTCGTATCCAAGCTCACGGCCGCTGGCCACGATCCGAGTGCGATCCGCCTGGGTGTCTTCGCGCACCACTATCGCAGCGACCGCGATTGGTCCGATGCAGGGCTCACCACTGCCACCCTGCGTCTTGAGCGGTGGCGCAGCGCCGTGCAGCGTGCTACCGACCTGACCACGGCCCGGGCATTGGTTGCCGAACTACGCAGCGCGCTTGCCGACGACCTGGACACCCCACGCGCATTGTCTGCCGTTGATGCGTGGGCGTTGAGCGTGGCCGACGAGGACGTTGCAGAGTCAGAAGCTGGCCAGATTGTGCGTACCGCTGTCCATGCCCTGCTCGGGGTACGCCTGTAGCACAGGCGCGCACACGGTTTTTAGGAGACAATGAGGACCATGACTATTCGTACGCAGTTTCAGACCGATGTAGATGAGTTTATTTCCGATCTTAGGGAGTTCGCTTCCGGCTCCTACCTACGAGAAGAGGAGCGCGAGTTTTGGGATCAGCCCTTTGATCCTGCTGTGCTGCCGCAGTTGCAGGAGATTCTGGAGGCGTTCTTGGATGGCCTCGATGCGCTTCCGGAAGGTGCAGAGGTTGACGCGGTGAATCAGCTGGTGGGAACCACGATTACCGCAATCGACGAGTTCAATGCTCGACACGCGGATGCGGTGGTGGAGCCGGAGGAGCGCGAGGAGCTCAATGCGCTGTTTAAGAAGGCCGTTGCTGCTTCCGCTGCATCTAATGACGCCTTGGCTTCACTTCCAGAACTGGAATAGTCTAAGCTGTCTAGTTTATGAAGACTAGTACAGCATTCCTCGATGCCTTGTCCGCCCGAATTCTCGTGGGCGACGGTGCCATGGGCACCCAGCTCCAGGGCTTCGATATGTCCGTGGACAGCGATTTCCTCGGACTGGAAGGCTGCAACGAGATCCTCAATGTCACCCGGCCCGACATCGTCGCCAGCATCCACCGGTCGTACTATGAAGCCGGCGCCGACTTCGTCGAAACCAATACCTTCGGGTGTAACCTCCCCAACCTCGCCGACTATGACATCGCCGACCGCTGCGAGGAACTCGCCTACGCTGGTGCCCGCATCGCCCGCGAGGTAGCCGACACCTTTGAGGGCAAGTTCGTCGTCGGTGCGCTCGGCCCGGGCACGAAGCTGCCATCCCTCGGGCACGCGCTATTCGATGCCCTCAGCGAACACTACTACCTGGCCGCCAAGGGCCTCATCCGCGGCGGCTCCGACGCGATCCTCATCGAAACCGCCCAGGACCTGCTGCAGGTCAAGTCGACTGTCCTCGCGTGCCAGCGCGCCTTCGAAGAACTTGAGGTCACCCTTCCCATCATGGTGCACGTCACCGTGGAAACCACCGGCACAATGCTGCTCGGCTCCGAAATCGGGGCCGCCCTCACTGCTCTGGAACGCCTCGGAATTTCCTCCATCGGCCTGAACTGCGCCACCGGCCCCGCCGAAATGAGCGAACACCTGCGTTACCTCTCCCAACACGCCTCCGTTCCGGTCACCGTTATGCCGAACGCCGGCCTACCCGTACTCGGTAAAGACGGTGCGGTCTACCCGCTGACTGCCCCCGAACTTGAAGAGGCTCTCGTGAGCTTTATCCGGGAATACGGCCTGCGGATGGTCGGCGGCTGCTGTGGCACGACTCCGGAGCACATTAGGCTCCTGGCTAACGCCGTCGAAAAGCTGGAAGCCCCACTGCCAGACCGCGAGCCGGAAGACTACGTTTCCTCCCTCTACCAGGCCATTCCACTTAAACAAGACACCGGCATCACCATGATCGGCGAGCGCACCAACGCCAACGGCTCCAAGGCGTTCCGTGAAGCGATGCTCGCCGGGGACTGGGAAAAGTGCATCGACATTGCCAAAGGGCAGACCCGCGACGGCGCGCATATGCTCGACGTGTGCGTCGACTACGTGGGACGCGACGGCCGCGACGACATGCACCAGCTGGCCTCCCGCCTCGCTACAGCCACCACGTTGCCCATCATGCTCGACTCGACTGAACCTGCTGTGCTGGAAGCCGGCCTGAAGGTACTCGGTGGTCGCTGCGCGCTGAACTCCGTGAACTTCGAAGATGGCGACGGCCCGGACTCCCGCTACCAACGGATCATGCGCCTAGCCAAACAGCACGGGGCCGCAGTGGTGGCGCTGACCATCGATGAATCCGGACAGGCCCGCACCGCCGACCACAAGGTGGCCGTGGCTGAGCGCCTCATCGCCGACATCACGCAAAACTGGGGCTTCCAGGAGCAGGACATCATCGTCGACTGCCTCACCTTCCCAATCTCCACCGGCCAGGAAGAGACCCGACGCGACGGCATCGAAACCATCGAGGCCATCAAGCGCCTCAAAGCAGCGCATCCGAAGGTACACACCACCCTCGGCCTGTCCAACATTTCCTTCGGGCTAAACCCAGCCGCCCGCCAGGTGCTCAACTCCGTGTTCCTCAACGAATGCATCGAAGCCGGCCTGGATACTGCGATCGCGCACAGCTCCAAGATCATCCCGATGAACCGCATCGACGAGCGCCAGCGCGAAGTAGCGCTAGACATGGTGTACGACCGCCGCACCGACACCTACGACCCACTGCAGGTGTTCATGGAGCTCTTCGAAGGCGTCGACGCCTCCAGCGCCAAGGACGCCCGGGCCGAAGCGCTCGCCGCTATGCCGCTCTTTGAGCGCCTTGCGCAGCGCATTATCGACGGCGAGAAGCAGGGAATCGAAGCCGACCTCGACCTCGCGATGGCTGAGAAGGGCCCCATCGAGATCATCAACCAAGACCTCCTCTCAGGCATGAAGACGGTGGGTGATCTCTTCGGCTCCGGCCAAATGCAGCTGCCGTTCGTGCTCCAGTCCGCCGAAACCATGAAAACGGCAGTGGCCTACCTGGAGGGATTCATGGAGGCCACCGACTCCACCGGATCCAAGGGCAAACTCGTCATCGCCACCGTCAAAGGCGACGTCCACGATATCGGCAAAAACTTGGTGGACATTATCTTGTCCAACAACGGCTACGAAGTGGTCAATCTCGGGATTAAGCAGCCCATCCGCGACATCGCTGAGGCCGCCGAAAAACACGGCGCCGATGTCATCGGCATGTCCGGTCTGCTGGTGAAATCCACCGTGGTGATGAAGGAAAACCTGCAAGAGCTTAATGCCGCTGGACTGTCCAAGTATCCGGTTCTCCTCGGCGGCGCGGCCCTGACCCGCACCTATGTGGAAAACGACCTGGATGAGATCTACGAGGGCAGCGTCTACTACGCCAAAGACGCCTTCGAGGGTTTGACCCTCATGGACAACGTGATGGCGCTGAAGAATGGGTCGCAATCCCCGGAGCAGATCGCCGCTGCCGAGGCGGCCGAAAAGAAGAAGGCCGAGCGCAAAGCCCGTCGCGAGCGTTCACTGCGCATCGCCGAGGAGCGCAAAGCGACCGCCGAACCGGTGGTGCTGCCGGAACGCTCTGACGTTGCCGTCGATGTACCACGCGCCACGCCGCCGTTCTGGGGTACCCGCATCCTTAAGGGCATCACCTTGGCAGACTTCCTGCCGATGCTCGATGAGCGCGCCTTGTTCATGGGGCAGTGGGGACTTAAACCCGCCAAGGGTTCCGACGACACCTTCGAAGACCTGGTGGAACGCGAAGGCCGCCCACGGCTGCGCATGTGGCTCGACCGCCTCAAGTCCGAGGGAATTTTGGACCACGCCGCAGCGGTGTACGGGTATTTCCCGGCGCACGCGGAGGGCGAATCCATCATCGTGCACACCGAACCTTCGCTCGACGCTCCGGAACTCACCCGCTTTGATTTCCCGCGCCAGCAACGGGGTCGCTGCCTGTCCATTCCAGACTTTATCGCCCCGGATCGGATCGACGTGCTGCCGTTCCAGCTGGTCACCATGGGCCAGCCCATCGCAGACTTTGCCAACGAGCTGTTTGCCGCCAACGAATACCGCGACTACCTAGAGGTCCACGGCCTGGGCGTGCAGCTCACCGAAGCCATCGCGGAGTGGCTACACAGCCGGATCCGCGCCGAGCTCACACTCTCCGACGGTACGAATGTCGGCCAGCAGGACGCCGAGGATCCCCGTCGCTTCTTCGATCTGGATTACTCCGGCGCGCGGTACTCCTTCGGTTATGGTTCCTGCCCGGACTTGGAGTCCCGCCGTGGCTTGGTGGCGTTGTTGCAGCCAGAGCGCCTCGGCGTGTCGTTGTCTGAGGAATTGCAGCTGCACCCCGAGCAATCCACGGATGCGTTCGTGCTGTACCACCCGGAGGCTAAGTACTTTAACGTCTAAGCTTGGGGTTCATGTACCAAGCAATTTTGTGGGATATGGACGGCACCCTCGTCGATTCCGAACCGTTGTGGGGGATCGCCACCTATGAGATGAGCGAATCGATGGGGCGTCGCCTCACCCCGGAGCTGCGCGCCCGCACCGTTGGCGGCACCTTTGCCAACACGCTGGCGATCTGCGCCGAGCATGCCGGGGTGAGCGTCAGCGATGCTGATTACGAACGCTACCGCAGCGCTATGTTCACCCGCGTCCAGGAGCTGTTTGATACCCGACTTGAACTGCGGGACGGGGTTGCTGAGTTACTCGGCTCCTTGAAAGCAGCAGGCACCCCGATGATGCTGGTCACCAACACCAACCGGGTGCTCGCAGCCCCCGCGATCGATGCGATCGGCCGGGAGTTGTTCACCAGCACCATCTGTGGCAATGAGGTTTCTGCGGGCAAGCCTGACCCGGAGATCTATCTCACTGCGGCGGCCCGCCTCGGAGTGGACGCGCAGCAGTGCCTGGTATTTGAGGATTCCCAGGCTGGCATGCTGGCCGCCCGGGATGCGGGCTGCCGCGTCGTTGGGCTGCCAGAGCACGGCCCGGTGCCAGACGGCGTCCTGGATATGCGCGCACAGCACGGAAGTACCTCCTTTATAGGGGTAACTCCACAGCTTTGTGGCGCGTGGTTTAGGGCCTGTGCACGACACTAAGCATTGCTTGTGAAACAATAGGCCCCGTGAAGAATTTTGACTCGCTGTACGCTGAACTTCGAACCCGCGCCCAGGAACGCCCAGAGGGCTCCGGCACTGTCGCTGCTTTGGATAAGGGCGTCCATCATCTGGGTAAGAAGATCATCGAAGAAGCGGGCGAAGTCTGGATTGCAGCGGAATACCAGTCCGACGAGGAGCTTGCGGAAGAAATGTCTCAGCTCATCTACTGGACCCAGGTCATGATGGTGGCCCGAGGCCTGGAACCAGCAGACATCTACAAGTACCTCTAAGGATTTCTCATGCTCAAAGTTGCTGTACCGAATAAAGGCTCGTTGTCTGAGCGCGCCGTCGCTATTTTGCAGGAAGCTGGCTACGAGCGTCGGCAAGATCCTAAAGCCCTGACGGTGCTCGATCAGACGAACAAGGTGGAGTTTTTCTTCCTCCGTCCGAAAGACATCGCGATTTACGTTGCCAAGGGGCACCTGGACCTGGGGATCACCGGTCGTGACCTGGCCGCGGATTCCATGGCCAAGGTGGAGGAAGTGATGCCGCTGGGCTTCGGCGCTTCGACGTTCCGCTACGCCGGTCCGCGGGAGGCCAATTACACGGTGGATTCCTTGGAAGGGCTGCGTATTGCGACGTCGTACCCCAACCTGGTGCGCGAGGATCTCAAGGCTCGTGGGGTGTCCGCTGAGGTTATCCGCCTTGACGGCGCCGTGGAGATTTCCATCAAGCTGGGTGTCGCTGATGCGATTGCGGACGTCGTGTCCACCGGTCGGACGCTGCGCAAGCAGGGGCTGGTGCCGTTCGGCCCAGTGATTTGCGACAGCGAGGCCGTCGTCGTGGCGCGGCAGGGCATTGAGCTTCGCGACGCCCACCGCGTGTTCCTGCGCCGCATGGAGGGCATTTTGCACGCCCAGAATTTCCTCATGCTGGACTATAACATTCAGCGGGATTTGCTGGCGGAAGCAACCACGATCACTCCGGGCCTGTCCGGGCCGACGGTATCCCCGTTGGCACACGAGGATTGGGTTGCAGTGCGCGCTATGGTGCCATTCAAGGAAGCAAACCAAATCATGGACCGACTGTCCGTTTTGGGTGCCAAGGCGATTTTGGCTTCCGAGATCAGGATTGCCCGAATGTAGGTGTTTAATCTCCCCACTAATTGGGGGAGTAGGCCCGTGGGAGGACATCTTCTTCCCTCGGGTTATTTTTATTTCTCCACGTAAAGCAGCGCTTCACAGCCCGCTGACCTGCATTGTTGAACAACCGTCAAGAAGGTAATGAAAACAAATAGATAGGGGTAAAAGTTCCCCACCTAAAACGTGCATAATGCCACATCCGAAAATGCCCACTTTGTTGGAAAAACCCTTGGCTTGAAAACATGCGCTCGGTACAATGGGTTATTGAATCAATTGCCCAATCCAATTATTTGGCTCACTGCAGACAGGAGCGGCGAGCCATCAGAGATTACTCAAGGCGCTTGTTGGAGATACCAACACACCTTTAGGTCACATGTGGCGAAAAGGAGAGCAACACCGTGACTGATCCAACCTTCACCCAAGGGACCCGAACCGAAGAGGACCTGCTCGGAACCATGGAAGTTCCAAACGACTGTTACTACGGCATCCACACCCTCCGCGCGGTCCAGAACTTCAACATTTCCGGCAAGACACACAATGAAGTGCCGGACTTCATTCGTGGCATGGTTCAGGTCAAGAAGGCCACCGCTATGGCCAACCGTGCCTGCAAGACCCTGCCAAAGGACAAGTACGAAGCCATCGTCTGGGCCTGCGACCAAATCCTCGAAGAGGGTCGCTGCATGGACCAGTTCCCCACGGATTCCTTCCAAGGTGGCGCCGGCACGTCCATGAACATGAATACCAACGAGGTTGTCGCTAACCTTGCGCTGGAGCACATGGGCAAGCCAAAGGGCTCGTACCACGACCTCAACCCAAACGACGACGTCAACATGGCACAGTCCACCAACGACGCCTACCCAACCGGCCTCAAGCTCGGCATTTACCACGCTGCGGTCGGCTACATTGAGGAACTGCGCAACCTTGCCGACGCCTTCCTCGCCAAGGGTAAGGAGTTCTCCCATGTCCTCAAGATGGGTCGCACCCAGCTCCAAGACGCTGTCCCAATGACCTTGGGTGGGGAGTTTGAAGCCTTCGGCCACGGCCTCCACGAAGAAGCCGACTTCCTCGAGGAAGCCATCAAGATTCTGCTCACCACCAACCTCGGCGCCACCGCAATCGGTACCGGCCTGAACACCCCAGACGGTTTCCAGGACGCCATCGTCAAGGCCCTCGCAGAGGTCACCGGTTTGGACATCAAGGGCGCACCAGACCTTCTGGTGGCAACCTACGACAACTCCTGCTACATGCACGCCCATGCGGCAGTGAAGCAGTCTGCCATGAACCTGTCCAAGATCTGTAACGACCTGCGCCTGCTTTCCTCCGGCCCACGCGCTGGTCTGAAGGAGATCAACCTGCCAGAAATGCAAGCAGGTTCCTCGATCATGCCGGCCAAGGTCAACCCAGTGATTCCTGAGGTTGTCAACCAGGTCTGCTTCAAGGTCTTCGGCAATGACATGTGCGTCCTCATGGCCGCTGAGGCTGGCCAGCTGCAGCTGAACGTGATGGAGCCAGCACTGGCACAGGCAATCTTCGAGTCCCTGTCGCTGCTGACCAACGCCGTCGTTACGCTGCGTGAGAAGTGCGTCGTCGGCATCACCGCCAACGAAGAGATCTGTGCCGACTTTGTGCACAACTCCATCGGCATCATCACCTACCTCAACCCATTCATCGGCCACCTGAACGGCGACAAGATCGGTAAGGAAGCCGCCGCCACCGGCCGCTCGGTCCGCGATCTGGTGCTGGAGAAGGGCCTGATGGATGAAGAGAAGCTGAATGAAGTTCTCTCCGTTGAGAACCTCATGAAGCCTGTTTACCGTGGCAAGCTGTACGAAGACTAACGCTACGTACTCGGGTGGCCGATAATCGGTGCCCGCCTTGGGTAGCGCCCCCGATAGGCCTGCGCAGAGCCTATCGGGGAGCGTATCCGAGAAAATCCCCAAGACTTTTTTCACAACTGAATATGCAGTGAAACTACATAATCCCGAGTTTCACACGGGCAAGATAACCTCCTTTTCGTGCGAAACTCTAGTATCCCAAGGGAAAGAACTGTGTTACTCGCACTACACATCATCATCGTGCTCGCCGCGATCTTCCTCGGTGCGCGACTGGGTTCCATCGCCATCGGCTTCGCCGGCGGCGCAGGTGTGCTCCTGCTCGGGCTCACCGGACTCACCGTCACCATCAAGGACATTCCGTTCGACGTCATCGGCATCATCATGGCCGTCATCGCCGCTATCGCCGCGATGCAGAAAGCCGGTGGCCTTGACTACCTCGTTTATCTCGCAGAGAAGGCACTGCGTAAAAACCCGAAGCAAATCACGATCTGGGCCCCAATTGTCACTTGGCTCATGACGGTTTTCTGCGGCACCGGCCATACCGCATTCTCCACGCTGCCAGTTATTGCTGAGGTGGCAAAGGAGGGTGGCGTTCGCCCCTCTCGTCCGCTATCCATCGCCGTCGTTGCCTCTCAGATGGCTATCACCGCGTCACCTATTTCCGCAGCTGTCGTTTTCATGACGGGCATCATGGAAAAGGAACACGGCGTCGGTTACCTGTCCATGCTGGCCGTGTTTATTCTGTCCACCTTCCTGGCCATCATCCTCACCGCCTTCGTCACGAACTTCCTGGGTAAGGATCTGAAAGATGATCCGGTCTACCAGGAACGCCTAGCCAACGGCACAGTAAAGCCACCACAGGGCATGCACGCCTACGAGCCCGTCAAGGGAGCCAAGGCCTCCGTGGTCATCTTCTTGATCGCCATCTTGGTGGTCATGTTCTACGCCACCGCTATCTCCGACCAGGTCGGCCTGATCAAGGAACCTACCGTTCCTCGTAACGAAGCCATCATGGCCATCATGATGGGCGCTGCCACCGTCATCACCATGGTGTGCAAGCTCAAGGCTGACACGATCCTGCAGACCTCCGTGTTCCGCTCTGGCATGTCCGCCTGCGTCTGTGTGTTGGGTGTGGCTTGGCTCGGCACCACGCTAATCAACGGCTACATCGATCAGATCAAGGCGCTGTCCAGCGACGTTCTGAACCAGTTCCCATGGATGCTCGCAGTGGTCCTGTTCTTCGCCGCCGCACTGCTGTACTCGCAGGCCGCTACCGCCAAGGCACTCATTCCGGCAGCCCTCGCTGTGGGTGTTTCTCCATTGGTCGCCATCGCATCCTTCGCTGCGGTGTCCGCGCTATTCATCCTGCCTACCTACCCAACGCTGCTGGCCGCGGTGGAGATGGACGATACTGGCTCGACGCGCATCGGCAAGTTCGTGTTCAACCACTCCTTCATCATCCCGGGCACGTTGTGCATCGCCCTGGCTGTTGCGTTCGGCTTCCTGTTCGGTAGCTTCATGCTGTAGCCCCTGCTTTCTGCGCAAAGACCACCCTTCGGGGTGGTCTTTTCATTAAATTGGTGGATATGACGCAACCACAAGATTTCGAGATCGCGAGTGCTCACACCCTGGAGCCCATTGCGACGATCGCCGAGCGGGCCGGAATCCCCACCGAGCACGTCATCGGATACGGCCGGGGAAAAGCCAAAATTGATGTAGCTGCCCTTCCTGACCGAGAGCGCACCGGAAAATTACTGCTGGTCACCGCCATGTCGCCCACGCTGGCGGGGGAGGGGAAGTCCACGGTACTGATCGGGCTTGCCGACGCCATCCGCGCTGCCGGGCACCGCACCATCGTCGCGATCCGCGAGCCGTCCCAAGGCCCCGTCATGGGTATTAAAGGGGCTCTTCCGGTTTCAGAGTGCGTAGCTGACCATGGGGTGGGGTTCGGGGTGGCACAACATATAGGGGTCCTGGCCGGTACAAGATGAGAGTTGCGAAGCTTCCATCCAACCGAACCAGGACCCTACTGTGCAGCCTACTACTGGCAACCTCGTCGCCGACACCATCTGCCGCACCGCAGAAATCGGCCTCACGATCACCGGAGCCGCCGACGCCGGAAACATCACCATCATCGACGCCACCCCGGTGGCCGTGAACCACACCTGCCCGGACTGCGGGCACCCCGGGAAGCTGAGGGATCACACCCTGCGCCGGCTCGTTGATCTTCCCGTCGTCGGGTTCCCCACCCGCCTGGACGTCCGCGTCCCCCGCTTTCTGTGCACAGAGCCCTTCTGCTCTAGGAAGATCTTCCAGGCATCCCTGGCCTGCGCGGATGACGGATCCAAGCTCACCCACCGAGTCACCCGCTGGATCCTCCAGCGCCTCGCCATTGACCGGATGAGTGTGTCTGCCACCGCCAAAGTACTCGGTATCGGCTGGGACCTGGTCAACCAGGTCGCACTCGATGCCTGCCGCCAGCTCGTCTACGACGACCCGCACCACCTCGACGGCGTGCGCATCCTCGGAGTCGATGAGCACGTCTGGAAACACACCCGAGGTCAGCCCTCGAACCTGGTGACCATCCTCGTGGACCTCACCCCACTGGTCGACGGCCGCGGGCCCGCCCGACTACTGGACATGCGACCGGGGCGGTCCGCGGACGTGCTGCGCGGGTGGCTGCAGGAACGCGACCCCGGCTTCCGTCGCCAAGTGCAGGTGGTGACCATGGACGGCTTCACCGGTTATGCCACCGCAGTCGAAGAGCAACTACCACAGGCAAATAAAGTCATGGACCCTTTCCATGTGGTGCATCTGGCGGCTGACAAACTCACCGGGTGCCGGCAACGACTCCAACGAGAGACCACCGGACGCCGCGGACGCAAAGATGATCCGCTGTATAAGTACCGTCGCACCCTGTTGACCAGGACGAACTACCTCACCGAGCGGCAGAAACAACGCCTGGACATGCTGTGGGCCACCGACGATGACTACGTGGCACTCGAGGTCACCTGGATGTTCTACCAGGACCTGATCACAGCATACGGGCACCCGCAGAAATCAGAAGGCAAGAAGTTGATGGAACGGATCATCACCACCCTGCGCAAAGGCTTGCCGAAAGGTCTGGAGGAGCTGGCTCAACTCGGGAGAACCCTGTGGCGTCGGCGGGAAGATGTGCTCGCCTACTTCGATATCGGGGCGTCCAACGGGCCGGTCGAGGCCATCAACGGCAGGCTCGAGCACCTACGGGGGATCGCCCTGGGATTCCGAAACCTCAACCACTACATCTTGCGGTGCCTGATCCACTCCGGACAACTACAGGACAAGATCAACGCACTCTAAAACCGGAAGAGCCATTAAAGGCGGGGCAGCCGGTGGCGGTTACGCCCAGATCGTGCCGATGGAGGATATCAACCTGCACTTCACGGGCGATCTCCATGCGATTGCCGCGGCGAACAATACCCTTGCGGCAATGATCGATAACCACATTCACCAGGGAAATCAGCTCCGCATTGACCCGCGCCGCGTGACCTGGCGCCGCTGCCTCGACGTCAATGACCGCAGCCTCCGCGGCATCGTCACTGGCCTCGGCGGGCCTGGCCAAGGCGTTCCGCGGGAAAGCGGCTTCGATATCACGGCGGCCTCCGAAATCATGGCCATCTTGTGCCTGGCCACCGACCTTGCTGACCTCAAGGCTCGCCTGAGCCGCATCGTCGTCGGCCAGACCTTCGACCAGGAGCCGGTCACCGCCGAGCAGCTGGGGGCGGCGGGTGCGCTCACCGCACTGCTTCGCGACGCCATCAACCCGAATCTGGTCCAGACCTTGGGCGGAACCCCCGCAATCGTCCATGGCGGTCCCTTCGCCAATATCGCGCACGGCTGCAACTCGCTGATCGCTACCGATACTGCTCTGCGGTACGCCGACGTGGTGCTCACTGAGGCAGGGTTCGGCTCCGATCTCGGCGCAGAGAAGTTCTTCGACATCAAGGCCCGAGCAGGTGACCTCGACGTCGCCTCCGTGGTGGTCGTCGCCACAGTCCGCGCACTGAAATACAACGGTGGCTTCGAGAATCTGGAACGCCATGTAGCCAACGTTCGCAAGTTTGGTGCCCGACCCGTGGTAGCCCTCAACCACTTCATCACCGACACCGAAGACGAGGTCAATGAGGTCATTGAATGGGGTCGTCGCCACGACGTGGCCGTGGTGCTCACCACCGTCTGGGCTGATGGTGGGGAAGGGGCAACTGAGTTGGCACGGGTGGTGCTGGACGAGGGCGTCGATAAGCCTGCGCACACGCAGCCACTCTATGACCCCGCCGACGGCGTCCTTTCCTCCATCGAGACGATCGCGCGGGAGATCTATGGGGCGGATGCGGTGCAGCTTAGCGTCAACGCCCAAAAAGACCTCAAATACCTGCAGCAACAGGGTTGGGACACGCTTCCCGTGTGTATTTCCAAAACCCAGTACTCCTTCTCCGATGACCCCACTGCGCTCGGCGCCCCAACGGGGCACACCCTGCACGTGCGCAAATTCATTCCCCGCATAGGTGCCGGGTTCATCGTCGCACTCACCGGCGACGTCATGACCATGCCGGGCCTACCCAAGTTCCCTGCCGCGGAAGGAATCGACGTCACCCCCAGCGGAGAGATCACCGGATTGTTCTAGTCTGCGGTGCTACCCGGCCACCCCGGGTAGTCCGGAGGCGTGCCACCAAAAGCCGGACAGATCGGCTGATGATGGCACCAACCGCACAGCTTTGAGGTCTTCGGGCGGAACGTCCCTTCCTTGCCGTCGCCTTCGATCTTGGCCCACAATTCACCTAGGTCACGCTCGAAATACTCCAGTTCTTCCCGGGACGGAGTGAGGATCATCGAATCCATCACCTTCAGATACATCAGGCGCAGCTGGGTGGGGATCTGATCGAATAGCCGCCAATACACCAGCGCGTAGAACCGCATCTGGAACTGCGCGGCCTGGGAATACTGGGGGAGCGGTTTCTTACCCGTCTTGTAGTCCACCACACGGACCTCGCCGGTAGGAGCGATATCTACCCGGTCGATGAAGCCACGCACCGGCACCCCATTGGGCAGCACCTCATCAACGTACATCTCACACTCGTGTGCATCGAAGCCCTGCGGGTTTTCCATCTCGAAGTAGCCACGCAGGAGAGTGCGGGACTCCACCAGGAAGTCATACAGCTGATCGTCGGGGACCAGCTGCTCCAGCTCGGCATCCTCGGCACACATGCGCGCCCAATGCGGCTTGAGGCGTTTCACCGCGGCCGGGTAGGTGCGCTGCTCGCGCGGAAGCTTGTGCATTTCTTCCAACACCGCATGCACCAACGTCCCCTTGACCTGCGCAACCGTGCTCGGTTCCGGAAGCCGATCGATCGCCCGGAAGCGATAGAGCAGTGGACACTGCTGGTAATCCGAAGCACGAGAGGGGGACAGGGCGAGGGGACGAGGTTTCTTTGCAGCCATGATGGCTACAGCTTAGCGGGACATGGCAAGCTGGAGGGTATGTCCGACGCTTTTCTTGACTTTATCCAGGCTTCTCCTAGCTCTTACCACGCCGCGCACGAGGTGGCAGCGCGACTTCACGATGCCGGGTTCACCGAGCAAGTGGAAACGCACGATTGGTCTGCCACTCCCGGCGGGCATTACCTGATCCGCGGTGGCGCTCTCATGGCATGGTGGGTGCCGAGCCCGGAGGCGGCGGCGTTCCGAATTATCGGCTCCCATACCGACTCCCCGGGGTTCAAGCTCAAGCCCCGCGGCGACCTGGGCACCGCGACTTTCCAGCAGGCGGGCGTTGAGGTCTACGGTGGGCCGATCATCCCGTCGTGGCTCGACCGCGAGCTGCGGCTCGCCGGACGCATTGTGCTTAACGACGGCACAACCCGCAATGTGGTCACCGACGGGGATTTCCGGATTCCGCACTTAGCCATCCACCTGGACCGGAGCGCCAACGAAGGATTGAAGCTGGACCGCCAGGCCCACACCCAGCCGATCTATTCCGTGGGGAACCCGGATGTGGAGGTGCTGGACTTGGTGGCTGCGGCCGCTGGCGTGGCCAAGGAAGACATTGCCAGCCATGATCTGATCACGGTGGATGCGCAACCGGGCGCGCTGTTCGGCGTCGATAAGCAGCTTATTGCCGCAGGCCGCATGGACAACCTCTCCAGCGTCTATGCCTCGCTGGAGGCATTCCTCGCCGCGACCGCCACGGCCACGGACGTGCTGGTGCTCGCCGCTTTTGACCACGAGGAGATCGGGTCGGCTTCCACCACCGGCGCGGCCGGCCCCATCCTAGAGGATGTGCTGGGGCGCACCGCCTGTGCGTTGGGGCGCGATTTTGAGGAAACGAAGCAGATGTACGCGCGGTCTACCTGCGTCTCTGCCGACGCCGCCCACTCGGTGCACCCGAACTATGTTTCCCGGCACGATGCGGTGAACTATCCGGTGCTCGGCCAGGGGCCGGTGGCGAAAGTGAATTCCAACCAGCGCTACGCATCCAATGCGGTCACCGTAGGGATGTGGGAGCGCGCCTGCCGCGCCGCCGGGGTTCCGTCCCAGGTCTTCGCCGGAAACAACAACAGCCCCTGCGGTTCCACCATCGGGCCAATCACCGCGACCCGGCTCGGCATTGAAACCGTGGACGTTGGCATCCCACTGCTGTCCATGCACTCCGCGCGAGAACTCGCGCACGTGGCGGACATGAAGTGGATGGAGCAGGCGCTGTTTTCTTACCTGACGATGGCCGATTAAACTACAGCGCATGGCAAATTCCGGACCTTTCCAGGCGGGCGACCGCGTACAACTCACCGACGCGAAGCGTCGCCACTTCACCATCATCTTGGAGCCTGGCGGAAAGCTTCACACCCACAAGGGCATCATCGAGCACGATAAAATCATCGGCTCCTCGGAAGGCACCGTGGTGGAATCCGCCATGGGCGGCCAGTGGCTCTGCTTCCGGCACCTGCTGGTGGACCACATCCTGTCCATGCCCCGCGGCGCGGCCGTGATCTACCCGAAGGACACCGCCCAGATCCTGGTGGAAGGCGACATCTTCCCAGGCGCCCGCGTACTCGAGGCCGGTGCTGGCTCCGGTGCGCTGTCGATGGCGCTGCTGCGCGCAATCGGGCCTGAGGGGCAGCTGATCTCATACGAAATCCGCGAGGACCACCTGGAATACGCCGAGTCCAACGTTGACGGTTGGTTTGGTGGCCGGCCTGATACCTGGAGCCCACGGTTGGGTGACCTCCGGTCGGTAACCCTCGATGATCTCGGCGGCGAGCCGGTGGACCGCATCATCCTGGACATGCTCGAACCATGGGAATGCCTCGACGTGTGCTCTGCCATCTTGCAACCCGGCGGCGTGTTCATGACCTACGTCGCCACCGTCCCACAGCTGATGAAGGTCATGGAAGGCATCCGCTCTTTGCGCTGCTTTACCGAGCCAAAAGCGTGGGAATCCCTCGTGCGCGAATGGAAGGTCGAAGGCCTGGCCACCCGCCCAGAACACCGCATGAACGCCCACACCGCGTTCCTCGTCTGGGCACGCAGGCTTGCCGACGGCACCGTCGCCCCACGCCCACAGCGCCGCGGGCGGAAGTAGGTCTTAGGTAACGTTGTGCCATGGATTACTACACATGGCGCAATTTACAGGACGAGTCGCAGCGCGACATCTGCTGCGTTGCTCTGCAAGATAACGGACTTACCGCCGTTGGGATCCAGACCTGTTCTGAATACCAGGCGAATTGGATGCTTGATGCCAGCACGGACTGGATCACGTCCCGGGTCCATGTCCAGGTCCAGGGCGCGGGATGGCAGCGGTCGCTGGAGCTCATTCGGGATTCCGACGGAGTGTGGGACCAGACCGTTTCGCTCAGTGGCATCCAGCCGGCCGAGATGCCTGAGCCGGGAATTGCGCCCGGGACGGACCTGTCGTCGGCCCTTGATGTGGATTTGGGCAAATGCCCACTCACTAATGTGATGCCGATCCGGCGCCTCGGCCTGTTGTCTGGCGACGTGCCAAAAACACAATTGATCATGGCGTGGATCGATATGCCTTCACTGCGCGTCATTGCCAGCGACCAGTATTACAGCTCTATTGATAGCCGCCACGTCCGGTACGCTTCGGGCACTCGGGGTGTCGATGTGTCTCTCACGGTGGATGCAAACGGGGTCGTCACACAATACCCTGATTTAGCTCTTGTGTTCTAATTAGGGTAACTTTTCGGGAGGGGGTTACCATGATTAAGCAGGCTACAGCGCTGTTGGAACATGCGCTTCACGACGGCAACTGCTTCGAATCTTTTGGCGATCTCCTCGCATTAAAAGAGATCGTGGCCCGACTCGAAACCCGCATGGCTGCAGGCAGGAGCCGCCGCGAATTGGAGAAGTCCGGCGCCAGCGCCTCGGAGGCTTATCGGATCGAACGGCGGGCCAACAACTGGTGGAATCCTGGGGTGCCAGTAGAGCATCAGGACCTTATCCTGGGCGCCATGGAAAAGCTGTCGCCGTCCTCTGATCGGCGCACGGAAATTTACCAGGAGGCAGCACACGCCGCGCTGAAGTCCACTCCACGCCAGACCCGTGATTACGCACGGAAACTCGTGCGGGAGGAAAACGAACGGCTCGCTCAGGATCCTTTTGAGGCATACCGCCAGCGTCGCTTCAGGCTCGGCGAACAAGACGAGCACGGCGGCTGCCGGTTCAGTGGCTACGCTCCAACCGCTGTTGCAGCCTTGTTCAAGTCACTGCTTGATCAAGCAGCCCGCGCGGATAAGAAAGCCCACGAGATCGAAGACGACCGCCGCACCATCGCCCAGCGTGATGCCGATGCTTTTGAACAGGTAATCCGGTGGGCATCCAGCGACCGCCGAAGCCACACTGGGCACTGCTCCTTGATCGTCAGCATCACCGAGTCAGACGAATTCGACTGGCGTGCGAAGTTCGGCAGCAACGTAGGGGTTGACCTCAATCTCTTTGAGATCAACTACCTCAGCAGCGACAAGATCATCGACTACATCCAGGTCCACGACCACAACGGTGCCGCGAAGCAACTGGTCACCGCCAATAGGACCGCCAACTTCTACCAGCGAATTTCACTGTTCGCACGAGACGGCGTCTGCCAGCATCCGGGATGCAACGAACCCGCCAGCCGATGCGAATCCCACCACGTAGTCCCGTGGTCCAGAGGCGGCCCAACCTCAGTAGACAACATGACTCTCTTGTGTCCCAAGCATCACAGACAGGTGGACGATAGTTGGATCGAAACTCACTTCGAAATGGTGCTGGGTAGACCGGTCATGGTGCACCCCGATGGCACACACGAACGCAACGAATCCCCAGCAGCCCAACAAGCTGGTGGCTGGCAAGTAGTGAACGGACCGCCGTTCGAATTCACCGTCACGCTATCGTAGAACCATGACTATCCCCACGCCCGAAGAAGCGCAGCACGCAGCAGAAGTGCGCCGCCTCAAAGGCCAGCTCCGCGAGCTCGCAGACCGCAACACCAAACTCGCCGAGCTACTCAAAGCATCCCGCGACAAGCTAGCCCTCCTCTACGAAGAGATCGAGGGACTCAAAACCCCGCCATCCACTTACGGTGTGTTCCTGGAATACGCCGAGAACGGGCGCGCCGCCGAAGTCTTTACCGGCAACCGCCACATGCGCCTCATGGTTGACCCAGCGCTGGCTAAAGAGTCCCTCACCCCGGGCATGAAAGTCCGGCTTGGCGAGGGATCCGTCGTCGTCGAGGCATGCGGCTACTCGCAAGAAGGCAGCCTCGTAACCCTCACCGAACGCCTCGGCCCCGACCGCGCCCTCATCGCCAACCAAGCAGGGGAGGAGCGGGTCATCCGCCTCGCCGCCAAGCTGCTCAGCGCCGAACGCAAACCCCGCCCCGGGGACACACTGCTGGTAGATCAAAAATCCGGGTACGCATTCGAAGTAATCCCCAAATCCGAAGTCCACCGCCTCGCCCTCGAGGACGTCCCCGACGTCACGTACGCCGACGTCGGCGGCCTCGACGAACAAATCGAGCACATCAAGGACGCCGTCGAACTGCCCTTCGCCCACCCAGACCTCTTCCGCACGTACGACCTGCACCCGCCTAAAGGTGTGCTGCTGTACGGCCCTCCCGGCTGTGGCAAGACCATGATTGCGAAAGCCGTCGCTCATTCCCTTGCCGAACGCCTCGGCGTCAAAGGCGGCTCCTACTTCCTTAATGTGAAGGGCCCCGAGCTGCTGAACAAGTACGTAGGCGAAACGGAACGCCAAATCCGACTCATCTTCGAACGCGCCCGGGAATTGGCCGCCGAAGGCCGCCCCGTCATCGTGTTCTTCGACGAAATGGAATCAATCTTCCGCACCCGCGGCTCCGGCGTGAGCTCCGATGTGGAAACCACCGTCGTCCCGCAGTTGCTCGCCGAACTCGACGGCGTCGAATCTCTCTCCAACGTCATCGTCATCGGCGCTACCAACCGCGAAGAACTCATCGACCCAGCCATCCTCCGCCCGGGCCGCCTCGATGTGAAGATCCGCGTCTCCCGGCCCGGAAAAGAACAGGCCACCGACATCTTCGCCCGCTATCTCACCGACGGCATCCCCCTCGCGCAGCCCGCCGCCTCGCTCATCGACTCCGCCGTGGGTTACCTCTACCAGGACAAACCCTTCGTGGAGCTCATCCTGCTTGACGGGACCAAAGAAACCCTGCACTACAGGGACTTCGTCTCGGGTGCGATGATCGCCAACATCGTCGGCCGCGCTAAAAAACTCGCCATCAAAGACCAGCTCTCTGGAGCAGGCCCTGGCATCACCGAAGCGCACATCCTCGCGGCGATCGACATGGAAAACAAAGAAAACGAAGACCTGCCCAACACCTCCAACCCGGACGAGTGGGCACGCATCACCGGCCGCCACGGCGGCAAGGTCATCCAAGCAAAGATTGTGGGGTAGCACATGAGCAGATTCATGGGAACCGAAACTGAATACGGCATCGCCACCCCGGCAGACCCGTTACTTAGCCCCATCATTACCTCCACCCACGCGGTGGTGGGGTACGCGGCGTCGATAAGCGCCCGGCGTGCGCGCTGGGACTTCGAAGCCGAGCACCCCCTGCGGGACCTGCGCGGATTCGACCTCAAGCGCTACCACACGGTGCCGGTTATCGATCCGAACGCCGTCGGTGTGGCCAATGTTGTGCTCGGAAACGGCGCGCGCTTCTACGTCGACCACGCGCACCCGGAGTATTCCGCGCCGGAAACCACCAACGCCTGGGACGCCATGCTTTACGACGCCGCCGGGGATGTGATCCTCCGGGACGCCGTCGCGGCCGTTGCGGAGCTGAGCGCTCAGGGGCTGTCGGCGCTCGATGGGCATGAGCCGTGCCCAGAGCTGAAGATCTACAAGCACAACGTGGACGGCAAAGGCGCGTCCTACGGTAGCCACGAGAATTATCTGTACTCAAGGACTACGGACTTTGATGAGCTGGCGGCTGCGCTGATCCCGTTCTTTGTCACGCGGCAAGTAATCATCGGTGCGGGTCGCGTCGGCCTCGGCGCCAGGGGAGGGCAGCCGGGTTTCCAGATCTCCCAGCGCGCGGACTACATCGAAACGGAGATTTCGCTCGAGACGACGCTGAACCGGGGCATCATTAATACCCGCGACGAACCACACGCCGACGAAGAACGCTTCGGGCGCCTGCACGTCATCATTGGCGACGCAAACATGTCCCAGACCTCGAACTTCCTCAAGCTGGGGATGACGGCGCTAGTGCTTGACGCTATCGAAGCCGGGGTGTCCTTCGCCGACCTGGCGTTGAAGGAGCCTGTGGCGGAAGTTTCACAGGTTTCCCGGGACCTCACGCTCACCCACAAGCTGGAGCTCGAGGACGGCCGCTCCCTCACCGCACTAGAGATTCTGCGGGAATACTACGGACGGGTCGCCAGGGGATCCCGGGAACACCAGCTGTGGGGCGAAGTTATGTCCCTGTTGGAACAAGATCCCCTCGCAACGAGCCACCTGCTGGATTGGACCGCGAAACTTGCCCTCATGCAGGGGTTCATCGCCCGGGGCCTGACCTGGGATGACCCGAAACTCCAGCTCATCGACCTTCAATACTGCGATATTGATCCCGCAAAGTCCCTCTACCACGCCCTGGTACGCAAGGGGCGGATGCGTACCCTAGTGACGAAGGAGGAGATCGCTCACGCCGCCGCCACACCGCCCCGCGACACCCGCGCCTACACTCGTGGCACCATGATGCAGCAACACGGCGACCGGGTGCAGGCCGCCAGCTGGGACAGCATTGTGATCGACAACCAGCGCATCAGCATGCCGGAAGTCGATTCCTACACCGCCAACGACCCGCGCGCCCTACACTTGATCGAAGGAAAGGACTAACCATGACTCAAAGCTACGCAGCCGGCGCCGGCACCCCAGACGACGATTCGCTCGACACTGCCGGGCAGGTCCAGCTGAACACGCAAGGCACCGACGATCTACTCGATGAGATCGACGGCCTGCTGGAAAACAACGCGGAAGAATTCGTGCGCTCCTACGTGCAGAAGGGCGGGGAGTAGTCCTTGCGCAGAATCATGGGGATTGAGACGGAGTACGGCATCATGGCCACGCTCCCCGGTGACGTGCCGCCGATGACGCCAGACGAAGTAGCGCGTTACATGTTCCGGCCGATCGTGGACAAGTATTCGAGCTCCAACATCTTTATCCCCAACGCCTCCCGCCTGTACCTCGATGTGGGATCCCACCCGGAGTACGCCACCGCGGAATGCGACTCCGTGACCCAACTCCTGAACTACGACAAAGCGGGGGACCGGATCGTCGACGCTCTCGCGCAGCAGGCTGAGCTCGCCCTCGCCGCTGAGGGCAAGGCAGCCCAGATCTATCTGTTCAAAAACAATGTGGACACGCAGGGCAATTCCTACGGCTGCCACGAAAACTACCTGGTACCACGCAGCGCGGTGCTCAAGGTCCTCGGCCGCAAGCTCATCCCGTTCCTGGTCACCCGCCAGCTGATCGCCGGCGCCGGCATGATTTACCGGCCGTTCCTCGGCAGTGCCAGCTCACACTTCGGTACCGGCTGGTGCGTCTCGCAGCGCGCCGACCATGTGTGGGAGGGAGTGTCGTCTGCCACCACCCGCAGTCGCCCGATGATAAACACTCGCGACGAGCCACACGCTGATTCTTCCAGCTACCGGCGCTTGCACGTGATCGTCGGCGACTCCAACATGGCCGAACCTACGTTCGCTCTCAAGGTAGGGTCGACGCAGCTAGTGCTAGAGATGATCGAGGCGGGTGTCGACCTGCCAGACTTCGAGCTTGCCGACGACATTGCTTCTATTCGAGAAATCGCACGCGACATCACTGGCAGCACTGTCCTTGAGCTCAAGAATGGCGCCACGATCACCGCCTTGAACATGCAGCGCGCCTACCTAGCCGCCGCCACCGAGTGGCGCGAGGATCCAGTCCTCGACCTATGGACCCGCACCTTGGATGCCATCGAAAGCGGTGACTTCTCCCAAGTAGACACCGAAATCGACTGGGTAATCAAAAAGAAGCTTATTGACCGCTACGTGGCCAAGTACGGCTGGGACCTGGACCATCCAAAGCTCGCCCAAATCGACCTGATGTACCACGACATTCGTCCTGGTCGCGGAATTTTCTCCGTCCTGCAAAACAAGGGGCTGGTGAAGCGGTGGACCACCGATGAGGCGATCGACCAAGCCCGCGTGCAGGCGCCCCAAACCACCCGCGCCGCGCTGCGTGGTAAGTTCCTGGCCAAAGCACTCGAAAAAGAAGCTTCGGTGACCGTCGACTGGATGCGCCTGAAGGTGAACCAGCCCGAACCACGCATGGTGGAGCTCGGCGATCCCTTTGCCGCCGTCGATACCCGCGTCGATGAACTCCTGGAGTATCTGTGACAGAGAAAGACGCCGCCCTGGAGCGCCTCACCAACCTCACCTTCGCGTTCCTCAGCGCGAAACAGATGGGGCGCCAATTCCTCACCGCAGAGTGGGTGCACCGGAACGTCGACGGCTACCAAGACAAATCACCCGCCGCCTTCGACCGTGCCTTCCAACGCGACCGGCTCGCCCTGCAGAAAGTTGGCGTCCCCATCGAGGTCATCGCCGGCGAGGTCACTGGTTACCGCCTGCAGGAAGAGGACTATTCTCTCCCGGCAGTGAGCTTCACTCCCGAGGAAGCCACCGTTTTGGGACTCGCGGGGGAGCGCGGCCTCACCGGCGAGCTCGCCGTGTTCGGGCGTTCCGGCTGGACCAAAATCGCCGCCTCCGGCGCGTCCAGGTCCTTCGCCGGGGTGGACCGCATGAGCACCCACAGTGACCTCAGCAACCTGTCTGCTTCAACCCTCGACCACATCGTCGACGCCTGCAACCGCGGGCGACGCCTCATCTTCGACTACACCGCACACGCCGTCGCTGAACCAGTCACCCGTACCATGGACCCGTGGGGACTCGTCCCACTGCGTGGTCGGATGTACCTCGTAGGTTTCGACATTGACCGCTCCGACGTTCGCGTGTTCCGCATCACCCGCCTCTCCAGTATCAAAACTGTCGGCAAGGGCAGTCACCCACGCCCTGATGTTGATCTGCAACGCATCGTCGAGGACACCCTTCGCCGTGGAAAAGAACTAGTATCCGCCGTCGTCCAGATGTCCCCGGGCCTCGTCCCGGAGCTCGAGCACCTGGGTGAACGCTCGGGGGAGAGGGTGACGCTGACGGACGTCGACAAGCAATGGCTCGTACGGACCTGCGTCGGCAACGCCCCCGACGTGCTCGTGCTCTCGCCACCCGACGTGCGCGAATCGGTGATAGAAGGACTGCGTAATGTCACGAAAAAATGAACGCCTAGCCGACCTCGTCCGGATGCTCAACCTCCTGCCATACTTCGAGGCCCACCCCGAACGCACCGTCATGGAAGCCGCCCGAGACCTCGGCCGGGCCCCGGACCACATCATGGACGACCTCAACCGCCTCTGGTGCTGCGGTCTACCAGGCCTGATGCCGGGTGACCTAGTGGAAATGGAGCATGACTACCGCAAAGTGCGTGTCGACAACGCCCAAGGTATGGACCGCCCGCTACGCCTCACGACGACAGAAGCCGCCGCCCTGCTCCTGGCCTTGGAGAACCTAGAGGCAACGCCCGGACTTGTCGACAAGGCAGCAGTCACCAGCGCGGCGACGAAACTCCGCGGCATTATGGGCTCCGAAGTCGCTGCCGTCGTCGACGCCACCGCCGACGCCCCGGAAGATCCCATCCTCACCACCGTCCGCATCGCCATGGACGAAGGTCAACAACTGACCTTTGCCTACTTCTCGCAAACGACGTTCGACACCTCTACACGTGTTGTCTCTCCCGCACATATCTTTACCCGCGACGGATTCACCTACCTCACCGGCTGGGACCACGGTATTGATGCGCACCGCACGTTCCGAACCGACCGGATGAGCGACGTCACACTTACGGATGAAGCTTCACAGCCACATCTAGCGAAACTTTCCCTGTCCGCAACCGACCCGTTCGGATTTGCCCGAACCCGCAAGATGGCCACCGTCCGCGTCGCCCCGCACTACGCATGGATCGCGGACTACGTTCCCCTCACACTCGGAGAAGCAGACACCACTGGGTGGATTTCCGGCACCATCCCCATAGGCTCCGAAGAGTGGCTCGTGCGGTTTGTGTTAGCCTGCGAAGGAAACCTCACTATCGTCGCCCCACAGGAACTCGCCGACATCGTCACGGAACGAGCGCAGGCAGGCCTCAGGGCGTATGATGAGCTGTTGTCACATTCTGATCGTTATAAGGGGTAACCACATGCCAAACCTTGGCCCCACTGAGCTGATTATCATCGCCGTTGTTCTGATTTTGCTGTTCGGCGCGAAGAAGCTCCCCGATGCTGCCCGTTCCCTGGGTCGCTCGATGCGCATTTTCAAGTCCGAAGTCAGGGAAATGCAAAACGATGGTCAGCCACAGCCACAGCCGCCTGCCATCGAGCAGCAGGGCTACCAGCACCCACAGCCAATCCAGGAACCAGAGCGGAACCCTAATCAGCAGCAGCACTAATGAAGAAACGTAACGCCGATGGGTCAATGACCCTCGTTGAACACATTCAGGAGTTACGTCGTCGCCTGCTGATCTCCATCGCAGCACTCGCCGTTGGCACTGTGATCGGTTTCATTTGGTACCAGCACTCCTTCTTCGGCGTGATCTCGCTGGGTGAGTTGCTGAAGGGCCCCTACTGCAAGTTGGATCCCGCTCTTCGTGCCGATTTCTCGCGTGATGGCTCGTGCAAGTTGTTGGCTACCGCACCATTCGAGATGTTCATGCTGCGCCTGAAGGTAGGCGCGCTGGCCGGAGCGGTGTTTGCCTCCCCGGTGTGGCTGGCACAGATCTGGGGATTTGTTACTCCCGGATTGATGAAGAACGAGCGTCGGTGGACGTTCAGCTTCGTGTCAATCGCGGTGCTGCTTTTCGTCGCCGGTGCCGGAATGGCTTACTTCGTCATGGCATATGGCTTGGAAGTCCTACTGTCAATCGGTAACGAAACCCAGACCACAGCGCTCAGTGGCGAACGGTACTACGGGTTCTTTATCGCCTTGCTCCTGGTCTTCGGGGTCAGCTTTGAGGTGCCACTGATTATTGTGATGCTGAATATTGCGGGCATCCTCGAATATGACGCCATTAAGGACAAGCGTCGGATCATCATTTTGTCGCTGTTCATTTTTGCGGCATTCATGACCCCAGGTCAGGACCCGATGTCGATGGTGGCGTTGGGTTGTTCTCTCGTGATTTTGGTGGAATTGGCGTTGCAGTTCTGTCGCCTGAATGACAAGCGTCGTGACCGCAAGCGCCCAGACTGGTTGGATGAGGACGATGATTCCGCCGGTAGCCTGGAAAGTCCAGCACCGATCGAGAAACCGGTAGGGGACATTTCGGCTCGACCTGGCTCAGCTTTTGACGATGTTTTGTAGCCGTCGGCCACCGGCTTTTCGCGCCGCAGGGGAATCGTTTCTCCTGCGGTTTCCGTTTTTGTCCACCCATACCGGCATTCCATCCTCCATCTCCATGTGCTGTTTCTCATGGGTATCGTCATTACAGCCATGATGCGCTCGACAGAGCCAAACCAAGTTTCCGATATCAGTGAGGCCATTCCTGTACCACGGGATGACATGGTGTGCGTCGCAGCGGCTGGCCCGCACATCGCACCCAGGATGCTGGCACACTAGGTCCCGAGCGATAAGTCCGATGCGCTGCAAGAATGTGGCGGATCTATTCGCACTGTAAAGGGATGCTAATGCCCCGTTATGTGTATGCACTGCGATGTAGTCGACCAGTTTGTCTCCGGACAACATCGCTAGTTCGAACAGATTCAGATCGACTCCAACATTGGAACCAAACCTGGCTTCCAGATCGAATTCATCATCCTCGGTCACTGAAACCACGATTGCCGCATGGCCGGTGCTTTCTACTTGTTGGGCCGATGCCCATCATAAAACCTGGTCGAATGCGTCAGCGCTGCGTTGATCCACGGTCCGGCGATCGTCATCGTGGCTTCTCCCCAAGTGGAATGCCCTATCTAACACCCCACGCAGCAGGGCCGCTGTGGCAGGAGGAAGGTAGCCCGAAATCCGGTATCCACCGTGTTCATCCGCTTCCCGCATTCGGAAACTTCGCTGCCGATACGCTTCCCACGGATCCTTGCCCAGACGTTGATTTTCCTGGCGCACGAGTTCTTTAGTGTGGCGGTGAGTTTGTCGCTCCGAGGACGTCCGTGCCGTTTCCGCCGCCTCGGCGTAGAGCTCCCTCGCTCTCGGCGATGATGACGATAATGCCTTCATCGCGCTTAAAATTCGGTCCTGGTGTCCCACTGGGATGTCCTCATCCCAAGGATTGTCGGCCCTGAGTAGCAGGGCACCGGCCGAGCTTCGGGACATTCCGGCGTCGATAAGCTCGCTAATGTCACGCCCTCGGGCAGTGTCGGTGAGCAGACGCGCAAGATCCTCGTATATGCCCAGGAGCAGTGGAAAGGCTTCGAATGAAGCTCCGGATACCAATGCGTGTTTGATGGCTAATTGTGCTTGTTCAAGTGTTCTCATGAACTTCCCCCGTATGAACTTTTCTACCTCCACCATACATTGACATTTTAGAACGCAATAGCTAATTTAGAGATAACCAAGCAGGCCCCACAACTACATTAGAACGTCTGAACCAATCCCTTATTTAACAGGTAGATTAGTACATATGACACACCTCGCTGAGTTCACCGCGCATCTCAAGTTCCCGCTCGACGATTTCCAAGTGGAAGGCTGCCAAGCCGTCGAAGAGGGGCACGGCGTTCTCGTGTGCGCACCGACCGGCGCAGGAAAGACGATCGTGGGGGAGTTCGCCGTCTCCCTCGCTCTGAGTCGTGGGACAAAGTGTTTTTACACCACCCCAATCAAGGCCTTGAGTAACCAGAAGTTCCATGACCTGCGCAAAATCCACGGCGAGGATGCCGTGGGGCTACTGACCGGCGATGTATCCATCAACGGCGACGCCGAGATCGTCGTGATGACCACCGAGGTGCTGCGCAACATGATCTACGCCGAAAGCAGCAACCTCGATCGCCTCACCCACGTGGTGATGGACGAAATTCACTTCCTTGCTGACCAATCACGTGGCGCAGTGTGGGAAGAGGTCATCCTGAATCTCGACGAATCGGTGCAGATCATCGGCCTTTCGGCAACGGTCTCCAACTCCGAAGAGTTCGGCAATTGGCTGTCCACGGTGCGCGGGGATACCAAAGTGATTGTCACAGACAAGCGCCCCGTCCCGCTCGACCAATACATGCTGGTAGGACGCAAAATTTTCCCGCTGTTCGAAAACGCAGAGGGCAAAGTCAACAGGGATTTACAGCACTATATCCACCGCCTAGAATCAGGCCAGGCCCAGGATCAGCGTTCGCAGTACAACAAAGCAGCTGGATTTCGGTCTCGGTCGAAAGGTGGCGACAGGGTAGTGCGACGCTCCGGCGCCCCACGCGAGCAGGACCGATTCCGGCCCCTCGGCCGACCGGAGGTACTGCAGATCCTCCGGAACCAGAAGATGCTGCCCGCTATCACCTTCATTTTTTCTCGTGCCGGCTGCGACGGCGCACTCTACCAGTGCATGCGTTCCCAACTGACACTCACCAGTCAGGAAGAGGCAGAGCTGATCGCACAGATCGTTGACCAAGGCGTGGAAGGCATCCCGGAAGAGGATCTTAAGGTGCTTGATTTCCGCCGTTGGAAACAGGCACTCATGCGTGGCTTCGCCGCGCACCACGCCGGTATGCTCCCGGCGTTCCGGCATATTGTGGAGGAGCTCTTTGTCAAGGGGCTCGTGCGCGCGGTATTTGCCACCGAAACCCTCGCGATGGGCATCAACATGCCTGCCCGAACCGTGGTGCTGGAAAAACTTGTCAAATACAACGGGGAAGCCCATGTGGACCTCACTCCGGGCCAATACACACAGCTCACGGGACGAGCTGGTCGTCGCGGTATCGACGTGTTGGGCAATGCCGTCGTCCAGTGGGCGCCCGCCATGGATCCTCGCGCTGTCGCCGGATTGGCGTCCACGCGCACCTATCCGCTCAATTCGACGTTCGCCCCGGGCTACAACATGAGCGTGAACCTCCTCAAAACCATCGGCTACGAGCCCGCGCACCGCCTGTTGGAGAAGTCCTTCGCGCAGTACCAAGCGGACGGCTCCGTGGTGGACGAGGTTCGCGAGCTGGAACGCGCCGAGAAAAAGGTGGCCGAGCTACGCGCTGAGCTCACCGCCGCCATCACAGCGACCAACCCGCCGGCGCTTTCCGACGACCCCGTTACCGAGTTCCTGGACTACATGCAAATCCGTCGTGATTTGAAGGATGCTGAGCGAAAGGCCCGCAAGCACGGCATTGAAGAGCGTTACCGGGAAGTGGTGAAAGTCCTGGCGAAGCTACAAAACGGGCAGGTTATCGCTATGCCTGGTAAGCGGCAGCCCCTACTCGCGGTAGTGGTGTCCGCGGCAAACAACGCGCGCGACCCGAAACCGTGGATCATCATGGAATCGGGGTGGTCGGGCCGGGTCGATGCCGAGAGCTTCGCTATGCCACCGATCGTCATTGGCCAGATGCGGCTGTCGCGAGATGTCACTCACCCCCCGAAGCGCCACGCGAAATACGTGGTGGATCAGTTCCGACGCAATCATTACCCACGCCCGAAGAAGATGCGCATGGAGCCCCGAACCAGAGGCAACGAAGAAATAAACTTGCTACGGCAGCAACTTCGGAAGCATCCGGTCCATCAATGGCCAGATCTGGAGCAGCTAGCTAGGATTGGGGAGCGCCTTACACGTCGCACTCGTGACCTCACCCGACTTGAAAACCAAGTCTCCGCGGCCACCGACACCCTGGGGCGGACTTTTGACCGTATCTTGAACCTGCTGGAAGAAATGACTTACGTGGAATTCGATGACAACCGTGTCCCCGTCATCACCGATGAGGGCGAGCGCCTGGCACTGATCCACGGTGAAGCGGACCTGCTGGTGGCGCAGTGTCTGCGTCGCGGTATCTGGAACGAGCTCGACCCGGCAGAACTAGCCGGGGTGGTATCCATGTGTGTCTTCGAAAACCGCAAGGAGACCCAGGGGGAAGCAGAGGCTGCGACCGATGCGATGGCCAATGCGATGAACGCCACCTACAGTATCTGGACTGAGCTGGAATCTGATGAGCGTCGGCACCGCCTGCCCATAACCAAGATGCCGGAGGCCGGGTTTGCTCTCGCCATCCACCAGTGGGCGGCCGGCGCACCACTCGATTACTGCATGCAGGCCGCGGCTGCGTCCGGGGCTGAGCTGACGCCGGGCGATTTTGTCCGCTGGTGTCGCCAGGTGATAGACACCCTTGAACAGGTCAAGAAAACCGGATACACCGACATCATCCAAATCAATGCCCGTAAAGCCGTCGACGCTATCCGTCGCGGCGTAGTAGCGATCGGATCTTAACGCGATGAACAATTTTCTTAACCGTATTGAACGCGCCCGGGAACTCGCGCAGGCCCATGACCTCGGAGGTCTGGTATTCGGGCCAAGTGCGGAACTGGCTTACCTCACGGGCGCCTGGGAGCAGACCTATGAGCGCTTCTCCGGCCTCGTCATCCCGAACACCGGCGACGCCGTCTACATCGCGCCCATGGTAGACAAGGAATCGTTGCAGGTTCCGGTCCCCATCCTGGGGTGGGAGGACGGTAGGTCCCCGTACGCACTGGTGAAGCAGATTCTGGGCAACCCCAAGACCATTGGTGTGGGGTCCGAGCTCACGGCTGCGCACCTCCTCGCTATCCAAGACGAGCTGGGAACTACCGCTCGCCTAGCAACACCGCTGCTAGCTGAGCTATTCATGCGGAAGGACCCAACGGAGATCGAACAACTTGCGGCTGCGGGCCGGGCCATCGATAGTGTGCACGAGCAGGTGCCGGGCTTGCTGGTGCCGGGCCGAACCGAGGCTGAAGTCGCGACTGATATCCACCGTCTCATCCTGGAGGCCGGCCATAGCGCCGTCGATTTCGTCATTGTGGGATCGGGTCCCAATGGGGCCAACCCGCACCACAGCTACTCGGATCGGGTGCTGCAGGACGGCGATGTGGTGGTCGTCGACATTGGTGGCACGTGGGGCGATGGGTATCATTCGGACTGCACGCGCACCTACTTCCTCGGGCAGCAGCCAGACTGGTATCAGGTGCTGCGAGAGGCTCAAGAGCTCGCGGTGGCAGCGGTAAGGCCAGGCGCGACGGCAGCGCTTATCGACGCCACTGCCCGCGATCACATCGCAGCAGCCGGATACGGGGACTTTTTCACCCACCGGACGGGCCACGGCATTGGCCTTTCGCTTCACGAGGAGCCATTCATCATGGCAGGCAATGATCTGGTGTTGGAGCCAGGCATGACGTTTTCGGTGGAGCCAGGCATCTACCTGCCGGGGGAGTGTGGCGCACGCATCGAGGACATTGTGGTGGTGACGGAAGAAGGGGTAACACGGCTCAATCAGTGCCGGATTTGGTAACTAGCTCATGACAGTTCTTATTCTCGGTGCCACCAGCGACATCGGTGGTGAGATCGCCCAGCGCCTCTGCAAGGACCAGACCGTGGTCCTGTGTGCCCGCCGCCCCGAGGCCATCCCAGAGTTGCCAGAGGCCAAGGAAGTCCATGTGCTGCCGTTCGAGGCCACGGATCTTTCATCTCATCGCTTCGTGGTACAGGAGGCCACAAACTTTGGTCCCATCACGCATGCAGTGGTGTGTTTCGGGATTCTGGGTGATCACGAGCGTGCCCTAAGAGATGAAGCGCACGCCGCGGAGATCGCCACCGTCGATTACACGGCCCAGGTCAGCATGCTCACGGTGCTGGCGGATATCTTGCGACAGCAAGAGGTTTGCTCGACGGTTTACGCGTTTTCCTCCATCGCGGGGTGGCGCGCCCGCAAGGCAAATTTCGTTTACGGTTCCACCAAGGCGGGGTTGGATGCGTTTTGCCAGGGCCTTATGGACGAGTTGCATGGCACCAATGTGTCGCTGGTATTGGCCCGGCCGGGGTTCGTGATCGGTTCGATGACGACAGGAATGAAGCCAGCGCCGATGTCGGTCCGTTCAGAGGAGGTTGCTCGGGCCGTCGTTAGGCAGCGGCGTAGTGGCACTGTGTGGGTTCCCGGCCGGTTGCGGGTGTTGGCGTGGGTGATGAAGCTCGTGCCGAGACCCCTGTGGCGCCATATGCCACGCTAGAATTTTGGTTATGACCAGCCCGGCAGTAGCTCACGAAGAACCCGCCCGCCCGACACTTTCCGCGGTGGACCCCGATTTTTCGGTGCGGATTCCCTATACCGGGGTGACGGTGGTGGGGATCAATCCGGGTGGGTTCGATGACCTGTCCGGCCGGGCGCAGCGCGCGATCCACGACGCTGGAGTGGTCATCGGGTCGCCCCGCCAGCTCGATCTGCTGCCGGTGGGGCTGTCCGCGGTGCTCAAGGCGTGGCCGTCGCCGCTGGTTCCAGCTATACCGGGCATGCTGGCGAACTGGCGCTACCAAAATATTGTGGTGCTCGGCTCCGGGGACCCGATGTTCCATGGCATTGGCAGCACCTTGCAGCGGGAGTTCGAGGGGCCGTTCAGTGTGATCCCGGCGCCGTCGTCGGTGTCGCTCGCCTGCGCGGAGCTGAAATGGTCGCTGAACAGCACTGACGTGGTGTCGCTCGTGACTAATGAGGTCGCTGCGATCATCCCGGTGCTGGATAAGGGGCGGCCGTTTTTGGTGCTGGGTCGCGACCGCACCACGCCCGGGCTGATCCGCCAGCTGTTGGTTGAGCAGGGGCAGGGCGATGCTGAGGTGACGACCCTCAGTGATCTGGGTGGCCCCGACTGCACCATCGCTACGACGCGAGCCGATGAGCTGCGCGCACCCGATAGTGCCCTAAACGTCATCGCGATCACCCCGGTGGCCTCCCGCTCGCTGGTTCCCGGGTTGCCCGACGACTCCTACGACACGGACGGGCAGCTCACTAAGCAGCATGTTCGTGCCCTGACCATCGCAGCCCTCGAACCGGCGCCAGGCCAGTTACTTTGGGACGTCGGCGGTGGCTCGGGCTCGATCGCCATCGAGTATCTCCGTTCGACGCCCGGCACCCGTGCGATCTGTTTCGAGCAATCCGACCTACGTCGCGCCCGCATTCGTGCCAACGCACTCCACCTGGGTGTGCCACACCTTAAGGTCAAGGGAGCATTCCCAGCTACCGCACCCACCCCAGACGTGGTGTTTATCGGCGGCGGGCTTACCGCCCCAGGGGTGTTCGAGGGCTGCTGGGGCGCGCTTCCCGACGGCGGGACCCTCGTCGCCAACGCCGTCACCCTCGAATCAGCATCGTTGTTGTACGATCTGCACGCCCAGTACGGGGGCTCGCTCACGGAAATCTCGGTAGCCCACTGTAAGGATGTCGGGGCGTTCCGCGCGATGAAGTCGGCCCTACCGGTGCTGCAGTGGAAGGTGACCAAACAGCTATAGTTGCTTGCATGACGGTTTATTTCATCGGTGCCGGCCCCGGCGCGGCTGACCTGCTCACTATTCGTGCTGACAAGCTGATTCGCAGCTGCCCAGTGTGCCTGTACGCGGGCAGCATTGTGCCGCAGGAGGTGCTGGCGAATGTGCCGGCCGACGCGGAAGTAATCAACACCGCGCGGATGCCACTCGATGAAATCACGGCAATTCTCCAGCGTGCCCACGAAGAGGGTAAAGACGTCGCGCGACTGCAGTCGGGGGACCCGTCCGTGTATTCGGCGCTCGCGGAGCAAGCTCGACGCCTGGTGGAGCTGGGGATCGACTACGAGATCGTTCCCGGGGTGCCGTCGTTCGCGGCGGCGGCAGCGTCTCTGGGGCACGAGCTCACGGTGCCAACCGTAGGGCAGACGGTCATCCTCACCCGCATTTCGGGTCGGGCCTCCGCCATGCCGGAGGGGGAGGACCTGGCGACGTTGGGTCAGTCCCAGGCCACACTCTGCATTCACTTAGCCGCGCACGATATCGACCGCGTGGTCTCTGAACTCGTGCCGAACTATGGTTCCGATTGTCCAGTGGCGATCGTCGCGTTTGCTTCCCGGCCGGAGGAACAGATCCTGCGTGGCACGCTTTCAGATATTGCTGAACAGGTTAAAGAGGCTGGAATTTCCCGGACTGCAATGATCATCGTCGGCAAGGTGCTGGGGGCGTCTGGTTTCCCGGATTCTTTCCTGTATTCCGACGATCGGCCGCGTGATGAGCACGGAAGGACCATCCCATGCGCGCACTAATCCTCGGCGGCACCGGCGAAGCCCGCGAACTGGCTCGCCTGATGATGGGCCAGGGGTGGTGGGTCACGTCCTCGCTGGCAGGGCGTGTTTCCAACCCGCACCTTCCGGTCGGTGAGGTACGCATTGGCGGCTTCGGCGGCCCCGCCGGAATGGCTCGCTGGATTTTCGAAAACGGGGTAGAAGTCGTCATCGACGCCACCCACCCCTTTGCCGAGCGCATATCGACGTCCGCTGCCGAGGCCTCCCGTGCCTCAGGTGTGCCACTCATTTGCCTGCACCGGCCGGCCTGGACTCCTGGCGCGGGGGACAAGTGGATCCCGGTGTCTTCCATGGAGGAAGCTGCGTCGGTGGTAGCTCGCGACCACCACCACATCTTCCTCACCATCGGCCGCCAGCAGCTCGAGCCATTCGCGAACGATCCGCACAATTTGTATGTGATCCGGTGCGTCGAGAAGCCATCAGTGCCGTTGCCGCCGCGCCACCGATTGATCTTGTCTCGCGGCCCGTTCGACGTC
Source organism: Corynebacterium hindlerae (assembly GCF_014117265.1). Lineage (NCBI taxonomy): Bacteria > Bacillati > Actinomycetota > Actinomycetes > Mycobacteriales > Corynebacteriaceae > Corynebacterium > Corynebacterium hindlerae. Next base: position 106,000 of record NZ_CP059833.1, on the reverse strand, counting down.
GCGGGCGAAAAAGATTTGATGATTGGCAACCAGATCGACGTGCTGGTGACCAAGAACTCCGGCGGGTCACTCACCGAGGCGAAGCTGGAGGCAGCACGATCTCTCGGTATTCCAGTAGTGATGGTTGAGCGACCACCGCTGCCAGGGGGATCGCGGGCCTATGTGGTGCACACGCCGGTTGAGGTACTGCGGACGCTCAGAGAGATCTAGCATGTCGGATTTGATAGTGGAAACTGTACAGAACACCACGTTTTCGTCAGTTTGCGTTACCAAATTCGACACCCCTAACCCTCTCTAGACCGAGCGGTCTTGACAACTCTTACCCTAGTAGACCATGCTGTCTTTATGGCTACTCTTGATCTTTGGCAACTCGCAACCTCTCTACGCACCGACCACACGTTCGTTGACCTCACTCATTCCTTCCATGCCGGACAACCAAAGTTCTCGGCACTTCCAGACGAAACGCGTACTCGGCTTTTTACCGTCGCTGAGCACGGGTTCGAGATCGACCAGTACCAGTTCGTCGGCCAGTGGGGCACCCACGTAGACCCACCGGTTCATTTCGTGCAGAATGCTCGGCCCCTGGACCAAATACCGGTGACCGAGATGGTCCTACCCCTGGTCGTACTCGACTTCTCTGAGGAAGTTGCTGCGAACCATGACTTCACCCCAAGTATCGAGGATGTCCTGGCCTGGGAGGAAAGAAACTGCCAGATCCCGGAAGGTGCTTTCGTCGCCTTCCGGAGCGATTGGCACAAGCGCTGGCCAGATGCAGCAGCCATGGCCAACGCTGATACCGAAGGCGTGACTCACTACCCAGGGTGGAACGTGGAGGTGGTGCAATGGCTCGTCGACAAGCGCGGCATCTCGGCCATTGGACACGAAACCACCGACACCGACCAGGGCGTCGTCGCAGCGCAAGGCTCCTTGCCGACGGAGCTGTACGTCCTCGGCCAGGATAAATGGCAGATCGAACTGCTGGCGAACTTGGACCAGGTTCCGGAAACCGGCGCGCTGATCGTCGCATCATGGCCGAAACCGCTGGAGGGGACAGGATTTCCGGCCCGCGCTTTCGCTGTGTTGCCGTAACCACACGGTGAAGTAATCAGCCCCAGTTTGAGGCGATGGACACGTGTATCGCAATACGATACGCTAGTTGCGTGATCGTCAGTTTCCAGCACCGCGGACTGGAAGAGTACTTCAAGACCGGGTCTAAGCGAGGCATACAGCCACAACATGCAAACAAACTGTCACGTGTGCTCTCCGTCCTCGATCAAGCGACCACGATCGAGCCAATCCTTCGGATTCCTGGATATCGGGCGCATGAATTGGTCGGCGATCGCAAGGGATTTTGGTCAGTGAGGATCACCGGAAACTGGCGAGTCATCTTTCGGTTTGTAGGCGAAGATGTCGAGTTAGTCGATTACCTTGACTACCACTAAAGGAGGTTTTCCAATGTTCAACCCAGTTCACCCAGGTGAGGTCATCCGTGAGGATGTGCTCAGCGAACTAGAAATCTCCGTTGCGGAGGCAAGCCGTCGACTTGGGGTTTCCCGGGTTGCACTGAGCCGGGTTCTGCACGCACACGCTGCGGTCACCCCGGCACTCGCTATCCGTTTCGAGGCTGCAGGCGTCGGCACGGCCAAACTGTGGCTGGATATGCAGACCGCCTACGACCTCGCTCGGGCAAGGGAAGCCGGGCAGCCGGTCGTCGAAAAGCTTGTCGGCTAGCCCTCATACCTGCGGGAAGTAAACACCCGCGGCCCATCTGGCCCCTCGTAGACATGGGTAGTGGAGGCGCCGATGATGACCATGGTGCGCATGTCGACAATCGAAGGGTCGAAGTCTCGCAAATTAGTGACCACCACAGACTCCTCTGTGGATCCCACCGCACGGGCCACAATCACCGGAGTTTCCGGCGCCTGATACTCAGCGACGATGTCGCGCAGCTGTGCCACCTGCTCCCGGCGCGTCTTTGAGGCCGGATTGTACACAGCGAAAGCCATATCTGCGCTGGCCAGGGCGCGAATCCTTTTCTCAATCACCGACCAGGGCTTGAGGCGATCGGAGAGCGAAAGCATGCCGAAATCGTGCCCTAGTGGCGCGCCCACTCGGGATGCCACCGCCTGAGCTGCGGTCATGCCTGGCACAATACGTACTGGAACGTCACGCCACAGGTCATCGTCGGCGGTCTCGAGCACAGCTGCAGCCATGGCAAATACGCCTGGATCACCGGAAGAAACCACGGCAACCCGGGCACCACGCTTAGCCATATCCAGCGCCATCGCGGCGCGCTCCGCTTCCACCTTGTTGTCCGACAGGTGTCGGTGCTGCCCCTCCCGGACCGGGACACGATTGACGTAGGTGGAGTAACCAACAATGTCGGTGGCCTGCGCCAACTCGGCGGCAACCTCTGGCGTCGTCCAGCGCTCTGCACCAGGGCCGAGCCCCACGACGACGACCTCGCCACGGGGTTCCGGGGCCGGGGAGATCACGCGGGACGGCACAACCACGCAGGCGAAATACGGCACCTCGGTGGCCTCGAGGACAGGCACCACTCGTTCCCCCGACATGGTGGCGCGGATAACCACATAGGCACGCTCGGCCAAACCCGTTGTCACCAACGCCTGCTTAACCTTCTCAAACGTTCGCCCCAGCTTCATGATCACAGCGGTATCCGTCAGCGCAAGGCGATGCACCAGCTCCTGCTCCGGGAGGGTGCCCGGAAGAATCGTGATGACTTCGTCGTCCTCAGCTAGCGGCTGCTGCAAGGCATCCGCAGTCGCGGTAATGGAAGGGATGCCCGGAATAACACGAGTTTCCGTCGCAAACTCAGCCAGCGTCCGATGCAGATGCTGGTAAGAGGAATACAGCATCGGGTCTCCGAGAGAGAGGATCGCAACCGATTTACCCTCCTGCAGGTGGCAAGCAAGCCGCTCGGTGGCATCCACGTAGAAATCGGCCAAGGCGCCAGCGTAGCCACCAGGATGGTCAGTGGCCCCCGTGGTCACCGGGTACTCCAGCAACTCATGAATCTGACCTTCGCGGAAGTGCTCGCAGGCAATCGCTGCCGCCGTTGACGGCTTACCCGGCGCAGCGTGGTAGGCCACCACGTCCGCACTTTCGATCGCTTTCACAGCCTTGAGGGTCAGCAGCTCCGGATCGCCGGGGCCAACTCCGATGCCATACAGTGTGCTCATGGCAGAATCTCCTGGTGGGTTGCCAGCGCATTAATGGCGGCGCAAGTAATCGCAGAGCCACCACGACGGCCATGCACCGTCAGGAATTCAATCCCCAAATCAGCTGCTGCGTTGGCCAGATCAGCCTTGGATTCCGCAGCCCCCACAAAACCAACCGGGATACCGAGAACTGCAGCCGGGCGTGGCCGCGACTCGTCCTCCGCCAACCACGTGAGCAAATGAACAAGAGCGGTCGGCGCATTACCGATCGCCACCACAGCACCGTCAAGAACTGGCTTCCACAGCTCAACCGCCGCAGCAGAACGGGTCGTACCCAGCTTTTCAGCAAGCTCCGGTACTTCAGGAGAACGCAGGAAGCACAAGACCTCATTGTCAGCAGGAAGGCGCTTGCGCGTCACACCCGAGGCAACCATGTTCACATCCGTGATAATCGGCTTACCAGCCTCCAGGGCGCCCCGGGCAGCTGGGACTAACCCAGCAGAAAACTCAATGTCATCCGCTAAATCCGTCTGTCCCGCAGCATGAATCATGCGCACCGCAACCTGAGCCTGCAGCTCATCGAACGCGGACAAATCCGATTCTTCCCGGATCAGGGCAAAGGACTGGCGATAAATCTCGTTACCGTCGGTGATGTACTCGTGCATGACTACTAGATTAGCGCGGTCGGATTTGTGGTTCCGGATGGCCGAAATGGGAGTGATTTCAAGGTGACAATTTCCGTTATAAAACCGTTACTTTAAAGCATTGCAAACGTAATTTATTAGAGCTTAGTGTGAATGACTACCAACTGGTTCTCAATCATCGAAAGGATGACATGCAAAAAAACTCTTCACACTTGGGCTAGCTTGTCTGCTCTCTTTTTCTCACTCACCAGCTCATGCCACTAATATCGCAATGGATACGGCTCAGGAAAAGCCCTCGACCACACAAACTGACGGCAGGGAAATGCTTTGGAGTTCCAATGGGGAAGCGATCGTGATCGAGCTTGGATCAAACCGCTTTGTCAACAACTCTGGATCCCCTCAGATTGTTGATTCACAAGGGGAAATAGTCGAAGTCCTCCCAACCACTATGGAAAGTGAGCACGGGAGCCTTCAAGTGCGATACGAGCCATCCCCAACCAATCGCACCCTAACAGTTACTTTGACTCAATATGCATCGCCCGGACAAATCATCGCTTACAGCGATGAAAAGAACGAGGTGTGTTTTGCTGCTTGGGTAGGAACTGGCGCCTTGACTGGCGGTGTCCGTGGTCTGCTCGCCGGAGTGGTAGGTGCAATCTCGACATGCCCTGGATACCACTGGTAGCTTAAGGAAAGATTCTCATGCAGTTCCGTCACATCAAGTTTGCAGTTGTAGTTGCATTGACAACGTGGATTCATCTCCAGTGGAACGCTCCAGCAGCCTGGATTTTGCCATTGTTGGCATTGGCATCCTCACGGAAGCCTCGCGTCGACGAGACTTAGCAGCAGCTACTAAACACCTCATACTCACCGCCGCCCAGCGCCAAGTAATCGGTGTATGCCACGCGCGGGTGCCCACATCGGCGCTCGCAGCCGGAGAAATGCGTGCGTTCACTCGCCCCGCTGGCCATCAGCTGGAGGGCGTCGCGGCGGACGTCATCCCGCGATTTTGCGCAACCCGGCAGTCCCGTGCACGCCGTGACCAGCAGGTGAGGGGAGTGGGCGTCGAAAATGAGCCCCATCGGTGCGAGTACTTTCGCTACCGCTTCGGCTTCCCCTTCGTCGAGGTCGTGGACGAGCACGCTATGCCACGGCGTGACCTGCACAGGCTTGTCGACGGCCCGCAGCAGCTCCGCTACCTTGGCCGTGATCACGCCAAACGGCAGGCCCGCACCGAGGGAGACAGTGCCATTTTCGCGGTCAAACCAGCCGATGTGAGTCGGTTCTTGCGACTCAACGGCAGCAGTATCGTAGGTGTTGAACTCGGGCTTTTCGGCAACGCGCCATTTGTCGCCCCGGGTGCGTTGCCACTTCAGGGCCAGTTCGGCTAGCTCAGTGGCAGGGTTGGTGAGGACGTGCGTGGTGAGTTGCCCGCCTAGGATGAGCTGATTCGAGGGACTGAACACGCCAAAATCGGGCTGCTGTGCCAGGATCGCGCCGTCGCCACCGTCGATACCGAATAAGGTACGGCCCGAAAGTCCAGCAAGTTCCGCCTCGGCGAGCAGGGCTTGATCCAGCTCAACCACGAGTTCGTCCAGGTCGGCAAGGGGAGTGGCGATGATGTTGCGGATCTTGTCGTGGGGGATGCTGGGGACGAATCCGGCTGCGAGGACGGCCGTCGTGAAGCCTGCTTCGTCGGTAATGCCACGGATCTGCACGTTGCCGCGGGTGGTGAGGTGGATGTCGCCGTCGCCAAAGTCAGCAGATGCCTGTGCGAACTGCGCAAACTGTGTGGCGGACATCATGCCGCCGGGGAAGCGCACTCGGCCGATCGATCCATCTGAGGCGTGGTGGAAGGTTAGGGCTCCGGGGCACCCGTCGGATCGGGTGCGGTCACCAAGCCCCAGGTCGCAGGCTACTTTTTCGGTCGAAGCGTGTTGAGGCAGAGTCATAGACTCTATTTTATGGCTGTCGCCTCCCCAACGGGACGCGTCACAATACGCAGCCGAGGGTTCTTCAGCTCGCCAGACTGCGCGACCGTCTCCTGGAACACCTCTAGGAGCTGTTCGGCAATCTCGAGGCTCGGCGCCCACGTGCTGAGGTCCTGCCAATCCGGGGTGATGTCGTCGGCCGCTTGGATAAAGAAACGTGTTTCCATGGGGACCACTATAGGGTGGAGGCATGAGGCTCCGACGCTACCGGCTTTCCGACGTGCAACTGCTCGCGCACGTATCCGCCCCGTTGCGCAGGGACTTCATCCGGTTTCTCCTGCGTAGGCAGCCCGTGCGCCGCACAATCATTGACGATGTGAAGGTGCCGAACTTTGGTGGTTCGGAGCGCGTGTTCGGAATGGCCCCAGGCACTGTCACAGAGGTCGGCCCTTTGCGTTTCCTCGGTGCCCGCGAGCAGGCTCAACGGTTCGAATATGTCACCACCGATTCACATGGCCGCCAGCTCACGGCTACGGGCGGGCTGATCCGCTCAGCCGCCTCCTGGCCATATGGTGAGCGCCCGGTCATCGGGTTCGCCCCGTCCACTCAGGGTGTGGCGCAGCACTGCGACCCGTCCCACAGCTGCGCCATCGGCCTCAAGGTGTTTCTGGACAAACCGCGCGACGCCATCATGGCTTACGAACTACCTGTCATGCTCGCGTTCCTACGCCAAGGCTGCGACGTGGTGTTTATCGATTACCCGCGTGATCCCGACGCCGCTATCCAGTATTACGTCGACCACATCGCCGCTGGTCAATCACTCTATGACGCGCTGCGCGCTTCCCGGACGCTAGGCATTTCCGATACGCAGCAGATCGGATTGTGGGGATTTTCCCAAGGCACCGGGGCAGTGGGGTGGTGCGTGGAAAACCCGCAGCTCCCGGCGCGCGCGGCAGTGGTGGGCGCCCCACCGAGCACGCTTCTCGACGTCATGTCCCACGTTGACGGTTCCCTTGTGGTGGGAACGTTGGCCTATTCGTTCATGGGGCTGATGGCAGAAACTCCCGAGCTCTGGGAAATCCTATGGCCCCTGCTCAACGAGCATGGTCGGCGCCAAGTACTTGCCAATATCGGCACCTGCGCGGGCGGAACAGTCCTGGCCAGTGGGTGGGAACACACCCGTAAGTGGACCGTAGACGGCAGATCGTTTTCCGAGGTGGTCAGCGAGATTCCGCTGGTGCGCGCGGCGCTCGAGCGACAGGAATTAGGGCACTGCCCTCCGGCGATGCCGGTGAGACTGTGGGGTTCCCGCAACGACGACGTGATCCCCGTGGAACAGGTGCAACGGCTGCGGGATAGGTGGTCGGCTTTGGGAGGTGCTGTGTCCTATACCGAATCACGGTTGGTCCGACTTCCCGGTAGGACCTCCCTCAACCACTTCCTCCCGTACTATCTTTCGGTGCCGCAGCAGATGGAGTGGTTGCTGGAGAGGCTGCACTAATTCGGAAATATATTGCCGACATGGCAGATCTTAGTTCCCCTGAAGCCACATCTATCGGCCAAGCGATACGAGACATGCGCAAGCGCTATATGCTCACCCAACAGCAACTCGCGGAAATGACCGGCATTTCGGACCGGACCCTTCGCGACATCGAAAAAGGGACAGGAACGCCCAGCATTGGAGCAGTCTTAACAGTACTTAACACTCTTGGTCTCAGAATCGAGATACTCCAGTGATCCATGTGGATGAACTGAAGTTTGTTTCTGTCGCAGATGTGTAAAAACGGGGTGTTTGCAGGACATCTCCGTCGCACAGAGGCTGGCGAAGTTGTATTTGAGTACTCACCCAAATATTCCGGACCGGACATCGCACGCCAAAAACGTTTCGATCCTCCAGCAGGATGGCCGTTGGGATGTTGCTCCTATGTACGACGTGCCGTGCACAGCGTTCTACCGAGATTTCACGATGGCGTTGCCCGTCAATGGAAAAACTAAGGACTTGAAGCGCCAGGATTGGTTAGACTTTGCGCACTCGATTGGGCTACCGCCAGCGGCAGCAGCGGCGTCGATAAGGCTAGTGCTCGGTGTTGTCGCTGACATTGATCTTTCCTTGCTTCCTTTCACCGGCTCCCCTTTAACTGGTGCGGAACGTGAGCTTCGCCACCGCCGATACCAGGTCGAGGAATAGCAATCACGTACCATGAGGGGAACGCCACACGCATTGGCCGTGGGAAGTTCAAGAATCCGGTGCAATTCCGGGCGGTCGCGCCACTGTCACAGTCAGACCTTGAGCTCCCGTTATCGCGGCGCAGCGACCAGGGCGCGAAACCCTTAACCACTGCACAGAAAGTTTGTATCTAGTGATTGCACTGCTATCCACCTCGGACACTGATCTGCTGTCTGCAAAGGCCGCGAATGAGGCCGAGAACGTCGAGTTCACGTTCGCCAACCCTATGTCCCTCAAAGCCGACCAGATTGGGCAGTGGCTTGAGGGGTGCGACATCGCCGTCGTGAGGCTGCTCGGCGGTAAGCGCGCCTGGGAAGAGGGCCTGGACGCCGTCCTCAAGACCGGCATTCCGACCATCGTGGTCTCGGGTGAGCTGGCGGTGGACGCCGAGCTGACCGAGCTGTCCACCGTCCCGGCAGGCGTCACGACGACCGCCCACACGTATCTTGCTGAAGGCTCCGCCAAAAACTTGGAGCACCTGTACCGCTTCCTCTCGGACACGATTTTGCTCACCGGCTACGGCTTCGACGAGCCGGAGCACATGCCGATGTGGGGTCACCTGGAGCGCGACACCTGGGCTGCTGACCACGCCCCGGTCGGCCCCCGCATTGCCGTACTCTACTACCGCGCCCAGCACCTGGCCGGCAATACGGAGTACATCAAGGCGCTGAGCCGCGCGATCGAAGAGCAGGGGGCGACCGCTGTTCCGATGTTCACGGCCTCCTTGCGCCAGGCGGCGCCGGAACTTCTGGCGGAACTGGCCACCATGGACGCTACCATCACCACCGTTTTGGCAGCGGGTGGCACCAAACCTGCCACCGCACAGGCCGGTGGCGACGACGAAGCCTGGGATGTGAAAGAACTCGCGGCGCTGAACATCCCGATCATCCAAGGCCTCGCGCTTACCACGCCGCGCGCCACGTGGGAGGAGAACGACGATGGCCTGACCCCGCTGGACGTCGCGACGCAGGTGGCCGTGCCGGAATTCGACGGGCGCATCATCACCATCCCGTTTTCCTTCAAGGAATTCGACTCCGATGGCCTCATCGCCTACGTCCCAGATGAGGAACGCTGCGCGCGCCTAGCAGGGATCGCGGTCAAGCACGCAAGGCTGCGGTCGCTAGATAATTCCGAGAAAAAGATTGCCGTCATGCTCTCGGCGTACCCAACCAAGCACGCCCGTATCGGCAATGCCGTCGGCCTGGACACCCCAGCATCCACGCTGCGCGTCCTGCGCGCTCTCGAGCAAGCAGGCTACAACCTCGGCGACGTTACCCAGATCCCGGGCTACACCGAGATGGACGGCGACGCCTTCATGCACGCCATCATCGAAGCCGGCGGCCATGACCCAGAGTGGCTCACCGAGGACGTGCTGGCCAACAACCCGCTGAAACTGCCCCGTGAGCAGTACCTGGAGTACTTCGCTACCTTGCCTTCAGCAGTGCAAGAGGACATGACCGAGCACTGGGGCGCCGCCCCCGGCACGCACTACGTGAACCCGAACACGGGGGAGATCTACATTGCTGGCCTGCAATTCGGCAACGTTGTGGTCATGGTCCAGCCACCACGTGGCTTCGGCGAAAACCCGGTCGGCATCTACCACGACCCTGACCTGCCAGCGAACCACCACTACCTGGGTACCTATCACTGGCTGCGCAGCGTGTTCGGAGCCGACGCGATCGTCCACATGGGCAAGCACGGCAACATGGAATGGCTGCCAGGCAAGACCGTCGGCATGTCCGCCGAGTGCTACACCGACCAGGCGATCGCGGACATCCCACTGATCTACCCGTTCCTGATCAACGATCCCGGTGAGGGCACCCAGGCCAAGCGCCGCGCCCACGCCGTGCTGGTGGACCACATGATCCCACCGATGTCCCGCGCCGAGTCCTACGGCGACATCACCCGCCTGGAACAGCTGCTGGACGAGCACCAAAACATCTCCGCCATGGACCCAGCGAAGCTCCCAGCCATCCGCCAGGAGATCTGGACCCTCCTCACCGCCGCGAAAATGGACCAGGACCTCGGCTGGGACGAACGCCCAGACGAGGACGTTTTCGACGACATGCTGATGCATATCGACGGCTGGCTCTGCGAAATCAAGGACGTCGCCATCCGCGGTGGCCTGCACATCCTAGGTCAACCGATCGAAGAGGAAATGCTCATTGACCTGGTGCTCGCGATGCTCCGCGCCCGCCAGCTGTGGGGCGGCGAGCAATCCGTCGCGGGCCTGCGCGAGGCCTTCGGCCTGTCCGAGTCCGGGGACGAATCCCGCGCACGGGTCGACGAAGTGGAAGCAAAAGCAAAGGCACTCTTGGAAGCTCTGTCTGCAGAAGGATGGGATCCACGGGCCGTCGATAAGCTCGATGCCCCGAAGGCAGCACGCGACATCCTGCGCTTCGCCTGCACCGAGATGGTGCCGCGCCTGGAGCAAACCCCACGCGAGATCGACCAGGTGCTGCGCGCCCTGAACGGCGAGTTCATCGAGGCCGGGCCGTCAGGCTCACCAATGCGCGGCCTGGTGAACGTCCTGCCGACCGGCCGCAACTTCTACTCCGTGGACCCGAAGTCCATCCCTTCGCGTCTGGCGTGGGAGACCGGAACGTTGCTGGCGGATTCGTTGCTGCAGCGCTACCTGGGCGAGCACGGCGAATACCCGGCCTCCGTCGGTCTGTCCGTGTGGGGCACCTCCGCCATGCGCACCTCCGGCGACGACATCGCCGAGGTCTTCGCGCTGCTGGGCGTGCGCCCCATCTGGGACGAGGCATCGCGCCGCGTCATCGACCTGTCCGTCATCCCGCTGGAGGAACTCGGCCGCCCGCGCATCGACGTCACCGTCCGCATCTCCGGCTTCTTCCGCGACGCCTTCCCGCACGTCGTGGCACTGCTTGACGACGCCGTCCAGCTCGTCGCCGGGTTGGACGAGCCGGCGACGGATAACTTCGTCCGGGCGCACGCTACCGCTGGGAAACCAGTCCGTCGCATCTTCGGTTCCAAGCCCGGCACCTACGGCGCTGGCCTGCTGCAACTGATCGAATCCGGCAACTGGCGCGACGACCAAGACCTCGCCGAGGTCTACACCACCTGGGGCGGCTACGCCTACGGTCGGGGAGTGGACGGCATCGAAGCAAAGGAAGAAATGCGGGAAGCCTACCAGCGCATCTCCGTCGCCGCGAAAAACGTGGACTCCCAGGAACACGACATCGCCGACTCCGACGACTACTTCCAATTCCACGGTGGCATGGTCGCCACGGTGCGCGCACTGACCGGCAAGGATCCGGAGGCGTACATCGGCGATTCCACCCGCCAAGAAACCGTCAAGACCCGCACCCTGCACGAGGAATCCCGCCGCGTGTTCCGCGCGCGCGTGGTCAATCCGCGCTGGCTGGAAGCCATGCGAAACCACGGCTACAAGGGCGCCTTCGAAATGTCAGCCACCGTCGACTACCTCTTCGGATACGACGCTACCACCGGGCTCATGGACGACTGGATGTACTCCACGCTGACACAGGAATACGTCCGCGATGAGACGATGCGTGAGTTCTTTGAGAAGTCCAACCCGTGGGCGCTGCGCGACATCTCCGAACGGCTGCTGGAGGCTGCGGATCGCGGGATGTGGGCTTCTCCGAGCCAAGAAGACCTTGAGACCCTGCGGTCTACCTTCCTGGAAATGGAAGGGAACCTGGAGGAGAAATAGGACGGGGCGGTGCTGTTTTCGGCTGTGACGATGTTGCAATGACGATGATCCCAGGATGTCGATGTTTTTCATTAACCCATCCTGGAAACATCGTCAAACCACTATCAGCATCACCACCCACCGCAGCACCCACCTGGAAAAACACTCCGGGGCTGCGCTGGCCCCGGTTTTGACGATGTCGCGTTGACGATAACCCCAGGACACCCACACAGTTCACGAACCCCATCCTGGAAACATCGTCAATCCACTATCAGCAAACCCGCGCTGCTTTACAAAGACTAGCAAGCCAACCGGTAGGGTAGTAGCGTGCCTTTGATCATTGCTCTTCCCTATTTCCTTATCGAGGCCCTCGCGTTCTGGGGTGTCTCCGAGGCCATCGGCGTCGGCTGGGCGCTGCTTGCGCTGTTTCTGTGCTTCTTTGGCGGCCTATTCTTGGCGGCCTTTGAGATGAAGCGCATTGGCCGCGTCGCGCTGCACCAGCAGCAGGTTAACCCTGGTCGGCTGGCTGGTGACTATGGTTTGTTGGCCGCGGGTGCGATCTTGGTGGCTGCGCCTGGTTTTGTCACCACAGCGCTCGGATTGTTGCTCATTGTGCCGCCCACGCGGGCGTTGGCGCGGAAAGCCCTGGCAAAGAAGCTGCGTGTGAAGATTGAAAACTTAGGCATGCGTGGTTTTGAGGCAACGAATAGGTATCGGGAGCACACGGTCTATGGGTCCTTCGCGGATCCTAACAAGCCGGTGATCGACGAAGACGAGCTCAAAGGCTGGTCGGACAATGTCAAGCCGGAGGACTTTAAGTGAGGCTTCTGGCTCGGCTCGTGCTTGCCGGAATCGGCGGGTACGCTTCGTACGCTTCTTTTGTACCGCTCGGTTGGTGGTGGGCCGGCATTCTCGGCCTCGCCGCGTTAGCTGTGGCCCTGATGCCGTGGGGCGATGACCAGCCCCGTAAGCGCTCTGGCGCGCTGATCGGCCTGACTTATGGTTTGGCACTTTATGTGCCGCTCTTGCCGTGGATCGGCGAGTTTGTGGGCGCGGTTCCGTGGCTTGCGCTGGCGGTGACTGAGTCGCTGTATTTCGTGGTTTTCGGATTCTTGGCTGTGCCCATCGCACGCTGGAAGCACTGGGGACCGCTGGCGTTCGCGCTGTGGTTCGTGGCCATGGAGTTCGTCCGATCCAACTGGCCGTTTGGTGGCTTCGCCTGGGGGCGCCTGGGCTGGGGTCAGATTGAGGGGCCGGTGGCGCAGTGGGCGTCGATAGGCGGGCCAGCGCTGGTCACCTTCGTTGCGGTCTTCGTAGGCGCGTTGCTTGCTTCACGACGCCTCATCCCCGCAATCGGCGCATTCCTGCTGGTGTGCTCTGGTATGGCGATCCCGCTGGTCCAGCCCGCTGGCGCGCCCACCGGGGAGATCAAGATCGCTGCGATCCAGGGCAATGTGCCCCGGTTGGGCCTTGATTTCAATGCGCAGCGCCGCGCGGTGCTCGCCAATCATGCCCGCGTCACCGAAGAGCTCGAAGAGCCGGTGGATCTGGTGATTTGGCCGGAGAACTCCTCCGATGTCAACCCGTTTAGCGACGATAAGGCCCGGCAGCTCATCACCGGTGCCGTGGCCAAGGTCAACGCGCCGACCCTAGTCGGCACGATCACCGTGGACGAGGTTGGGCCACGCAACACCATGGTGGTGTTCAACCCGGATGGCACGACAGGGGAGTACCACTACAAAAAGTTCCTGCAGCCCTTCGGGGAATACATGCCCTACCGGGATTTCTTCCGGCGCTTTTCCTCCTTCGTAGACATGGCTGGCAACTTCCAGCCGGGTGATGGCGACGGCGTGGTGACCATGAAGGACGTGAAGGTGGGTATTGCCACGTGCTATGAGGTTGCGTTTGATGCTGCTGCGCGGACGGCCGTCGATAAGGGCGCGCAAATCCTTGCCACGCCGACGAACAACGCCACCTTCGGGTTCACCAACATGACTTACCAGCAGATGGCCATGAGCCGAATGCGGGCCATCGAGACCGACCGCGCCGTCGTCATCGCAGCGACCTCTGGCTCTTCGGCGCTGATCCTCCCCGACGGTTCGGTCATCGAGAAAACCGCAATTTTCCAACCTGCGACGCTCGTGGACACGCTGCCACTGAAGGACAGTCGCACCATCGCAGTCCGGTACGGGCACTTCATGGAGCTGATCATGGTGGGGCTCGGGCTGGCTGCAGCGGTCCTGTCGCTGATGGTGTCGCGCCGCCACAGGTAGAATGGGCACAAGAACTGTCACCGAATAGGGGAGAAACTTAAACTAATGAGCAATCCAAGTGATCTCACGCTCGTGATCATTCCGACGTACAACGAACTGGAGAATCTGCCGCTCATCACCGGACGCGTCCGCAAGGCAACTCCTGAGGTAGATATCCTCATCGTCGATGACAACTCCCCAGACGGCACCGGCGAAGCAGCCGACAAGCTCGCCGCCGAAGATAGCCACATCAAGGTCCTGCACCGCGAAGGCAAGGGTGGCCTGCTGGGCGCTTACCTTGCCGGATTTGAATGGGGTCTGGAGCAGGGCTACACCGTGCTCTGCGAGATGGATGCCGACGGCTCCCACGCCCCTGAGCAACTCCACCTGCTGCTAGAGAAGATCGATGCCGGGGCAGACCTGGTGATCGGTTCCCGCTACGTACCAGGTGGCAAGGTGGTGAACTGGCCGAAGAATCGCTGGCTGCTGTCCAAGGGCGGCAACCTGTACATCGGCCTGATGCTCGGCTCCGGGCTCACCGACATGACCGCAGGCTACCGCGCTTTCCGACGCGAACTGCTGGAGTCCCTGAACTTCGATGAGCTCTCCGCCGCCGGCTACATCTTCCAAGTGGATGTGGCACGTCGCGCCGTCGCCGCCGGCTGGGATGTCGTAGAGGTGCCGATCACGTTCACCGAACGGGAGATCGGGGAGTCCAAGCTCGATGGTTCCTTTGTCAAGGATTCCCTACTTGAGGTAACCAAGTGGGGCCTGGCGCACCGCGGCGAGCAGGTTCGTGAATTGGCTAAGGAAATGTACGGCCTGGTCAAGTACGAAATCGAGAACAAGCGCAAGAAGCGCCTGTACTAAAAGTAAAACCCTACTCAGGTCACCTGAGTAGGGTTTTTGTGTGGCTTTCTAGCCTTGTTGTGCGGCTTCCTCCTGCTGCTGCTTGAGCAGGCGGGCAGCGTTACGACGGCGCTTGCGCAACAACTCGATGCGCTCTTCCAGGAGCACGTCCAACTCTTCGATGGAGCGACGCTCGCGCAGCATGTCCCAGTGGGTACGAGGTGGCTTGACCTCTTTCGCTTCCTGGCCTTCGCCTTCCATCAGCACGCCTACCTGGCCGTTTTTGCACAGCCAGGTGCTTGGGATTTCAGCGTCGTCGGCGAATGGGACCTCGTACACCTCACCGGTGTCCGTCTTGTACTTGACCATTTGACGTGGCGCGAGATCGTGGTCTCGGTCCGTTTCGTAGGAAACAGCGCCCATGCGGCTGCCACGAAGTACGCGATCTGCCATGTAAATTCAGTCCTTAGCTAGTGATACACCCACGAAAAGGTGACTTCCGGGCAATATTTCGCCATTATAGCGGTTTTAGGGTGTGGCTTGCACGTGGGGTTTAGCAAAGGCGAGGACGAATCGACTATGGTTTAGCACGTGAAACCGTATTCTGCTTCGTCACCCTCGTATGCAGAGACCCCACAGCCCACGACGTGTGCCTGGTGTGGCACACCGATTGAGGTTTCGGGTCGAGGTCGACCGAAAAAATACTGCAGTCATTCCTGCCGACAACGCGCCTACGAACAACGCAACAATGTTGCGGGTACGGCTATTCCCGCCGAGGCTGTGATTCTGCGGCCGGAGAAAGCTTCTCGGCTCAAGGATTCATTGTTTGAGCTGCGTTGCGCTGCAGAGGACGTTGCGACGGCCGCGTCAGAGGGAGCTGATGGAGAAGAAATCCGGCAGCTGTGCGAAGATTTAGTCGAGCTTGCTCGGTCCATCGAGAAACTACGTTAGGTCAATTCCTCCATGCAACAGACGTACAACAAGAAACTGATCATCGGTATGGTCGTGGCGATTATTGTCGTCGCACTCGCCAGCGTGGTTCCGGTTGCGTACAAGGCTTACATGACGCCCGGTGTGAAAACTGAAGGCATCCAAGTCGAGGGCGCGAAGAATGCTTCCACTGATTTCAACGGTGCGTGGCACGTAGTCAAAGCGGCTCCTGGTAACCCGACATCCGTCGGTTACACATTTTGGGAGATCCTTCCTGGCGAACGTCGTGCTACCTCGGGTAGTACTAATAACGTCACGGGTGACGTAACTATCGCACAGGGGAAGCTCAATGCGGCGAAAATTACGGTCGATATGACGACCATTCACACCGACCGAGAAAAGCGCGATATCAACGTGCGCATGAAGTTGCTTGAGACGGACCAGTTCCCAACGGCAACCTTCGCAGTCGATGAGGGCGCGGGAATTGACGTGTCGTCAGTGCCAGACAACGGGACCATCGGCAAAGTGACCGTGCCGGGAACCCTCACCATCCACGGCGTGTCTAAGCACATCCAGGCTGAGATGGAAGTGCTGCGCACTGGCGACAACATGGTCGTGGGAGCGAACATCCCAATCAACCGGTTGGATTACGGCGTGGAGACGCCAGACTTCGTGGCAGCGAAAATTGATACTGAAGGGCACCTGAACATCCGCATCGCGCTGGAGAAGTAAATGCCCACAGAGAAGCTCATCCCGTGGCTGTGGTTCCGGCTGGTGGCGTTGCTCGCGTTCTTTATCTTCGTCATGACGCAGCAGATGCCGCTCGTAGCCGGGATCACGCTGATCTTGTTTGTTCTGACAGCGTTTCAACTGCGTACGGCCTACAAAAACAAATAACTGTCCGATAATGTACATTATGTCAAATAGGGCATCGGTACACTGGTTCCATGACCAGCCCACAGCCCTACCCTCCATCCGGCGCCGTGTAGTCAGTCTCCCAGCATCTACTTGGATACCTGAAGTATTTTCACGCCAGCCTGCTTGAGCGAGCATCCGAGCAGCCCAGTATTCACGTTCCACTAACACCGAGTGGCTGGTCAGCCGCCGAGCTCCTCAATCACGTCGCACACATGGAACGGCGTTGGCTCGTATGGGGTTTCCTCGGCCAACACATAGACAATGTCTGGGGCGATTGGCACGGCGGTTCGTGTCACGCCCCACACGCAACACTGAGCATGCTTCACGACGCCCTAGCCCAGAACCTTGACGTGGCCGTGGAGGTTAATTCCCATCACTGAGGGGTTCGAGTTTCACAGCCCCCAGTTCCCACATGCCACAACCGGTCCTCCGGGTTATAAAGCGAACAACTTTCCAAGCTGAGGCAGCCACAACCGATGCAGCTATCAAGGTTGTCTCGCAAGCGCTTCAGACGTTCGATTTGAAGATCCATCCGCGGACGCCACGATTCACTGAGTCGCTGCCAATCGGCTTTGGTTGGCACCGCTTCACCGTGTGGCAGCTCACCCAAAGCTTGAGCTATGTCGTCGAGGCTCAGCCCCACTTTTTGCCCCACTTTTATGAAGGCAACCCGCCGCAGGACACTTCGCTTGAATCGCCGTTGATTTCCAACGTTTCGATGACTCGCGATCAACCCTTTTGATTCATAAAACCGGACAGCGGAAGGTGCCACACCGGCGCGTGCTGCTACTTCACCAACAGAAAGCTCCATCGCATTCTCCACAACCCCTTGACTTAAAGTTAACTTTAAGTTGTAGTTTTGGGGTATATCAACAGAAACCTTCTACCACCAGCAGGAATTAACCGACCCCGCCTTTGAGAAATGGCACCTACTACACGGAGTTCGTTAACCATTCGGCCACGGACACCAGAACCTCTTCCCCATTCGAAGGTCCAATAAGCTGCACCCCGATAGGCAGTCCATCCCCCGCCCAACCTGTGGTCACATGCGCAGCTGGCTGCCCAGAAATGTTGGTAAAGGCGGTAAACCCGACGGAGGACGCCGAAGCCACCATCGCCCCAATCATTCCCTTACCCCGAAGCGCTGGAATCCGGGCTGGCCGCTTCCCCAGAGTCGGAGATAGCAGGACGTCATAGTCCTCAAATACCTCATCGACAGCCTTTCCTATGGCGAGCGACCGCCGCTTCGCCCACTCGATGGCACTTGCTGGGATCAGCTTGCCAACCCGCACCACTGCTTGCGAGCGAGATTCGAGCAGTGACGTATCTTTCAGCAGCTCATACTCAGCTAGTGGGCCGGTGAAGAATTGGATCAGAAAAGGCAATGTCGGGTTCGGAAATCGTACCGTCGCGTCGGAGACCTCGTGCCCCTGCGCACGCAACAGCTCAGCAACCCGAGCAACCTCATCTCGATGTTCTTTGCAAGCTTTCCGGCCATTGGAAAAGGCCCGCTGCACCACGCCTATCCGTAAACCGGAAAGCTCGCGCGAGCAGGCGTCAACCAAGGAGCCAATCGGCTCTGCATGCCAGGAATCCGTGTCGGCCGTGCCGGAAATGACGTCGTAAAGCAGTGCACTATCTCGCACGGTGCGGGTAAGCGGGCCGACGGTCCCCAGTGCGTGCCAGAGGTCAGGAAAAGGCGCCAGTGAGACGCGTCCGCGCTGTGGCTTCAACCCGAATAAGCCGCATTGCGCTGCTGGAATACGGATTGATCCACCACCGTCGCCGGCCATACCTGCGGGCACCATCCCGGATGCGACTGCTGCGGCAGTACCACCAGAGGAGCCGCCAGTGGTGCGGGAAAGATCGTGTGGGTTGCGGACTATCCCCTTCGATTCGGTCTCCGTGAAGGCCCAGCAGCCAAACTCCGGCATTCTGGATTTCCCGACGATGATGGCTCCGGCGTCGAGAAGGCGCTGCACCGCCCACGCATTGCCGGGGTCGCGAGTGGTTTGCGTCGCCGTGCCGAAAGTGGTGGGAACCCCCGCGACCGGCATTTCGTCCTTAATCACAATAGGCACCCCGTGGAGCACTCCCCGACCGCTCGGCGGAGTTTTATCCAACTGGCGCGCCCGCGCGAGCGCCTCGTCTCGTAACACAAATGAAAGTGCGTTGAGGGTGGGGTTGAGTTCATCGATTCGCTGCAGGCACGCCACTATGCCGGTTTCTGCACTGGTCAGTGCAACTTTTTCCCGCCAACTATAGACATCGCACTCATGCCACGGAATACTGGTCATACGCCTACTATACGACACGCCAACAGTTACCAACACCAAATTGTTCTACAGGTTGGGAATTTCTTTCCATTGTGTGAGATTTTTGTGTTAGTCTCGAGAAACCCTATTCCGACTAGCTTCACACAAGGTGGTGTTTATGCCCCAAGCGACAACCTCTACGCACACTGCGACACAAGTACCGGGCGCCAAGCTCGACAAAAAAACCAAGCGCCGAATCATCATTGCGTCCACAGTGGGCACCACCATTGAGTTCTACGACTTTTATGCCTACGCCACCGCCGCAGTAGCCGTGTTTCCCTTCTTGTTCTTCCCCAAGAACGAGGACCCCACTATCGGCCTGCTTGCGTCCTTCGCCACCTTCGGCCTCGCCTTCGTCGCCCGCCCCTTGGGCTCCGTCGTCTTCGGCCATTTCGGTGACCGCATCGGTCGCAAGGCAACACTCGTCGGCTCCCTGCTGACCATGGGTATTGCTACCTTCATCATCGGTTTGCTCCCCACCTACGCCCAGGCGGGAGTGGCCGCGCCAGCGATGCTCGCCCTGATGCGTTTCGGCCAAGGCCTTGGCTTGGGCGGCGAATGGTCGGGCGCTGCGCTGCTGGCTACTGAAACCGCCGAAAAGGGTAAGCGTGCCTGGGCCGCAATGTGGCCACAGCTCGGCGCGCCATTCGGATTCCTCACTGCCAACGGACTGTTCCTGATCCTGGTCACGTTCCTCGGTCACACCAACGGCAGCACCGAAGGCGCCTTCATGGAATGGGGCTGGCGTATCCCATTCCTGCTCTCCGCAGTAATGGTGCTGGTCGGACTATACGTGCGCTTCAAGTTGGAAGAAACCCCAGTGTTTACCGACGCTCTGAACAAAGGCAAGAAAGTCAAGACCCCACTGGGTGAGGTGTTCAAGACATCCTGGAAGCCACTGATCATCGGCACCTTTGTCATGGTGTCCTGCTACACCATGTTCTACCTGGTTACCACCTGGATCCTGTCCTACGGCATTGGTAAGAAGGAACTCGGCGTGGGCCTCGGGATCCCTTACATCCACTTCCTGAAGCTGCAGATCATCTCCATCTTCGCGTTCATCGTGGGCATTCCGCTGGCCGGATGGCTCGCCGACCGGTTCGGTCGCCGCCGCACCCTGATCGTGGTGTCCTTCATCATGGTTGGGTTCGGGTTCACCTTCCCAGTGTTCCTCGCACCGTCCTCCGCCACCGAGGGTAGCGTCCTGATGTTCCTCACCTTGGGCATGTTCATCATGGGTCTGATCTTCGGGCCAATGTCGGCCGTGCTGCCGGAACTCTACCCGACCAACGTTCGGTACACCGGTTCCGGTATCGCCTACAACGTGTCCTCCATCCTCGGTGCCGCGATCGCACCGTTCGTAGCAACGTGGCTGGTCAAACACCACGGTGTCGCGTCGGTGGGGATCTACCTGATCGTCGTGTGCATGATCTCCCTCATCGCGATCTTCGCTATGAAGGAAACGAAGGACCACGATCTCACGGCTATCTAACTGTTAGCAAGCAACCCAGCCCCATCCGCCCTAAACTAAGCCACTACGACTGTCTCTTCGTCCCGTGGCTCCGCTTGGGAAGTTCTCAAGGTGTTTACGGCGCTGGGGCTTACTTCTTTTGGTGGCCCCACCGCCCATCTCGGTTATTTCAAAACCGCATTCGTCGATCGGCGCCGGTGGCTCGATGAGGCCGACTACGCAAATACCGTGGCGCTCTGCCAATTCCTCCCCGGCCCCGCTTCCTCCCAGGTGGGCATGGTGATTGGGTTTCGGCGCGCCGGTTACCTGGGAGTGCTCATGGCGTGGCTGGCCTTCACCCTCCCCTCTGCGGCCACCCTCACCGCGTTCGCGCTGTTGGTGAAGAACTCCGCGTGGGTGGATCCGCAGGCCGGTTGGCTCGCGGGGCTACTCGCCGCAGCCGTGGCGGTGGTGTTCCACGCGGTTGCTGGGATGGCGAAGAACCTGGCAGCAACAAAGGTCACTGCCACCATCGCCGTGTTGTCCGGGATCACGGTGTTGGCGCTGCCCGGTCCGTGGACGCATCTCCTCGTGATTTTCGTGGCTGCCTTGGCGGGGATGGCGTTCTGCTCGGCGAGCGAACCTACCGCGGCTGCTCACACTGCGACGGTTCCGCAGTCGGTGGCGATTGCTGCTCTCACTGTTCTTATCGTTGCAATCGTTGCGCTTCCTGTGCTGGCACGGACAACCGGCAATCACTTCCTGGAGATGGTGAACGCGTATGTCAGTTCTGGCGCGCTCGTTTTCGGTGGCGGGCACGTGGTGATGCCGCTGCTCGAGCAGCACACTGTCGCCCCAGGGTGGGTAACGCACACCGAGTTTTTGGCCGGTTATTCTGCCGCCCAGGCAGTTCCGGGCCCGTTGTTTACCTTCGCGTCCTTCCTCGGTGCTGCGGACGCGGGACTGCTCGGCGCGTTCATCGCTACCGTCGCGATCTTCGCCCCGTCTGCGTTGTTAGTGCTGTTCGGGTTGCACTACTGGGATCGGCTTTCCCACCCGCTGCGGGTGCGTAAAGCGTTCTCCGGCGCTAATGCGGCCGTGGTCGGGTTGCTTGCCGCCGCTCTCTACCAGCCGGTCTTCACGCACGGGGTCACCGGCATCGCTAGCCTCGGTATCGTCGCAACGTGCTGGCTGGGCATGGCGAAATGGGGCGTGCCACCGTGGGCCATCGCCGTGGGTGCGGCGCTCGCCGGTTGGGTGCTGCTGTAGCGCAGGCTTAACGACGCCCCGACCTGTTCCTCGTGGTCAGCGTGAATTGGACCGCGTCCAAACACCCCAGGTTAAACAGCGCTTCCAGGAGCGCAAACTGGTAGATCCACAGTCGGCGGAACACGGAGTCATAGCCCGCGGCCGCGGCCTGGCGCAGATTACTTTCGAAAACTTCCCGCTGAATGCGCAACGACTCCCGGTAGTGCTCACCGAAGTGCTTTTGCCCGATGATACGCAGCCCGGTTTCTTTATCGACGAGTTGATGAAGCTTCTCGGGCGTCGAGAAGCGCAGTGCCGGCCACAGGTAGCCCTGCAGCACGGCCAGGGCCGCCCGCGAGTTAGGGCCAAACACATCGGTGGCCACCACGGTTTGCATCCCGATGAAGCCGCCCACTGTCAGCATCCGGTCGAGTGCCTTGAGGTACGAAAGCCGACCATTCTTGCCCATGTGCTCCAGTTTTTCCAGAGACAAAATGCAGTCATATCGGCCGCGCCAATCCTCCCGGGAGGGAAACGCCGCCGGCAACGTGTAGGGATGCACCTGGTTCGTTGCTCCGTTAAGAGTAATGAATTCGTCCAGAGCCACGCGATGATCCGGGTCAGAGGTCAGCACGTCCACAGTGGCGCCCCGCGCCGACGCCTGCATCGCGAGCGCCCCACCGGAGCTGGGATATTCGAGCACGTCAGCACCCTGGTCCACCAAAGCTGCATCCAGCAGGCTCGCCATCACGCGCTCCTGTGCGGCAGGGAAATCGGCGCGCTCCACGTCAATTGGGGCTGACACATACGTCACGTCCACAAAGTGAGAGGCCGGCTCTTTGCCCCGCCCGGCGCCAGGCACGAAGCTTTTGGTGGCTTTCCGCACGGTGGTGGGAACTCCGGAGGCGAACAATCCACCGCACAGGGACACGCCGTCCTCTGAGGTCAGCTGCACCAGATCAGCGGGAAGTTCTTGGCCTGTCCCGCGACTCGGGACTGTCTTCGCCAAGCGCTCCCTCCGCGGGGCGTAGCCTGCCCCCAACAGTTTCTCAAGCACTTTCGTTAGATCCGGGGCCGTCCATTCCCCGGCCATATAGGATTCTGCGAGCCCCAACCAGCCAGACTCAGCCAGGCGAACAAACAACTCGTCGTGCACCACTACCAGATCCGGGCTATCTCCCTCCACCTCGAGGCCGGCCTTGGCACAGGCAGCAGCGAAACGCTGCTCAGCACGGCGAGCCCGGAAATTGCTGATCGGCCCCGGCTCGGTGACGTTCACCAGCGCAGACCAGGTCTCGTCATCCACATTGGCAAGGTGTTCAGGAGTGTATGTAGCCATCCGGGTTCTCGCCACCTCGATTCTGTGCTCAGCATCGGATGCTTCCCCAGCTTAATGTTCGACAGCGCGCACAGTGATCAGCGACACGTAAAAGCGCACCACAGTGTGGCTAAGGCAACCGTAGTGTGAGCGTTATCCCAATAGGGGTTAAGATGGAATACCTAACCATTGGATTTTTCCTATCAGGAGCACAAACTTTATGACTGAGCAGCCTTACCGCCCAGCCGGAGGACGCCACCACGTTATTGTTATTGGATCCGGTTTCGGCGGATTGTTTGCCGTTAAGCGCCTCAAGAATGCAGACGTCGATGTGACCCTCATCGACCGCACCAATCACCACCTCTTCCAGCCACTGCTTTACCAAGTAGCGACCGGCCTGCTTGCTTCCGGCGAGATCGCTCCGGCTACCCGCCAGATCCTCGCAGACCAGGACAACGCGTACGTAGTCAAGGCCCGCGTCACCGGTGTTGACATCAAGGCTCAGACCGTCACCACCCAGCTGGGTAACAACACCAAGGTTTTTGAATATGACTCCCTGATCGTCGCTGCTGGCGCCGGCCAGTCTTACTTCGGCAACGATCACTTTGCTGAGTTTGCCCCTGGCATGAAGAACATTGACGACGCCCTGGAGATCCGCGCCCGCCTGATGGAAGCCTTCGAGCGCGCCGACATGACGTTGGATCCACACCTGCGCGAGCGCTACATGACGTTCACCATCGTCGGCGCTGGCCCAACCGGTGTTGAGCTCGCTGGCCAGATCGCTGAGATGGCTAACCGAACCCTGAAGGATCAGTACCGCAATATCGACCCATCGCAGGCCAAGATCATTTTGCTCGACGGCGCGCCACAGGTTCTGCCACCATTCGGCAAACGCCTCGGCCGCAACGCTCAGCGTCGCTTGGAAAAGATCGGCGTCACCGTGATGCTCAACTCCATCGTCACCGACGTGACCGAGGAAGCAATCACCGTCAAGAATATGAAGGACGATTCGGTCCAGACCATCCGTTCCTTCTGCAAGATATGGTCCGCTGGCGTGGCCGCCAGCCCGCTGGCTAAGCAGATCGCTGACCAGGCTGGTACCGAATGCGACCGCGCCGGACGCGCAATCGTCAACGACGACCTCACCGTGGGCGAATACAAGAACGTCTTCCTGGTGGGCGACATGGCTAACTGCAACAACCTTCCCGGCGTCGCCCAGGTTGCGATGCAGGGTGGCGAGTACGCTGCCGAGCAGATCATCCTTGAGCTGGGTGGCCGCACCGGCGAACGCCCGAAGTTCGAATACTTTGACAAGGGTTCCATGGCCACCGTCTCCCGTTACTCTGCAGTGGTGAAGATGGGCAAGGTCGAAACGACCGGCCTGGTCGGCTGGATCATGTGGCTGGCCGTCCACATCATGTTCCTGGTCGGCTACCGTAACCGCTGGACCGCCGCGTGGGCATGGGGCCTGAACGTCCTGTCCCCGAAGCGCTGGCAAATGACCGTCACTGATCAGCAGCGCAAGGCTCGTAACCTGATCGAGCAATAACCAACCTGTGCCCCCTAGTTTCCTACTAGGGGGCACCTTTTTAGGAGACCTACCGATGCCCCGCCCTATCCCCCGCGTCTTGTCCATCGCCGGTACTGACCCCACCGGGGGCGCAGGACTGCACGCTGACTTGAAGTCCATTCTGGCCGCGGGTGGCTACGGCATGGGCGTGGTCACGGCACTGGTGGCCCAAAACACCCACGGGGTGCGCAGCGTCCACATTCCCCCGGTTGATTTTCTCCAGCAGCAACTCGCCGCTGTCTCCGACGACGTGGCCATCGACGCCGTCAAAATCGGCATGCTCGGCACCACGGATATCATCCGCACGGTCAGCAACTGGTTCGCAGCCATTGACGCCCCGCTCATCCTGGATCCGGTGATGATCGCAAGCTCCGGCGACCGCCTGCTCGACGCCGAAGCGGAACAGGCATTGCGTGAACTAGCAGGTCGCGCGACGATTATCACCCCAAATCTTCCCGAGCTCGCCGTTCTCACCGGCACTGAGCTTCCCGACGCGGACTCAGCACACCAGACCGCGCAGCGCTTCGCCGCGGAGACGGGGGCTATGGTCGTCGTTAAGGGCGGGCATTTGAGCGGAGCAGAAGCCGGAAACTGGCTTATCGACGCCACCGGGGTCCTCTCACACACCTCCACACCCCGGCTACAGACCTCCAACACGCACGGCACGGGCTGTTCGCTCAGCGCCGCGCTGGCCACCAAATACGCGCAGCTCGCCGACGCGCCCGCTGCCCTCGAGTGGGCGACGCGCTGGCTACACGACGCCATCAGTAACGCCGATGCCCTCGAGGTGGGATCGGGGCACGGCCCCGTCGACCATGGCGTGTGGCTACGCCCGCTCCAACACGGCGACGATAAACCCTGAGCTCGGCAGGAACGGCTTCATATCCCACGTGGACAGTAATAGGCTCTCCGTGAGCCCTGCCTCGGCGCAGTCCTGCAAGAACTGCCGGTAGTGGTAGCCACGATCCGTGCCGAAACCGATCACCAGTCGACCGTCCTCGGCGAGCTGCCCGGCGAGCGCCCGCAACGCTGGGAGCCGACCCGCCGGAGCCAGGAACGTCATCACGTTTCCGGCAGAGAAAATGATGTCAAAAGGGCCAGCGGGCACCTCTCCCAGTGCAAGATCCCCCACCTGCCACTGCTGGTCAGGAAAATCCTGCTGTGCATGGCCAATGAGGACCGGATCAATGTCCACCCCCACCACGGTATGACCGCGTTGCGCCAGCACCCCGCCGACGCGACCGGTGCCACAACCTGCGTCGAGGATACGGGCGCCGCGCGGGGCGAGGGCGTCAAGGAAACGCGCCTCACCGTCAATGTCCTTGCCCTCCGCTTGGAAGTTCTTCCAGCGTCGCGCGTAGTTTTCTGAATGCTCGGGGTTCGCCGCCACGATCTCGTTCCAGGTACGCATAGCAGCTAGCCTAACTGGAAAGAACCATCGTGCGGAGCGTGGTGACGGCAAGCAATTTATCGCGGTGCCGACACCGAATCTCAAAGGCCTGGGTGGTGCGGCCAGCGTGAATCGTGATTGCCTCCGCCTCGATCACACCAGAACCACACGCCGACAGGAAATTGGTGTTGTTGTTCACGCCAACCACCGGCCGTCCCCCGGCCGCTGCGAACCCGGCGATAGAACCCAGCGTTTCCGCGATACTGCAGTACACCCCACCGTTGACAATCCCGGCGATCTGAAGCAACTCCTGGGTGACCGGGATTTCCGCGGTCACTCGGTCAGCGCTGACGAACGTGAATCGCACCCCGATGTGCCGGGAGAATCCGCGATCAGCGGCGTTGAGTTGTGCGAGTTCTTCGTCGTTAAGTGGCCGGTTCTGTGCCTGGGCAAAAAGTGCAGTTAGTTCCATACCGAAGCATTTTAGACTGCTTAACCACGGCTGCACGGGACGCACCAGGTACGATGTGAACCATGACTGAGAACAATGCTCTTGCACACATCGGTGTTGTCGGTTTGGCCGTTATGGGCTCAAACCTGGCACGCAACTTTGCTTCCCGTGGCCACACCGTGGCGCTGTTCAACCGCACCTACGAAAAGACCGCAGTTCTCATGCACGAGCACGGCGATGAGGGCAGCTTCATCCCTACCAAGACCATTGAGGAGTTCGTCGCCGCCCTGGAACGCCCGCGTCGCGCGATCATCATGGTTCAGGCTGGCCCCGCCACCGACGCCGTGATCAACCAGCTTGCCGACGCCATGGAACCAGGCGACATCATCATCGACGGCGGCAATGCCCTCTACACAGACACCGTTCGCCGCGAAAAGGAAATCTCCGCACGTGGCCTGCACTTTGTCGGCGCCGGTATTTCCGGTGGTGAGGAAGGCGCACTCAACGGCCCAGCCATTATGCCAGGTGGCCCGAAGGAGTCCTACGAGTCCCTCGGCCCGCTGCTGGAATCCATCGCAGCTGTCGTGGACGGCACCCCGTGCTGCACCCACATCGGCCCCGACGGTGCCGGCCACTTTGTCAAGATGGTGCACAACGGCATCGAGTACGCGGACATGCAGGTCATCGGCGAGGCCTACCACCTGCTGCGCTACGCAGCCGGGATGACCCCAGCCGAGATCGCCGAGGTGTTCAAGGAATGGAACACCGGTGACCTGGACTCCTACCTGGTGGAGATCACCGCTGAGGTGCTCTCCCAGGTGGATGCGGAGACGGGCACGCCGCTTATCGACGTCATCGTTGATTCCGCAGGCCAAAAAGGCACCGGCCGCTGGACCGTCAAGGCCGCCCTCGACCTGGGCATTGCCACCACCGGTATTGGCGAAGCCGTGTTCGCCCGCGCACTGTCGGGTGCTCGCAACCAGCGCGCCGCCACCATCGGCAACCTGCCCTCCGGCGAGCTGTCCTCCCTGGAGGCACAGGGCGTGGACAAGGCGCAGTTCATTGAAGACGTGCGCCGCGCCCTCTACGCATCCAAGCTGGTCGCCTACGCCCAGGGCTTCGATGAGATCAAGGCGGGCTCCGAGGAACACGGCTGGAACGTGGATCCACGTGACCTGGCCACCATCTGGCGTGGTGGTTGCATCATCCGCGCCAAGTTCCTCAACCGCATCAAGGAAGCCTACGACACCAACCCAGATGTGGAATCCCTGCTGCTCGACCCATACTTCAAGGGCGAGATGGACGGGCTGATGGATTCCTGGCGTCGCGTTGTCATCTTGGCCACGCAGCTCGGCCTGCCGATCCCTGTGTTCGCGTCCTCCCTGTCCTACTATGACTCGCTGCGCGCGCAGCGCCTCCCAGCAGCACTGATCCAGGGCCAGCGAGACTTCTTCGGCGCGCACACCTACGAGCGCACCGACAAGCCGGGCAAGTTCCACACCCTGTGGAGCGGCGACCGCAGCGAAGTTGAGGCCTAAACCTTCTTGACTACCTTCGCTGATTTAAAGCTGCCGGTTCCCCTCGTCCACGAGCTCACTCGGCTCGGCATCACCACCCCTTTCCCCATCCAAGCGACTGCCATCCCGGACGCGCTCCAAGGAAAGGACGTGCTGGGACGCGGGCCAACGGGGTCCGGCAAAACCTTCACCTTCGGCCTGCCGATGATTGCTCGTCTCGCGCAGGCCGGGGCGTCGCGGCCTCGGCATCCCCGTGGCCTCATCCTCGCCCCCACCCGCGAACTGGTGGCCCAGATCAAAGATCGACTTGATCCCCTCGCTGCGGCGATGGGACTTCGAATCGTGGACGTGGTCGGTGGCGTCGCCATCTCCCGCCACATTCAAGCCTTGGTCACGCCGGTGGATATCCTCGTGGCCACTCCGGGCCGCGCACAGGATCTGATCAACCAAGGGGAGCTGTTTCTGGACTCGATTCAGATCACCGCGCTGGATGAGGCCGACCACATGGCAGACATGGGGTTCCTCCCCCAGGTGCGCAAGCTACTTGATCTGACTCCCAAGGATGGGCAACGCCTGCTGTTTTCGGCGACGTTGGACGGGGACGTCGATAAGCTTGTGCAGCGGTACCTGACCACGCCGGTCACGCATTCCACCGCGCCCGTCGAAGCGGCCGTCGACACCATGACGCACTACCGGCTCCTGGTCGGCGACCGAGACTCCCGCAACGGCATCGTGCTGCGCATCGCCGCTCGCGACGGTAAGACCATCATGTTCATGCGCACCAAACACGGTGTGGACCGGCAGGTAAAGAAGCTCCGGCGGGTTGGAATCAATGCGCTGGGGATCCACGGCGACAAAGGACAGACCACCCGCACTACCGCCATCGAAGGGTTCACCTCCGGCGACGTTCCCGTGCTGGTGGCTACCGATATCGCTGCCCGCGGCATCGATATTTCCGGCGTGTCGCTCGTGGTGCACGTGGACCCGCCCGCAGAACACAAGGCCTATCTGCACCGTTCGGGGCGTACGGCCCGCGCGGGAACTTCCGGGGCCGTTGTCACGTTAGTAATGCAAGAGCAACGTGATGAAGTGGAGAAAATGTGCCATAAGGCCGGCGTGAACGCGTCAGAAATCGATGTGGTAGCTCGCCCTGGTGAGCTCACCCGACTCACCGGTGCCCGCACGCCATCAGGTAAACCCCTGCCGCCACCGGGCCACAACCAGCCGAAGGCCACAACCCCGAGCAAACCTCCTCGCCGTCGCTCGAAGAAGAAAACACCCATCGCTAGACCCCGGGGCAAACGTAACTGACACCTCATGGACATACTCATCAGCATTGCGTCTTTGCTGGGCTTTATCGCCCTGACGGCCGCGACCGGACTTTTCGTAGCCATAGAATTCGCCCTAAGTGGCCTGGAACGCTCCGCGGTAGCAGAACACGTTCGGACCAAAAACGACGGGCTCGCACGCGCAGTTCAGCGCGATTACAACAACCTATCCTTCGTCCTCTCCGGCGCACAGCTGGGCATTACCATCACCACGCTGGCCACAGGTTTCCTTGCCGAGCCGATCCTCGCCCGCTATTTCACCCCAGTGCTGGAGCTGATAGGGCTGAGCCAATCCGCCTCCACCGCCACAGCCCTTGTCCTCGCCATGATCGTGGCGACGCTGCTGTCGATGGTGTATGGCGAGCTGGTGCCCAAGAACTTTGCTATCACCAAGCCTATCGTGGCAGCGCGATTCGCGACCCGCCCCGTGCGGGTGTTCAACATCGTGTTCAAGTGGTTCATCCTCGGTTTGAACTCCACCGCCAACGCCGTGCTGCGCAAACTCGGCATCGAACCCGCTGACGAGCTCGCCTCCGCCAGGTCCGCCGAAGAACTGCAATCCTTGGTCCGCAACTCCGCCGAGCACGGCGAGTTCTCTCAGGCCAAAGCGCGCCTGGTTACGAACTCCCTCGAG
Source organism: Corynebacterium hindlerae (assembly GCF_014117265.1). Classification (NCBI taxonomy): domain Bacteria; kingdom Bacillati; phylum Actinomycetota; class Actinomycetes; order Mycobacteriales; family Corynebacteriaceae; genus Corynebacterium; species Corynebacterium hindlerae. The sequence continues at coordinate 76,173 of NZ_CP059833.1, read as the reverse complement.
TTTGGTGAGTCCAGCGCGGAAGATTTCATGACTCCGCGCTCCACGATCGAAGCACTGAGCGTGGACGATACGGTGTCAGATCTGCTGACGCTTGCCCGCGAGACCGGACACTCCCGTTTCCCTATCATCGACGGAGACCTCGACGACACCATCGGCATGGTCCACGTGAAGAATGCTTTCGCAGTCCCCGCCGAACGCCGCTCTACTGTAACTTTGCGTTCCATCGCCCGCCCCATCCCAGTGATCCCAGCCAGCTTGGACGGCGACGCAGTCCTGGAGGCCGTGCGTTCGGCAGGCTCACAGGTGGTGCTGGTGGCCGACGAGTACGGTGGCACCGCGGGCCTCGTCACCATAGAGGACGTGGTGGAGGAAATCCTCGGCGAGGTGTACGACGAATACGACGATGTCGATGCCGAGCGGGACTTCATCCGTGATGGCGCTGCGTGGACGGTCGCGGGGCTGGCCCGGGTAGATGACCTGCCGGAAACCGTGGGCTACTACCCTCCCGAAGGCTCTTACGAAACCCTCGGTGGCCTAATCATGAGCGTGCTGGGACGCATCCCAGAGGAGGGCGACCTGATGGTACTTCCCGACGCCGAAAACGACGCTTTCAACGAGTTTGAGTCTGGTATCCGGGGCCGATGGACCGCACTGGTCACCGCGATGGATGGGCGCCGCGTCGATCGCGTCACCCTCCAACCGATTTCGATTGAACGCGCAGAGGAGCTACAACGATGAGTTTTGGATCCGCTATCGCGCTCACCATTGGTTTGCTCGCTCTCAACGCATTCTTTGTGGGTGCCGAATTCGCCCTCATCACGTCGCGACGTGACCGGCTCGAAGCGCTCGCCGCTCAGGGCAAGAATCGGGCCCGCCAGGTGATTGCTGCCTCCGAGGACCTGTCGATGATGCTCGCCGGCGCCCAGTTCGGCATCACCATCGCCTCACTGATTTTGGGTAAGGTTGGTGAGCCAGCGATCGCCCACTTGATCGAGGTACCGTTCCACGCGGCGGGGCTTCCCGACGGACTCCTCCACCCACTATCTTTTGCCATTTCGTTGCTGATAGTGACGGTGCTGCACATCTTGCTCGGTGAGATGGTGCCGAAAAACATCGCGATTGCCGGCCCGGAGAGCGTCGCTATGCTGCTCGTGCCTGCTCACGTCGTGTTTGTGCGGTTTACCCGCCCGCTGCTGCACGCGATGAACGAAATGGCACGCCTGACATTGAAGTTGTTCGGTATTGAGCAGCGCGATGAGCTGGACGCTACGGTCAATCAGCAAGAGTTGGCGTCGATGATCCGGGAATCGCGCTCTGAAGGGTTGCTGGACGCAGAGGAATCAGCTCGCCTGTCTAAGGCACTCCGCTCGGACGCCCGCACTATCAGTGAGGTACTCATTCCGATGGACAAGGCGCGCTGCCTATCCTTCGGGGCGTCCGGTCCCACGCTTGGCTCGCTCATGGACGCGGTGAATGCCACCGGCTATTCCCGGTTTCCCGTGCTAGCGAAGGGCGGCAACCCAGTGGGATACATCCACATCAAGGATATTTTGGATCGTATCGACGACAACGCCCATGAGCGCGAGATGGTGTTGCCGCGAGCTAGTCTGCGCCCGCTCACCACGTTGGAAGTTGGCACCACCTTTGATCAGGCCTTAGCCACCATGCGCAAGCGGCGCGCGCACATGGCGCAGGTCCGCGATGCCGGCAAGCTCATCGGCCTGATTACCCTTGAGGACCTGATTGAAGAATACGTCGGCACCGTGCGAGATTGGACGCATAAAGGTGCTTGAGTTACTTTCTCCCAGCCAGTGGCAGCCCTTGCTGGCGGAGCATGAGGCCCGCGCCGAGGAGTTGACGCGGGGCCACCGCGAGCGTCGTAACGCTGGTCGCACCCACCCGGTGTGGGACTTTCTGTTCAACTACTACCCGATCAAGCCGGCCATCCTCGCCCGCTGGCACCCGGGTTTCGGGCGTGCGCTGCTTATCGACGACATCGATCCTCCCCACGTGAACTGGCGGGATTACCACGTGATTGAAACCGTGCAGGGTCCCGCGGTCACAGTCGATGGTGAAGCACTGTGGCAGCGCCGAGGTACGGCTTTCAACTATATTTTGGATCTGCTGCAACGCACTCAGACGAACCCCGCACACTTTGACTGTTTTGGCCTCCACGAATGGGCAATGGTGTACCGCACGGACACCCCACGTCATTCTTTGCCGTTACGGCTCGGGCCGGAAGGAACAGCGGCGGTGGTGGACTCGCACCACATTCGCTGCACCCATTATGACGCGTTCCGCTTCTTCACTGCGCCTGCCCGACCGCTCAATTTTCGGGTGCTCACCCGGGAGGACCAGCCGGAGTGTGAACAGCGGGGATGCCTGCACGCTGGAATGGACTTATACAAGTGGGCTTATAAACTTGGCCCGTTGGTCCCAGGCGACGTGTGGTTGGAGACGTTCGAGCTAGCCCGAGACATTCGACAGTTAGATATGGAAGCCTCTGCCTATGATTGCCGGAGCGTTGGGCTGGGCGTGGTTCCGATTGAAACTGCGGAAGGCAAGGCTGAGTACGTGACACGCCAGCGAGCCTTATCCCAACGCAGCGTGCCTTTAAGGCAAAATTTGATAGGCGTACTGAGTGATTTTAGTTCCGAATTCGGGAGTTAGAGCATGGGCCGTCACCGTTCGCCGGAATCACACTCCGGCATAGCCAAGGAATTGATTTACGGCGTGATTGCCGTCATCGTCGTGATCGTATTGCTGGTGGCATGGTTTATGCTGCGTAATCGCACGGCCGAACAACACCAGGGCGTGGCTGAATGCCCGGCCGGTCAGCTGAGCATTTCCACAGCAGCGCTGCCTGGTACTCAAGCACTGAGTGCCATGCAGGATGAATTCTTGGACAGCAAACCTCAAGTCCAAGACTATTGCATCACTGGTTTTAACAACACTGATCTCAGCAATGCCTCCCTGATCTACACTGAGGAATCAGACGCCACCACAAAGGATGCGTTAACTGAAGCTGGTCAGAGCATAGCTAGTTCCACCTGGCCGACATTAGCTCTTCGTGACGTCGGCATTGCCTACCCCAGTGGGACGCCGGCCCCCGAGGATTGGACCGCAGCGCAGGATGTCGCGTTTGTGACCGAACGTCAGCTCGCCGGAGCCCTAGCCGCCCAGGCGGTGAATATCCCGAACCCACACGTGATTCCGCAGGAACGGGCAATCGCGGAGAACAAGGCGTTCGTCACCTCTGGCAAGCCCCCAGCTGGCTATGAGCTGACCGTCCCGCTGCAGCCACAGGTAGTGAAGCTGCCTATCCGGGTGCTTGCAACAGCAACATCGCCACAGGTGAGCGAGGAGCAATCTCGGGCGGCGGCGGAATTCGTGAAGTTCGTTAGCGAGCGTCAGGCCCAGCTTTCGGGGGATGACGTCGACAAGCTGCATGCCGCCTTAACCGCTGCGCCAATGCCCGTCACCGCCGCCAGCGAGCCTACCGACACGTTGATCGTCTTGGACACCTCAGAGGCAATGGGGCCACACTATGATGCAGTCGTCGCCGATTTGGCGCGGCGTGCCCGTGAGCTCGGAGAACAGGGCAAAGCCGTTGGCGTGTGGAACTACTCGTCGCCACTTTCTCGAGGCGCGACCAAGGGCTGGCGAGACAATGTACCGCTCCTCGAAGGCGCCGGTAGCGACCGCGCGGTCACGGTGCTGACTAATTTCGGCACCGGAGGCGTGCCACAAACGCATGCGGCGGTGTACAACGCCTTGCTGCGGGCGAAGGATTTTTCGGCGGAAACCTCCCGGCCGGTATCGGTGCTGCTGGTGACCACGGGGACTGCCGACGCCGGATCCGTGGGGCCGCTGGCGGAAGCGCTCCGTGGGTTGGACGGCAGCGCCGTCACTTTGCATATCCTGCACGTGGGCGACGGACCGGAGGATACCGAGCTTCGTGATTGGGCCACCGCGCACGGCGGCAGCGTCGCGCAGTTTTAGGGAGCGCCTAGAAATTTAGCGTACGGATGGGATTTCCAAGGCTTGGATCATCCCATCCGTACGCTAAATCTTGGGAGAAACGAGGATGCGGGAGGTTCTTATCCGGCGTTGCGACGGCGACGACGTGCTGCGAGCTCGTCCGCGAGGACTTCGGATTCTTCGTCGATCCGCTCGGATGGGAACTGGGAGATCGTACCGGTCAGTTCCTTCATGATGCCCGGCACTGCGATACCGAACACCCCCTGACCGCCACCGAGCAGGTCGATGACCTCTTCATTAGAGCGGCATTCATACACGGTGGTGCCATCAGAGACGAGAGTGATGTTGGCGAGGTCATCAACACCGAGGTCACGCAGCTTTTCGACGGCCAGTCGAATGTTTTGCAGGGAGATACCAGTATCGAGGAGCCCCTTCACGATTTTCAGGACGAGGATGTCCTTGAAAGAGTAAAGTCGCTGGGAACCGGATCCGTGCGCGCTTCGGATTGATGGGACCACGAGTTTGGTGCGGGCCCAGTAATCGAGCTGGCGGTAGGTGATTCCCGCGACCTGGCAGGCGATCGGGACGCGGTATCCGACTTCCTGGTCAGGTCCGACATCAAAAAGTGAGCCCTGGACTGCGCGGTCTTCCAATTCGTCGCTGCGGTAATCCACGTAATTTCTCCCTTGTAGTTTTCCTCTACTTATCTTTAAGCAAGGTTAGACCAACGTCAAGTGTTCACCACGCGACACGCCCTAAACTTAAACCTCAACTTTAGAGTTTAGGGCCACACTGTCACTTTGTCACCTTTAGTCACACAAGTGTTATTAGAAAACGGGAGTTTCGCTAGGATTCGCCGCGCAAGTCGTCCTCAGAAACGCCGAGGCTCCGCATCAGCTCTTCAAAATCGGCATCCGCTTGCTCGTCTCCCGGAACCTGCTCCCCCACAGCCGGAGAATCAATCACAACGTCAAAGTATGAGGCAAGATCCGCCGGCGCCACGAACAGGGACGCCTCAGTGAGCACATCCTCAGCCACCACAATCGGCGCGCCAATAATGCGCGCTAGCACAATAGCGTCGCTTGCGCGGGCATCTACTTCTTCCCCGCCGTCCAGCATGATGTTGGCATAAAACACGCCTTGATGGTGGCTCACGATCCGGATCTCTGTCACGCCCCCACGCCCCGCGTATGATTCAGCGAGCAAATCATACGCATTCGGGCGCCGTGGTGGCATACCGTTATCTCGAATATCCAGTTCATCCGCGGCGGTAGCAGCTACCCACAGTGGCAGCACCCGATCCCGCTGCGCCCACCGCAGCAAGACACATGGAAACATTTCAGGACCAATGGGGGTCACCCCGTGATACTCCACCGCGACGAAATTCATGGCGACTAACCCAGCTGATCCCGCAGCGCGCTCTTCACCAGCGAGGCATGCAAGGACACGACCAGCGCCGTCATCTGCTGCGACAGTTCTGCGGCCTGTTCCCGAGCAGTATCGCTCTTAGATTGTGCGATAGGCCCGGCGACCTGCCCGATGAGGTCAGCCTGACGCTGAGCAGTGTTGCGCAGCGACCGCAGCTGGCGAACATCAAAGCCGAATTCCTTAAGCGCCGCGCAGGTAGACACAACACGCACGTCATCTGCGGTAAAGAACCCGGAACGGTCCGGGCGGATCAAACCAGCAGAGGCCAGCAATGCCACTTCCTCGGCGCTCACGCCAGCGCCAGTGGCTACATCGTCATTGGTAAGGCGGGTGGCGGACGGTGCCCGAAAGTTCTCCGGGCTGATGATCGGGCTCGCTTCCTTTGCCGTCAGCATCGTGGTGACGGTGCCATTGTCCATGGCTTCGAGCTGCTCCCGGATCACCTTCAGTGGCAGGTAGTTATCCCGCTGGGTGATCAGAATGTAGCGAAGTCGCTCCACGTCCGCTTCGGTAAAGCGACGGTAGCCGGAGGCGGTGCGCTGTGGCGACACCAGGCCCTCGGCTTCCAAGAACCTAATTTTGGAGACGGTGATGTCATCAAACTCTTGCCGCAAGCGGTCCAGAACCACACCAATGGACATGGTCTTAGGCGATCGAACCGCCGAACGAGACGACGATGACTTAGGTACAGCGCTCACGCGTTACTTCTCTTCAAACTAGGAGGGTCAGTAGGACAAAGTAGACGCACCCAGCATGGATGATGCAAGATGCGCCTAATTACTAGAACTTAAGCCTTTGGGCCGGCGAGGAATACGAGGCGGAACTTGCCGATCTGCACCTCATCACCGGTGGCAAGGATCTGGGAGTTCTTTGGCTCGCGATTGACGTAGGTACCGTTGAGGGATCCAACGTCAACAACTTCAAATTCGCCGTCGTTCATGCGGAATTCAGCGTGACGACGGGACACGGTGACATCATCCAGGAAAATGTCCGATTCTGGGTGACGGCCAGCGGAGGTGGTCGCCTGATCCAGCAGGAAGCGGGATCCAGCGTTCGGGCCACGCTTCACCACAAGCAGGGCTGCGCCAGCAGGCAGGTTATCGTTACCGGCGACTGCTGGAGAGGTGCCAGCGCCGGATTCCATTTCCTTCAGCAGGTCAGCACGGAAAACAGAGGTGGTCTCGACTTGTGCGTCAGGAATACCGGTGTTGTCACTCATTGTTTCTAAACCTCCAGGTTATGAAGTACACCTTTTAAGTAATGGCTCCATCATAGCGGTTGTTCGTGCACCAGGTGCATCGAACGTCCCCTATTTAAGTCAACTTACATGAATTTGTGCTGGTTATTTAAATATTGAACGGAAGCCGTTGATAAGCGAATTTCCGGATTCCGCAAGCGGATTGTCGCCCACCATGTACGTCCAGGTCGCCGATGGCCGCGCCAACCCAGCGTCGTCGAGATGCGCACCGGCGGCGTCGATAAGCACGTCGTTAAAGGTGCTCACCGCCTTATCGACGGCCTCCTGCGCGAGCGCCTTGAACTCCGTCACGGCAATGCGGTGGAATTCATCGATAGGGGTCTCACGAGCGATGGCGCGCAGGTGGATCGATTCGCGGACGTCGTCAAGCAGGGCCAGGTGGTCGCTCCATGCCCGGTCCAAGTGGAAGAGCATGATGTCGCGAGCGGCTTGCTCGGTGACGGACGAGGGCAGGTGTGACAGTGATGCGGCCCGCTCCGGGCTCCGCTCGGCCAGCTCTTCCCAGGCACGCGGAGTGTCCAGAAGTCCGGCGCGCCGCTCGTCGATAATCGCACGCTGGCCAGAGATGAGCTTGTTGTATTTCCAGGTTTGGGCGTGGATCTCCAGCAGCTGCCCTTCGGTCACGCGCTGGCAGTGATCAACGAATTGCTGAGCACGTTTCGCGGTGATCCGGCCGTCGGGTTCAGGGGTCACTGTCAGGTTCTCGCCCGCCCCGCCCGCCAGCACCATATCGTCCTCCAGGGAGACGAAGAACAATGAGCTGCCCGGATCCCCCTGGCGCCCCGCGCGTCCGCGCAGCTGATTATCCAGGCGGGAAGACTTGTGGCGCCCAGTTCCGATCACCGCGAGGCCACCGAGGGCGACAACCTGCTCTTTATCGGACTCATCTGCGCCACCAAGCCTGATGTCGGTACCACGGCCAGCCATCTGGGTAGACACCGTGACCCGACCGATGTCACCGGCCTCAGCAATAATTCGGGCTTCTTCGGCGTCATTCTTAGCGTTGAGCACCGCAGGAGAAATGCCATACTCCCGCAGCGCCTCGGCGAGCTGCTCGGACTCGGCCACATCATGCGTGCCCACCAGCACGGGTCGACCGCTGGCATGAAGGTCGCGAATTTCCGTCACGATCGCACGCTGTTTCTCCGCGGCAGTGGCATAGATCCGGTCGGCTTCGTCGAACCGCTGCAACTCGCGATTGCGGTCAATCACGGACACTCGCAGGCCGTAAAACTGACGCAGCTGGTCAGTAGCTTCCACGGCGGTACCAGTCATGCCGCACACCAGCGGGTAGCGCCCCATGAGGGCTTGGAGGGTAATCGAGTCCAGGATCCGGCCCCCCTCGGTCACCGCGAGGCCTTCCTTAGCCTCCACCGCGGCCTGAATACCGTCAGGCCAGCGCTGCAAGTCGGCCACCCGCCCCTTGGAAGCGTCGATGAGCTGTACTTTTCCTTCTCGGACGATGTAGTGCACGTCGCGGATGAGCAGTGCCCTAGCGTGAAGGGCAAGGTTCACGTGAACGAGGGTGGTGCCCACGTGCTCGTCGTCGAAAAGCGAGGCGATTCCGAGCGCTTTTTCCACGCGATGCGCACCTTCGTCGGTGAGGAAGACCGTGCGCCCATCAGCATCGATGGTGAAATCCCGCTTATCTTGCAGCGTTTTGACAACCTGCGTGATCTGCCCGGTGGGAGCCGCACCGGGTTCGGATCCTGCCAAGACTAATGGCACGAGGGCTTCGTCGACGAGTACCGAATCAGCTTCGTCCACGATCGCCACGTCGGCGCCATGCTGGACGGCCTGGTCCCGACGGGTAATAAGCTGATCGCGCAGCACGTCGAACCCAATCTCGTTGACCGGACCGTACACGATGTCGCAGGCATAGGCTTCACGACGCGCCACCTGGTCCATCGCCTCGGTGATGCTGGCGACGGTCAGGCCGAAGAATTCCACCAGCGGGCGGTTCCATTCGGCGTCACGGTGAGCGAGGTAGTCGTTGACGGTGATCGCATGAACTCGCTTGCCCATGAGAGCGTATCCAGTGGCGGCCATCGCGCCGACCAGGGTTTTCCCCTCACCGGTAGCCATGTGCACAACGTCACCCTCCAGGAGCCGGAGCGTGGCCTGAGATTGCACTGCAAAAGGATTCACACCGAGCGTGCGCTGTGTCGCAACCGACAGCACGGCGAGGAATTCCGCCGGGTCACCTAGTTGCCCTCCGGCAGTCAAATCACGTGCGCGCTGCACCAGCTCATTATCGCTGAGCTGGGATAACTCGGACGCGGCGACATTCGACTTATCGACGATCGCCTGGCTCCGTTTCTGGTTCCGGCCCGATTTTCCACCCAGTGCTTTCCATAACCAATCCATGGCCCAACTCTATCCCGCCGCGCCCAAAACATGCATAAACAACATTCGTTAGTATTGCAACCAATCACTGTCATCAACCAAGGGAGAATCGTCTTGCACTCAATTAGTGTGACCTTCCCGAGCAGTGCGGGGTACACCCTCGCCGGCACCATCGACATGCCGGAAACCACTCCCAAAGCGTGGGCACTGTTTTCGCATTGCTTCGCCGGTAGCCGCTTCACCCCAGCAGCTGCCCGCACGTGTAAATGGCTCGCCGAGCACGGCATCGCCTGCCTGCGGTTCGACTACCCTGGCCTCGGCCAATCCGAAGGCGATTTCGCGGATTCCTCCTTCAGCATGAATGTGGCTGACCTGCATGCAGCCGCCGCGTGGCTCGAGGAGAATTACGAAACCCCCCAGCTGCTCATTGGTCACTCACTCGGCGGCGCCATGGCGATCAAGGCTGCGAAGGACATGCCGTCGATACGCGCGGTGGCAACGATGGGCGCGCCATTCGACCCAGCACACTCGGTGCTGCACTTCGCCGACAAGATCGGCGAGGTGGATGAAACCGGCGCGGTCCCGGTCACCCTTGGCGGGCGCGAGCTCACCATTTCTCGCAGCTACCTGGAAGATCTCGCCGAGATCAACCCGGAGGCCTACATCGGCCGGATGCGCAAGCCGCTGCTTATCTTGCACTCGCCGATTGACCAGACCGTCGGCATTGATTCCGCACAGAAAATTTACCTGGTCGCGCGCTACCCGAAGTCGCTGGTGTCCCTGGACAAGGTGGACCACCTCATGACCCGCGACGGCGCCGCCCAGTACGCCGCAAGCATCATCTACAGCTGGTTCCAAAAATACCTCGCTGCTGCGCCCGAGGTAGAACCCCTTCCAGAGCACACCGCCGTGGCCCGCTCCACCCAGTCCACCAAGATGAGCGCCGCGGTCCGCGCCGGTGCCCGCGAACTGTTCACGGACGTGCCCCGCGCCCAGGGTGGCAAAGACCTCGACATTTCCCCTCAGGAACTGCTGCTGTCCGCGCTCGCCGCCGACACCAACAACGCCGTCCGGGCGGCCGCGACCGCGCAGCGCATCCGCACGCTTGACGACGTCCAGGTCACCGTCACCTACGAAGGCGACGCCATCACCCGGAGCGTCACGCTCGTCGGCGACCTGTCTGACGAGGATCGCGCAACGCTCGCGGCTGCGGTGACCACTGGGGGCGTCGAGAAGCTGCTCGGGGCCACTATAAAGGACACTATTTCGTGATCAGCGACGCCACCCGCTGCCCCTGTGGCACCGGACTGACCTACGGGGAATGCTGCGCTGTGTTCCACCGCGGCAAACCCGCCCCGACCGCGGAGGCGCTCATGCGCTCTCGATACAGCGCTTTCGTGGTCCACGACGCCGACTACCTGCTGCGCACCTGGTCTCAGGACACCCGGCCGACGGAACTCGGATTCGATGACAACATCACCTTCTACCGACTCGACGTCCTCGCTACCACGGGCGGCGGACCACTCGACAGCACCGGAACCGTCGACTTCGAAGCACACTACCGCGTGGGAAAACAACGAGGCAGCCAACGCGAACACTCCCGATTCACCCGCGACGGTGGCAACTGGATCTACGTAGAGGAAGGCTAACCCGTGACCTGCATTTCCGTGTCCGCTGTGATCCTTCACGACGAAGCCGGCCGCGTCCTCACCGTTCGCAAACAAGGCACCGACCTTTACATGTTCCCCGGCGGGAAACCCGAACCCGGGGAAACCTTTGAAGAAGCCGCGCTCCGAGAGGCCTTCGAGGAACTCGGAGCCCACATCACCGACATTCACCCATTTGGCACCTTCACCGCGCCTGCCGCCAACGAAGCAGACACCCACATAGCAGCCGAAGTATTCACGGCACTGCTGCTCGAATCCCCAGCGCCGTGCAACGAAATCGCGGAAATCGCCTGGGTGCAGCCCCAAGAACCTCACGTTGCGCTAGCGCCCCTCCTCGCCGACCACGTATTCCCAGCCCTACCCGATCCGGTGACATCAGTGACTGTGTTCTGCGGTTCAGCGCTCGGCAACTCCCCCGCCTTCGCATCCTCGGCGAGCGCCCTCGGCCAGGCCCTCGCCGACCACGGCCTCGAGCTCGTCTACGGCGGCGGGAAAATCGGCCTCATGGGCACCATCGCCGACACCGTCATCGCCGCCGGCGGCCGCGCCTCAGGGATTATCCCCACCGGCCTTGCCGACAAAGAACTCGCCCATCCTGGCCTCGCCCACCTCGAGGTGGTAAACACCATGCACGAACGCAAAGCACGAATGGCCGAGCTTGGCGACGCCTTCGTAGCCATGCCCGGCGGAGCAGGAACCCTTGAAGAACTCTTCGAAGCATGGGTCTGGCAAATCCTCGGCATCCACCACAAACCAGTCGCCCTCTACGGCCGCGACTTCTGGGCTCCCCTGCTGGACATGCTCGCTCGCATGCGCGACCAAGGATTCATCGCAACCTCTTTTGTCGACGCCCTCATCGTCGCCGATACCCCTGAAGAACTGCTAAAACGCATCCACACCTGGACCCCACCACGAGCTAAGTGGAGCTAATTGTTCACCACGATGATCGATGGTGTAACCTACTTCTAGTTTCGTTATCGCAACGAAACAGCCACGGGCTGTGGCGCAGCTTGGTAGCGCACTTGACTGGGGGTCAAGGGGTCGTCGGTTCGAATCCGGTCAGCCCGACAACAAGCCTGGCTGAGGAACAAATTTGCTCCTCAGCCAGGTTTTCTGTTGCTTGCCTTTCCTGGAGGTTCTTAGGATCCCGAGATCCCCGGGAAGTGAAACCCGGATCTCGGCCCCACAACCCGCCCCAAAACCACTATTTACCCCCTCTCCACCCCGAGACCCGGGAAACGCTTCCCGGGTTTACCAGCAATCGCGGCTCCCTCCGCCACTGAGTACACCTGCGCTAAAGTCAGGGAATGACCTCGACCCCATTTCCTTCCCGCCGTGATAACCCCAAATTCACCGGAATGGCTCACCGGCAATACACGGCTGCGGCTTTTCATAGTGGGGCCGAAACGTACGCAGACATTCGCCCTGGCTACCCCGCAGAAGTGATCGAGCTCCTCGAACCACACCCGAAAGGCCCCATCCTCGATGTTGGCGCGGGAACCGGCAAGCTCACCGAACAGCTCCCAGGGGAAGTATGGGCCCTGGATCCGAGTGCGGATATGTTGGGACGGCTTCGCGCGTCGTTAAGCGTGCCCGTGTGGCAGGCCACGGCGGAGGCCACCGCCCTGCCCGACACCTCAGTGGCGGCGGTCGCGAGTGCGCAGACGTGGCACTGGGTGGATCCGGAAGCGGCGTCCAAGGAAATGGCTCGGATAACAAAACCGGGTGGGCCGCTGGTGTTGGTATGGAACACCCTGGACGTGCGGGTGCCGTGGGTGCACCGGCTGACGCGGATCATGCACGCCGGAGACGTCCAGAAGCCTGGCTTCCACCCGAATGTTGCAGCGCCGTGGCGCCTGACCAAGGAACTTCGCCTCGAGTGGGAGCAGGTTCTACAAGCTAACGATCTGTTTCGACTCATGGCCACGCGTGCATACTGGCTACGCAATGGGAGCAAGGTCCGGGAGAAAATGACCTCCAACTTAAGCTGGTACCTTTACGAGCACCTAGGGTTCGATCCAGAGCAGCCTATAGCGCTGCCCTACCGCTGCGACGCGTTCCGGTACGAGCGTTAGCCCGCAGGGTAGTAAGCAATACGGGAGAATTGCTTGTCGTAGGCGAATATGCCGCGGGCGGCGCTCTGGATGTCGCGAGGCTCGTTAGCACCAGCGACCACGCTGTGCTCCGAAATGGTGTGACCGTCCACCAACGAGATGGTGCGGATCACATTCGTGCCATCTGCGTCATCGCCCGAAACGAAAGTGAGATTGTGGCCGTCGGTGGCAGTACCCTTAGACACCACCCGTCCTGGAACGCTCCAAGTTGCAGCAGACACGCGGTCATCCACCGAGTTCTCCACGCGAACATCATTGATGGTTTGTGCGATGTCAATGAGCATGCCACCCGTGTTCGGCTGCACTAGCATCGCCTCTGGCGCGAGCGGGGTCCCACCACGCGTGATCTCGATCTCGGCGGCACCAATGGTCACCTTCAGAGTGTCGTCCACCACGATGCGGGCGCCGTTACCCGGCACCATCGCCTCGGCAGCACGTGGCACAGTCACTGTCCAGAGCGCTGCCGGGTACTCGACGGTCCCAGCAGCCACCTCTATCGCGCCCGCACCTGTGGAGCGTGCCGAGTAGAGTACGCCGTCGGCAAAACCGAACGCCTCCGGGGCAAATCCGGCATTCAAGGGTTCACCAAAAGCTGCCACCGCTGGGTTGAAGGGGGCCCACTCGCCTGCGTTTTGTCGGCATGGCAGCGCCCCTCCCAGGTCAACCCGCTGGCATTCCAGCGAGGGATCCTGCCACAGCAATGCGCCGTCGCGCATCGAAAACGCAGCAGTGCCGGCCTGGTTGAGTACTGAGCTTTTAAGTCCCACGAGCATGACGTCGCCGATCTGCAGTGGCGCAACAGTATCCGCGCCGAACATCGGCCCCAGCCGCATGCCATCGATGTGTTCATCCACTGCCACAGACCACGCAGCATCCTGAGCGAGGTTCGCCAGATCGCCACCGACCACCCCATCCTTGGCTGGTTGGACTGCCATATCCATCACCTGAGCGGATGTGGTGGACGGGAACGCAGAAGTCACCTCTGAGGTGGTCTGCCCCGCAACCGAGCTGAACAGAGAGGAATTGCTGCGGTGTGCCCCGGAAGGGAGCTCATCCGCGCGACTGACAGCACATCCGGCAGCCGTGACGACGACGGCAGCGAGTCCGACCATGGCTAGTGCACGCTTGGCGCGCGAAGGTCGGGTGCTCACTGCGGGGTGCTGTACGTTCATTACTTCCTTTTGTGTCCTCTTGAGGGTGTTTCCATAGTGTTCAATCGGCAAGGTTAAGAAAGCGTTAACAAAACGGAAAATAATCTGCCTCACACTCTAGGTCAAGTCAAATAGCTTGACTTTAAATCACTTGATCACCAGGCGTTTCACGTGAAACATTGGACACTTTAAACACTTAACACTCAAAAGTCACATTCAGGTAACAGGAGTCACAAAAAGGGGCCGCTGAAGCGGCCCCTTACACACCACGCAACGCGCTACTTGCGCACGCGTTTCTCTCGAACACGCACCGCGATCCTCACTGGAGTACCCTCAAAGCCGAAGGCCTCACGGAACTTTCGCTCGAGGTAGCGACGGTATCCCGCCTCCAAGAAGCCCGTGGTAAACAGCACGATCACCGGCGGTCGAGTGGACGCCTGGGTTGCGAACAGCACCCGAGGCAACCGTCCCCCACGCATCGGTGGCGGATTCTGGGCAATAACAGCCCGCAACCAGTTGTTGAGTTGACCCGTGGATACGCGCTTGTCCCACGCCTCCAGCGCCTCGATCATCGCTGGCTCCAGCTTCTGCAGTGCGCGACCCGTTTCAGCGGAAATGTTGATCCGCTTCACCCATGGCAAATGATCGAGCTGCAGCTGGATTTCCCTATCCAGCAGTTCACGGCGATCCTCATCCACCAGGTCCCACTTGTTGAAAGCGATCACCAGAGCGCGTCCAGCTTCGATCACCATAGACAGCACGCGCTGGTCTTGTTCGGAGATGGGCTGGGAGGCGTCGATAAGCATGACGCACACCTCTGCCGCGTCGATCACGCCACGGGTGCGCAGCGACGCGTAGTACTCGTGGCCCTGCGCGTGCTTTACTTTCTTACGCAGACCTGCGGTGTCAATGAACTTCCACAGGTGCTGGTCGAGCTGCACCAGGGAGTCCACCGGGTCAACGGTCGTGCCGGCCACGTTGTCCACCACGGAACGCTCTTCGCCCGTGATCTTGTTCAGCAAGGACGACTTACCAACATTCGGCTTGCCTACCAGCGCCACACGGCGCGGCCCCTGCACGATGGATGGGTGGCGTGGCTCATCCGGGAACAGCTCAAGAATCTTGTCCAGCACATCGGCGCCACCACGCCCGTGCTGCGCCGACACTGGATATGGCTCCCCCAGGCCCAACGACCAGAACTCCGCCACATCTGCCAGCAGCGTATCCGAATCCGCCTTGTTGGCCACCAAAATAACTGGTACTTCAGCGCGCTGCAGATTACGAGCCATCACCGCATCGGTTTCCGTAATACCGACCTTGGTGTCCACCACCATGACGATCACGTCTGCAGTCGCCATCGCGGTTTCCGCCTGGCGTGCAATCGCAGCGTGAATGCCCTTCGCGTCCGGATCCCAGCCACCGGTGTCCTGCACCCAAAAGCGCCGGCCAGACCACTCGGCAAGGTAGGAAATACGGTCGCGGGTCACGCCCGGCCGGTCCTCCACCACAGCTTCCCGACGCGCCAGGAAGCGGTTCGTGAGCGAGGACTTGCCTACGTTTGGTCGGCCAACAATGGCGACCGTGCACAGATTCTCTTCCTGGAAGGACGGACCGATGCCGAACTCGCGCTCGACTTCTTCCCAATCTTCCTCGTCAAAATCTTCGCCGACATCCGGGTCGCTGAATTCCGACTCGTTGAAATCCTTCAATCCGAAGTCCGCGGCGTCGAACTCGGAGGACGCCCAGCCACCACCGGGCGCCACCTCAAGCTCATCAGAGTATGCGCTTTCAGCTGCGATCTCGCCACCCTGGGTGTGATACACGAAAGCGGTATCTGGCTCGTTGTCAAAATCTTTTTCCTTGGAGCTCATTTCCTAGGCTCCTTCCTGTGAGACGCGGGCCAACTCAATGAGAGAATCAACCACCTGGTCAAAAGTCATATCGGAGGTGTCCACGATCGCGGCATCCTCTGCGGGGCGCAGCGGAGACACTGCGCGGGTGGAATCGAGTTCATCGCGACGCTGAACATCTGCGAGCACAGCGTCGAAATCAACTTCACGACCAGCAGCAATGTCCTGGTTGTAGCGACGGCGCGCACGCACCTCAGCGGACGCGGTGAGGAACACCTTCGCCGGGGCATTCACCAGCACCGCGGTTCCAATGTCCCGCCCGTCAACGATGCAGCGGTGTGCTTCGGCAGCCAGTGCGCGCTGCAAGGCCACCAAATTCTCACGCACCTGCGGATATGCCGACACCTGAGAAACGTGTTGGGTCACCTCCGGGCCACGAATCTCGCGGGAAACATCTTTCCCGGCCAAGAGCACCTCGGTGGAGGCAGGGTCGTCGTTCACCTGCAACGGCAGAGCCGCAGTCGCCTTAACGACGGCCATTTCATTAGCAGGATCAATTCCACTGCGCAGGACGTGCAGGGTAGCAACGCGGTACATCGCGCCGGTGTCCAGGTACTTTGCACTGAGCTGCCGCGCGACGGCGCGGCAGGCCGTGGATTTACCTGCACCGGAAGGGCCATCAACCGCCATAATCAGGCCATCGCCTGGCATGTTGGAAATCATCACATCTCCACCGCCTTGTACAGGGAAGTGAGTTCGGCGTCGTTAAGCGCGCGAATCGCACCTGGGGTCTGCTCGCCGAGCTGCACGGTGTGAATCTTGGTGCGCACCAGGCGCTCGACCGGGAAGCCGGCGGCCTTGAGCAGGCGACGCACAATGTGCTTGCGGCCTTCGTGCAGATCAACGCGGACAATTGAGCGTCCCTGCCACACCTCGATGATTTGGGCGTTGTCTGCTTTGGCAAGGCCGTCATCAAGTTCAATGCCCTTCTTCAGGGCCCGGACGTCCGCTGGCTTCATTTCCCCTACCACGGTGGCGAGGTACGTCTTGTTGACCTCGTAGCGTGGATGCATGAGGCGGTTCGCCAGCTCGCCATCGTTGGTGAGCAGGATGAGCCCCTCGGTGTTGGCGTCCAGGCGACCGACGTGGAAGAGGCGCTGACCAGCGTCCAGCTTCTCACCGACGATGTCGCCGATGCATGGGCGCCCCATATCATCACTCATGGTGGACTGCACGCCGAACGGCTTATTCAGCGCGAAGTACTGCAGATCCTCGTTGAGCCGGATACGCACGCCATCCACACGCACGACGGCGGTGTCCGGGTTAATGCGCATGCCCTGCGTCATAACGATCTTGCCGTTGACCTCGACGCGGCCCTGGTCAATGAGCTTCTCCGCCATGCGGCGCGACGCCACACCAGCCTGGGCAAGGACCTTTTGCAGGCGAATACCTTCCCCATTTTGAGGTTCCACGACATGCTGGGAAGAAACATGCTGATGACGGGCAGGCTTAGCCTTAGAGACATAGATGCTGGCGGCAGTTTCTTTGGTTCGATTTTCGCCACGGCGCGGGCGAGCAGAGTTGTTGGCACCCTTACGGTGCTGCCGTTTCTTATCCGGTGTGCCGTCTCGGCGAGCGGGAGGGGTCACAAGGAGTGTCCTATCTATGCGGTTATAAATATCGCCCACGAGCCTAGCCGATTCGGCGGGAATTTGTCACATCTGCACTGGTCGCGGCGGGCCTTCCCGCACAAGTGCGAGACCTGGAATTCGAGACTGGGAGTAGCCATGGTGAAAATGCACGAAATTTAGGGTTTTATTCACCGAGACTCGAATTCCAGGTCTCGAACTTTTTACAACGAACGACGCCCCAGCTCTTTGGGGATCTCCAGTTCCAGCGCAACCTCAGCGATCCGGTCCAGGCACCCCTGGGGTAGCGCGCCGAGGAATGGTACGCCTGTGACCACGGGGAATTCGGCAAGGTTCAAAGCGGTAGCCAGATCAGGCTGCGTTGGAATAGACCCACCAATGAGGCCTAGCACCTTAAGACCCCTATGTCGGGCTGCTTCAACAGTGAGTTCCGCGAGGTTCAGCGATCCCAGCCCGGTGGAGGTGACCACGATGAGTGGCGCGCCCAGTTCCTTCGCCAAGTCGGCCAGCGTCCAATCATCCGCTAGCCGCACGAGCAGTCCTCCCGCGCCTTCTACGAGTACGACACGGTTCGGTGCATCGAACTGCTGGATCCACTCCTTGACCTGCTGGATGCCGGCTTGCGCTATCCCCGCCCGGCGGGCGGCAAGGTTCGGTGCCAGCGGCTCCGGGTAGCGCGCGAACTCGTGGGTGGAAAGCCCCGTGAGGGCGGCGACCGTGTTGGCGTCGCCCTTTCCGTCGGGCTCGCCGGTTTGTAGAGGCTTGGTCGGGACGACCTCCCAGCCTTCCTGCTGCAGGCGAAGCGCAAGCGCCGCCGTTGCGATGGTCTTGCCAACGTCCGTGTTGGTTCCGGTCACGCAGATAATCATTGGTCTTCCTCGTTTGCTTGAACGGCCACTGTGATGGCGCGGCAAATCTGCTCGACTTCCGCACTATTCGAAATGAACGGCGGCATGCAGTAGATCAGCTTGCCGAACGGCCTGATCCAGACTCCGTGTTCTACCGCCGCGTTTGTGGTCTTGGCCATGTCCACCGGGTGCTTCATCTCCACCACGCCGATGGCACCGAGAACGCGGACGTCGTGGACGCGAGGGTCACTCTTCAAAGGAGTTAGCCCAGCCTTGAGCTCCGCTTCGATTCGCGGTACTTGGGATTTCCAGTCCCCTGCCTCGATCAGCCCGACCGCGGCATCCGCCACCGCGCAGGCCAGCGGGTTGCCCATGAAGGTCGGGCCGTGCATGAGAGCGCCGCCGCCCTCGGTCGTTTGGATAGCTCTTGCCACCTCATGTGTGGCGAGCGTGGCCGCGAGCGTCATAAACCCTCCGGTCAGGGCCTTGCCCACGCACATAATGTCCGGTTTCACGCCTGCAGCCTGGCACGCAAACAAGCTTCCGGTGCGCCCGAACCCGGTGGCGATTTCATCAGCTATGAACAAGATGCCGCGTTCGGTACAGAGCCTGCGGATCTCAGCCACAAGGCGAGGCGAATGGAACCGCATTCCCCCAGCTCCCTGCACGACCGGCTCGATGATGATCGCAGCGATAGTGTCATCGATCGCCGCGTCCAGTTCCTGGGCATAAGCGCTAAAATCATCCCCACTAGGCGGCGCCGACACGAACTTCTGCTCTGCGAGCACGCCCCGCCACAGCGCGTGCATCCCGCCTTCTGGATCACACACCGACATCGGTGCAAAGGTATCGCCGTGATAGCCACCCCGCCAGGTCAGCAGCTTGTTCCGTTCTGGGTGTCCGATTCCTCGCTGGAATTGCAGCGCCATCTTGACCGCAACTTCCACCGACACCGACCCGGAATCGGCATAAAACACCTTGTCCAGGCCAGTCAACCGGACCAAGCGCTCCCCCAGTTTTACCGCCGGTTCGTGGGTGAGCCCACCGAACATCACGTGGCTCATCCGGTCAATCTGATCCTTCGCTGCAGCGACGAGTGCTGGATGAGAATGGCCGTGAGCGGCGGCCCACCAGGAGCTCATGGCGTCGATAAGCACGCGCCCGTCGGTAAGTGTGAGGCGCACGCCGCTTGCCGACGCCACCGGCAGCGGATCCATCGGCGCAGGCGTGGGGGCGTAGGGGTGCCACAGATGGGCCTGGTCGAAGTCGATGATTTCTGCTGCTTGCATGAAAACTCCGTTTCTTAAACGGTGTTCAAGTCTAGTATTCCTCGTCAATCGAATCCACATCGGGTAGCAACGGGGCTAAATCCGGCAAGCGATGCAGCCCATCAATACCCAACAGCTCCAGGAACAACTCCGAGGTCTCGTACTGGCGCGCGAGCCCCTCGGATTCCACCTCCCGGATCAGTCCGCGCAGCTCCAGCGTGCGCATCACACCATCCACGTTCACCCCGCGCACCGCAGCGACCTGCGCACGCGTCACCGGCTGCCGGTAAGCAATAACGGCGAGCGTCTCCAACGCGGCGCGGGACAGCTTTGTCTGGCTGCCATCAAGCACAAGCTTTTCGACGACCCCAGCATTCTCCTTACGGGTATACAGCCGCCACCCCTCTTGCGTTTCCCTCAGGTCAATACCGCTACCCCGCTGGTTCAGTTCTTCTGCCCATTGCCGAAGCACCGTAACGACGGCCAATTCTTCGACCTCGAGCACGCGCGCGAGCACGGCAGCAGCGATCGGCGAATCGACCACAAGCAAGATCGATTCAACCTGGGAGCGCAGCTGGGAAATCGGAGTCATAGGTAAGCAGTGTAGCCACACAGCAGCGCAGGACAGGGAAAGACGTAAAAACCGCTACCCAATAGCCTGTTAAAGATTATAATATTACGTGTTACGATTAGCGTGCAATGTCAATACGCCAACAATTCATCACAACCGACCAGGATCATCTCATGACAACAACCATAAAAAAAACTCGGAGCCACGCTAGCCGTGCTCGCCACCGTTTGCCTTAACCCGATCCCCACACACGGGCAAGAGATCGATCAATCAGCCAACGAAACAGTCACAGCCGACATTTCGCAGCTGCGCCACCCTGCAGAGCGTGACATCTACGATGTTGACACTTCCGACTGGGACTTTAGCGAGCCCGGCATGAACAAAAACAACATCGACAACCACTACTACGAACACGCCCTCCCCACCGACCTCGGCGAACCACAACCAGAGATCATTGACGGACAGATGCGCTCGGATCGCATCGCCCTCCCAGGCACCGTCACCAAACACGAAGCCGACCAAGCCGAAGTAATGGAAGCCAAAGAGCAGCAACCCCAGCTGCGGGCCATGACAGCAGATAACTGCCGCACCTACTGGCCCCGCCCCCACCAAGTCTGCGGCGCCATTAAAGCCAAATACGAATCCCTCGCCGTCGCCTGGGCAGGACAAACACCCCTCTCCTTCCTAGGGCTACCCAAATCAGGGGAACTGACCAACCCCGACGGCGTGGGCAAACGCACCGAATTCGACAACGGGTTCATCTACTGGCACCCCGATACCGGAGCCTGGTCAGTCACCACCCACAACTCCATCGTCTGGGCACGCAACGGCTGGGAACAAGGACGCCTAGGCTACCCCACCTCCGATGAGATCGGCACCGGCGACGGGGTCGGACGCAAGCAAATGTTCCAACGTGGCCGCATCTACACTTCCCTGTCCGGTGTGGTCTCTATCGAAGGCAAGATCTTAGAAAAGTGGATCGAAACGGGTGAAGAAAAAGGGCCCCTCGGGTACCCGACTACCGATGAAGAGGGCACCCCTGACGGTGTGGGCCGGTTCAACCGCTTCGCCCGCGGCATGATCTATTGGCATCCTAAGCACGGAGCACATCCGATACAGGGCTCAATTCTTGAAATTTGGAAGACCTTAGGGTTTGAACGTAGTAGATTCGGGTACCCGACCGGCGCCCCCTTCCATATCAATGAATACGAGAGTACGCAGGACTTCGAAGGTGGCTCATTAAATCCGCTTGAACTGTTCACTAATGTCGGCACAGAACTAATCGACGGGAAGGAATTTAACTCTTTTGTAATCGAACTATTGACACACAACGGAGTATTGCGTTCTGATATCCCCAATCTTCAATGGACATCGGATCCTTTTTCCACTGCACTACAATTTAATCAGCGACCCTCGTCTGCGACTCCACTTAGCATAAAGCGACCATGGAATACCTGCGGTGTTTTCGACGATGCATACAAAGTCATCCGCACCTGGACTGCAAGATTCGGACTTCTTGCTGGTAAAACCGTAAAGTTAGAATGCGGGGATTGGAAAGGGGCGAAGTTCGGTTATCGACACATCAAGCGAGAACATACAACCCACAACCAATGGGAATATTTATATACGCTTGATCAACGCATGACAAGTTGGGAAGAACTGGCCGACCTCGCAATTACCAAATCGCTCACAAACGCAGAATATTGGAAACATCAAGAGGCTACAGGAAAAACGTGCTACACCAGCCCCGTTTATTTAATAGATCGACGTACCAACGAATTGGCCATGGTCATTTTCCCATCCATCATCGCATCAGCCAATAATGCAAGAATCATCACAGCATTCCCAGGTGATCGATGTGCAGGGCATTAGAAAAAACATTTCCCCAGATCAATTCACCCTGTTAACAACCCGATGCCTTCATGATTCCGGTTTTACCATTGATAATAATGCGATGGTTTTTAATGGAATTATTTCTTTTAAGAAAATCTTCCACACTGCCGAAAACCATTTCGGATCAATTTCAAATGTGGGTTTCTCTGACCAATTTTCTTTTTCGGTCGACTTTCATTTCAAACCTCTCATTGAAGAGTTAATTTCAATGCCACCAGGTTACTTCAGCCTTTGGGGTCCAGACGAAACACACGACACATGGGAAAATTTAACTACCGAGCGGTTCCATTATGAATTATCAGCAGCAATCCATTTATGGTTTACAATTCTACTATTGGGGCTAGTCAAGCTTTACAGAGAAAATTCCGAATATATCGACAACTACTTCAGGAATCACAGTCACAAGAACCTTTTCGCTGTAGATTGTTACAGCTTTGGGAGCGAAATCCACTATCAGATATGCCGGTGAACTATTTTCTTGCTAACTCCTCCCGAATGCCTGCCTGATTGTGAGTCATTCGCACAAAAAGTAGACAGGTTGACATACCGGGAACAATCGCGAATTGTTCGCAACGAACTACTAGCGGGGCCACCCCCTACTCCCAGTTCGCCGCCGCTACCACAGCCGGGTCCACGTCAACGCCGGTCCACGCGACGTGCAAATCCCCGAGTGATTCCTCTTGGGACACGCCCACCGCGCGCGCCTTGTACAGTTCGAGCAGGGCGAGAAAGCGGCCGATTTTTTCCATAGAAATGGTGCAGTCCCTGGTCAAAGTGGCAAAGCTGAGCCAGGTGTCTTTGCCAGCCAGACGGAGAATGTCTAACACCCGCCCTGCCTGCTCCGGGACCGATACTGCCACCTGGTGGATGTGGGCGGTGCCTACGAGTTCCGGAGCCTTGGGGCGAAACGCACCGGCGGCGATCTGGGCGAATTCGGCCAGGGACTTTCCAATGGTCACCGGTGGCAGCAGGTCCACAAATTGCTCTTCCATCGCCACGGCGCGCGGGTAACGTCGCTGGGCGCGGCGCTGCCACTGGGCAAACATGTCCGCAACCTGCTTGTACGCCTTGTACTGGAGCAGGCGAGCGAAGAGCAGATCGCGGGTCTCAAGTAGCGCCAAGTCCTCAGCGTCTTCCACCTCACCGCGCGGGATCAACCGGGCGGCTTTGAGGTCCAGCAACGTGGATGCGACCAGCAGGAACTCGGTTACCTCGTCCAAGTCGGCGGTCTCACCTAAAGCTCGAGTGTAGGCGATGAACTCGTCGGTGACTTGGGACAGCGCTACCTCGGTGACGTCCAACTTTTTCGCCGAGATCAGCTGGAGGAGCAGGTCGAACGGTCCCTCAAAGTTTTTTAGGGCAACCTGGAAACCGGTGATCTCGGGTTGCTCGGATGCGCCGTCGGGAAGCGGCGGCGACAGCCTAGGACGTACGCTCAATGACTTCGCGCGCGAGGTTGCGATACTGTTCGGCGCCCTGCGACTTCGGCGCCCACGTGATGATAGGCTCCCCGGCAACGGAGGTCTCCGGGAACCGCACAGTGCGGGTAATGACGGTATCAAAGACCTGGTCACCAAACACTTCCACCACCCGGCTCATGACCTCGCGGGCATGGGAGGTGCGACGGTCAAACATGGTGACCAGGATGCCAAGAATGTCCAGATCGAAGTTCAGCCGGTCGCGGACTTTTTCCACGGTGTCGGTGAGCAGCGCCAGACCACGCAGGGAGAAGTATTCGCATTCCATGGGGATGATGACGCCCTGGGCACAGGCCAGCGCGTTCACGGTGAGCAGACCGAGGGATGGCTGGCAGTCCAAAATGATGAAATCATAGTCCTTCATCACTGGCCGCAGCACCCGGGCGAGGGTTTGTTCGCGGCCGACTTCGTTCACCAACTGAATCTCAGCTGCAGACAGATCAATGTTCGCCGGAACCAGGTCAAGTCCGGACACATTGGTTTTGTGGATCGCGTGGAAGATCGAGGTGTGCGAGTCCACCAGCAAGTTGTAAATGGTCAGATCCAGCTCATCGTGTGGCACGCCGAGACCTGCAGACAATGCACCCTGCGGGTCCAGATCCACCAGCAGCACCTTGCGGCCTGCCTCAGCCAGACACGCGCCGAGGTTGATGGTGGACGTCGTTTTGCCCACGCCACCTTTTTGGTTGCACATCGCGATGATCGTTGCCGGCCCATGCGTGTCCAAGGGTGCCGGTTCCGGAAGTTCACGGATCGGGCGGCCAGTCAGCCCCAGTTCGGGCGCTGCTGTGTCGAACAGCGCGGAGGTCCCACCCTGATTCGATTTCGCCATGAATCAACCCTTCTTCCTTGACTTGGCTGCTAGTGAAGCCATAAAGCGACTCCTAATTACATTCCTGTCGTTTCAAGAATACAGGGCAGGGCGAAAAATCGTCACTCTGACGCGCCTTTTATAAGAGTTAAGGTCAAGCACTTGACCTTAGGCCCGGGGGTGGGCGGTGTTCCATACCTCCCGCAGATTCGCAGCAGTAATATGGGTGTAGATCTGCGTTGTTGTCACAGAGGAATGCCCCAGTAACTCCTGCACCACGCGTACATCGGCCCCGCCCTCCAGCAGGTGCGTGGCGAAGGAGTGTCGCAACGTATGCGGCGAAATGTCTACGTCCAATCCGGCACGAGCCGCCGCATCCTTAATAATCCCCCACGCACTTTGCCGCGATAGTGCGCCACCGCGCTTATTGAGCAGCAGCGCGTGAGTCTTCCCCTTCGACAGGGCCGGTCGACCGCGCACCAGATACTCCGAAACGGCTTGCTGCGCGAGGGAGCCGAACGGAACCAGGCGCTGCTTGTCGCCCTTACCCGTCACCTGGATCATGCCCTCTCCCGCGGCAACATCATCCACCGTGAGCGCCGTGATCTCCGAAATGCGGGCGCCAGTGCCATACAGCAGTTCCAGCAGCGCGCGGTCGCGTAAGCCCACCACGGATTCGCGGGACGTGGCGTCGATAAGCGCGGCGACCTGTTCCACCGTGAGCGTGTCCGGCAGGTGCTTGCCCGCTGCTGGCGGCGACACCTCAGCGGCCACATCAACGGCGAGCTTTCCTTCCGCGACGGCGAACTTGTGCAGGCCGCGCGCCACCACGAGCGCCCGCCCACTCGACGACGCCGCCAGGGGCCGACGCCTCACGCTCGGATCGCCGCGCCGCAAATCAGCCACGTAATTTTCCAGGTCCTGCGCAGTCATCGCCGACAAATCCCGGATACCGGCCGCGTCCAGCCACGATAGGTAACGCTGTACGTCGCGCCGATAATTGCTGAGAGTATTTGCCGACGCGCCCCGCTCAACCGCGAGATGACTCAGCCACTCCGAGGCAAGCTCCGCCGGCGAGGTCATATCCGCTTCATGTCGGCGTGCAAGCCCGCTGCTTTACGACGCCGCGCCATCGAATCCGGACGCAACGCAAACGGCTCGGTTGCTTCCCGCCCAGACAGACCGTGAGTAAGAATATGGTGCCCCGTCATGATCGCCGCGATAGCAATCCCATTGACGATCTCACCGCGCAGCACCATCGACACGGCCTCATCCAGGGTGAACCACTCGAGCGCCATGTCCGCTTCTTCATACTCCGGTTCGGGGCGTTCGACCCTTGTCAGCCCGGTGGCCAGGTATACGCGGATTGCTTCCTCGCAAAATCCGGGGCTGCTCACCAAATCCACGATCAGCGACCACTCGGCGGCCGCCAAACCGGTTTCTTCCTGCAACTCGCGGCGGGCGCACTCCAGTGGATCTTCGTCGGCCACATCAAGAATCCCCGCCGGAAGTTCCCACAGGCGCTGCTTCACACAGTGCCGGTACTGGCGCACCAGGGGGATCTTCTCCCCATCCCAGGCCACAATAGCCACCGCGCCGAAGTGCTCGACGATCTCCCGGTTAGCCACCTCACCGCCAGGCATCACAACGCCGTCGCGTCGCACCGCGATGATCGGAGAATCGAGCAGCAGCTCAGAGCGGGTGACCTCGAAATTGTGCATCGCTATTCCTTAGGCTTGCCCGGCGAGACCGCGTCGACATCATCCGCTGTGCCGTAATCCCCCTGCTTGCCATCCAGCTGTTCCCGGCCCGCCAGGATCGTGGCGATCTGCCCGAACGCGCGGTCAACCGAATCGACAGTGGACACCCCGGACTCGGCATCCTTGCGCAGCTGACCGATGACGCCATTGGCACCAGCGGTCTGCACCCGGCCGGAGACTACAACGCCGTTCGCGAGTTTATCCAGCGCCTTCGCAAAGGTCGCCTGGTGCACCGCCGCGAAGTTCGTTTCTCCCGTGCCATCAGCGTCGCCGGTGATCACGATGACGAGCTGAGCTGGAAGAATAGTGCCGTCTTGGTATTCGATGTACCCCGAATCCCGCAGCGCTTTTAGCAGCAACGCGCGTTCCTCGGTTTGTGCCAGCGGCTCACCGTTATCTTTGTTGAGCAGCAACGCCGCGCCCAGCGCTTCACCAGCGTGAGTGCCTGGATCCAGTTGGTTGGTGGATAGCTGCGCACCCGCTGGCAATGTGTTAGCCACGATGGACTTCAACGTGTCCGCCCCATCCTGAGCAAAGAACTTCTCCGTGAGCGTGATCGTGCCGGCGTCCTTCGCCCCCGACTTATCACGGAGGTCAGCAACCGCGGTGACGTCTTCGTCGGCGGCATCAGCGGTGCGGAAAATCAACACCGGGCGATCCTTCAGCGCATCGTGCACTGCATCCCCGGCGGTGGCAGCGATATAGGAATCTGCAGCCCCTGCCTGCGCGCCATTGATCGCGGCCTCGGACTTCGCTGCGGCCAGCTCGGCAACGGCCTTATTGCTGGATTCGTTCGCGCCGCCAGGAAGGTTCGGGGAAAGGATGTACGTACCAAACAGGGTTCCCAGTGCGACACCGAACGCCAGGCCCGCTACCGCGGTCCCGGTACGACGCTTCTTCTTAGCCATATGCAGCATTCCCCTTTACTTAAACAAGCCCTGGAACCACAGCGCGATGTTGTTCCACGTATCGATAAGGTTGTCTACGAATGCGCCACTGCCACTCAGCCCCGCGATCGCAACGATCACCGCAACGGCCACCAGGATGCCGAGCAGTGCCCAGACCCAGCCAGCTCCGCCGGAGGTCTTGATGGTGTAGAGATCGGCAACGGCATCGCCGTCGATAAGCTTGCCTCCAAGCTTGGTGCGGGTGAGCAGGGCCGACGGCGTGGCGTAGGACGCGCCACTGAAAATCTCGGACAGATCCAGCTTGGAACCCGCAGCGACGATGGTGGAGGCACCGTGGTAGTCGGCCAGCAGCAGCGCCAAGTCCGTCGCCGAGTCGGAAGCCGCCGGGAACGTCATCGCTCCAATGCCCAGGTCCTGGATCCGCTCCAGGCCCGGTGCGTGGCCATCCGGCCCCGCAGGCAGGACCACGCGGGCGCCCGACCGCAGCGCATCGTTACCGATATTGGCGGGGTCGCCGACGATCAAGTCTGGGGTGTAGCCGGACTCGACCAAGGTATCTGCCGCCCCCTCGACACCGATCAGCACTGGCTCGTACTCGCGAATGAAGTTCCGCAACCGCTTGAGCTGCTCGCGGTGCCCCTGCCCTGGGCTCAGCACAAGCGTCTTGCGGTCCGCGAAGGTGATGCCCGTGTCTGGGATCCCCAGGCCGTCGATGAGCAGCGGCGCCTCCGAGTGCAGGAACTGAATCGTGTTGCCGAAGTACGCTTCCATGTGGTCAACGAGGGATTGCTGTGCCTCGGTGAACGCTGCTTCCGCGCTCTCCTGGGTCACTACCGTGCCCGACGCGACCTGTCGCTCCCCCACGTACACATGACCGTCGTCCGTGAGGCGGACTTTTTTGCCGTCTTTCACGCCTTCGCGGATGTTCTCGCCGACGCCCTCCACGAGCGTGATCGACGCATCGAGCAGGATCTGTGGGCCAAAGTTCGGCATTGCCCCGGTGGTGAATTGCGCCATGTTGATGATGGCGGCGGGCTTAGCATCGACGAGCTGCTGCGCCAATGCTCGGGCGAGATCCGGGGCGTTGATCAGCGCGATGTCTCCCTGGCTGAGTTTCTTCAGTCCTTTTGCGCCCTGCGTGCAATCACGCAAGGTGGCGGTCAGTCCGGGCAGGTCGGAGTTGTGAGAAAACAGACTCATGCGCCTTATTGTGCTGGGTGTGACTCATGTGGTGGGGCAGGCGCGCGGAGGCGACCGCGATTATTTTTGTCGCAACGCCTCGCGGTCTTTTCGCGCCCGGTCAAGCAGTTCTTGTGCATGTGCGCGCCCCGTCTCCGTGTCCTCCAAACCGGCGAGCATGCGGGACAGCTCTGCCACCCGACGTTCCTCGCTGAGGCGCTCGACCCCGGACTTCTGGGCAGCATCCGACACCTCCTTGGACACGTGCAGATGCGTATCCGCATAGGCTGCGACCTGTGGCAGGTGCGTCACCACGATTACCTGACACTGCGTGGCGAGCCGCGCTAATCGACGCCCGATCTCCACTGCAGCCCGGCCTCCCACTCCGGCATCCACCTCATCAAACACCAAAGTCACGCCCGATACCCCAGCGGAAAGGATCACTTCCAGCGCCAGCATCACGCGGGAGAGCTCGCCACCGGAAGCCGACGTCGCTAGTGGCCGCGCGTCAAGTTCTGGCGCGCCAGCCAGGCGGAACTCCACCTCATCGAGCCCAGTGGAGCTGGGTTTAGCCTCGGTGAGCGCAACCTCAAAGCGTGCCTTCGGCATCGCCAAACCATGGATTTCCTCGGTGACCTTGGCTCCCAACTCCTCCGCCGCGTTCCGGCGGGCAGCTGACAGTTCTGAGCCCGCTGCGAGCATTGCCCGCTGCGCGGTAGCGACCTGGGCTTTCAGATCGTCGAGCGCCTCGGAGGAGACGTCAATGCTGCGCAACTTCACCTCCGCATTATCCCGCCAGGTAAGCACCCCGTCAATGTCCGGCGCATACTTGCGGGTGAGGGTTTTGAGCTCCTGCTGTCGCTGCAAACTCTCCTCGAGCGCTGCCGGGTCAGCAGGCAGCCCTTCGAGATAGCTACCGAGTTCACGCGACAGGTCACTCAGCTCGCTGGTGATCGCACCCAGGCGCTCCCCCATCTCTGTCAGCTCGGGATCATCGCAGCCCCCGAGCGCGGCGTGGGCGACGCCCAGCAGGTCGGCGGCGCCCGGGGTCTCCCCTTCGTCAGCGCCGTCGATGGAGGTCAGGGCGATGGTGGCTGCTTCGCGCAGCGTATCGACGTCCTGCAGCCGCCGAATCAGCTGCACCAGGTCAGCGTCTTCCCCTGGTTCCGGGGCCACCGCCGCGATTTCATCCAGGGCGAAGCGCAGGCGGTCGATTTCCTGCGCTAACTCCCGGCGTTTTTCGGTGCGCTCTTTCAGATCTCGGGCGAGTTTTTTCCAGGTCCGGTACGCCGCGGTGTACGTGTCCCGCAGCGTAATGAGGCCCTCCGCGCTGCGGTCCAGGGCTTCTAGTTGCGCGGCGGGGCTGAGCAACCGAAGTTGATCGTTTTGGCCGTGGATGGTCAACACTCCGGAAGCGAAATCTTGCAGGGTCGCTGCTGGAACTGCGCGCCCACCTAGGTGAGCCTTTGACCGCCCAGTTGAGTTGACCACGCGGGTGGCGATTATTTCTCCGGATTCGTCGGCGCGGGCACCGGCGTCGTCAAGCACTGCGGCCACCTGCTCGCGCGTCGTCGGGTCGACCTCGTCCACATAAAACCGGCCCTCCACCACGGCGTGGTCTGCCCCGGTGCGCACTCGTGACGCATCGGCGCGACCACCGCTGAGCAGCCGCAGGCCCGTAACCACCATGGTTTTACCCGCGCCAGTTTCGCCGGTGAGCACCGTAAGTCCTGGGGAAAATTCCAGGGCGGAAGACGTGATCACGCCCAGGTTCTCGATCGCAATATCTCCGAGCATAATTCCCAAACCTACACGTTCGGGCCACGCCAGCCGTCGACCGGCAATCGGAACTTACGCACGAGCCGGTCCGTGAACGGCACATCATCGAGGCGAACCCACCGCACGGGGGGCTCCCCACGCAGTACCTCAACACGGCCGCCCGGTGGGACCTGGAAGGTGCGGAACCCATCCATGATCGCGACCGCAGGGGCGTTATGGGACTCGACAGCCACCCGGGATTGAGGGCTCACCACCAGGGGTTTTGCGAACAGTGCGTGCGCATTGTTTGGCACCACCAAAATCGCGTCCAGCTCCGGCCACAGTACCGGACCACCGGCGGAAAACGCGTAAGCGGTGGAACCGGTCGGGGTGGAAATCAACACGCCGTCGCAACCGAAGCTGCTCACCGGGCGGGAATCGACCTCCAAGGTGGCGTCCAGGACACCACGTCGGTTGGTGTTTTCCACGCTGACCTCATTCAGGGCCCATCCACGAGACAGCACGCTCCGATCTTCATCCCGGACGATCACCTTCAAGGTCATGCGGTCCTCCACCCGGTAGTCCTGGGAGATTACCCGGCTGATCGCTTCCGCCATGGAATCGGATTCCCACTCTGCGAGGAATCCCACGTGCCCCAGGTTGATGCCCAACACCGGCAGGTCCGCAGCATAGGCCAGGTCCGCAGCGCGGAGGAACGTCCCATCGCCACCCAGCACCAGCACCAGCTCCACCCCTAAAGTTGCGGCCTCTACGTGCCCGAACGCCGGAAATGTGCTCAGGACAGGGTGGTTGCGGATCGCGGTTTCATCATGCCCAGTAATCAATCGGACCCCGATACCGGCGTCGGACAGCTGCTGGGCTGCAAACGCCGCTGATTCCAGGTTCGCTCGGCGCCCAGTGTGTGGCACGAGTAAGACTTCGCGCAGCGTCATTGTGGTCCCTCCTGCACCGCGGTTGCCACCAGCTCGGCGACTTCCGCAGCGGTCTTAGCGGCGCCACCGCCGTCTTTCACGAGCCACAAGAAGTACTCCACGTTGCCCGACGGGCCAGGAAGTGGTGAGGCCACCACGCCTTTCAAGCTCAGCCCCAACTGCTGTGCAGCAAGCGCTACTTCTTGGGTGACTTCGGCGCGCAGCTCCGGGCTTTTCACCACACCGCCGTTGCCGAGCCGGTCTTTGCCCACCTCAAACTGCGGTTTCACCATGGGCAGCAGATCGGCGCCGTCCTCCAAGACCGCGACGATGGCGGGAAGCACCAAGTTAAGCGAAATGAAGGACAAATCCCCGACCATGGCATCGCACGGGCCGTCGGTGTGTTCCAACGTCACATGTCTGATGTTGGTCCGATCGACGACACGGACACGGTCGTCGTTTTGGAGTCGCCAAATGAGCTGCCCGTAGCCGACGTCCACGGACACGACCTCGCGGGCGTCGCGCCGCAGGCACACGTCGGTAAAACCACCGGTCGACGCGCCCGCATCGAGAACCTTTTTCCCTTTGAGAGACAGCCCAAGCGGCTCGAATGCTTCCAAAGCACCGAGGAGTTTGTGAGCGCCCCGGGACGCCCAGTCGTCGGTAACGGAGTCATCGACGCGGATAGAGACGTCGGGCTCCACCACTGTCGCCGGCTTCACCGCGAGTATCCCCGCCACGTATACGTGGCGCCCCCGGATCAGCTCCGTGGCGTGTTCGCGGGAACGAGCAATTTTCCGACGCACTAGTTCAGCGTCGAGGCGTCGTCGAGCTACCATCTGTCTTTCCTTATTGGGCCGTTATTGGAGTGCTTCGTGCAC
The DNA here is from genome assembly GCF_014117265.1 of Corynebacterium hindlerae. Classification (NCBI taxonomy): domain Bacteria; kingdom Bacillati; phylum Actinomycetota; class Actinomycetes; order Mycobacteriales; family Corynebacteriaceae; genus Corynebacterium; species Corynebacterium hindlerae. Next base: position 44,442 of record NZ_CP059833.1, on the reverse strand, counting down.
GATGTCGTGAGCGCGGGCTAGCTGCTCTGCTTCCTCTTGCACTGTAGCGGCGGGTTCGCTGAGGACTTCGGCCACCGCGTCGTCAAGCTGCGCCGGGGTGATTTTTGGTTGCCGCGGGTCGCGCGGGATAGGGGCTCCTACCGCCACTGTGCCACCGCCTGCTTAGCGACGTCCCCGACCGCCACAATCTCGTCCACGAGCGTGTCTTGAGCAGCCCACGCTGCGGACAGGGCGGCGCGAAACGCCTGGATGGAGGTACTATCTTCGGCTCCGCCGCTTACCGTGAGGGTGGTCCCGCTAAGTTCGGCGTGGAACCCGCCTTGTGGGCCAGGCCGCAGCGTATCGGCTGCCGCGAACAGGGCGGTCATGTCTTCGGCAATCATTGTGGCGCGCTGCGCGGGCGGGGCGTTGAGAATATCGCGGTGTCCGCTCACACCCGTGATGACCTGGAGCGTATCCATCCCTGCGGCGATGCCACCAGCGATGTCGGTGTCGAGGCGGTCACCGACCGCCAGTGGACGCTGAGCCTGCAGCTTTTCTGCAGCCAGATGGAACATCTCTGGTTCCGGTTTTCCGGCGGAACGTGGCGATACCCCAGTAGCGTTCACGACGGCGGCGACCATGGAGCCGTTGCCGACATGAAGCCCCCGCTCCATGGGAAGAGTGCTGTCCAGGTTAGAGGCAAGGTAGGTGGCGCCGCCTCGAATGGCGAGCGCAGCTTCGGAAAGCTCAGCCCACCCGGTTTCCGGGTTATGCCCGTGTAATACCGCCACCGGGCGATCATCTGCGGTGGTGGTCACGGTGAAACCTGCTTCGCGGGCGAGTTCCTGGAACGAGGTGGTGCCCAGCACTAGCACGGTGGCCCCTGGTTCGCAGCACTGCTGTGCCATGAGGACCGCTGCTTGGGCGGAGGTCATCACCGCGTCAGCGGTTGCTGCCAGGCCTAGCGCAGTGAGTTGGTTCGCTACCACCTTCGGCGCTTTAGAGGCGTTGTTGGTCACGTACATGGCCGGTAGCCCGCAAGCGGAGACAGCTTCAACGGCGCCGGGAATCGCCCGGCCCCCTTCCCAGATGGTGCCGTCGAGGTCAAGCAGTAGGGCGTCGTACGCGGTGGCAACAGTCATGCCACCAACTTTAACGCACAGGGCGGGACGAAGTTACGACAGCTCCTTGAGACGATCCTTAGTGTCTAGGAATCCGTCGACATCTGCGCGTTGCGCATGCTCAAACCACTGCTTGGCCTCGTCTTTCCGCCCCACTGCCAGCAGCGCGTCGGCGTAGGCGTACATGAGGCGGGAAGCGCTCATGCCCTCCGCATCGGCGCGTGGATCCACCTTGGACAGCTCCACGAAGGCCGCTTCGTGCTGGCCTAGGTCATGGCGTGCACCAGCTGCGACAATAGCGAGTTCGATACGGGTTTCCTCATCGAGTTCCTGAGGATTAACTTCGCGCGCCAGTTCGAGGGCTTTTTCTGGCTTTCCGAGTGCGCGTTCACAGTCAGCCATCACTGCGACCAGACCAGGGCCACCGCTCATCCGCTTGGCGGCGCGGAGCTCGGCAAGGGCTTCTTTCCACTCACCAGCGTGGTAAGCGGCGATGCCGGCGGTTTCCCGTACGACAGAAACGCGACCGCCACGGTCTTTGGCGGCGCGGGCGTGCCGAAGCGCAAGTTTCGGATCGTCGGCCATCCACGTAGCCGCCATGATCATGTGCTTGGCTACGGCGTCGGCGTTATCCTTCGCGAGGCTCCGCAGATCCTGCAGCACGGAGGGGTCCAGGTCGTGAACGTCGATGTCACTCGGGATGTCCGGGTGCTGTTGCCGACTTTCCATGCGTTCTTCGCGGAAACCAGCACGGTTAGGGCCAGCGTGGAACTTGCCGTCATTCCGGCCGGCTCCGCCACGTTGCGAGTGGCGACGCTTGCCGTGCCCGCCTTCCCGACGCTCATTGTTCCACTTCTTGTCGCCGCGGGGTTTGATTTTCCCGTTGCCGCGGCGTGGGCCTTCACCGCGTTTGTGGCCACCGTTGCGATTATTTTCGACCATGTGAAGACCTCTTTATATCGTCTGTTACGAAATTCACTATGAACTATAAAACTCTAGTTTGTTACGCAATGCAAAAATCAGGGGTGTGCTGGGAACCTAAATTGTTCCAAGCACACCCCTGATAAGTTTGAAGTTTTTAGGCCGGCAGTGACCTACTCTCCCACACCCTCCCAGGTGCAGTACCATCGGCGCAGCAAGGCTTAGCTTCCGGGTTCGGAATGGGACCGGGCGTTTCCCTCACGCTAACAACCACCGACACAACCAACAACACAAACACACACCGTGTGCTGCGTCAGACACTGCACAATGAACACGAACAACACTTAATTTCCACCCAACGTTTAGCACTACATGTGCACCCAAAGGCAGGTGTTTTCATTATCGGCCAATTAGTACCAGTCACCTCCACACCTTACAGCGCTTCCAGATCTGGCCTATCAACCCCCTAATCTAGAGGGAACCTCAAAAGAAACCTTATCTCAAAACAGGCTTCCCGCTTAGATGCTTTCAGCGGTTATCCCTTCCGTACGTAGCCAACCAGCCATGCACCTGGCGGTACAACTGGCACACCAGAGGTACGTCCGTCCCGGTCCTCTCGTACTAGGGACAGCCTTTCTCAAGTTTCCACGCGCGCGGCGGATAGAGACCGAACTGTCTCACGACGTTCTAAACCCAGCTCGCGTGCCGCTTTAATGGGCGAACAGCCCAACCCTTGGGACCTACTCCAGCCCCAGGATGCGACGAGCCGACATCGAGGTGCCAAACCATCCCGTCGATATGGACTCTTGGGGAAGATCAGCCTGTTATCCCCGGGGTACCTTTTATCCGTTGAGCGACACCACATCCACAAGTAGGTGCCGGATCACTAGTCCCGACTTTCGTCCCTGCTCGACCTGTCAGTCTCACAGTCAAGCTCCCTTGTGCACTTACACTCACCACCTGATTGCCAACCAGGCTGAGGGAACCTTTGGGCGCCTCCGTTACTCTTTAGGAGGCAACCGCCCCAGTTAAACTACCCACCAGGCACTGTCCCTAACCCAGATCATGGGCCGAGGTTCAAGGTATCTACTACGATCAGAGTGGTATTTCAACAACGACTCAACAACACCTAGCGACGCTGCATCACAGTCTCCCACCTATCCTACACAAACCGCACCAAACACCAATACCAAGCTATAGTGAAGGTCCCGGGGTCTTTTCGTCCTGCCGCGCGTAACGAGCATCTTTACTCGTACTGCAATTTCACCGGGCCTGTGGTTGAGACAGCAGGGAAGTCGTTACGCCATTCGTGCAGGTCGGAACTTACCCGACAAGGAATTTCGCTACCTTAGGATGGTTATAGTTACCACCGCCGTTTACTGGGGCTTAAATTCTCCGCTTCGGTATTACTACCTAACAGGTCCTCTTAACCTTCCAGCACCGGGCAGGCGTCAGTCCGTATACATCGACTTCACCGTCTTCGCACGGACCTGTGTTTTTAATAAACAGTCGCTTCCCTCTATTCTCTGCGACCACAACCAGCTCACACCGAAAAGACGATCACCAGCCATGGCCCCCCTTCTCCCGAAGTTACGGGGGCATTTTGCCGAGTTCCTTAACCACAGTTCACCCGAACGCCTTAGTATTCTCTACCTGACTACCTGTGTCGGTTTCGGGTACGGGCCGAATATGCACATCGCTAGAGGCTTTTCTCGACAGCACAGGATCACCAACATCAACCAACAAAGGTCTACGCATCACGCCTCACCCAAAACGTGGTCCCGGATTTACCTAGGCCACAGGCTACACGCTTACACCACAATCCAATAAGTGGCTCGGCTACCTCACTGCGTCACCCCATCACTTAGCTACTACCAGATCAGGCCCCACGCATCACACCAACCACATCCCAAAGGACGCAGACGACGATCAGGGCGGTTAGTATCACTGATTCACCATGGTCGCACACACTCGGGTACGGGAATATCAACCCGTTATCCATCGACTACGCCTGTCGGCCTCGCCTTAGGCCCCGACTCACCCTGGGAAGACGAACTTGACCCAGGAACCCTTAGTCATCCGGCGGATAAGATTCTCACTTATCAATCGTTACTCATGCCTGCATTCTCACTCGCACACACTCCACACCACGGTCACCCGGGCGCTTCCACACGTGCACGACGCTCCCCTACCCAAACAACAAACATTGCTTGCCGCGGCTTCGGTGGTGTACTTGAGCCCCACTACATTGTCGGCGCAGAACCACTCGACCAGTGAGCTATTACGCACTCTTTCAAGGATGGCTGCTTCTAAGCCAACCTCCTGGCTGTCTAAGCGATCCCACATCCTTTTCCACTTAGTACACTCTTAGGGACCTTAACCGGCGATCTGGGCTGTTTCCCTCTCGACTACGAAGCTTATCCCCCGCAGTCTCACTGCTGCGCTAACTTAAACCGGCATTCGGAGTTTGGCTGACGTCGCTAAGATGATAGTCCCGCTAAACCAACCAGTAGCTCTACCTCCAGCAAGCAACACACAACGCTGCACCTAAATGCATTTCGGGGAGAACCAGCTATCACGGAGTTTGATTGGCCTTTCACCCCTACCCACAACTCATCCCCTCAGTTTTCAACCTAAGTGGGTTCGCGCCTCCACAACCTCTTACAGCTGCTTCACACTGGCCATGGGTAGATCACCCCGCTTCGGGTCCAAGACATGCCACTAAACACACTCGTTAGTATTCGCTTTCGCTACGACTACCCCACACGGGTTAACCTCGCGACATGCCGCTGACTCGCAGGCTCATTCTTCAAAAGGCACGCCATCACCTTAAAAAAGGCTCTGACGGATTGTAAGCACACGGTTTCAGGTACTATTTCACTCCCCTCCCGGGGTACTTTTCACCATTCCCTCACGGTACTCATCCGCTATCGGTCAATCCAAGTATTCAGGCTTACCGGGTGGTCCCGGCAGATTCACAGCAGATTCCACGAGCCCGCTGCTACTCGGGAAACAAACACGCACGCAGCATGCATTTTCAGGTACCGGGCTATCACCGTCTACGGCAGGCATTTCCACACCACTTCCCCTAACACACACAAACACACGACCAACACGGCAGTATTGGAAAAAGTTCATCCCCACAACCCCACACACGCAACCCCTGCCGAGTATCACACGCATGCAGTTTAGCCAAAAATCCACGTTCGCTCGCCGCTACTAGCAGAATCACTCTTGTTTTCTTCTCCTACGGGTACTGAGATGTTTCACTTCCCCGCGTAACCCCCAAACCCACTATGAATTCATGGGCAGGTAACTACACATCACTGTAGCCAGGTTTCCCCATTCGGACACCCTCGGATCAACGCTCTATTGGCAACTCCCCGAGGCTTATCGCAGCCTTACACGTCCTTCATCGGCTTGGATTGCCAAGGCATCCACCGTGCGCCCTTAAGTAACAAAAACACCATAAACAAGGCACACAATACTAAAACACTAAACAAAAAATAAAGATGAAAAAAATTGCTCGCGTCCACTATACAGTTCTCACACAACACACCCAACCCACCAGCCACCACCACAACAGTGGCAGCACACCAGGCCAGAAAAAGGAACAACACATGCTGCCCCAGACACCCAACAGCGCACCAAACACCCAACACTAATTATCTGTTTTTCGATCATGCCGACCACCACCATATCGATGGCTAGCTGGCGTCCACCCGATAAATAAAACCAACAGCCACACACACGGCGACTCAGCTGGCACAAACACGCAACTGCGTGTCACAAAAATAAGCTCCTTAGAAAGGAGGTGATCCAGCCGCACCTTCCGGTACGGCTACCTTGTTACGACTTCGTCCCAATCACCGATCCCACCTTCGACAGCTCCCCCCACAAAGGTTGGGCCACTGGCTTCGGGTGTTACCGACTTTCATGACGTGACGGGCGGTGTGTACAAGGCCCGGGAACGTATTCACCGCAGCGTTGCTGATCTGCGATTACTAGCGACTCCGACTTCATGGGGTCGAGTTGCAGACCCCAATCCGAACTGAGGCCGGCTTTCAGCGATTAGCTCACCCTCACAGGCTCGCGACGCGTTGTACCGACCATTGTAGCATGTGTGAAGCCCTGGACATAAGGGGCATGATGATTTGACGTCATCCCCACCTTCCTCCGAGTTAACCCCGGCAGTCTCTCATGAGTCCCCAACCGAATTGCTGGCAACATAAGACAAGGGTTGCGCTCGTTGCGGGACTTAACCCAACATCTCACGACACGAGCTGACGACAACCATGCACCACCTGTATACAAGCCACAAGGGAAAGACCATCTCTGGCCCGGTCCTGTATATGTCAAGCCCAGGTAAGGTTCTTCGCGTTGCATCGAATTAATCCACATGCTCCGCCGCTTGTGCGGGCCCCCGTCAATTCCTTTGAGTTTTAGCCTTGCGGCCGTACTCCCCAGGCGGGGCGCTTAATGCGTTAGCTACGGCACAGAAGTCGTGGAAGACCCCTACACCTAGCGCCCACCGTTTACAGCATGGACTACCAGGGTATCTAATCCTGTTCGCTACCCATGCTTTCGCTCCTCAGCGTCAGTTACTGCCCAGAGACCTGCCTTCGCCATCGGTGTTCCTCCTGATATCTGCGCATTTCACCGCTACACCAGGAATTCCAGTCTCCCCTACAGCACTCAAGTTATGCCCGTATCGCCTGCAGCTCCGAAGTTAAGCCCCGGTATTTCACAGACGACGCGACAAACCACCTACGAGCTCTTTACGCCCAGTAATTCCGGACAACGCTCGCACCCTACGTATTACCGCGGCTGCTGGCACGTAGTTAGCCGGTGCTTCTTATCTAGGTACCGTCACTTACGCTTCGTCCCTAGCGAAAGAGGTTTACAACCCGAAGGCCGTCATCCCCCACGCGGCGTCGCTGCATCAGGCTTGCGCCCATTGTGCAATATTCCCCACTGCTGCCTCCCGTAGGAGTCTGGGCCGTGTCTCAGTCCCAATGTGGCCGATCGACCTCTCAGTCCGGCTACCCGTCGACGCCTTGGTAGGCCATTACCCCACCAACAAGCTGATAGGCCGCGGGCTCATCCCACACCGCAAAAGCTTTCCACTCTCCACACTAAAGAAGAGTCATATTCGGTATTAGACCCAGTTTCCCAGGCTTATCCCAAAGTGCAGGGCAGATCACCCACGTGTTACTCACCCGTTCGCCACTCGAGTACCCTGCAAGCAGGGCCTTTCCGTTCGACTTGCATGTGTTAAGCACGCCGCCAGCGTTCGTCCTGAGCCAGGATCAAACTCTCCATAAAAACCATGTGATGATAATCAGCCATATGAAAAGCCAAAAACCTAGCAAAACAAACAACCAGCACAAAAATAATGATGATTGTCCAAAAAACAGTTCCTGGTACATCCGACGAGGAAGACACCAAAAACCACAAAAATTGAGTATTAAAGCGCTTACACAGACCACTCCTGGCCTGCCGGCACCAACACACAACCAAAAAACAAAAAATAAAAGTACTTGGCACACTATTGAGTTCTCAAACAACACACGCACACTGCGATCACCTCGCAACGGCTGGAGTTCTAAGTTAACCACCCGTTTACCCGGATGTCAACTTCGTTCAGCCAGACCCTGTCTCGCTGACCCGGATTAATTTACGCACAACCACGCCACAACACAAATCCGCAGGTAAAACGGATAAAAACAAAAGGTGGCGAGGAATTCCTCGCCACCTTGGGGCTAACTCTCAGCCCGCTTCGCTCCGGCAAAGTTCTTCTTGCCCTTGCGTAGAACCAACCACTGTCCGTGGATCCATTCTGCGTCGGACGGTGCCCACTCTTCGGAGTCAATTCGATCGTTGTTCACGTAGGCACCACCTTCCTTGATGGTGCGCCGGGCATCACCCTTGGATGCCGCCAATCCCGCCCCGACGAGCAGATCAACGATCGTGGCATCTGCGGGAGCTTCGAAGATTGTGGTCTCAGACAGTGCGCCAGCGAGCGTCTTCTCGTCTAGTTCAGCGAGCGAAGCTCGCCCGAACAGTGCCTGCGCTGCCAGTTCAACTGCGGCGGTTGCCTCAGCCCCGTGAACCAGGGTGGTCATTTCCTGGGCAAGGCGACGTTGCGCCTCACGCTTGAATGGGCGCTCTGCCACAGCTTCTTCGTAGAACGCGATCTCTTCCTGGGTGAGGAAGGTGAACCAGCGCAGGTAGTCGATCACTACTGAATCGCCGACGTTGAGGAAGTACTGGTACCAGGAGTATGGGGACGTCTTTTCCGCGTCGAGCCACAGTTTGCCACCACCGGTAGATTTGCCGAACTTTTGCCCAGAGGCGTCGGTCACGAGTGGCACGGTCAGGCCATGGACCTTTGCGCCGTCCACGCGACGGTTGAGGTCTACACCGGAAACAATGTTGCCCCACTGATCACCGCCACCGATCTGCAGCACGCAGTCGTATTCGCGTCGCAGCTGCACGTAGTCATTGGACTGCAGCAGCATGTAAGAGAACTCGGTGTAGGAAATGCCATCGGATTCTAGGCGTCGTTTGACGGTGTCACGATCCAGCATGGTGTTCAGGGAGAAGTTCTTGCCTACATCGCGCAGGAAGTCGATGACGGACATGTTCATGGTCCAGTCCGCGTTGTTCACCATGATCGCCGGGTTATCCCCATCGAAGGAGACGAATCGGCGGAGCTGGCTCTTAATGGCCTCCAAGTTGTGTTCGATGGTTTCCTGGCTGAGCATGGTGCGCTCCCCCACGTCTCGTGGGTCGCCGATGAACCCAGTAGCCCCTCCGGCGAGGGTGAGCGGACGGTGGCCGGCCTCCTGGAAACGGCGCAGCATGATCATGGGCACCAGGTGCCCGGCATGCAGGGAATCACCGGTCGGATCGAAACCGCAGTACAGGGTGATGGGCTGTTCGCACGCCTCGCGGAGCGCATCGATGTCGGTGGACTGGTTAATGAGTCCGCGCCAGGAGAGTTCGTCAATGATGTTCATGTTGTAGATCCTTAATTAGCGGGTGGCCAGGTTACTGCTTCGTCTGCGAGCATCACGGGGATGCCATCGTCAACGCGATAGGCCACTCCGAGTCGCTCATTGACCAGCATCTGCTCGGTCTCCAGATACGTCAGTGGCCCTTTGTCTTGCGGGCACACCAGCACTTCCAGCAACTTCGGATCTATACTCATGCGGATTATTGTACGCATATACGCAGTTGACGCAGGCCACTACCCCTCTTGTGGGCCATCCAGGTACAGCGTGACGCCTGAGAATTTCTGTTCCAGGAGCGCCCGCTGATCTTCCAGGCCTTTGAACTTTTGCTCGACGATGGCGTTGAGGATCTTGGTTGCCTCATCGTTGAGGAGTTTGAGGGATGCATCGAGCTCGAGCATCGCTTCTCTGCGGGCAATGTCGGGTACTTCTTTGTACGCAGCTTCGAGAGTCGGCACGTGGCTGAACGCAATTTCGTTGACGGTCTGCAACAAGATGGACTGCGCCGCTAATTCATCCATGTGGCGTTGGAGCTGGCCCATCGTCCATTCGAGTTGCCCGAGGTGCTTTTCGGTCGCCTCATGCACCTCAAGATCCTGAAAGTGCTCAGTTGCTTCAATAATGGCGTCGACAAGCGTGCGCGGTGGTGGGAGCGCCGGCGGCGCGGGGCTTGGGGTGAGCGCGACGCCAATCCCCCACGAGCACAGGGCGATCACGGGCCAAAAGGCTCCGAGGCCCACCACGAGATGAACAACGATGGCGACGATGGCCATCGTCATGCCCACGAGGTTGCGCCGCGAGCTGAGGATTGGCCCAAAGTTACTGGTATCAACGAGTCTCCTTAAAGGCACCGCCGAGGTCGCCACCCTGTGCATCGAAGGTTTTCCCGCCGGTCAGCGTGGCCACCTGCTCCATTTCTTTCGCATTGGCCTCACCATACAAAATGACGAATACCGGAATCCGACGCTGTTCGGGGCTTAAGGTTTGGTGAAACTCGACAAAGTCTTGGTATTTCGCTCCAGTATTGGAGCCGCCGTCGGACATAAGCACGATTGAGGGAATCTCGCCGTCCTTTGGTGGCTCTTCCTGGAATTGGCGGTATGCGGTGATGAGGGCGTCGTAAATCGCGGTTTGTCCGTACGGTTTAAGACTGGTGATCGCGTTCGTTAACTCTTTGCTCTTGGTGGCGTCGTTTTTGCGGAATTCGGTAGTGACCGGCTGATCAATCGTGCTATTGAATCCGATGACAGTGATGCGTTCGCGGTTGTGGAACCCAACGGGACCGGTCTGAGTTTTTGCAGTGCCCGCAACGAGATCTTGCAAGATACCGTGCAGACTTGCCATCCGATCCCCTTCCATGGACCCGGACTTGTCAAGCACGAACACGGTCCGTCCTGGCGCTCGCAGCTCATTTTTGAAGGTGTCCAACAGGTCTTCCGCCACTGACTGCCGTGCCGGAAATGGCAGCTCGATGAGGTTGTTTTTCTGATGTTCCGGTAGCAGCTGCACTGCCGGGTCCGCGGGGCGTCGCATGGTGTCGGTGACAATGTCCTTGTTGTGTTCTTTAAGCCATTCCACCAGGCGCGAGGTCTGCTCCGCTGCTTCCGGGCTGCGGGGCTGCGGGGCTGCGCAAGGGGCGCCAGCGGATAGTCCGCGGTCACTACTCTATCGGCGGGCACTACCACCTCGATATCGGTGCTGCCTTGTTTCTTCATCTGCAGCAGCACGGACTCGTAGTTGATGATTGCATCCACATGTCCTGGGTCCGAGACGAAACTATCTTCCAACCAACCACTCGATCCTGCGGTCATTTTTTGACCTTCAAAAAATGACTGGAGGGGCTCTTGGAGGCCAGGCATATCGGTTAGTTGTAGCGCCGCTCCGGTGTCCGCATTTGCCGTGGCCACCGACACCAGTGCGGAGAACCCGGAGTTACTACGGGCCGGGTCGGTCATCCCGTAGCTAAATTTCCCTTCCTTAACCGCGGTGGTGATGTCGTCCCAGGTTGGTTGTTTGTTGGTCCACCCGAGCTCGCGGGCTTTCGCGGCATGCACGCCGAAGGCAATGGGTGAGGTAGCCACGCTTGTCGACGGCCCTTGCTTGGTATCCGCACCGTATAAGTCGATATATTTGTTGGTTGCGAACCAGGTGGCGTCGAAACCTCCGTCAAAAGCGCCTTCTTTGAGGGACACAGAGTTAGCGATCGTGCCGTCCGGGTACTGCATTTCAATCTCAAACCCGAGATCGGCGCTAGCGCGCTGAATAAGAGGTCCCATATCCCTCAGCTCGGTAGCGGCAACGATCACGAGTTTTTCGTTGCTGTTTGGTTTCACCGACTGCGGGATGTCCCCGCCACAGGCCACGAGGGCTAAGGCACACAGCGCCGCAACCAGGGCTTTCATCCTGAGGACCATTGTTCCGGTGCTCCTTCTGGTGGTTCGGATGAGGAGTACTGCGCGCTCACGCCTTCAATGAGCTCTTCGAGTCGATCAAAGTCGGGCGGGTTGCCGGTCGGCAGATACGCCGGTGGCGTGTCGATGCCGTGATCGCTCAGCGTGAGCTCAAATTCACCGTGCAAGTTAGGTCGGAAACCGTGTGTGGCAGCCAGTCGCTGGAGTGTCGAGTCATTGGCGAGGGCGTCGCCAAGTTTGTCGCCATTTTCTGAATACGCGAGCAGGGTGTGTTGTGAGGCGATCGTCGGATCCAGATAGACCAACCGCATCGAAGGCCTAATGACAGTCGGGTCTGCGATCTGCTGGCCAAGGAACTGGGATTCGTAAATCATCACCATGGGGCGGGCCCCGATTCCCTGCGAGAGATACTCGGCGAATGGCCCTGCAGAGGACCCTCCGGTGTATCCCTGGTGAGTAAACAATGGGGATACCTTGGCCACAGCCTTGGTTACTTCCGCGTCGGTGGCGGGCACATTTCCACCGTTGGCGACCCACGCCGCGATGGAGAGATACATGGCAGCCGAATTAGAGCTACGCACGTCGGTCGAGGAGATTTGTATCCCTAAAGGCGATGGGAAGTCCTTTGAGATGTCGCGCCAACCTTTTCCACTGGATGCGAGTGCTAGATACTTCTCCATGTCGAGGTACCACACGCCGTCGCGTTGAACTACGGCATGTTTTTCCAGGAAAGCCACGATCGTATCGAACGTGGCGATGGCCATCGGTGAGTGAAACGGCGTATACATCCCCTGCGGGCTCGTTTCCCGAGCGATCTTTTCTGCTGCGGGTGCTGACGAGGGAAAAGCCGCGTCGAACTCTTTCAGATCCTGGCGCGTGGAGATCTTGCGGGAGCCGCTCGGTGTCACCTCCAGCGTCATGCCCAGCTCTTTCAGGCGGGCCTTCACCGCCGGGTCGTTGAAGAACGCCATCTTCTCTGACCCGGCGATCACGCGGATCTTCTCGGTATTTCCGGTAGCAACGTCTAGCTTCTCTGCCCCGCCGCGCCCGAAGATGACCGCCGCTACGATCACACCGATCAACACCACGGCCAGTATCACTGCCAAGGGATTCAGCCTTGATCGCTTTTTAGTATCGAAACGACTCACCATAAATTGATACTAAATCCCTGTTGGCAAGTTCGCAGGGCAAGAGCTGTTAATTACGCACTGGCGTTCCCGCCCACTCCTTAAAGTCGGCAGCGGCAGCCGCAACCCGGTCACGCTGCTCGACGACGCGCACCCCTGCGGTCCCGCCACGCGTCGCACGCGAGGCCACGGCCCCTTCGACCGTCAGGACGGATCGCACTGCCGGGGTGAGGCGAACATCAACGGATGCCAATTCCTCATCGGTCAGTTCGTCCAGCCCAACGCCCCGGGTCTCCGCCAGGCGCACACAAGCGCCAGAAGCCTCATGGGCTTGACGGAACGGCACGCCTTCACGAACCATCCACTCGGCGAGGTCGGTGGCCAGAGTGAAACCGGCTGGCGCTAGCTCCAGCATCCGCTCCTCGTGGAAGGTCAGCGTGGACACCAGCCCCGTCATAGCAGGAAGGAGCAGGTTGAGCTGCGCGAAGGAGTCCACGATGGGCTCCTTGTCCTCCTGCAGGTCGCGGTTGTAGGCCAGCGGCTGCGCCTTGAGCGTTGCAAGCAGGCCGGCGAGGTTACCGATCAAGCGACCCGTCTTGCCACGGGTCAGCTCTGCAACGTCCGGGTTCTTCTTCTGCGGCATGATGGAGGAACCGGTGGACCAGGCGTCGGCAAGCGTGACGTAGCCGTACTCTGGGGTGCACCAGTAGATGATCTCCTCGGCCAGGCGAGACATATCCACCGCGATCTGAGCCAGCACGAAGGCGGTCTCCGCGGCGAAATCGCGGGAGGAGGTGCCATCGATGGAGTTGTCGCAAGCGGAGTCGAAGCCGAGCTCAGCAGCGATAGCCTCTGGGTCCAGGGACAGCGACGATCCAGCCAACGCGCCCGAGCCGTAAGGCGACACTGCCAGGCGCTTGTCCAGGTCTTGGATGCGCTGCAGATCACGCAGCAGTGGCTGCGCGTGTGCCAGCAGCTGGTGTGCCAGCAGGACCGGCTGCGCCGCCTGGGAGTGGGTCTTGCCGGGCATGATCGCGGTTGGGTGCGCGGCAGCTTGAGCCACGAGTGCATCCACCAACTCAGTGACCTGGAAGGCCACGGATCGGATGGCGTCGCGCACCCACATGCGGAACAGGGTCGCCACCTGGTCGTTTCGGGAGCGGCCCGCGCGGAGACGCCCGCCGACCTCGGAGCCGACGATGTCGATCAGGCCACGTTCCATCGCACCGTGGACATCCTCGTCGGTGGGCAGTGGCTTAAACTCGCCGGACGCTACCGCTGCACCAAGCTGATCCAGACCGGAGAGCATGGTGTCCAGGTCGGCGTCGGAAAGCAAGCCTGCCTTGTGCAACACTCGCGCGTGAGCTTTGGAAGCGAGCACGTCATAGGGCGCCAGCACCCAGTCGAAGTGCGTGGATACAGATAGGGCGAACATCGCCTCAGAGGGACCGCCGGAGAAGCGGCCTCCCCAGAGGGCGCCTTCGTTGGTGCCAGCCATTTATGCCTCGCGGTCGCGCTTGTTAGCGATCTGGGTGGACAGGCCGTGCAGCTGGACGAAGCCCTTAGCCGCGGTCTGGTCGAAGGTGTCGCCAGTGTCGTAAGTGGCGAGGTTGAAGTCGTACAAGGAGTGGTTGGAACGGCGTCCGTTGACCACAATCTTGCCGGCATGCAGCACGACGCGGATGTCGCCGGAAACGTGTTCCTGGGTAGACTCGATGAAGGCGTCCAGGGACTTCTTCAGCTGGCCGAACCACAGGCCGTCGTAGACTTCCTCGGACCAGCGGGCGTCGACAAGGCGCTTGTAGCGGCCGAGCTCGCGCTCCACGGTGACGTCCTCCATCGCCTCGTGCGCTGCGATGAGGATCATGGCGCCGGGGGCCTCGTAAATTTCGCGGGACTTGATGCCGACGAGGCGGTCCTCGACCATGTCCAGGCGGCCGACGCCCTGGGCACCACCGCGACGGTTCAGCTCTTCGATGGCTTCGAGGACGGTGACCGGGCGGCCGTCGATGGCCACTGGCTTGCCACCGTCGAAGGAAATGATGAGCTCGTCAGGAGCGTTGCCGAGCGCTGGATCCTCGGTGTAAGCGTAGAGGTCCTTCGTTGGTGGGTTCCACAGGTCCTCCAGGAAGCCGGTTTCCACGGCGCGGCCCCACACGTTCTGGTCGATGGAGAATGGGGACTTCTTGGACTGCTCGATGGGCAGGTTGATTTCCTCAGCGAAGGCGATGGCCTTGTCGCGGGTCCAGGCGTAGTCACGGGCAGGGGCGATGATTTCCAGGGATGGGTCCAGGGCGCGGAAACCGACCTCGAAACGGACCTGGTCATTGCCCTTACCGGTGCAGCCGTGGGAGACGTGGGTGCCGCCGTGCTCCTGGGCAGCCTTGATCAGGTGCTTGACGATCAGCGGGCGGGAAATTGCAGATACCAGTGGGTACTGCTTCATGTACATGCCGTTGGCCTTGATGGTTGGCAGGCAGTAGTCGTTGGCGAACTCGTCCTTGGCGTCAATGACGATGGACTCAACAGCGCCACAGTCCAGGGCGCGCTGACGTACGGACTCCATGTCCTCGCCGCCCTGGCCGAGGTCGAGGGACACAGCAATGACTTCGCCGCCGGTCATCTTGGCAAGGTAAGGGATCGCGACAGAGGTGTCGAGGCCGCCGGAATATGCGAGAACTACGCGATTAGACATTTAACAAGTGCTCCTCAAGTGTTTGTGGTTTTCGTTATGCGCGGCGGCTGAACAGTTCGCCGAGTTCTTTGCCAGTCATCGGTTCGCGGGCCAACACGAAGACGGTGTCATCACCTGCGATGGTACCGACAACTTCGTTCATGCCCACGCGGTCGATGAAGCTAGCGAGGTATTGGGCTGCCCCGGGCGGGGTGCGCAGCACAGCTATGTTTCCGGTGTGATCCACGGAGACCAGGAGATCATCGAGCATGCGGCGGAGTTTCTCCTGTGGGCCACGGGGTTGCTCGATGCGTTGGCCGTCGACAAGCCCCACGGCGTAGAAGGCTCGCCCGCCGTCCGGGCGTACCTTTTTGGCGCCGAGTTCATCCAAGTCGCGGGAGAGCGTGGCTTGGGTGATGTCGATGCCTTCGTCGAGAAGAAGTTCAGATAGCTGCACCTGACTGGAGACACGGTAGCGTTCCAGGATCTCCAGGATGCGCGCTTGGCGGGCAGTTCGAGTTACAGGATTAGTCATGTTGATGCTCCATGAGCCACACCAACAGCGCTTTTTGCGCGTGTAGGCGGTTCTCGGCTTCGTCGAAAACGCGTGACTGCGGGCCGTCAATGACCTCAGCGGTCACTTCATTACCCCGGTATGCAGGCAGGCAGTGCAAGAATACCGCAGTCTGTTTTGCGCGCTGCATCACGTCCTCGTTTACTTGGTATGGCAGGAATGGGGTGCGCCGATCCAGGCCGTCGTTTTCCATCCCCATGGATACCCAGGTATCAGTGATGACCACGTCAGCACCGTTGACCACGTCCAAGGAATCCGTGACGGTCACGGTAGCGCCCGTCTCAGTGGCCCGCTTCTGCGCGCGCTCCACGAACTCCGGCTTGGGCTGGAAATCCTGCGGAGCACAGATGGCGATGTCCATGCCTGCGGTGGCGAAACCGATGAGGTAGGAGTTAGCCATGTTGTTGTCGCCGTCGCCAAGGTAGACGGCCTTCTTGCCCTTCAGTCCTGCTGGGCCTTCATCTGGGCAGAGGTTTTCGATACAGGTTTGCAGATCAGCGAGGATCTGGCAGGGGTGCAGGTCATCGGAGAGTGCGTTGACGATCGGCACCGCCGCGGTCTCGGCCATCGCTTCCAAATTGGAATGGGCGTAGGTACGCCACACGATCGCAGACACAAAGCGAGAAAGTACGGCGCCCGTGTCCTGGTAGGACTCCCCCTTACCCATTTGGGAGCTGCCGGAGTCGGTCACGATGGCATGTCCGCCGAGGTGCGCGATACCCGCATCAAAGGAAAACCGCGTGCGGGTCGACGTCTTATCAAACAGCACCGCCACTGACTGCGGGCCAGCGAAGGTGTCGCGCGAATAGGGCGCGCGTTTAAGCTCAGCCGCGAGGGCCAGGACTTCCGCCTGCTCTGCTGGGGTGAGGTCATCGTCGGCGAGAAAGTGACGAACCATCTAGGACTCCTTTTCAACGTCTGCCAGCAGCTCACCGATGCGCTGCACAGCGGCTTCGATTTCTTCGTCGCTGATGATCAGCGGTGGGGTCAAACGCAGCACGCTTGCCGACGGCGCGTTCACAATCACCCCGTACTCCGGCGATTTCGCCACGGCTTGTTTCGCCCACTCCCCCTTGAGGACCACGCCCAGCATGAGGCCACGACCCCGGACATGATCGACCTGGGGCAGCTGCGCGACCTGCCCTGCTAACGCTGCGCCCTTGCGCTTGACATCCGCGCAGAAGTTGTCGTCAATCACGGACAGCACCACGTTTCCGGCTGCGCAAGAGACAGGATTGCCGCCGAAGGTGGTGCCGTGGGAACCAGGGGTGAACAGTTGCGCCGCAGCGCCGTGGGCGAGGCAGGCGCCGATTGGCAGGCCACCACCGAGGCCTTTGGCCATCGTGACCACATCGGGGATGACGCCATCGTGCTGGTGGGCGAAGAAATCGCCCGTGCGGCCAATACCGGTTTGCACCTCATCGACGATGAACAGAATCTCGTGTTCATCACAGATCTCGCGCACCGCCTTCAAAAAGCCGCCCGGGGCCGGGATAACGCCAGTTTCGCCCTGAATCGGCTCCACGATGATCGCCGCGACATCGCTCGGGTTGATCTCTACCAGCTTGCGCAGGTAATCAACATCGCCGTAGGGGAAGAACTCCGCTCCGGTTGGCAGCGGCTCGAAGGCTTTCCGCTTGTCGGGCTGGCCGGTGAGGGCCAAAGAGCCCATGGTCCGGCCGTGGAAGCCGTGCTCGGCCGCAAGGATTCGACGCTTCCCAGTCAAGCGAGCAAGCTTGAAAGCAGCTTCGTTAGCCTCAGCTCCAGAGTTGCAGAAGAACACGCGGGTGTCGTCCGCCAGGATGGCGTCGCCAGCGGCGAAGCGCTCAATGAGGGCAGCTCCCAGATCGAGCACCGGCGCGGACTGGAAGAGGTTAGACACGTGCGCAAGGTTTGCCACCTGGTCAGATACTGCCTCCACCAGAGCTGGGTGGCCGTAGCCGAGAGAATTCACAGCAATGCCGGCGAGGAGGTCAATGTGGGTGCGGCCGTGGTCGTCGGTAAGCTGCGCGCCCTTGCCTGAGACGATGGTCAGCGGCGGAGTGCCGTAATTGTCCATCAGGGTGTGTGACCACTGTGGCATCTATTTATCCTTCCTGAACACGGTTCCATCGGGGTAATTGTCACGGTCATAGCCGTCAGGCAGCACCATCGTGCCGATGCCGCCCATAGTAAGCAGTTCGAGCAGCACTGAGTGGGCGATGCGTCCGTCAATCACGTGTGACGCCACCACGCCCATATCAACGGCAGACAAGCAGGACTCCATCTTCGGGATCATGCCCGAGTCCAGCTCTGGCAGAATCTCCCGCAGCTTGGAGGACTTAATCGCGGACACCAGCGAGTCTTTGTTCGGCCAATCCGTGTAGAGGCCCTCGACGTTGGTCAAGATGACGAGGCGCTCGGCCCCGAGCGCCCCTGCTAACGCGCCGGCGGCGGTGTCGGCGTTGATGTTGTAAACCTCGCCGTCCTCGCCGGGGGCAACGGTGGAGACTACCGGGATACGGCCGGCGTCGATGATATCCCGGATCGTGTCTGCATTGACCTCGGTGATGTTGCCCACCAGCCCGATGTCCGTGAGCTCCCCGTCTACCTCAACCAGGCGCTTTTCCGCGCGGAACAGCCCGCCATCTTCCCCCGAAGTACCCACAGCGTAGGGGCCGTGCGAGTTGATGAGGTTGACCAGGTCACGCCCCACCTGCCCAAAGAGCACCATGCGTACCACTTCCATCACCTCTGGGGTGGTGACGCGGAAACCGCCCTTGAACTCGCCATCCAGTCCAAGGCGGCTCAGCATCGAGGAGATCTGTGGTCCCCCGCCATGGACGACCACCGGCTTCACACCCACGGTGCGGAGAAACACCATGTCGGCGGCGAACGCAGCTTTGAGGGACTCGTCGGTCATGGCATTACCGCCGTACTTGACCACCACGATCTTGTCCCGATAGTGCTGCAGCCACGGTAGCGCTTCGGCGAGGACGTGGGCCCGCTCAGATGGAGTCAAATGTTTGGTCATCGCACATCACCTAGCTCGAATACGCCGAGTTAATTTCAACGTATGCATGGGACAGGTCCGTGGTACGCACCATCGCAGTGCCGGGACCGCCGGTGCCAAGGTCCACGAGGACGTCGATGTCTGCGCCGGATAGATCGACGTTGCGGGCATCCGGCGTGCCGGTGGTTTTCTCGCACACGGCCTCACCGTTGAAGAACACAGAAATGTTGTCTGGGTCCATGTCCGCGTCGGCCATGCCCACGGCGGCCAGCACGCGGCCCCAGTTCGGGTCGGAGCCGAACATGGCGCACTTGAACAGGTTGTCGCGCCCCAGGGTGCGAGCGGCGTTGAGCGCTTGGTCGTTCGTGCTGGTGCCCTGCACGGTAATATTCACCCGCTTGGTCACGCCTTCGGCGTCTCCCTGCAGCTGATCAGCCAGGTCCGCGCACGCCTCAAGCACCGCCTGCTCGAATTCCTCCGCATTCGGGGCTACGCCGGACGCACCATTTGCCAGCAAGATAACGGTGTCATTGGTGGAGGTAGACCCATCGATATCGAGCGTATTGAACGTCAGATCGCACGCTTTCTGCAGCGCATCCTGCGCTGTGTGTGCGTCCACCTGGGCATCGGTGGTGAGGCACACGAGCATGGTGGCCAGCGACGGCGCCATCATACCGACGCCCTTGCCCATGCCACCCAGCTGCCATCCTTCGCGTTGGACCAGCACTTCCTTCTTCACCGTGTCCGTGGTCATGATGGCCTCAGCCGCGGCGCTACCGAAGTCCCCAAGGTTCTCACACAGCTTCCGGGCACCGTCCAACACCAGATCCATGGGCATTGGTTCGCCGATCAAACCAGTAGAGCACGCTGCAACGTCCGTGACCTGCACGCCGAGCTGCTGAGCGACAGCTTCCACCGTGGCCTGGGCGTCCGCGTCACCTTGGGCGCCGTTGCAGGCATTAGCGTTGCCGGAGTTGTACACGATTGCGCGGAGCTGGCCGTCGGCAAGCGCCTGCTTTGACAGCTTGACCGGGGCGGCCGTGACGCGGTTGCGGGTGAAGACGCCGGCGGCGACGAAGTGCGGGCCTTCGTTGACGACGAGGGCCATGTCCGGGTTCCCGGATGGTTTAATGCCAGCGGTAATACCGGCGGCGAGGAAGCCCTGTGGCGTGGTAATAGACATCTCGTTCCTCCTTAAGGTGCCAGGCCGGTAAGCGGCAGGCCTGCAGTTTCAGTAAAGCCAACTGCCAAGTTCATGCACTGCACGGCAGCCCCCGCGGTGCCCTTGGTCAAATTATCGATCGCACTGGTCACCAGCAGCACGCCCGCGTCACGGTTCGCCTCCACCTGGATGTGGACGCTGTTGGATCCCACCACGTTCTTGGTTTGTGGCTGCTCTCCCACCGGCAGGACCTCCACGAATGGTTCGTTCTGGTAAAACGCCTCGTACACCTCGTGTGGATCCTGATCGGAAATCAGGGGTGCGGTCGCGGTGGTGAGGATTCCGCGTGGCATAGGTGCAAGCACCGGAGTGAAGCTGACGGTTACGTCCTGGTCCGTGACCTCTTTCAGGTTCTGGATTACTTCTGGGGTGTGGCGGTGCTTGCCGCCGGTGTTATAGGCCTTGACGTTGCCCATGGTTTCCGCGCCGAGCATCGCTACGTTTGCTTTCTTGCCTGCGCCAGAGACGCCAGTGATGGACACCAGGTTGATCGTCGGCTCAATCAGGCCAGCTTGTACGGCCGGGAGAAGGGCTAACGTAGCGCCGGTTGGAAAGCACCCTGGGATAGCAATGTGCTTAGCGTTTGTGATCTGCTCGCGGTGGCCTGGCATCTCTGGAATGCCGTATGGCCAGATCCCAGCGTGTGGGGAACCGTAGAATTTCTCCCAGTCAGCACTGTTTTGGAGCCGGAAATCGGCGGCGCAATCCAGGATGACGGTGTCTTCACCAAGCTGCTGTGCAATCTCAGCCGAGTGGCCGTGTGGCAGGCCGAGGAACACCACGTCGTGGCCAGCGAGCGTATCCTTGTTGGTATCGACCAGGCGTCGGTCACGTAGCTGTGGCAGGTGTGGCATCAAGTCCCCCAGGGACTGGCCCGCGTTCGAGCCCCCTGTGAGCGCGCCGATGGTCAGGTCACCGGAAATATACGCCGGGTGATTCAGCAGCAGGCGCAAGATTTCGCCGCCCGCATAGCCGGAAGCCCCAGCGATAGCTACGTTAAGAGTCATACCCTCCATCATAGCACATTATGCGCATAAATGAAAGGTATGCAGGAAATTTTTGAAAGCTCTCCCGAGCGCCACTTCACCAACGACGCTGGAGAAAACCGCTGGCTACCGGCTACTGCGTCGCCAAGGTCACCCGATTGCGATGCCAGTACGCCATTCCCAGCGCAACCACAGACCCACCGATAATATTGCCCACAGTCACCGGCAGCAGGTTGTGCAACAGGTACGAAGACACGGTCAAACCAGACACATCGGTCCCAGCCACTGCTTCCAGCACCGTCGGATCGCCTTGTGCCTTCAGCATGAGGGCAAGCGGAATCATGAACATATTGGCCACTGAGTGTTCAAAACTCGAGGCCACAAACAGCGCGATGGGAAATGCGACAGCAACAATCTTGTCCACCAGCGTCTTACCGGCGAAGGCGAGCCACACCGCCAGGCACACCATGACATTGCAAAGAATCCCCAGGCAGATGGACTCCACGGCACTGTGCGAGGTCTTTGACACCGCAACCTGCAACACCACCGCTCCCCAGCCACCGTGGGACTGGTGGGCAACACCGCCGAAGAAAATCAGCAGGGCCATGAAAAAGGCGCCCATCATGTTGGACAAGTAGACGATGGCCCAGTGCCGGAGCATCGCCCCGACAGTGAGGGCTTTTTCTTTGACCAGGAATGTGGTCATAGACGTGGATGTGAATAGGTCAGCGCCGGTGATAATGACCAAACCCAGGCCGGTAGAAAACACCACGCCACCGAGCACCTTCGCCAGGCCGGTGGGGAATCCAGCCCAACCGACCTGCGAGGTTACGTAAAAAATGAACCCCATCGCGATCATCGCGCCAGCAAACAGCGCCGAAATCACCATGGTGGCTAGATCAGCGTGGGCCTTTTTCAGCAGGCCCTGCTTTGCGGCGTCGATAGTCTCGACGGGGGAGGCAATCATAGTCATGGAACAAACTTATCGCGTCTGTTCCATGACACCACAATTGCTAGGCGCGCATTTGCGCACCGAAGGCCTGAGCTGCAGCATCGGCAGCGGCCAGGCGTGCTTCATTGCATTCTTCGTCGGTGAGCGTGCGGTCTGCAGCGCGGAAGACAAGAGAGAACGCCAAAGATTTCTTGCCCTCGCCAAGCTGCTCGGAACGGTAGACGTCGAAAAGCTGTGCCTTTTCGAGCAGCTCGCCCGCGGCCTCCGCGACGACCGTGCGCACGGACTCGGCCGGAATGTCTTCGTCAACGACCAGAGCGAGGTCCTGCAACAGTGCCGGGAACGCAGACAGCGCCGGTGCAGGGAAGCTTGGCGCGAACGGCAGCGCGGTGATGTCGAGCTCCATCGCGCAGGTGCGGGCCGGAAGTCCGGCGCGCTCCATAACCTGCGGGTGCAGCTCGCCGGCGTAACCGACTACCTTCCCGTCCACCTTCAGCGCTGCGCAACGCCCAGGGTGCCACGGCAGCATCTCGGCATTTTCCAGCTCGAGCTTCACGTCTGCAGCGCGAGCAACTACCTGGGCCGCCTCGATAGCGTCGGCATAGGTGTATGCGCGGGCTTCTCCCCATGGGCCTTCCGGCTCCAATGCGCCGCACCCTACCACGGCAACGTGGAGTGGCTGGTGTGGCAAGGACTCGATGAGCTCGGCGATGGTCTCCTCAGCTGGACGTTCGCTGACCGACGGCATTGGCGAGACTCCCTTGCCCCGAGCGAAGGACACCTGCTCCACGCCATACAGCGTGATATCATGCTGGCCGCGGGCAACGTTGCGCTTGATGGCTTCGAGCATGGACGGCAGCAGCGTGGTGCCGAGGATCGCATGATCAGATTCCAGCGGGTTCTGTACCTTCACAACCTGGCGGCGCGGATCGTTTGCGTCCAGGCCCCACACATCGAACACGTCGTTGGCAATGAATGGCGTTGGCAGGATTTCCAAGTAACCGTTGTAGGCCAGCGCGTGGGTGATCGCGCGACGGCGCAGCTGTGCTGGGGTGAGACCGCGGCCGGCGGGGGCGGTCGGGACGATGGACGGGATGTCCTCCAGCCCCTCCAGACGCAGCACCTCCTCCACGAGCGCTTCCTTGTAGGTCAGGTCAGCGCGCCACGCGGGCGGAGTGACCTGCAGAATTTCCTCACCAGAGACCTCACAGCCGACCTCTTGCAAGCGCTTAACGACGCTCTCCCGCGGGTACTCAACGCCCGCGATTTTTCCTGGGAAGTCGACATCCATCACGACAGATGCTGCAGCTGGCGTGGCACCAACCATGGTGCGGCCGGCTTCGATGGTACCGCCACCGTACTGGACCAGCAAGGATGCGGCGATGTCGAGCGCGATTTCCGGCAGGGTGGGATCCACACCGCGTTCGAACCGGCGGGAAGCCTCGGAGGACAGCTTGTGACGTCGGCAGGTGCGGGCCACGGTGATCGGGTCCCAAATAGCAGCTTCGAGGTAGACGTCTGTAGTGTCGTCAGCAATCTCGGAGGTGGAGCCTCCCATGACGCCGGCGAGGGACTGGATGCCCTGCTCGTCGCAGATAACGACGTCTTCCTCGTGTAGCTCACGGTCAACGTGGTCGAGGGTGGTGAGCTTCTCCCCTGCTGCTGCGTTACGCACGGTGAGCGAGCCCTGGATCTTGGTGGCGTCGAAAGCATGCATTGGTTGGCCGAGGAGGATCATCACGAAGTTGGTGATGTCGGTCGGCAGGTTTACCAGGCGCTGGCCGGACAGCAGCAGTTCGCGTTCCATCCAGAACGGCGTCTTCGCCGTTGGGTCAATGCCGGTGACTTTACGCAGGCCGAAGCGGACGGCCTTGGTGTCAGGTTCAAGGGTCACTGGCAGTGCTTCGCCGGACACCTCGGGAACGTCAACGGTCACACCAGCGATGGACGGTTCCAGTGCCACATCAGCGAACTGCAAGTCGAAGGCGGAGGCCAACTCGCGGGTCAGGCCGCGGGCAGACAGCGCGTAGCCGCGGTCCGGGGTGACGTTGACATCAAAGATTGTGTCGTCGAGGCCGAGGACCGGTCGGGCGTCGTCGCCAGGCTTCCCGGCGTCCTTCGGCAGGGTGATGATGCCCTTGGTCTGCTTGTCGGCCATGCCGAGCTCCGCTGCAGAGCAGATCATGCCGTCGGAAATGTGATCGTAGGTCTTGCGGGCTGCGATCTTGAACCCGCCAGGCAGCTCGGCGCCGGGCAATGACACCACTACCATGTCGCCTTCGGCGAAGTTCCGGGCGCCACACACGATGCCCTGTGGCTCGGGATTGCCGACGTTGACCTTGCAGTAGCGGATCGGCTTCTTAAACCCGGTCAGCTCTTCGATGTGTTCCACAATGCCCAGCACCAGCGGGCCGGTGGTCTTCTCGATCGGCGCGTAGCCTTCAGTCTCAAAGCCGACGCGAACGTAGCCCGCATCCATCTCTTCAGCGGTGACAGACCAGCCCGGGTTCTTAGCCTGCAGCAGGGAGGTTACCCAGTTTTGGGACAGCAACATTGTTCACAAACTCCTTTTATGCCTGTACGCCGAATGGCTGGGTGAAACGGACATCGCCTTCGACCATGTCTCGCATGTCGGACAGTCCGTTGCGGAACTGCAGGGTGCGCTCTAGCCCCATACCGAACGCAAAACCGGTGTAGATTTCAGGGTCAATACCCGCGGCACGCAGCACGTTCGGGTTAACCATGCCACAGCCGCCCCACTCAATCCATCCGGCGCCGCCCTTCTTATTCGGGAACCACACATCCACCTCGGCCGAAGGTTCGGTGAACGGGAAGTAGTTGGTACGCATCCGGGTGCGAGTTTCTGGGCCGAAGAGGGTCTTGGCCAGGTGATCCAGGGTGCCGCGCAGGTGAGCCAGCGTCAGGCCCTTATCGACGGCTAACCCTTCAATCTGGTGGAACACCGGGGTGTGGGTGGCGTCCAGCTCATCAGTGCGAAATACGCGTCCTGGGCAGGCAATGTAAACCGGAACATCGCGGGACAGCAGGGTGCGGACCTGCACTGGAGAAGTGTGGGTACGCAGCACCTGCTTAGAACCCTCGACAGAAACATGGAAAGTGTCCTGCAGAGTACGCGCTGGGTGGTCCGGGAGGAAGTTCAGGGCATCGAAGTTGAAGTACTCTGCCTCGACCTCTGGGCCTTCTGCGATTTCCCAGCCCATGCCGACGAAGATGTCAGCAATCTTCTCCGACAGCTGGGTAATGGGGTGCATAGCGCCCTGACGACGGGTGGTTGGGACGGTAACGTCGACCCGCTCCGCGATCAGCACCTCTGCGTTGCGCTTTTCCTCGAGTTTGGCCTTCACCTCACCGTAGATTTTCTCCATGCGGCCTCGGGCCATGTTCACTAACCGACCAGCGTCTTTTCGCTGCTCTTTCGGGATGCTCCCCAGGGAGCGACGCGCCATTGGGATGGGTGCGTCGTCGGCGAGGTGCTCCTTGCGAGCCACCGCGAGCTCCTCCAGGTCCTGTGCCTGCTGGAATGCCTTTTCAGCGGCCTCAGCTAAGGCTGTGAGGTTGCTTTCCGTCAACTCGATGTCGCTCACCAAAAATCCCCTTGGTTCGAAAAATAAAGTGCTAACCCAAGTACTATACCGCGAGCCTGATTATGCCGATGACCGACCGCAGCCTGGGCAGGCGAAACCGGAA
This sequence comes from Corynebacterium hindlerae, assembly GCF_014117265.1. NCBI lineage: Bacteria > Bacillati > Actinomycetota > Actinomycetes > Mycobacteriales > Corynebacteriaceae > Corynebacterium > Corynebacterium hindlerae. The sequence goes on along the minus strand of NZ_CP059833.1, from coordinate 18,756 downwards.
AACGGGGGATCCTTATCCGGCTGGAAGAGTCCATACCTGATCATGCTTCCAGGATTGAACCAGGTGGCGGGGTTGAAATTCGCCCGCGGTCTTCGCTGCGGGTCCACACTGTCCGGTGGTATGAACAACAAGTGTCCGGTCTCGGAGCAGATCGTCCAGTATTTTCCTGGATTGTTCTGCTGGTCATCAGTGTTTCTGTGGGTACGGTGTCCGAGCAACCCCATGTTGGCGGCAGTCGAGCGTCCCCCACGGCTCCACGCCCACCAATGGTGAATCTCGCACAACGCGGCCGGGAGATCAGAACCCGGGGTCATGTCGCCGCCTTGGGAGGCAACCAGCCCGAGGTATGCGTAGACATCGGCAGCTCGTTTGGTACGACCGAGCTCAATCAGGTTCCCGGTGCCGTCGTCCAAGATGGCGAGGAAAGCGTTCGAGTCCGCGCCGAGCCTAATGAGGTCCGGAATAGGCAGCAACGTTCCGACGTCGGTCGGCACGATCCCCGCTGCCCGGTGAAGCTGTTCGAGTGTCATAGTGGCGACCACCGTGGAGCAGCCCCGAGTAGGTGGCATGCCACCTTTACGATGCAATGCTGTCTTGAGTGCTGCCACTAGGGCGTCGTGACGCCGTTGGCCAGCGGTGCGGGAGTCGGCTTCCTTCTCCCCTTCTGGCAGCAAATCGCCCGGCCCCGCATAGTCGGCAAAAAGCCGATCAAGCAGGCTCTTTAATTCTGGTGTGATATCGCCGCTGAGCGTGGACATTAAATCGGCCTTTTGGGGAGAGACCTTAATATTGCGTCGACGCTGGCGGTCCGCATCACTCGGTGGGTGCTCTGCGTTTAACCCTTGTAGCACCTTGATACCCGCTTTGCGCAAGTCATCCGGTGCGAGTGTCTCAGCGAGCTGCGCAAGCATCCGTTCGACTTGTGCCACAGACTCATCCGGCGTGTGTTCTGGAACCTGGTCAAGCACCTTCGAAATTTCGATAGCCGAGGCCATGCCGAAACTCGCCTGTGCAAAGCCCTGGGCTGTCTCCGGCATCCGAGCAGTGATCGGATCGGAGTTGTCTAGTCCTGCGGGCGTATCAAACAGTTCTTCAGATAGCTTCACCGCGTCTTTCAACTCACGACGACTGAACCTACCGGCATGCATAAAGTTATTGAAGCTGTTGCGATTTCCAGGTTTTAACGTCTCTTCTTCCCGCAGCAGCCTAATCATGCCCACCGTGGTCAGCTCCGCCAACCGCGTAATCTGACGGAGCTCCAGCAGCATCTCCGTGAGATCATCGAATCTGGCTGACTGGTCGCAAAGCAGAGCCTGTGCCTGGGCCAGGCTGTGGCGCGCCTGGCCCAGTAAGGTACTCATCTGCGTTGCGTTCTGCATGACCTCAACATAAAGCAAGGCCCAGACATGGCCACCCCCATCCATTCGAACACTGCTGGTAAACTACCATTTACGGCTACCCCCGTTCGTTCGAACAATCCTGCCAGATTTAGAACATGCATTAACCTCCGAGCCGCCGCACCGCTTCTTCCAGCACCTCGTCCTGTTTGCAGAACGCGAACCGCACCTTGGTGCGCCACTGCTCTGGGTGGTCGGTGAACACCTGGAGCGGGATTGCCGCGACCCCTGTTTTCGCAGGTAGATTCATGCAAAATTCCACGCCGTCGCACCCCACATCGGCCACCACATAGTAGGTTCCGGCGGTATCGTAGACACGAAATCCGCTGGCGGACAGGCCGTCGGCAAGCAGCGTGCGTTTGCGCTCCAGGTCGGCGACCATCCCGCGCACCCACTCGCCTTCCTCGCGCAGGGCGTGGGCGACGGCGGGCTGGAACGGCGTGGCGCCGACGTAGGACATGAATTGCTTCGCCTTGACGACGCCGTCCAACAGTTCCTCTGGCGCTATCGCCCAGCCGGTTTTCCATCCCGTACAGTTGAAGGACTTGGCCGCGGAGGAGACGGTGATGGTGCGTTCCCACATGCCCGGCAGCTCGGCTACTCGGGTGTGCTGGGAGCCGGTGAATACGAGGTTTTCGTACACCTCATCGGAGAGAACGAGCAGGTCATGGCGCACGCATACTTCTGTAAGCTGCCGCATATCCAGCACGGCGCCGGTTGGGTTGTGGGGCGAGTTCACGATGATCATCGCAGTGTTGTCGGTGATCGCAGCTTCGACGGCGGCGACGTCAATCATCCAGGTGTTACCTGATTCAGCGAGCGGCACGGCCACGCGGGTGGCTCCTGCCAGCGCAATCGCGGCGGCGTAGGCATCGTAGTAGGGCTCGAGCACGATCACTTCTTTGCCCGGCTCCACCAGCCCGAGCACGGTGGCGGTGATCGCTTCGGTGGCACCCACCGTGATCAGGACGTTGTTTACTGCCACTGCCCTGGCGTCGGCTACCGCTTCACGCAGCTCAGGCACCCCCATGCCAGGCGCGTATTGATTGTTGCCGTTCGCGATCTCTTCCCGAGCGATCTCCAGCATGCGAGCCGGCCCGTCGGAGTCTGGGAACCCCTGACCCAGGTTGATGGCGCCATGTTTGACAGCTTCGGCTGTCATGGTGGCGAAAATAGTCTCTCCAAAAGGTTGCAATCGAGATACGGTCATTGCGCTTGCGCCTTCGCGGATTCGTACATGCAGATCGAGGCTGCGGTGGCCAGATTTAGGGATTCAGCACGACCGCGGATAGGGATGCGGACCCGGTAGTCTGCCTTGTCCAAGATTTCTTGCGGCAGGCCGTGGGCTTCATTGCCGAAGAGCCAGGCGGTGGGCTTAGTGAGGATCTCTTGGGCGTCGTCAAGGCTGAGCTCCCCGTCCGCGCAGGTAGCGATGACCTGCAGGTCACGCGCCTTGAGCGTGTCGAAAATCGCCTGGAAGTTATTCTCCCGCATCACGGGGATGTGGAACAGCGAACCCGCGGACGAACGTACCGCTTTGGGCCCCTGTGGGTCTACCGAGTCGCCGGCGAAGAGGACGGCGTCGGCCCCCATGGCGTCGGCCACGCGGATCAGCGTGCCCGCGTTGCCAGGTTCCGCGGTGTGCACCGGCACCATCACCAGGCGCGGTTTACCCCGCATGACCTCCTTCATTGGCCACAGCACGGGTTTACATACGGCGAAGATTCCAGTGGTGGTGACAGTGTCGGCGAGGGCTTTCGCCGCCCGCTCCGTAATCGGGTGCATGTACACATTCATGTGACCGGCAGCGGTGAGCAGTTCCTCAAAACGCGCGGCGGCTTTTTCCGTCACGAACACATCCTGCGCCGCGCCAGTACTGACTGCTGCTTCGACGGAGTTTTCTCCCTCAACGAGGAAAAGGCCGGCCTTTTTTCGGCCGGCCGTTTTCAGCAACTTAGCTGCATTTACGACGCGCGGAGTGCGTTCCGTGAACGCCTGCTCAAAGTCCAGATTCATGGACTCCAGGGTAGCAGGCTACTTCACGGTGATCGTAGAGTCGGTCCAGGTGAGCTTACCGTCGCCATCCACGACCTTGATCTTCACCGTGTAGGAGTCGCCGCTCTTAGCGTCCCCGCCCGCACTAACGGTGAGGATGCCATTTTCAGCAATGGTGACGTACCAGCCCTTAGGGATACCGGCTTGGGAAATGTCGTAGCCGAGGTCTGGATTGGTGTCTCCCTGCGGGTTGACCTGCACAGAGCGTCCCGGCTCCACGGTGGCGTCCTCATAGGTGACCTGTGGCCCATCGGAGTCAGCGGGTGGCAGCGCTGAGTCGGCGTTGCCGTCCTCCGAGACCGTGAAGGTAACTTCGGTCCACTCGACGTGACCGTCAATGTCAACAATCTTCACGCGAGCCGTGTAGCTGTCGCCATTCTTGGCATTCGGTGCGGCCGATACCGTGAGTTCGCCGTTGTCCTCGTTGATGGAGACGTACCAACCTTCGGGAATTCCGGACTGGTCAAAGTCGGCACCCGCATCCTCAGGAAGAGGCGTGGCCGGCGCGACGGAGACGGAGTGACCAGGGCGAACCTGCTGGTCTTCATAGTGCACCTGCTTTTCGACGGCCATGGCTGGAGCCACGAACCCGCCGGTGATCGGTGCGGACATGCCCAGCGCGAGTGCAGCTGCAGCAAGCTTGTGAAGTTTCGACATATAACTGGTCCTTTCTGGTCTTGATGTCGGAACACACACTACCTTACTGCAACTCGTTTTCATTAGGCTGGCAATATTCTGTGTATTTCACGTCACTGAATTTTAGGTTCACGCGTCAACTAATGCAGGATTACTGTTGTATTAGTTTTTCGCCAACATTTGAAAAGACCGCCCATGGTCAAGGAAATGTACGGAGTCCTCGCGCGCGTGTTTACCGTGGTCTTAGCCCTCATCGGCATCGCTGCCATCTACGGTGGTGTGTTCGCACACGGCTTCGTCACCGATCAGCTGCTCCAAGAAAAGATCAGCATGCCTGGCGAACAGGCCATCAGCGCCCTCAAAGACGAGGCTTCACAGGAAGCACTCAAGCCACACCAGGGTGACATGATGTCCACCGGCCCCCAGGCAAAGGTGTACGCCGACAACTTCATCTGGCAGCACATGATGAACTCCTCCGATGGCAAGACCTACCAGGAAATGGGCGACGTCATTAAGGAAGCGAAGAAAAACGGAGCATCGGAAGAGGAAATCAAGAAACTGAACGACACCCGCGATCAGCTCTTCAAGGGCGATACCCTCCGCGGAATCCTGCTCAATGCCTACGGTTGGTGGCTCGTGGGGTCCATCGCCATCTGGGCCGGCGTCGGCCTCATCGCGATCGCCGTCATCCTAGCCATCCTCGGATTCTTCGTTCTACGTACAAAACGGGCCTAACAACAAAAAATCGGAAAGCAGACTGTGCTTTCCGAATTTTTATGTAGTTGTTAACGCTTCAGCGGAATCCCTTGGGAATCCCGGTCGTAGGGCGAGTTACCAACCAAAATCAGGATGAATTCGATGAACGCCCAAATCCCAACCACGAAGATGAACAAGAATCCAATCAAGAGCCAGGAAGTAAAAACGCCGATCAGCGTCAGGACCAGCTGAGTCACTCCCCTGCTGGAGTAGCCCAAGTAGAAGTTGTGGACACCGAGGCCTCCCAGGAAGAACGCCAGGAGAGCAGCAGCCAACATGCTCTTCTGCACTGGGGCGTACTGTTGCGCCTGCATCGGCATGTGCTGGAATTGCTGCGGTTGTGGAACCGCAGGCTGCTGGAATTGTTGTTGCTGCTGGAAGGGGTTGGGCGTGTTCTGAATCGGCAGCCCGTCTTTGTCATAGCCATCGAAGGGGTTCTGAGGGTAAGTCACGACCTAAACCACTTTCCTGTTACATGTTTTCTTTGACAGAGATATTCAACCTTACAACCTCCCAGTGGGCAAACCACCGGGCATTAGTAGGCCCCCGGATTTAGCGTACCGATGGGATTCTCAACGCTCGGATCGTCCCATCCGTACGCCAAATTTCGCACCTATACCCGAAAAACCCGCCCTCGTTAGAATCGGGGCGGGTTTGTTAGCGAGCTTAAGCTGCAGGAGCGTTAACGTCCTCAGGCAGTGCGGCCTTGGCAGCCTCGCAGATTGCGGAGAATGCAGCGAAGTCGTTGACGGCGAGCTCGGCGAGGATCTTGCGGTCGACATCGATCTCAGCAAGGCGCAGGCCCTGGATGAGGCGGTTGTAGGTGATGTCGTTCATGCGTGCAGCTGCGTTGATGCGGGTGATCCACAGGCGACGGAACTCGGACTTGCGCTTACGGCGGTCGCGGTAAGCGTAGGTCATGGAGTGGAGCCACTGCTCCTTAGCCTTACGGTACAGGCGGGAGCGCTGACCACGGTAGCCCTTGGCGGACTTCAGGATCTCGCGGCGCTTCTTCTTGGCGTTCATTGACCGCTTGACACGTGCCATTGAATTACTTCCTTAACTGTCGAAAAAGTGTATGGGGTGAAAAGTGGTCTGGGCTTAAGCCATGCCCAGCAGGCGCTTCATGCGCTTTTCGTCGGACTTAGCAACATCCGTGGTGCCCTTCAGACGACGGGTACGGGTGGACGGCTTGCCTTCGAGCAGGTGGCGACGGTTTGCCTTTTCACGACGCAGCTTGCCGGAGCCGGAAATCTTCACACGCTTAGCGGTGCCCTTGTGGGTCTTGTTCTTCATTTAAGTTGTCCTTACCAGAAAGATTCGGTTACTTCTTGCCCTTGCGCAGTGGGCCGATGACCATGGTCATGTTGCGGCCGTCCTGCTTCGCCCGAGCCTCGATGGTGCCGTATTCAGCAACGTCGTCGGCCAGACGTTCCAGGAGCCGGAAGCCAAGTTCAGGTCGGGATTGTTCACGACCACGGAACATGATGGTGACCTTGACCTTGGATCCCTTTTCCAGGAATCGGATCACGTTATTCTTCTTCGTCTCGTAATCGTGATCGTCGATTTTTGGACGAAGCTTCTGCTCCTTGACCACAGTCTGCTGCTGGTTCTTTCGAGCTTCGCGGGCCTTCTGGTCCTGCTCATACTTGAACTTGCCAAAGTCCATGATCTTGACCACAGGTGGCTTCGCGTTTGGTGCAACCTCGACGAGATCGAGGTCTGCATCGTAAGCAAGCTTGCGTGCGTCCTCAATGCGGACGACACCGACCTGTTCACCGTTTGGACCTACAAGACGTACCTCGGGAACCCGGATACGATCGTTGATGCGAACTTCAGCGCTGATGTGTACTCCTCAAGTAGCAGTAAATAACGTGGTACCGCGTGGCTTGAAGTGTCGATTCCCCCGAGCACTCACGACAAATACCCGCGCGACTGAAACGTCGTGCGGGAGATCCGCGAGCTGAAAGCTCATTTGTGACCATTATCCAACCTGATGTCAGGCGGCTTCTGGTGGGAGGGACCTCCACTTGCGGCCTGCACCCAAGCAAGAATGGGTGCGAGGCGGTAGCTCTCATAACTTAGCACGTGGTTTGTAACAGTTCAAATCATTCCACTGCAGCTTCGCATTAGCTGATTTAAACTTTCCCTCATGAAACTTAATGATTCCGACCAGGAGCGATTGCGCAACATTGCCGACAAGCTCAATGACGCCGAAACTGCCCTCGACGACATCCGTAAGGACCTGTTTACTATGTACGAGTCATCACAGCCTGAAGAGGAAATGAACGCGCCACCGGTCCAGCCAGAACCAGAACCCCAACTTGCACCTGAGCCGGAGCCGGAACCGGAACCCGTGGCACTGGCCGTCGACAAGCCTGCGCCCGTCGCGAAAGAAGCACCTCCTCCTTTTTGGCAAGACGAGCAATTCGTAATCAGGGCGGTCGCTGTCGGTGGTGTGCTGATCACCCTCGCGGGTGTGAGCCTCCTGATCGCACTAGCGATCCAAAACGGGTGGTTGGGACCACTCGGCCGCGTCATCGGTGCATGGCTGATTGCTGCGCTGCTGTTGGGTGGCGCTGTGGTCGTGCGGCGTCGTGGCCTGGCGAAAGAAGGTCTGTACGCCCTGACCACAGCGTCGCTGCTCACAAGCTCACTCACCACTATGGCTACCGTGAGCATGTTGGGGTGGTGGCCACCGATAGTTGGTGCCAGCGTGCTCGTCGTGCTGTTGGCGCTGTTTTCCAGCCTGGCCAGGGCCTGGGACGACGAGATGATGTTGAACATAACCATCGTCTCAGGGTTCATCATGTTCTTCTTGTACCTCACCAGTGGTGATTTCTTCACATTCCCGGTGATCGCACCAGCACTGTTTATCGCGGTGTGCTCCATGCAGAAGCGTTGGACTTCCTCCCGAAACCTCGCTGCGCTGATTGGTCCGGTGGCTATCCCCGCTGCGTTGTATCAGGACGGATTCCCTCTCTCAATGACCGTGATTATCGGCGTAGCCGTGTTTGTCAGTGTGGCTCTCCTCGACGAGTGGGGCGATCCATCCGACCTCAACCTTGGGTTTACCTCCCCCATGGTGATGCTCGGCATCGGTGCCCTGTTATCCGAATCCTTCCTCGAACTCACCGTCATGGTGGCCACCATTGCGGGCTTCACCATCCTTGCAGTGCTGTTCTACAACAAATACGCAGTATTCCCACTGACAATGCTGCCACTGGTATATCTCCTGTGGTGGTCCCGTGCCTCAGCTCTCGGCGCTGGGGTGATCCTGGAACGCCCAACCCTGGTGGCTGTGTACTTTGTGGTCTTTTCTGGGCTCGCATGGTGGATATCCCGACACAACAACTACAACTGGTACCCGTGGGCGTCGATGTTTGGCATCGGCATCCTTTTGACCAGCGAACTTGGCAAAGCCGTCCTCTTCAAGAAACCACTGTGGCTCACTGATCACATCGCGCTGGTGCAAGCCATCGCAATCCTGGTGTTCATGGTGACCATCTTCTTGGTGCGCCACGCGTTCCAGCGGTACCCCATCGCAGCTCAGGTCATCATCGGAATCGCCGGCCTCCACTTAAGTGCCCTCGTCATCGTCACCGTTACCACCTACCTGTTCAGCTTGCTGGGAGAAAACAGCATGTGGCTGGGCTACCTAGTGGGCCACGCACTGGTATCCATCTCCTGGATGCTGCTCGCAGCCTACATCCTGGTGGTCACCAATGCGTTCAGCCGTTCCACGTCCCTGGCGGTCGGCTTGATCTTGGCGATCGCGTCCGTCGTGAAGCTGGTGTTCTTCGACCTGGGCACCCTGGAGGGCGTGCCACGCGTGATCGCCTTCTTGATCTCCGGACTTGCGCTGCTGGCGATTGCGTCGCTGCGGGCAAAGAAAACGAAATCCTTGAACGCTTAGAGCAGTTCCTTCAGGAAGCTACCGGTGTGCGAGCCCTCCACCTGGGCGACGTCCTCCGGGGTTCCTTCGGCCACCACTGTGCCACCGCCCGAGCCGCCCTCTGGCCCCATGTCAATGACCCAGTCGGCGGCTTTAATCACGTCCAGGTTATGCTCGATGATGACCACCGAGTTGCCCTTATCCACCAGCCCCTGGATCACCAGCATGAGCTTGCGAATGTCCTCGAAATGCAGGCCGGTGGTCGGCTCATCCAGGATGTAGATCGTCCGCCCCTTGGAACGCTTTTGCAGTTCCGAAGCGAGCTTCACTCGCTGCGCCTCGCCACCCGACAACGTGGTAGCCGACTGGCCCAGGCGCACATATCCCAGCCCCACATCCACCAGCGTGTTCAGGTAGCGGTGAATGGACGAGATCGGCTCAAAGAATTCCGCGGCTTCGGAGATTGACATGTCCAACACCTCGGCGATGTTCTTGCCCTTGTAGCGCACTTCCAGCGTTTCGCGGTTGTAGCGCGCCCCATTGCACACCTCACACGGCACGTATACGTCGGGCAGGAAGTTCATCTCAATCTTGATGGTGCCGTCGCCGTGGCACGCCTCGCAGCGCCCGCCCTTGGTGTTGAAGGAGAACCGGCCCGGCTTGTACCCGCGAACTTTAGCTTCGGCGGTTTCCGCAAACAGGGTGCGGATCTTGTCGAATACGCCCGTGTACGTCGCCGGGTTAGAACGCGGCGTCCGGCCGATCGGACTCTGGTCAACCTGCACCAGCTTGTCCAGGTGTTCGAGCCCTTCGACGCGCTTGGCACGACCCGGCACTTGCCGCGCTCCGTTGAGCTCGTTAGCGAGGGTCTTGGCCAGGATTCGGTTGATGAGCGTGGATTTTCCGGAGCCGGACACGCCAGTAACGCAGGTGAGGACACCGAGCGGGATGGAGACGTCGATGTCATCGAGGTTGTTTTCCCGCGCCCCCACAATCTTCAGCATGCGCTCTGGGTCCACCTCGCGCCGCTGCTCGGGAACCCCGAGGATTCGGCGCCCAGACAGGTAGGCACCCGTGAGTGATTCTTCGCAGGTGAGAATTCCTTCTGGGTCGCCCTGGTAGACGACCTCTCCGCCATACTCGCCAGCACGCGGCCCGATATCGACCAACCAATCCGCCGCCTTGATGGTGTCTTCATCGTGTTCCACCACAATCAGGGTGTTGCCGATGTCGCGCAACCTCTGCAGCGTGGCGATCAGCCGCTGGTTATCCCGCTGGTGCAGGCCGATGGAGGGCTCGTCAAGGACATAGAGCACACCTGCCAGTCCGGAACCGATTTGCGTGGCGAGGCGAATGCGTTGCGCCTCACCACCCGACAGCGTCCCCGCCGAGCGCGACAGGGTCAAATATTCCAGCCCCACGTCCAGCAGGAACTTCAGCCGGGCATTAATCTCCTTCAGCACCGCGCCGGCAATAATCTCCTGCCGCTTGTTCAAACGCAGGGTGGACAGGAACTGGGCGGCGTCGGCGATGGACAGGTCCGTTAGCCCCGCGATGGATTTTTCCCCTTCCTCAGAGGCCAAGCGGACGGACAAAATTTCCGGCTTCAAGCGTGCCCCGTTACAGGTGGGGCACGGCACGTCCCGCATATAGCTCTGGTAGCGCTCCTTGGACCAAGCGCTTTCAGTTTCCTCCGCCTTGCGGTGCAGGAACGGGATGACGCCTTCGAACGGGGCAGACCAGTTGCGGACCCGACCGTAGCGGTTCTTGTACCGCACCGACACCACGTCCTTGGAACCGTGCAGGACCTTCTTCTGCTGCGCCGCGGTGAGCGCCGAATATGGCGTCGTGGGATCCACCCCGATGGACTCAGCGAACCCTGCGATCAGTTTGTCGAAGTATTTGGAATTAGGCGAGGAGGTCCAGGGCTGGATCGCGGAGTTCAACGGGGCGTCCGGATCCGGAATGATCAGCTCGATGTCCACCTCCTGCTTGGTGCCGAGGCCGTCACAGGTCGGGCATGCGCCGTAGGGCGAGTTGAAGGAGAACGCGCGAGGCTCCAGCTCGTCCACGGTCAGGATGTGGCCGTTGGGGCAGGACATTTTCTCAGAGAAGCGACGGAATTCGCCCGTGTCGACGAACTCGATTGCGACAACGCCGTCGGCAAGCTGCAGTGCCGTCTCCACCGAATCGGTGAGGCGTTGCTGCTGGCTTGCTTTGACCTGCAGGCGGTCCACCACCACCTCAATATCGTGCTTGATCTGTTTCTCCAGCTTCGGCGGGTTCGACAGCTGGTGCACCTCACCATCGACGCGCACGCGGGAGTAGCCCTGGGCGGCCAGATCCGCGAACAGGTCAACGAACTCACCTTTTCGGGTGCGCACCACCGGCGCGAGCACCTGAAATTTCCGCCCCTCCTCCATGGCCATGACTTGGTCCACGATCTGCTGTGGGGTCTGCCGCTCAATCGTCGCGTCGCACACCGGGCAGTGCGCGGTACCGGCCCGCGAGAACAGCAGGCGCAGGTAGTCATACACTTCGGTGATCGTGCCGACAGTCGAGCGGGGGTTGCGGTTCGTCGACTTCTGATCGATTGACACCGCCGGCGACAGGCCATCGATGAATTCCACGTCCGGCTTGTCCATCTGCCCCAGGAACATGCGGGCGTAGGAGGACAGCGACTCCACGTAGCGACGCTGTCCCTCCGCGAAGATCGTATCGAACGCAAGCGAAGACTTCCCCGAACCCGATAGGCCCGTGAACACAATCATGTTGTCCCGAGGAAGGTCGATGTCGACGCCCTTGAGGTTGTGTTCCCGCGCGCCGCGTACGATCAGGCGATCAGCCACTTGTGGATACCCTTCATTCGTTGTCTAGTACTCAGACCAACAGTACCCTGTTGAACCATGACCCTAATCCTCGACCGCATCTCCGTCTCCGACTTCGACAACAACTGCTACCTGCTGGTTGACGGCACCAACGCCATGCTCATCGACGCCGCCGATGACGCCCCAGCCCTCCTCGCACTCGCGGACAAACACGGCGCCCGCATCACCCACGTCGTGACCACGCACCGGCACGCCGACCACGTCAGAGCCCTGCCAGCCGTCCTGGAGGCCACGGGCGCCACCCACATCACCTCCTTCCTCGACGCCCCGGCCCTACCCGCGCCCGCCGACATCGAGCTCAACCACGGAGACACCTTTAGCTTCGCCGGCCACGACTTCACCGCCATCATCCTGCGCGGACACACCCCCGGTGGCCTCGCCTTCGCCGCCACCATCGACGGCGCCACGCACCTGTTCGTCGGCGACTCCCTCTTCCCCGGTGGGGTCGGCAAAACCAACAACGAAAACGAATTTCAGCGGCTGTTCACCGACGTAACCACGCGGCTTTTCGACGCCTTCCCCGACGACGCCATCGTCCACCCGGGGCACGGATCAGACACCACTATCGGCGCTGAACGCCCACATCTGGCCGAGTGGGCCGAACGCGGCTGGTAAAACGTGGCTATCATGGGGACCACGCAACAAGAAAAGGAGCTAACCAACTAATGATTCGAAAAATTGCCCGCCCCATGCTCGCTTCCGCTTTCATCGCTTCCGGCGCCGACATGGTGGTGAACTCCGATGAACACCGTGAGGGCACCCAAGAGATGCTGGCTAAGCTGCGTGCGGTCGTGCCAAACGAGTACGCCAAGTACCTTCCCAAGGATGCGGACACTGTGACCAAGGCGCTCGGTGGCGCCCAGGCTGCCTCCGCGTCCCTACTGGCCATCGGCAAGGCTCCTCGCTTGTCCTCCGCTGTGCTCGCCGCGATCACCGTCCCGACCATGCTGTCCCGTTACGCTTTCTGGGAAACCCAGGACGCTAAGGAAAAGTTGGATCGTCGCAACGGCTTGATCACCAACACCGCCCTGCTCGGTGGCCTGATGATTGCCTCCGCCGACACCCAGGGCAAGCCTGGCCTGGCCTGGCGCGCAGAACACGCCACCAAGGTGGCGAACAAGAAGATCCAGGCCGCGCTGCCATCGAAGTCCGAGCAGAATGAGCTGGCAGAAAAGTTCCACGACATCGTTGACTACATCGACGACAACAAGGATGACTGGCTCGCCCGCGCCCAAAAGAACTCCGAGGTAGCTAAGCACAAGCTGGTCGCAGCAGCCGCAGCTGCACAAGAGAAGGCCAACGAGCTGCAGAAGATCGCCGCCGAGGAAGCTGGCAGGGCCCAGAAGAAGGCCGCTAAGTCCGCCGCCGTCTACCAGAAGAAGGCAGAAAAGGCGACGAAGAAGGCGCAGAAGAAGCTGAAGAAGTACGATATCTAACAGCTTTACTCTTTTAAAGCCGCCCGCCCGGGCGGCTTTTAGCTTTAAAGGGAAGGTCATGAGCGAAATCGCAGCAGAGCAACGCTATGTGGATGAGCTGTTCCAGCGCATCGACGACGACGTCGCCCAATCCGACGCCAAGCTCAAAGAAGTCATGCTGCGCGTCGACCGCGCCGAACCCGACGCCGAAGCCCTCGTCGAACGCGAAACCGAATATCACGCCCTGAACGCCAAACTGGACAAGCTGACGCTCGCGCAGTTGGGGCTGGTGTTTGGCCGGATCGACATCGCCTCCGACGACATCGAGAATCCCGTCCCGGGGCGCCCCGACCTCGAACGCCGCTACATCGGGCGCATGGGCATCGATGCCAGGGAGGACAACTACCGGACGTTGCTGCTGGATTGGCGCGCTCCCATGGCACGGCCATTCTATTTGGCTACCACGGCTCAGCCACTGGGCGTCGAGAAGCGGCGACATATCCGCACGACCGGCCGCACCGTCGTGTCCGTCGATGACGAAGACCTCACCGAAGGCGGCGACGACCACGGCGTAGCCAGCGAATCAGCGCTGGCCAAGGCCCTGAACGCGGCGCGAGGCGCCCACATGAACTCCATCGTGGAGACGATTCAACGCGAACAAGACGAGATCATCCGCGACCCGCATCGCGGCGTCATGGTCGTCGAAGGGGGGCCGGGCACCGGGAAAACCGCCGTGGCGCTGCACCGCGTCGCTTACCTGCTCTACACCTGGCGCGAACAACTCGCGAAGACCGGCGTGCTCGTCATCGGCCCCAACCCAGTCTTCCTCGACTACATCTCACACGTCCTCCCCGAACTCGGCGAAACGGGCGTCGTTCTGTCCACCATCGGCGACCTCTTCCCCGGCGTCACCCCCACCGCCACCGACACCGACATCGCCCGCGAGGTCAAGGGCAGCCTGGAGATGGTGTATATTCTCAAAAAAGCCGTCCAGCAGTACCAGCAAGTCCTCCCCGACCAGCCCCTACGCATCGGCAGCATCACCCTCACCTGCACTACCGCGATGATGAAGTCGGCCCGCACCCGCGCCCGCCGCAGCCGACGCCCGCATAACGACGCCCGCCCCATCTTCACCGACACCCTCCTCGATCACCTCGCCCGCGCCCTCGGCGACCACATCGGCGCCGACCCCCTCGGCGGTAAGAACCTCCTCTCCGCCGGCGACATCGCTGAGCTCCACGACGAACTTGCCGATGAGCCCGCCATCCAGCAACTCATCGACGCCCTCTGGCCCACCCTCACCCCTCACGACGTCCTCCTGGAGCTCCTCACCGACAAAGACCGCATCGCGACCGTCGCCGACGAATACGACGAAGAAACCCAACAAGCCCTCTACCGCGACACCCCCGACTGGACCCCCACCGACGCCGCCCTCCTCGACGAACTCACCCAGCTCATCGGCCTCCCCGCCGAAGATGCCGACGACGCCGACTGGGCCGCCAAGATCGAAGAAGCACAGGAAGCCCTCGACATCCTGCAAGGTTCCGCCGTCCAGGACATCGACGACGGGTTCGACGCCGAAGTCCTCCTCGCCCACGACGTCATCGACGCCGAAACCCTCGCCGCCCGGCAGCGCACCCGCGACTACCGCTCCACCGCACAGCGCGCCCGCGAAGACCTCACCTGGGCGTACGGGCACGTCATCGTCGATGAGGCACAAGAACTTTCGCCGATGGAGTGGCGGATGGTCATGCGCCGCTGCCCGTCTCGTTGGATGACGCTCGTCGGCGACACCGCCCAGACCGGATCACCCGCGGGCGTTGACTCCTGGGCCGAGACGTTGGAGCCCTTCGTCGGCTCCCGGTTCGTGCGCCGCGAGCTGACGGTGAATTACCGGACGCCGCGGGCTATCGCGGACTATGCGGCCCAATACGCCCCATCGAGAACTCCGGCGACGTCGATCCGGGAGGGGGAGCCGGTGCGGTTCGGGGCTATTGCTGACTTGGCTGATTACCTCCCTTCCGATGGCCGGTCTTATGCTGTGATCCGCCCTGGCGAGGTGGAAAAAGTTAAAGGCCTGGAGTTCGACCACGTAATCGTGGTGAATCCAGACCTCATTGCCGCTGGCACGCAGGGCACGCAGAATCTGTATGTGGCTCTCACGCGCGCCACGCAGACTTTAACGGTGCTTACTTAGCCGGCGACCGTGTGAACGATCATGACGTCGCAGTTCGACTGACGTGCTACGTCCGCCGGGACGGAGCCCAGGAGGCGGCCGGTCAGGGAGTTAATGCCACGGTTGCCGACGACCAGCAGGTCAGCATCGTTGTCCGTGACGATCGCCATCAGCGCCTCCACCGGGGTGCCCGGCTTGATGACAGTTTCAATCTTCGTCGCGCCGATCTCCTTAGCTGCCTCGGCAGCCTTGTTCAGGTTTTCCTGCGCAGGGTCGTTACCGAGGACGGTGACGGAATCCTGGCGGAGGGTCTTGTTGGCGTCTTCTTTGGTCTCGTAGTAGGCACAGCCGATGATCAACGTCGCATCAAATGCGGCGGCGATTGCTGCTGCCCGCTGCACAGCCAAAAGGGAAGACTTCGATCCGTCAGTGCCGACGACAATCTTGGTGTACTGGCTCATATGTTGACCTCATTCGGATAGGAGAATGTACTTAAACTGATTTTACATACGGACTAGATTCCGGCTTCATTCAAACCGCGTAGCTCCTTTTTCAGATCGAGAATTTCATCACGTAGCCGGCCCGCGAGCTCGAATTTCAGCTCACGCGCAGCGGCTCCCATTTGGGCGGTCAGGTCGTCGATAAGCTGCTTAATTTCGCTCTGCGCCATCGACGACGTGTCGCGCTTCTCGACGACCACTGCCGCGTCACCCGTGCTCTCCTCGACCATCTCCAGGATGTCCGCGATCTTCTTGCGCAACGGCTGCGGATCAATACCGTGCTCGGTGTTGTAGGCGATCTGCTTCTCCCGGCGGCGCTCCGTCTCCTCGATAGCGTACTGCATCGACTCCGTGATCCGGTCTGCATACATGTGTACCTCGCCGGAGACGTTGCGGGCCGCGCGGCCGATCGTCTGGATGAGGGAGGTGGTGGAACGCAGGAACCCCTCCTTGTCCGCGTCCAAAATTGCGACGAGCGACACCTCCGGCAGGTCGAGGCCCTCGCGGAGCAGGTTGATGCCGACCAGGACGTCGTATTCGCCGAGGCGGAGCTGGCGCAGCAGCTCCACGCGCTGCAAGGTGTCGATGTCCGAGTGCAGGTAGCGCACCCGTACCCCGTTTTCCAACAGGTACTCTGTCAGATCCTCGGCCATCTTCTTCGTCAGCGTGGTGACCAAGACGCGCTCGTCCTTCTCCGTCCGCAGCCGAATCTCATGGATGAGGTCGTCGATCTGGCCCTTCGTCGGCTTCACCACCACCTTCGGATCCACCAGGCCCGTCGGGCGGATGACCTGCTCCACGAACTCGCCGCCCGTGGCCGCTAGCTCATACTTGCCCGGGGTCGCCGACATGTACACGCACTGGCCTTTGCGCGCGTCGAACTCTTCCCAAGTGAGGGGCCTATTATCCAGCGCGCTCGGCAGACGGAAGCCGAAATCGACCAGATTTCGTTTCCGGCTCGCATCGCCCTCATACATCGCGCCGATTTGGGGGACGGTGACGTGGGATTCGTCTATGATGGTGAGGAAGTCTTCCGGGAAGTAATCAATCAGGGTGGCCGGTGCGGATCCCGCCGGGCGGCCGTCGATGTGGCGGGAGTAGTTCTCGATGCCACTGGTAAAGCCGACTTGCTCGATCATTTCGATGTCATATTCGGTGCGCATCCGGAGGCGTTGGGCTTCCAGGAGTTTCCCGCGGTTTTCGAAGTCCGCGAGGCGCTCGGCCAGTTCCTCCTTAATCGCCTGAATCGCTTTTTCCATCCGCTCCGGGCCGGCCACGTAGTGGGTTGCAGGGAAGATGCGCAATTCGTTGACCTGGCGAATGACGTCGCCGGTCAGCGGGTGGATGTAGTAAAGGGTGTCGATCTCGTCGCCGAAGAACTCGACCCGCACCGCGAGTTCCTCGTAGGCAGGGATGATGTCCACCGTGTCGCCTTTCACGCGGAACGTGCCGCGGGTGAATGCGACGTCGTTGCGGGCGTACTGGATATCAACGAGGAGTCTGAGGAACCTGTCGCGCTCAATCTCCTCCCCGGTTTTCAGCTGAACCGACCTGTCCAAATAAGACTGCGGCGTGCCCAGGCCGTAAATGCACGACACCGAACTCACCACGACGACGTCGCGACGGCTCAGCAGGCTCGATGTCGCCGAGTGCCGCAGCCGCTCCACATCCTCATTGATCGACGAGTCTTTCTCGATGTACGTATCACTCGACGCGATATACGCCTCCGGCTGATAGTAGTCGTAATAACTCACGAAATACTCCACCGCGTTGTTCGGTAACAACTGTCGCAACTCGTTCGCCAGCTGCGCCGCCAGCGTCTTATTCGGCGCCATCACGAGCGTCGGCCGCTGCATCTTCTCAATCAACCACGCCGCCGTCGCCGACTTACCCGTACCCGTGGCGCCCATCAGGACAACGTCCCGCTCCCCACGATTCAGCCGCTCACTCAGCTCCTTAATCGCCTGCGGCTGATCACCACTCGGCTCAAACTCCGAAATAACCTCAAACCGCGCATCACTACGCTCAATGTCCTCGGGCCGATGCTCCGATACCGGAATCAAAGGATGTTCTGCAGGGAAAGCCATGCCGTTTAGCCTACCCTCTGTGGAAAACCGAAGTTATCCACAGGCGCCACGCTTTACGACGCCCACTTCCCCTCCCGCTCGGCTACCTTCACAGCCATGTTCTCCGAATTCGCCGCAGCCCATGCCCCAGGCATCGCCATCCTCGAAGACTGCGCCCGCCACGCACGCCTCATCGGCATTTCGGACCTCGCCCACCAATCCGGCATGTCGGAAACCTACATCCGTAGCCTCCTGAGCACCTACAAACGCCTCAAAGACCACGCCGACGCCGCCACCGGAATCCCCGTCCACATCCTCGTCCTCGTCGCCCGCTGGGCCAAGAAGATGCAGCCCGAAGCCATCCCCACCCTCCTCGCAGCCGTCCGTGGCCGCTCCTACGACGAAGCCGAAGACCACCTCCGCGCCGCCGTCAACGAATATGGCAAACCGGCTCTTCCGGTTTTAGAGTGCGTTGATCTTGTCCTGTAGTTGTCCGGAGTGGATCAGGCACCGCAAGATGTAGTGGTTGAGGTTTCGGAATCCCAGGGCGATCCCCCGTAGGTGCTCGAGCCTGCCGTTGATGGCCTCGACCGGCCCGTTGGACGCCCCGATATCGAAGTAGGCGAGCACATCTTCCCGCCGACGCCACAGGGTTCTCCCGAGTTGAGCCAGCTCCTCCAGACCTTTCGGCAAGCCTTTGCGCAGGGTGGTGATGATCCGTTCCAACAACTTCTTGCCTTCTGATTTCTGCGGGTGCCCGTATGCTGTGATCAGGTCCTGGTAGAACATCCAGGTGACCTCGAGTGCCACGTAGTCATCGTCGGTGGCCCACAGCATGTCCAGGCGTTGTTTCTGCCGCTCGGTGAGGTAGTTCGTCCTGGTCAACAGGGTGCGACGGTACTTATACAGCGGATCATCTTTGCGTCCGCGGCGTCCGGTGGTCTCTCGTTGGAGTCGTTGCCGGCACCCGGT